>JBKQSS010000044.1:0-29262 GCA_052143535.1 Myxococcaceae bacterium | reverse complement strand
CTAAGAGCCAGTCGAGCGACGAGGCCAGTCGTTCGCCAGCTCGCCTTCGGACTTCTGCGATGGGGTCGACCCCAACGTCTGAGGGTCCGTGCAACGCGAGTACCGTCGCTGAAGCCAGCAATCCCGCATCGGATGCGAGGTCGGTCGCGTGCGAGAGCTCGAGGTAGGAGAGCCAGAAGTCACCTCCTGAGTTCGGAAGCTCGGTTATGGAATCTCGCGCCCAGGTTAGCCACTGACGCGCCTGGTCCGGCTGCCCCAGCTTTATGAGCCGAAGCGCCCGGACGCCCAGAGGCGCCAGCCCGGGTGCTGCACCAAGAAGCTTGAGGTCGTCGCCTTCCCTTACAACGTATAAATCAATGTGGTTGGCGCTGTTTTTTACGGTGCCGCGTAGGCGCCATCCCACGCGTCCATCTCCAGACGCCGTCCAGTCAATGCTTGCCATACAAAAATCGAGGAGAACCTCGCGAGGTAGCTGAAGGCCTCTTAGCGGGGACGTGACGGCTCTCAGCATCAGTGAGCCGACTTTAAGGTCACCCGGCTTGGTCTCGTCGAGAGCTTCGGTCGCGAGCAGCCCTTGGATGGCCTTTGGTGATGATTCAGGATCCAGTGCGACCTCGAGAAGGCGGGCTACCAAGAGACGTGGGTCACCCGAGGAAATCCCCCATTTGTCGCGTGTCT
Organism: Myxococcaceae bacterium; assembly: GCA_052143535.1. Taxonomy (GTDB): domain Bacteria; phylum Myxococcota; class Myxococcia; order Myxococcales; family Myxococcaceae; genus JADGRA01. Next base: position 28,584 of record JBKQSS010000044.1, on the reverse strand, counting down.
TGAGCGACGGAAGGACGGCATCGGCCAGGCGACTCTGTGCGTCGGCCTGTGCTCCCTGACCCGCGTGAAAGAGGGCACTGGCCTCAGGATAGGCCTGTAGCCGTAGCAGATGTGGCACCGTCTGTAGGAGCAACGCCCTTCGGAGGTCGTCCGACGCTGTCAACTGCTCTGCCTGAGAGAGCGCTGCCGGAACACCCTTCCGAGCCGCTACAGCCGTGACCCAGACCTGGTCCCGAAAAGCAGTCTGTGGCGCCTGCGGCGCTTCGGTCAAGACCTCGTCGTACTTGCGCAGATAGAGCTCTGCCGCGAGGATAAAGGGGTCCGCATCGTGCGACTTTTTCAGCCTGGTGAATTCGCGGTACTCGGCGATCGCCTCCTCAAGGCCCGCTCCTCTTCCCCAACGCTCTCCTTGGGCGTTGTGCTCGAGTACCCAAGCCATTGCGCCAACGGTTGTGGGCTCTGGTTTGAGTGTCTTGGCCTTTCGGTAGGCCGCCACCGCGCCAGCTAAGTCAAACTGCGGATGCATGCGACGACCAAGAGAGTCATGCTCCAAGGCGAAGCCGAGGCTTCGCCAAGCCACCGGGTCCTGTGGCGTGAGTTCTGTGCCGCGTCGTGCGGCATCACGGGCCAAATCGCCGAAACCCGCTTCGAGCAATACTCGCGCCAGCCGCGCCTGATGTGCGCCAACGCGGGGTTGTTGCGTGGCAAGGCGCTGGGCTTGCTGGAGTGCTTCTTTTGTCTTCCCCTCTTTCAGTGCAAGTGCGACGTCAGAGTCGAAAACCACTCGCGACCAGGTGTCGAGCCGCAATGCGTTGGTCGCTTTTCTAAAATCGGTCACTTCGCCGGGTGTGAAAATCGATTTCACCGTGTCGATGCGAAAAATGACGGCAACACTTCCATCGCTACGAGTCGTTGCGGTCGCGGTGAAACACCCTGGGCCAAGCGCTTGAGTAAGCGGCGGAGGCATCGTGCGCGCGTGGAAACCCAGTGGCGGCTTCACGAGATAGTTCACTTCCACGACGCCGGGCACTATCTCCAGGGGCTGTTGTCGCGCTTTAGCGCCTGGTTTGTCATCATTGCTCCGAAGCTCCGCTGCAACCTCCCAGAACGGGGCGAACGGTTCGAGCACTGCGACGGCGTCGACATCGCCGGTCATCACCTTTTTGCTGCCCGTGCCGGCGACGCCAATTCGACAGGCGTCGGCGGGCTGGCACTCTGGTTGGTCGACCGTGCTTATGGTCTCGACGTCGTAGGTCCGTCGAAAACTCTGCTCGGTTGACTCTCTTCGCTCTTTTTCACTTCGACGACTTAATGCTTTAAACGCTGAAGCGACCCACCCATGACCTTCGTGGGTCTCGTGGACCGTTCCCGAGCCCGACTCGGCGAGCTGAAACTCAACCACAACCCGATCGAGGTTCTGGGCCGAAGGGAGTAAGGGGATGCGCTCAAGAGCGGCTGTCTGCGCGTTCGCGACGAGCGCTTGCCGCCCTTGGTCTGCCGGCGGAAGGGTTCCGCTCTGGAACTCGGGCGCCGTGGGGTCGACCCATAGCGGTTTGGCCCCTTCGACTCGGACAATGGCGTGGTCGAACTGCAAGAGCGTGGGCAGCTCCTCCTCGACGTCGCCGCCGCTGACTCGGAGAAGGGCTACCGATGCAGGATGGCCGCTGGCCCTAAGCAGGGCGACCATGAGCGTTGCCAGGTCTTTGCAATCTCCGAAGCCGCGGGTGAGTGTTTCTCGGGGAGTACGAGGGACATAGGCTCCATCGCCGAGCTCGACGCCCGAGTAGCGAACGTCTTTCATCGCGACGAGAATTCGGTTCACGACCTCCTCGCGAGTCTTCGCGTCGCCGACTATCCGCCGCGCCTCCGTTTGCACGTCGGCTCGGGCGAGTTTTCCTTCAACCAGGTCCGAGTATTCCCGCGCGACTTCTTTCCAGGACGTTGCGAGAGTGAAACCAAACGAGGCTCGCTTTGGGTCACCACGAGGAACATCCGTCTCGGGCGCGTCAATCTCAGCGAGCGGTCCCGCTTCGAGAGTCACCAAGCGGTCCGGGCCTTCGTCGCGAGTCCGTACGGGGGCATCAGTGCCCTTCAGCCAGTAATGGAAGGGAAATCTCTTAGGCATGCGGATTGAAATGCGGATTTTCCGGACGGGGTTCAAGTCTTGGAGGTCGAGGCGGATTCCCAGGCCAGAGCGGAATGGAGCAGTGCGGTCGCGCCTCTGCTCCAAGACTTCTACTATGGCGCCATCGACGAACCCTGGAAGGGGTCCGGCTAACACTCGGGCGTCGGAGAAGACCTCCGCGGAAACCTGGAACAGGGGAGACTCAGTAATGGTTTTAGAATCGAGTTCGGAGACGCGTCCGTCGGGTCCTACGACCCGGGCCCTAAGCTCTGGACGGTCCTGGTACCAAGGATGCCAGACCGCAGTAGCCGTCTCGTAGCCCCGAGCGGCCTTTGCGTCGAGGACCCGGTACAACCGGTGCCACGACAGCGTTCGCACTCCCGCCGCATCGAACACGTAGGAGGTGTCATCCAGCAGCGACTCGACCGGCGTCCTTGGCCGTGGGCCGGCATCTGCCGCGGTTAGTAGGGCTTTGGGGTCAGCGGAGAAGGGAGCGCTGTCCCAGGGCTCGGCCGATGCCGCGGGCAGCGAGAAGAGCAGCGAGAGGGATAGGACACTTGAGGCAAGGCGCATAGAATGACTGCGAGCGTAGCAGCTGATTCGTGGCGTGAGGCTCACTAACCCGCGAGCACGCGGCTTTTGGGCTCCAAGGAACGTGGTTAATTTCGTCGCTCAGGACGCGCCCTAGGACTCGCCTAGGTTGTCGAGACGTCCCGGGCCGTGCTGAGCAGTTCTCGCGCGTCGAGACGGACAGCATTTGGTCCAACCTTGGTCCGCGGACCGCCGCGCAGCCGTCTTGGGGTCCCAGAAGGCCGTACCGGCCGCGCTCCTGACCGTTCGGGAAGCTGCGTTGAGACTGCGCGTGAGTCCAGTCACAGTCCACCGGTTGTACGCTGAAGGAAAGCTCCTGCACGTTCGTGTCTCGAATTCCTTCCGAATCGACTGCGCGGACGTCAAAGCGTTGCTTCAGACAAACAGACGCTGAAGCGGCAGCTGGCGACGACCGAAAGACGACCGAGGGTCTGGGGCAACTTCGTTGGCCAAACAGCTCCAGTCCCACGGCGAGGCGCTCGACCTGACCACACCGCCGAGATTCGCGGGACGATCATGCAGGCCGCCATCCGCGGACGGAACGATTCTGCTAAGACTCGGCCTTGAGAAAGGACGGGCAAGGTCAGCGCCGTGAAGCTCGCGGTATTTGCGCCAGCGGTACTCAACGCCGGCCTGCGGCCCGACCGACGCAGTCAGACGTGGACAATTTGGGAGAGGCAGTTCTCGACCGGGGTTGACCGTCGCGGATTACTTGCCATGCCGCAACCTCGCCGTTTCTCGACGCCATCGTCGATCCTCCTTCCCTCCCGACGCGTCCAACTGGGCGCCACTTTTTGCCGAAAAGGTCGCGCTTCACTTGCCCTTCTCGCTGGTAGAGCCCTTGGCCGGGGACGCTTGGGTGTAAGGTACGGGCCGTGCGCTTGACTGCGGGCACCCGCGTGGGCCCTTACGAAGTGGTTGCCCTGGTGGGGGCAGGGGGGATGGCGGAGGTGTACCGAGCCACCGACACCCGCCTTGGGCGCGACGTCGCCATCAAGGTTGTCTCCGAGGCGTTTGGTGCGGACGGTGCATTTGTCGAGCGTTTCGAGCGGGAGGCGAAACTGGCCGGGTCCGTCAACCACCCCAACGTCGTTGCCCTCCATGACGTTGGACTCCACGACGGAAAGCCCTACTTCGTGACGGAGTTGCTCCAGGGCGAGACACTGCGGGACCGACTCGCGAAAGGTCCCGTCCCGCTGGCCAAGGCGCTCGAGTGGACGGCACAGATGGCGCAGGGCCTGGCGGCTGCGCATGAGCACGGCATCGTCCACCGGGACTTGAAACCGGAGAACGTCTTCATCAGCCGGGACGGGCACGTGAAGCTGCTCGACTTCGGCATTGCAAAACTCATCGAGGCGGCCCACGAGGGCACTCCCCATGGGCTGTTGGACGAGACGCTGTCGCCGTCGAGTGGCGGGACCGGCTCTGGCATGGTGCTCGGGACACCTGGCTACATGTCTCCGGAGCAGGTGCGCGGTGACCCAGTCGACGCGCGGACGGACTTGTTCAGCCTGGGCGCTGTCCTCTACGAGTTGCTTTCAGGCCGACGAGCTTTCCCGGGGGCTGTGGTGGAAAGCGGCTACGCCATCCTCCACAAGGAGCCGGAGCCATTGGGGCCCAACGTTCCAGCCGGCGTCGCTCAAGTCGTCCAACGATGCCTGGAGAAGGATGCTCGGCGCCGCTTTCAGACGGCGCGGGACTTGGGCTTCAACTTGGAGTTGCTTCGCAACCCGACCGGTTCTGCGACTGCGGCGATGCCAAGCGCGCCGGTGCGGCGCTGGCCGAGCTGGTGGTGGCTCGTCCCGGTTGCGGCGGTGGGGGTGGTTGTCGCGGCCCTCTCTTTCAACGCCTCGGCCCGCAAACTGACGTGGGAGCGCTTCTTTCCCCGTGCGCGGCCTGCCGGCACGGCGGCGGAGGTGGGCACGGCGGCGGACGCCAAAGGGCCGCCGTCCATTGCCGTCCTCCCTTTCGTCAACCTCAGCTCCGACAAGGAGCAGGAGTACTTCTCCGACGGAATTTCCGAGGAAATCCTCGACGCCTTGGCGCGCGTCAAGGGACTGAAGGTCGCCGGCCGCACCTCCTCCTTCCACTTCAAAGGCAAAAACGAGGACTTGCGCACTATCGGCGAGACATTGGGCGTCAGCAACATCCTAGAGGGCTCGGTGCGCAAGCAGGGTAACCGGGTACGGATTACCGCCCAGCTCATCCAGGTCTCGGACGGCTTCCACCTCTGGTCGAAGAGTTTTGAAGGTGACCTGACGGACGTCTTCGACCTGCAAGAAAGGATTGCGCGCGCCATTACTGAGGAGCTGAAGGTCGTCCTTCAAGGAGACCAACGCACCCGCCTGGTCCCGGTGGCCACCAGCAACGCGGAGGCCTACGCGCTGTACCTCCAGGCGACAGCCATCTTCAACCGGCGCGATGGTGCGCACTTTCGCGACGCCGTCGGCCTGCTCCAGAAGGCCCTCCGGCTCGACCCCAGCTACGCCCGCGCCTGGTCGCGGTTGGCAACGCTGCAAGTCCTGCTGCCCATCTATGAGGTGGGTGAGTACGACACTGCCCTGGCCGCCGCAGAAGAGGCCGCCCGCCACGCCATCGCGCTGGACCCATCGCTTGGCGAGCCCCACGCGGCGCTCGGGCTGGTCTACGAAACGCGAAGGCGCTTCCTGGAGGGGAAAGAGGCCTTTCAGCGTGCGCTGGAACTGGACCCGGACGACGTCACCGCCAACTTCTGGTTCGCCACCACGCGGGTGGGTCACGGCTACTTGCGCCAGGGCAACCAGCTACTCGACCGCGTCCTGAGCATCGACCCCATCCTGCCCAACGCCTCGCTGTGGCGCGGTGTCGGCGCCTTGAATGAAGGCGACTTGGATGGGGCAGAACGTATGTTTCTGCGCGCCCAGGACCTCGGCCTGGCTCACGTTGGCATGGGTTTGTCCTCTCTTGCCAGCGCGCGCGGCCACCCGGAGGAGGCGGTCCGGCAGATGACGCGAGCCCTGCAGGCCCTCGGCCCGGAGCTCCCCGCGGGCTCGTCGGAGATATTGGCGCGCGGGATGTTTGGCGATGCCCAGGCGCGCGCGAAGGCGCTGGCGCTCATCGATAAGTATCTCGCCACCCGGCCGGCGGTTGTGGTGGGCGCGGTGCCCTATGCGCTCATCCGCCTCGGCCAGCCGACCCAGGGGCTGCAGCTTCTGCAAAGCGCCCCGACTGGCAATGACTCGCTGGCCTTCCCCATGCTGTGGAGCCAGGCGGGTCAGGCGGCCCGGACGTCCCCGGCTTTTGCAGAATTCGCACGCCGGACGGGGCTGGTGGACGTGTGGGAGCACGACGGTGCGCCGGACTTGTGCCAGCGCGTGGGGCCGCGCGCCTACGTGTGCCATTAGGCCAGCCGTGCTTCTAGGCAAGGGCCTTCCGCCCGCGTTCAGGCCTTTCGACTGCGTTTGCGTGAAAGAGCGCCACATCAGTCACTCCTGCCGCGACGAGGACCGGCAGGACCCGCGGTCCCACCTCGGACAGGTGCACATGCATGTCCCAAAGGCCCAGAATAAGGTACTTCCAACGCATCTGGCACGCGGGCAGCGGGCGGCATCTTGGACTGCTCTCAGGCGTTTGGGCTTGGGCCGCTTGCCATGACGGAGCCAAGAGCAAAACGAAGGTAGCCAGTTTTGTGCACATGCGTTTACTGGGTCAGGTGCCCGCGACGGCGTGCGGAATTACGCCCGTATAGCGCCACTCGCCCTGCGGACCGTGGGCTCGCCTTGCCAGAACGAGTCTTCATCGCGGTCGGTGATTAGTGGCGCGCTCTTGACCTGGGCGGTCAGCTACCACCGCTGGCCGCCACCCTCGGCGCGTGCTCCCTAAAGCGAAAGCCAACTCCAGTCCCTCTTAGGCGAGGCGTCATACAGCCAAAGCTCCATGTCACCCGCGCTTTCGCGGCGATTGGGCAGCCCGAGGGCAGAGATTAGCGCACCGGTCTCGACGAGCACGCGTCCCTCCGTCCCGACAAGGACGAAGAAGCCCGCGCGGTAGCTCTCCGGCGAAAAGCAATCATCTGAGGTGAGCCAGCGCTCCGGTTTCAGCGGAGGGTCCGGGCTAATGGGACAGACCCGAATGTTGCCTCTACTGGCGAGGGTGGAGGCATTTGCATTCCAATAGGTGGAGAAACCAACATTCAGGCCGTTGGCACGGGCGACGGCGAGTGGCGTGCACAGCCGAGACAGGCCGCCGCAGTTCGACAGGGGTGCAGAGGCCAGCGTCGCGGTGCGGAGCGCCCCGCCGCCACTGAAACCGGCAGCGAAGAGGACCGCCACCGCAAAAAAGGCAAGACTTCGCGGTCCGAAGTGGCGCGCACAGGCTCCTAGCAACGTGACTAAGGCGAGGAGAGCTGGAGGAAGGAAGTAACGTATGGACAAAGGCGACACCGCCATCCGGCTGACGACAAGGGCGATGGCCCCCGAGGCGAGCAGCAGCGAGGCAACGCGTGCGCCGAAGGCGGGCGGTGTCCCTTCAGTCCGCCGCCACACAAGAACTAGGACGGCTGCTGCGGCAGCGAAGAACGCGACGCGCACTGCCGCCAAGCTTCCCTGTGGGGTAAACCAGTCCGAGCCACCGTAGGGCGGGGTCCCGAGAAGCAAGGGCAACCCCTGCCACGCTGCTTCGAGCTTGTGGCCCCAGTGTCCGGTGGTGCGAAAAATGGCATCCCAGGCCTGGATTCTTCGGCCAGCACGCAGGATAAAGTGAACGACTGTCCCGAGTGTCGCCGCCGCTGCGGAGACCATCGCAAGCGCGAGGAATTGAGGGCGAATTTTTTGCGAGCGGGCCTCGAACAGGCTTACTCCGAGCACTGGCACGAGCCAGTAAATGAGTCCGCGCGCCGTATTCCCGGCAAACAGCAGAACCACGAGGACCGAATACACCCAGACCCGCTTGCGAGCGAGCACCTCTCCGATGGTGCGTACGTTCGCTTCGGTCATCCGCACTGCGAGGTAAAGCAGCAAGCACAGGTAGGCAAAAATCCATCCGTACGCCAACTGGACGTACACCACGTCCCGCTGGAGTTGCGCGAAGGGTGCCAGCAAGCCGAGGGCGATGACGAAGGCGGCGGCCCTGCTCCCAGTCATCCGCTGACTCAATAGAAAGACGCAAGCGCCCGAGACACAGAGACCGAGGACATTACCGGCGACCAACGCGCGGCTGCACACGCCCCAAGCCCAGACGAATGGGAGGACAAACAGCTGCGGGCTCAGGAGCCAAAATTCGTCATTCACGTAGTACCAACTCGAGGGGACCCAGGCGCGCGCCTTGAGCATCTGGGCGGCAAGCAATGCGGGAACCGCCGCATCCGAATCGATGAGACTGGGAAACGGCCCTCCAAAGAAGACAGCGATGGTCCAACCTGTACCGACTGCGGTCACAAGGCACAGCAGCGCCCAGACGACGCGCTTTGCACGGACCGTCATTAGGCTCTGACTGGATCGCTTTGCGCTGCCGCGTGAGTCGCCGTTGCGAAGCTCGCCGGTCGGTTCCGCCACGAATGTTCCTCCTTTCGGCCCGACAGCGTTCGCGAGCTACGCTTGTGCGAAAGCATAAACGAGTTCCAGGCGAGCAGGTTGACACTCACCGCGCGGGCCGGGATGGAGATTCAGCCGTCGGCAAGGTAGCCCGCTCGCGACGTGGCTCCGGACTCAGTCGGCTCCAGCCCAGGGAAGCGAACTCTCCAACTACGGTTTTGCGACTGGAAAACCCGCGGCGCTCTCTGACTCGTATGAGCTCAACGACGGTGGACCGGCAAAGTACTCTCGAACAAGGGCGACGACCTCCTGCGCAGCACCGCTGGATTCATAGGCATCGCCGTCGCTGCGAGACGCCCAAATAGTGCATGCGATAAACTGGTCGTCCCCACGCGTGGCGGGCTGGAGCAAGAGGCACGCCAAGTTGCCAGGACAGCTCCGCACTTTCGGTACTGCTCGTGCATTGTAAGTGGTGCGGAGTTGCTGTTCCTGACCGGCTTTCACCTTAAAGGATCCGAGGCGAATCCACATTCAGTCTTTCTACCAGAAACGGCGGACTGGTGCGGACGTAGAAGCGCAAGTTGTGAGCCACGACAGTCGGCGGTGAGAAATAAACCGGGTGCGACCACGAGACGACGTCGGATGGCGGTCTTGGGGAAGACTGGTACGCATCGAAATGGTTTGAGGCCCCGGCAGCGGCGTCGGCTGCGCTCGACCCACGTCTCCCTCATGGAGGTGACGAGCGCGTGTAGTCCCGAATCGGTCGTCGGCTCGCGAATTCACGATGGCTGCCACATCGGCGGACGGAATGTCAGTCCGACGTAATGTCTTTTTGAGCTTTAGTGAAATTTATCAGCAGGCGGCGGCCGCGTGGATGCTCGTCAGGGCATCCCAAAGCGCCTTCGCCATGCGACTGCAGGCCGCCGTCGCGCGTTCCTGCTCGGCTTCGGTCATCCGGGCGAGTTTACGCTGGAGAAGTGCCTCTTCTCCGGTTTCGCAGGCATGGGCTTCGAAGTATGGCCGGACGCCCGCAGGCAGCGACCTGTAGTAGGTGTCGAGGCCTTTGAGCTTGGAGCGAGCCGTCGACGGCTGCTGTGCTTCGAAAGCGTACAGCGCGCCGGCTGCCTCTGGCGGAGTGGTGAAAGACCGCGTCGCTTCTTCGAGAAGCGACTTTCCAGCGCCAAGCGCAGCCACATCGAGGACGGTGGTGCCGAGGGCACGAGCGAATCCCTTCCAGAGGTCGACGTGATGGCGTTCGATGGCGGCACCCTCGGGCTCATCGAGAGCGTTCCACCCCCATTCAAGGACATCGATGAATGCGCCGTACTCACGGGCGTAGATCGCGAGAGCGGCAACGGTCAACGTGCCCGCGCTCCAGGCTTGATAGAAGGGATGCCGGAGCAAGTCGTAGCGGCTAATTGCTTCGCGCATCCCTTGGAGAGTGCTTGCAGTTGGGGTCATCCTGGTTACGCCTCCTGACGTGAACACCTTGTTGCGGCAACCATCCTCGGAGCTGTTAGGAGCTTCGCTGTCTCGGAGCCTTATGGGAGGAGGCCCTGGCACCTTCTACTTGCTAATGGCTTGCCGAGCCAGGAGCGCGTCGAGGGAGCCCCAGGCCAGGTCGCTGCGCGCCAATAGCCCTGCGTAGGCGCACGCATAGACCAGTTGGAAAGCCGCAGCGTCCCACTGTTCGCGCAGACACGTCCCAAAAGTGATGGCGCAGAGCAGTAGAATTCCTGCGACCAGGGCCGGCCGCAGCGCCAAGCCGAGAATCACGCAGCTGCCGATCAGCAACTCCGCCGACGGCACGATGGTGCTGAGCGCACGCACAGAAAAAGCCGGGAGCCAGGTCGAGGCAAATTGCCGGACTTGTTCTTCGGCGAAGGCACCGGTAGAGGCGATTCGCACCAGACCGTGCGTGGCGATGTTGACGCCCACGAACAGCCGCAACAACGTGTGCGCTAGCGAGGCATCGCCGGGACGCGTAATGGTAATCAAGGTGGCCCTCCTCAGTGGACGGGTCAAAACCCGCCGCACGCGCAAGTGTCTTTCCACGCTACACGGAGAGTGGCTTTTGGACCGGTCGGGTGCTGCCGTCCTGTCCGGCACCTACCTTGCGCCCGCCTGCTGACCGAAAGGACTCACCGTTAGGGCATTCCAGGTTCACCGACAATCCTGAAACATCAACTGAGTCTCCGCCTCTTGCGCTGAGGATTGGCGACGCAGTGCACGAAGCGCAAGATGGTCACCTCGACGCGGCGGCGGACCGAGGCGTTACCCGGGTCAAGCCCGATGAGCATCGCGCCGTCGATGAGCGCTCCGGCTAGCAGGTGCGTTGTCGTCTCAATGTCCGGTGCGGCGATTTCCCGTGCCGCTAGCGCCGCTTCAAGGCCGCGGCGAAGAAGACCTAAGGCGTGCTCGAGGTCGAGCGCGCGCCAGTCATGCCAGCCCAGTACGGCGGGGCCATCGATGAGAAGCACCTGCAGGTATTCTTGCTCGGCGCATGCGTCAAGGAACGACCGCACACCTAGTTCGAGTGCCTCTAACGGTGTGTGGGCCGACGCAGCCGCGACCGCGACACGCTGGCAAACCTCGGACATTGCGTCGGAGACCACGGCCCGGAAGAGGCCCTCTTTGCCGTTGAAGTGATGGTAGAGCGCGCCGCGCGTCAGGCTCGCCGCGGCAACGATTTCTTCTGCTGAGACGTCGGTGAACCCGCGGCGCTGAAAGAGGCTTCTGCCAACGCGCACGAGGTTGCGTCGGGTCGATTCGGTGCGGGCCTTTCTCAGGTTTGACATACATACTGTATGTATCCTAGGAGGGGAGACCTTCACAACCCAAGGGGCGCCATGGTCACCTCGGAGCGGCTCCGACTTGCCAACCTCTCACTCTCGACGCGATTGCTTCGGAGCGGCGCGGGTGCGCCCGTACTCCTCCTGCATGGCAGCCCGGACTCCGCGGGCGAATGGCGCCTTGCCATGGAGGCGCTCGACATGCAGTGCGCGTGCTTCGCACCGGACCTACCGGGACTCGGTGAGTGCGACGAGCCGCCGCAAGCATTCGACTATTCGCGGCTCGCAACGAACGCCTTCCTTGACCAGCTGCTGCTAGCGCTCGGAGTCCGGGAGCCGCTTGTGCTTGTGGTGCACGATATTGGCGGGGCAATTGGTATCCCCTGGGCGGCGACGCATGTGGATCGAATTCGCGGGCTCGTCATCACCAACACGGTCGTCTTCGAACAGTTTCCATGGTTCATCCTCGCGAAGATTTGGGCGCGGACGGGTACCATCGGAAGGCTGGTCGCCTCGGCGCTCATGTGCCAGTTCGGTTGGCTCGGTGGGCGGATCTTCAGGCGAGCCTTCGCGCGCATCTCCCCAGAGTTGGGCGAGCGCGACCTCGAACGCATCACGCGTGAGTTTGCGCTCGATCCCAAGTCGAAGCGCTGCACGCTTCGTCTGTTCCGTCGAATGGTTCCACCGGCATATTTCGATGGTGTCGATGCGATGGTTAGCGAGCTCATCGCGCGAGTCCCAGTGCGCGTCGTCTGGGGACGAGGGGACCCCTACATTCCTGCCCGCTACGCAGATGCATTCGCCGGTGCGGAGCGTGAGATTGTCGAGGACGGGGGGCACTGGATCCCCATCAGCGCAGCGGAGCGCGTTGCCGCGGCGGTGAGGGTCGTGCTCGCAGCGCGAAATGGGTGAAAGTGAACGCGCCCTGATTTGACCAGCTGATTGCCAGCAGCGATGGGCTTGGGGTCATGAATGCGCCATGCCTATTGACCACGGGCTCGAGGCAAACTAGCAGTCACAGGGCGGGCGGCTCTCCACTGTCTCTTCAACTCAGCGAGGCTATGGCCGCACTCAGCAAGAACCACCCGGTTGCGGCCGTCCTAACGGGGGCGTTTGACCGCTTCCGCGTGCGGCGTCGGCTACCGGCACTTGCTGCCGACGAGCGCCTCGACGGAAAGGCTGCGCTTGTAACGGGCGGCGCTTCGGGGTTGGGCTTCGCAACGTCGGTGGATTTGGCCCGCCGCGGCGCCCGGGTGCTCGTTGCCGACTGCCGGGACCTCGAGCGGGCTCATTGCCGGGCCGTCTCTCTCGGCGTGCCGCCCGACCAAATCGAGTCGTTGCATTTGGACCTCTCCGATCTCGACTCGATCGACCGCGTTGTAACCGACCTCGCCCGCCGTGGCATCTATCTCGATCGGCTGATCCTCAACGCTGCCATCGTCCCCACCGGGGCGCGGTCGACTCCGCAGGGACTCGACGAAATGTTCGTCGTGAACTACCTCTCCTCCTTTGCGCTCGTTACCCGTCTCCTAGAGGAGGGTGTGCTGCCCCGCGACCGCCGGCATGGCGAGCTGCCACGTGTCGTCTTCGTCGCGTCCGAGGCCCACCGATGGAGCGATGACCTCGCACTCGACCAGCTCGATTGGCAGCGTGACGGGTCTCTCGGGCGTGTGCTCGCATGGTACGCCACCTACAAGCTCATGCTTGCTACCTTCGCCTGGGAGCTCGCGCGACGACTCTCCGTCGAGGGCGCTCCGCGAGTGGCGGTGTTCGCGCTCTGCCCAGGGGCGATGCGAACGAACATCGTACGCGAGCTACCAGCGGCTCTGCGCGCACCTCTCAAAGGGGTGATGCACCTGCTTTTCCAGGACCCCTTCGTTGCCGATGAGCCGGTACTTTATCTTACCTGCAGCCGTCTCCTGGAGGGCCGCACTGCCATATATTTGCACAAGATGGCTCCCAAGGACGTGGACGCGCGGGCCGCCGACTCGAACGTGGGGCGGGCACTTTGGGAACGCAGCGAGGCTGTGCTGTCGCGGGCACGCGGGCAGCGCTAATCGCCGAATGCCTCTGGCGTTTCCTGCTTAGTCCGGCTCCGTTCGCGGAGCTGGTCATCGTGGCAACCACTTGGGCGTTCGGTGCGAAGCCGACCGTGAGCGCCCAGACGGGCCGCAGTTCCCCATATGGGCGAAGCTGTTGTGGCCTTCGGCGCATCTCCGGCTAGAGCGTTACGCTAGGGCTTTCAACGAGGAATGGAACGTGACCCGCAATCCAGGAAGAGTGGCCGGACTCTGGTACCTGCTCCTTATCGTCATTGGCCCGCTGCGCCTGATCTACATTCCTAGTAAACTGTTCGTGTCCGGCAACGCGAGCGCGACGGCCAACAACATTGCCGCTCACGAGTGGCTTTTTCGCTTCGGCATCGTGGGCGACCTGATGGGCGCCGTGATTCTGATCTTCCTGGTGCTGGCCTTCTATCGGTTGTTCAAAGGTGTCGATCAGAACCTCGCGGTAATGGTGGTGATCTTTGGGGGCGTGATGCCCGCCACCATCAACATCGTTAATACTGTGAGTGACGCTGGTGCTCTCATGGTGATTCGCGGAGGCGAGTTCTTATCCGCCTTCGACCAACCGCAGCGGGACGCTCTGGCGATGCTGTTCCTCCGTCTGCATGGCCATCAAAACACCGCCGCAGAGATGCTTTGGGGCGTATGGCTCTTCCCCTTAGGGGTGCTTGTGTACCGATCGCGTTTCCTGCCGCGATTCCTGGGTGTCTGGCTCATCGTTGGTGGCTTGGCCTACGTAGTCCTGAGTCTTACGGGTGAGCTGATGCCGCAATACCAGGAGAAGGTGTTTGCCTACTCTCAGCCTGCTTCCCTCGGGGAGCTGGCGGTCATGCTGTGGCTCGTCATCAAGGGCGCCAAGCCGCAACCGCTCGACGCTCGTTGAGCGCGGAGGGGTTTCAGCGACCACGTCGCGCAACGAAACGAGTCTTGAGGTACCTCTCACTCGATGAGCGCTACCACCCCAACACCGTTCTTGGACCTCGCGACGGTTGTCACGCGGCTCGCACGAACCTCTGGGCGCCTCGAGAAGGGGCACCTTGTTTCCGAGTTCCTGCGGAAGCTCGCGCGCGAAGAGGTTGCCCCAGCGGTCCTCTTTCTGACTGGAAGCATCTTCGCCGAGTCAGACGGACGGGCTCTCAACGTCGGATACGCCACCGTTCAAAATGCGGTGGCAATGGCCGAAGAGATGGCGCCCCCAACGGAACCCCTCACCGTGCTTGAAATGCAGAGGCGGCTTCATGCGATCTCGGAAATTTACGGCGAAGACGCAACGGACCGTCGACGAGCGCTTTTGACCGAGCTCGTTGCCCGTACTACCTCTGACGAGCGCGAGCTGCTGGTGCGTGGCATTCTTGGCGAGATGCGCATTGGTCTCAACGAGGCCGGGATGCTGGATGCCATCGCCGAAGCGTCGGGAGTGCCAGCGCCGGAAGTTAGGGCTGCGCAGATGTTCCTCGGAGATGTGGGACGTGTTGCGGAAACCGCGCTCTTCGAGGGTCCAGAGGCGATTCGCGCCGTCCGCTTGCGGCTCCTCTGTCCCATGAAGCCAATGCTTGCCGACGTCTCGGAAGGTCCCGAGGATGCGCTTGCCAAGCACGGGGGCACGACGGCGGTCGAATATAAGATGGACGGGGCGCGGGTGCAGATCCACCGCCTGGACGAAGAGGTGCGCGTCTTCAGCCGCCGGCTCACCGACGTCACAGCGAGCCTTCCAGAGATTGTCGAGCTCATTCGCACCATTCCTTCCCGGGCCTTCGTCGTAGAAGGTGAGCTTCTTGCGGTAGATGCCACGGGCAGGCCACTGCCGTTTCAAGAGCTGATGCGACGCTTCCGCAGGGTGCACAAAATCGAAGCGCATCGCGAGAACGTCCCGCTCCAACTTCGCCTCTTCGACATCCTTCATTTGGACGGGACTTCGCTGCTGGATTCCCCCTACCGGGAACGCTTCGGCACTCTCGACGAGCTCGTGCCTGCAAACCTCGTCGTCGAGCAGCGCGTCGTGAAGTCGACCGAGGAGTTCGCTTCCTTTCTGAGCGCGGCCATGGACGCGGGCCACGAGGGCGTGATGGCAAAGCGGCTGGACGCACCCTATACGGCCGGAAAGCGTGGGCAGAATTGGCTCAAAATTAAACCAGCAGACACCCTCGACGTCGTTCTCCTCGCTGCGGAGTGGGGGCACGGTCGCCGGCGGGGGGTCCTGAGCAACTACTGGCTAGGCGTTCGCGACGGAGACCATTGGCAGATGATTGGTAAAACCTTCAAGGGATTGACCGATGCCGCGCGCGCTCGGCTCATGGAGGATCTGCTCGCCATCAAAGTGTCGGAGGAGCCGGGAGTGGTCCATGTGAGGCCAGAACTCGTTGTCGAGGTTGCCTACAACGATGTGCAAAAAAGCCCCACCTACAGCTCCGGTTTCGCGCTCCGGTTTGCGCGCGTGACACGGATTCGCAGCGACAAAGGACCGCAAGACGCGGACACGTACCAAAGGCTCAAGGCGCTCTACGAAAAGCAATTCGAGCGCAAAGGGCGCGCCCGCGACGCCAGTTGACCGTCTGTGGGGGACCTTTCGCTCGGAGCAATGGCTCGGGACCGTTGGGGTACTAAAAGGGGCGTACCGCAGCGCGTGACGAGGTCCACCTCAGCGGCCAATAGAAGCCGCGCGTAACTACTTGATTAGCTCCCAAAAAATCCCGGCGACCGAGACGAAGCCCAACGTGAAGACCAGTGTCCTGATGTAGGGGATGGCCAAGAGATACACCACGGCATGCGTAAGCCGTAGCCAGAAAAAACACATCGCCCAGAAGACCACCATCGCGTTTGCTTTGCCGGTAACGTGAGCAATAAGCACGAGCGCTGCAAAGGGCGCGAATGCTTCGACCGCATTGAGGTAGGTGCGGTCCGCTCGCCGACCCCACAACGGGACCGGCCGCGGGGTGGGATCGACATAATTCGGAGGCGCCAAAAGCCCATTCGTCACAGTCTGAGCGACAATGTAAGGAATCCACAGCGCAGCCGTGAGGAACGCGGTGTACGCGAGGTACCTAAGTTCGGGCGTCATGACACCTCCTGCAATTCAGAATGGGACCGCTTCAACAATGCACATCTTCAAGTGCTCGAACCTCAGTCAACAGCCGTGAACGGTGGAGCCAGGACCGTCCGGTGGGTGGCCGTGGCACTCAACTTTCGGCGACGTTGGCAAACGTGTCACCAAACAAGCCGACCACCTTGTGCGAGGCTTAGGCAAGCATCATTGTGGGCAGGTCTTCGCCATTGAGCCCGACGGCGTCATGCTCGAAGAGTAACGGATGGTGCCCGAGTTGGTTTGACCCGCGCGGCCAGTCGAAATTTGGTTCTCTCGACGCTGGAGGCGCAACTTGAGAACGTCAGAAGCGTACGCTGAGGATGCTCGCTTAGTCCGTGCTCTTCATTGAATTGAACCGATGTTGCCAGTTCGACACTTTCGGTTTGCCAGTGGCAAGGGATGCGATTCGTTGGCGACGCCGCTACCCCGCTGGCTAGACTTTGAGGGGCGGAACCGTCGAGTTAGCAGAGCATTTCGTCGGTCTTCTGCGGCAATTGAGGCGAGCTAACCGAGGACGACCATGGCGACGAAGAAGGCGATTCTGGTTACCGGGGCGTCTTCAGGAATCGGCGCTGCGATAGTGTCGCGCTTAAGCAGCGACGGCCACTTGGTCGTCGGCACTTGCCGCACGGACGCCGGAAAACATCCGGATGGAATTGAGATGCTGACGCTTGACGTTCGGTCCGACGCGTCAGCGAAGCTCTGCGTGGAGGCGTTCCTGCGGCGGACCGGCGGCCGTATTGACGTGCTCATCAACAATGCCGGTTACTTGCAAAGCGGGGCGGTCGAGGAAGTGACCATCGAACAGGCGCAAGCGCAATTCGACACGAACTATTTCGGTGTCGTGCGCATGGTGAAAGCCGTGCTGCCAACGATGCGTGCTCAGCAAAGGGGCCTGCTGGCAACGACGAGTTCGCTCGCTGGCATCGTCCCGCTGCCATTCTGGGGTCATTACAACGCCAGCAAATTTGCCGTCGAAGGCCTCATGGAGACGCTCCGCTACGAACTAAAGCCGCTGGGCATCAAGGTGGCGATGGTCGAGGCGGGGGCTATCAAGACGCCATTCTATGCGGAGCCGCAGGCCCCAGCGATGGCCGAGTACTCTCCTTGGCGGGACCGGTTTTTTCGCACCATGAAGACTTTTGAGGAAAAGGCACCAAGCCCCGACGTTGTGGCGGAGGTCTTCTCTCGAATTGTGCGGCGAGAAAACCCAGCCTTACGCAACATGGTCACGCGCGAGGCGACGCTCTTTCCCTTCCTACGGTGGCTGCTTCCCGCACTCGCCTTCGAGGCGGGCGTCCGCAGCGGGTTCAAACTCGATAAGGCGAGTCAGTAAGGCGCTCGCGAAACGCCTTCCTCGGCATCTTTCGCGAAATTCCTCAGGCCCGGCCCGGTTTTAAGAGCGCCTGCTTGTCGGCCCGAGCTCAATTCGGTCTCAACGCCTGCACGTCTGCCGCGACATAGGCAACGCGCCATATGGTGCCGTTGGCGTCCTCGCTAACGAGCAGGGCGCCGTCATGCGCCACGGCTACGCCCACCGGCCGCCCCCAGACAGCGGAGTCGCTAACGACGAACCCGGTCAGGAAGTCCTCGTATTCGCCGGTAGGCTCCCCGCTCGGGTCGAGCACGATTCGAATAATTTTGTAACCGGTACGCTTTGCCCGGTTCCAAGAACCGTGCTCGGCCGCGAAGGCGCCCCGAAAAGCGGGTGGGAATGCCGCAGCAACGTAGAACGTCATCTCGAGCGATGCGGAATGTGCCTGGAGCAGGACATCCGGAACCGTGGCTCGACCCGCTAAGTCCGGACGCTGACCCTTGAGGCGCGGCTCCTCATGGTTCCCGAGGTAATACCAGGGCCAGCCGAAGAAGGCGCCGTCGCGGACACGCGTGATGTAGTCGGGCACCAAGTCGTCGCCAAGCCCGTCGCGTTCGTTCGTGGAGCACCAAAGCGCCCCCGTGGCGGGTTGTATGGCCATCCCTACGCAGTTCCGGAGCCCCGTCGCAAAGGTGCGGCCACTTTTGCCGTCTGGTGTGAAGACGAGCACATCGGCGCGGCCCTCCTCATCCCCCCAGGCAGCCCCGAGCCCGTGAGCGGCCTCCCAAGTTCGAATGGCCTCGGTGCCTCGTGTGCCAATGCCATCGGCCACGTTGGACTCCGAACCGACAGAGACGAACATCTGCGTCCCATCCGGCGAAAAAACAATGTCGCGGGTTGAGTGCCCCCCGTTCGTCCCTGCGAGCCTCGGCACGACGGTGTCCGCCGCGCCGCGAGCGCGAAGATCGCCGCTCCGGTAGGGGAACCTTAGGACACTGTTGTGGTTGGCGACATAGACCCATTCGGGGCTGGGCCCTGGCGGGTAGAACGCGATCCCAAATGGCCCGTCGAGGCCCGCTGCATACACCTCGTTTTGTGCTGCCTGGGTTGCCCCGTTGGGTGCGCGAAAGACGCGAATCCGGCCCGAGGCCGACTCGGCGACGAAAAGGTCACCGTTGGGTGCGACCCGGATGAGACGCGGGTTTTCGAGACCTGAGGCGAAGAGCGTTACGCGAAACCCGGGTGGCGCAGACGGCGTGACGCCTGGAGGACGGTCGACGACGCGAGGTCTATTCCCAGCTGAGGGCGTGGCGAACGGTGCTGGCAGGTCAGAGACCTGGATGTGGCGCCGCACGCCCGGTGCGTCGGAGCTCCAGTCTCCGAACGCAGCTGCACCGGCGAGTAAACCGCCGCTCGGGCCTGCGGTTACACGAGGCTCAGGCGGGCTGACTGGCGAAATATTGGGCAGCTTCTCATCGGCGCCGCCCCGAAGCGTTGCCAGATAAGCAATCAGATCCCGCCGGTCCGCCGCCGCGTCGACGTGCAGCGACATTGAGGTACCGGGAACGAGGCGGCTCGGTCCTGCCAGGAAGCTGTCGAGTAACGCCGGGTCCCAGACGAAGTCGCCCCGGCTCAGGGCACGGGAATATGAGAAGGGGCCCGAGCCCGCGCGACGCCCAAGCACGCCTTGTAGACCTGGGCCCTGGCCTCCCCCAGTTTGGCCTGATGGCGCGTGGCATAGCTGACATTGTTGTGCGAACAGAGAAGCCCCGCGTTTCGCATCGCCCGAGCCTTGCACGTTCTGCGGGTAGGCTGCCAGGCCAAGTGCGAGACTCACTGCGAGCACTCCGTTTCGGCACCCAAGTCGCAGCCGCCGCTTTGCATAGTGGCCGAGAAGTTGCCCAGCGGCACCGGTTTCGAACTTGAGCATAGGGTTCAACGAGGCGGAGAGTTAGCAACAGCGGCGAGTCATCCGCGGATAATTTGGGCTACCTTTGCGACAAGGCTTGTGTCAGCCAAACACAGTTGCCTCAACGCAATCGTTCCAGACCGAGCATTTTCGCAACCCTGGCGCGTCCTCAGCGCAGAGATGGCATTTCCGTCACATCCAATTTTCCTCCTCCACGAGAGCGAGCAGATGGAGACTGCCAGGCCTCCGATCCGCGGGTTGTAGCTACGGAAAGGGACGGAGCGCTTGATGACGAGCAGGTCTGTTCGGTCATGGTTCGCAGCGCTGATGGCGGCGTTCACTCTGACAGAAATGTCCCGTTGAACCCCTCCGAGTCCAGTCCCCGGACTGCCAATGACGCTGGGGCGAGGGTGGGAAAGGCGCTTCCATTTCGGTTGCCAACGAGGCTGGTTAGCGTTGTGGCCATCGTGAGTCCACTGGTAGGGGTTGCGCCAGGGCCTCCGCGATGATTGGGAGTTCTCCCCGCGCGGCGGCACAGCCGGAAGGGTGTTAGAGGCGCTGCCATGGACAACGATCGAGACGCAATGGGGCTTCTCGCCTGGCAGTGGTCGATTTACCCCGAGGGGCACCGCAGTCGACTTAACCTGTTTCTACACATTGGCACCGCACCCGTGTTCGTCGTCGGCACCATCGCCGTGCTGGCGGCGCTGCTGTTCGGGTGGCGGCTCGCGCTACTCGGCTTGACCGGCATGCTTCTCGCTTTCGCGGCCCAGGGCCGCGGGCACAGGAGTGAGGTCGTGCGACCGAGGCCCTTTCGGGGCCCATTCGACCTCCTGGCACGCTTCTTCGTCGAGCAGTGGGTGACGTTTCCGCGCTACGTGCTGAGTGGGGGTTTCATGCGGGCGTGGAAAGCTCCCTGAGAGGCGTCCCGACGCTTGACTGGACGACAAAAGCCGAGCACTTGTGGGGGCGTGGTGCGCTACCGAAGGGCCTCAGGCCTGGCGATGCCGATGTGAATCCCGGCGGAACCTCGTGCGGCATGGTTTGTCCAACCGGCCAAACGCCCAGCGATGGTCGACTCCCTGCGCCGGGCTCAAACAAAACTGAAAAGGCCGAGCGGCGCTTCCGACGGCCCCAGCTTCGAGAGGCAGCGAGCCGCGAAAGGGGGGGGGGCCCGAAAATGGCGTCATCGAGTTGTATTCGAAGCAGGCAGAGGGGGCCCTTGCCCAGTTCTAGAGTCCAGTACCCCGCCTTCGCCGCGGCCCTGTGTCTCGTCGCCCAAGGCTGCGGCAACCCTCCCGCAGTCCGTGTTCTGGAGGCTCAGGAATTAGGCATCGTCTCGCAGTCGAGCCTCATCGTCGGCCGTGACGGCGCAGGGAGCGCTCTTCTCTGGGGACGCTCGGTGTGGGTTTTCGGCGACACGGTGAGCAGCGTACCGGACGAGGCG
Organism: Myxococcaceae bacterium; assembly: GCA_052143535.1. Lineage (GTDB taxonomy): Bacteria > Myxococcota > Myxococcia > Myxococcales > Myxococcaceae > JADGRA01. Next base: position 7,747 of record JBKQSS010000044.1, on the reverse strand, counting down.
GGCGAGACGTGGCACAACAACTCCTTCGCCCTCACGAGCAACCTCAGCGCCGGCGGCGGAGTGACGCTGACCACCCCGGCGGACTCCGCGGGGGCTCCCGTCTATTTCTTGCCTCCCACGGGCGACGAGGCCACCTTTATCGCCGCGCACGCGGGGTCCCCTTGCCAAGAAGCACCGTGTGGAGCGCGGTTTGCCGCGTGGCCAGCTGCCCCGGTCTTCGACGCGGCGAGAAGCCGCGCTCTGGTTCCCTACTCATTAGTGTGGGCCGCGCCGGGGAGCTTCAACTTCTACGGCGTCGGGCAGTCTTTCGCCGTCTGGGACGGTATTTCCGCAGCGGTCGAAAGGCCTATTGTTTCTCCGGGCGCGACGCATCCGACACTGCTGTTTGGTCAGGACGAGCCGGGCTTTGGGACGGCTACTGCTGTCGAGGGTGACGAGCTGTTTGCCTTTGGCTGTGTCCAGGATGGCCTGACGTTCCATTGCCTACTCGCCGAGGTAGCACTCGAGGCCGTCTTCGACCGGTCGGCGTGGCGCTACTGGGACGGCACCGCGTGGTCGACCTCGCTCAGCGCCGCCCGGCCCGTTTTCGACGCCTCGTCCATCGTCTCGGTGGCGTACAACGCTTACCTTGGCCAGTGGATTGCCATTTACTCGGCGGTGCTGTCGAACGACGTCCTCATTCGCACGGCGCCGCAACTCGTTGGCCCGTGGTCGGACCCGACCCGTCTTTTGACCGCCGACAGACGGGGCTTGGGAGGCACCAGTTACGACGCCCAGGCACATGCGGAGCTCGCCGAGGAGGGCGGCCAGGTTCTCTACGTGACCTATTCCCGTCCGAATGGGAATGGCCTTTTCGGCTTGGAGCTGGCCTTAGTCCGCGTCAGCGTTGGTAAACCCTGAACGTGATGTCATCCGGTCCACACAGCAGCCAGAAAAGGTTTCCTCTCTTGCCACGTGGTTAACTTCTCCAAGTAAGCTACCGGCCCCTGGAGGGGATGACGGATGCGAACCTTGGGAATCGCTGCGCTCGTCACCACTGTAGTGGCGGCAGGGTGCGGCAGTAGCTCGAATAGTTACCTCTGCTGCTACGACTACAACGGCAACATGGGCGCTTGGAGCTGTCCGACCTCAGCCGCGTACACGGCGTGCTGCGGCGCTGAGCCAACGACCGAGCCGGGCTGCATCACGAACCCTGGTACCTGCACCATGGTGGCCGAGAGCGAGTGTAACTAGACAGCCACTGAGTCAGTCGAGGGTCGTCCGGTAGTTTCGAATAGCGACTGTCCCGACGACGGCGCTGAAGAGGATGAGCGGCCAGACGTGGTGCAGCAAGGCGACCACGTCGTTGCCCTTGAGGAGTAAGCCGCGCGTCAGCCGGAGCATGTGGGTAAGCGGAAGGACTTCTCCAAGCGCCTGTGCCCAGAGCGGCATGCCCTGAAAGGGGAACATGAAACCTGAAAGGAGAATGGAGGGGAGCAGGAAAAAGACGGCGAGCTGCATTGCCTGAAGCTGGTTTCTGGCGAGGGTGGAGAAGGTGAAGCCCACGGAAAGGTTGGCGGCGATGAAGAAGCCGAGGCCCACCAGCAACAGCGGCACCGAGCCCCGCACCGGCACCCCAAAGACGGCCACCGCGACGCTGAGGATGATGGCAATCTGTATGTAGCCGAGGAAAATGTAGGGGACGATTTTCCCGAGCATCACCTCAAGCGGCGTCACTGGCATTGCGAGCAGGTTCTCCATGGTGCCGCGTTCCCGTTCCCGGGTGACGGCCAGCGCGGTGATGACCACCATGGTGAAGGTGAGGATGGTGCCAATGAGCCCGGGAACGATGTTGTAAGCGGTAAGACCCTCGGGGTTGTATTTCTTGTGAAGCCGTACCCCGAACGGCGGCGGTGGTGACGGGCTGGCACGAAGAACGCCCGGCAGGTCTCTCTCGAGCACCGTCGGAGCGAGCTCGGCGACGGCCGACAGCGCGTTACCAATGGCGGTGGGGTCCGTGGCATCCGCCTCAAGCAGTAGCAACGGTCGTTCACCCCGGTCCACTGAGCGGGCGAAGTCGACCGGGACATTCAGGACAAATTGGAGTTTCCCCAGCGCCAGTCCTCGTGCGGCCTCCTGTTGCGAGAGGGGCAAGGGCCGAAAGTCGAAGTACCCGGAGTTCGTCAGGGCGGTGACCAGTGTTCGTTCGTAGCGAGACTGGTCGCCAGTCACCAGCGCTGACGGTAGGTGCTTGGGGTCGGTGTTGATGGCGAAACCGAAGAGCAGCAGTTGGACGAGGGGCATTCCGACAATCAACGCGACCGTGAAGCGGTCGCGACGCATTTGCAGGAACTCCTTTCGGAGCATGGCCAGGAAGCGCTGGAAGGAAAAATTCACTGGGAAGCGCTCTTCTCAGAAAGCAGGTGAATGAAGACATCCTCGAGCGAGGGCGACGTCTGCTCCCAGTGCAGGTCTGGCTCGTCCCGCAATGGTGCGAGGGCGCGCTCTAGGCCGGCTCGGTCGGTGCCGCTCACGTGCAGGGCGTGGCCGAAGAGGGCGACCAACGCTACGCCCGGCGCCCCGCGCAGCCTCTGAGCGGCGGTTGTGACGCCGTCTCCTGTAGCCGTCCAGGTCCACAGTCCAGAGGCCCGCGTCACTTCCTCTGCGGTGCCCTCCACCATCAGCCGGCCGCCGGCGAGGTAGACGATGCGTGTGCAGCGCTCGGCTTCGTCCATGTAGTGCGTCGCAACCAGCACGGTGAGGCCTTCGGCTGCCAGTTGCTGGATGAGGTCCCAGAAGTCGCGCCGCGCTTTGGGGTCGACTCCGGCGGTGGGTTCGTCGAGGAGGAGAAGCCGCGGCTGGTGAAGGATGCACGCGGCGAGTGCTAGGCGCTGCTGCCAACCTCCTGAGAGCTCGCCGACCAGCTGGTTTGCACGGTCGCGGAGCTCCATCCGGTCGAGGATGGCCTCAATGTGGCGCGCTCGGTCGTCAAGCTCGTACAGCCGTCCCACGAAGTCGAGGTTCTCAACCACCGTGAGGTCCTCGTAGAAGGAGAAACGCTGGGTCATGTAACCCACCTGGCGGCGGATGCGTGGCGACTCTCGGAGTATGTCCAGGCCGAGACACGTGCCTTCCCCAGCATCCGGGCGTAGCAGCCCGCACAGCATGCGAATGGTCGTCGTCTTGCCGCTGCCATTGGCGCCGAGGAAGCCGCAGATTTCGCCTTGGTCGACCCGCAGGCTCAACCCATCGACGACCAGGCGCGCACCGAAGGACTTCCGCAATCCCCTCACGTCGATGACCGCGTCGCTCACGGCAGCACGCGAACGTCGACCGGCTGTCCCGGCTTGAGCACCGTCAAGGCGGTGTTTGGGGCGGGCCGTGCCTCCACCAGGAAGACGAGTTTGGCTCGGATTTGCTCGCTGTAGATGACTGGCGGCGTGTATTCAGGCTGCGGCGCGATGAAGCTCACCGCAGCAGTGAGGTTTGAAGGGCAGCCGTCACAGCTGACCCGCACGCTCGCTCCGAGGCGAAGGGAAGGAAGCTGTGGTTCGGGCACGAAAAAACGGACAAAGAGGTCTTGCGGCGGAAGCAAAGACACCACGGGCATCCCGGCATTCACCTGTTCGCCGGGGCGAAAGAGGGTGTCGGCGACAAGCGCGGCGAGGGGTGCAGCCACGCGGCGCTGGGACAATCGCCATTGGGCGCTGGCCAGGGCCGCTCGGGCCTGTTCGACAGCGGCGTCTTGAGCGACAATCTCTGCGCTTCGGCCGACCGAGTTTCGCAGCGTGGCCAGCTTCGCATTGGCGCTCGCCAGCCGCGCTCGGGCCTGCGTGCTCGCCGAGCGCAACTCTTCCAGCCGTTGGGGTGAGATGGCGTTTTGCGGAGCCAGCTCCTGGCCACGCCGGAGGTCGTCGCGCGCGAAGTCAGCGGCGGCCTGTGCCTCGACAACCGCAGCCTCGGCCGCGGCGATGTCCGTTGCCCGAGCTCGGCCTTGTAGGTTGGCGAGCTGAGCCTCGTTCTGCCGAAGACGTTCGGTGGCCTCGGCACAGGCCGCCCGGTCGCCAGTGTCGTCCTGAGTAAAGAGCAGCGCACCCGCATCAACGGTTTGCCCCCGGGACACAGCGAGTTCCGTCAAAAGTCCACCCTGGACCGGTCCCACCTTCACGTAGTCCGCCTCGAGATAGCCTGGGAAGGAGACGGGCCCGCGCCCGCGGTGCACCCACCACCAGGCGCCCAGCGCGCTGAGGAGGAGGACGACGAGAATGAGAACGGCACGACGAGCCGTCATGAAGACCCCTGGGGAGGTTCCTCTTAGCGCGCCGGCCAGCTGCATGGCGGCGCATTTGTCGCCAGCAGCCTGCCTCGCAGGTCCGTCAGGCGCTCTGCGTCACGTGCCCTCGCACCGTTCAAACGCCGCCCAGGCGTGCAGCACCGAGCGGACGTATGCCGGTGTCTGCGCGTTCTGAGGAAGCGGCGCAAACTTCCGTCGCGGACTTGCGTTGTAGGCGACGAGGGCCGAGATGACGTCGCCCCCGTAGTGCTTGAGGAGAACGGCCAGCAGGCGTGTTCCGGCCAGAACGTTGCTCGCGGGACTCCAGAGCGCTTCGGGCGCGAAGCCCAGACGCCTCGCATTGGACGGCAATACTTGCATCAAGCCCACCGCGCCTGAGGCGGAGACAGCTGATGGGCGGAAGCCGCTCTCCCGGAGGATGACGGCCTTGATGAAGGAAACGGGAAGGGGCCAAACCGCTGCTACGTCCAGCACTGCCGCTCGAATCTCGCCTTCGTAGGCGTGCGAACGGCACACTGCCGCGAGGGGTCCCTTCGAGGCGAGTGGTGCGCCGCCGGCGGCGAAGGAGATGGAGCAGGCAAGCGCAAACGCTGTTTGAAGACGCGCATCGCGAAGCAAGGGCACCGTCCGCGTTTCATGCCCCTTCAGGGCGGTCATCTACAGAAACCAAGAGTAGGAGATTGTCAGCAGCACCGACGCGCCGAGCGTCGGGTCGGGACCAACCAGGATGGTGAAGCGGGGTAGCAAGGAGGCGCTCCAGTGGTCGGCGAAGGCCCACTCCACGCCGAGGAGGGGCTGAAGCACGAGGTTGTCCGTGGGAAAGTTGGGCAGGGCAAAGCTCGTCATTCCGTTGAATTGAAGCCCGGTGTAAGCGCGATGACACCAGCCGACTTCGAGGCCGGCCACCAGCTTCCAGACGGAGCCGTTGACGTAACGGACGCCACCCACCACACCGAAAAGGTGGAGCGAGTTGGTCACTGTCCCTGGGAAGTCGCCGCTGGAGGTGACGACTGTCACGTCGTCGTGGGTGTAGCCGACGCTCGGCTCGAAGTATGCCGCCACGGTGAATTCGAGCTCGTTGATGACGGCATAGCGCAGCCCAACCATGGCCTCGAAGCCGACTCCCACCGTCGTGCCCTCGCCAAGCGTGTACGGAGCTGCGAGGTCGAGCCCCGCTGCACCAGCACCCACGTCGAGGCTAAGCGCTCCACGGTCGGCACGCGCTGGCGCCGCACTGCAAAGTGTCGCCACCACAGCTAGGCAGGCGACTCGGCTGCAAGTCCCTTGCCGGCGCGCGAGAGCGACTTGGAGGCCGCCCACTCGGGGCAGTAGGGGAAAGGCGTTCCAGGAAGCGGACAAAGCAAAGGGAGGCACGTCGGCTCAGTAGGTCGCAGTTCCGGCAACGGTGATGGACCTCGCCGTCCCGTCGCCGAGGTCCGACGTCGGCGTCAGGCCAGCGTAGCTTTCGTAGGCCCAGCTGGCCGAAAAGGATTCGCTCGCGGCAGTCAAGACGTTTGTCCACCGAAGCTGCGGGTACTGGTAGAGCATTCCCTCCGCGCAAACGGGTGGCCCGGGCGGATGGGGGATGCAGTCACAAGCAATTGCGCCCTCGCTTGCGCCGCGTTGCCAGAGGTCTTGCAGAAAACGATAGAAGCGCGAGACGCCATCCGGGTTGGAATAGGTGCTGAAGATGTAAGGCGGAAGGCCAAAGGAGCTCCAGGGGCGCCCCACGTAAATGACGATGGCTCCCGCGTCCCCAGCCTGCGCCGCAGGGACAATGGTTCGGTTCCCGTAGCCGCGCGGGGGCAAATCCTCTGTGCCAAGCTGCCAGGCTGACGTTTCTCCGGTGTTCGTGCTGAACACCGTTGCGGCCGGGTTGTTTTGGGTTTTTGGAGTGCTTGCTGCCTCGCACGCGTAGCTCGTGCTTCCTACGCTGGTGACAAAAGGCTGGGGCTGCGGCCCGAGGTAGTTGCAGGGCGGTCCCGTCGAACAAACCGACGTCACGTCCCAGACGATGCTGCCAGCCGTCCAAACCGAGTCGTCCCACTCCTCGGCTCCGGTTGCCCCGTAGCTCGGGAAGGCCGTGCTGAACGGGATGTCGACGGAGTAGGGGTTGTAGACAATAAACCTCATCTGACGAGCGATTTCCCCACCATTGTCCCCAATGAATTTGTTTGGGTAGGTGCCATTAGCCAGTGCAAACGGGTAGACGGATTTCGCATCGCCCTCGGATGGGTAGTTTGTGTCCTGCTGGATGTAGAGCGGAGGGCCGATGATGTGAAAGAGGAAGGTGGCTCCAGCGTTTGTACTTGGCGACCCGAGGGACTGAGTCACCGTGTTACCTGCTCCGTCGGTTGCGGTGACCGAAACAGTAAAGGTGATGGGGCTTGTAGAGGAGTAAGCAAGGCTGGGAACCGTCTCCACAGCGATTGGCAAATAGAAGAACACCGTCCCAAGAGGCATTTTCTCCGCCAGGATTAACGGCCCACTCGAGCTCGGTCCTCCGTCTACATTGATGCTGTAGGTGACGGACGTGATGGGTGCGTCGGTGGTTGCGTCAAACGGAATGCCGACCTGGATGTACGGAACATTAGTGGGATTCCCGTTTTCGAGACTGGCCCCCGTTGGCTGGGCAACGCCCCAGGAGAGCGTCACCGACGACTTCCAGATGGCCGCATCTGGGCCTGGCCCAACCGCAGTTGCTAGACTTGCTGGCCAGGTGAATTGCGCCGGAACGGCATTGCTTACGAGCTGCATCTCACGCTCGTCGACGTAACTCGGCACGCTGAAGTCCTGAAGGATGGTTGGCGCTGTTTGGTCCAAAAGGCACGGCAACCGTAGATGGTAAAGGCCAACCGGGAACTGTTCTCCTGAGTTATTTGCGTCGTCGACGCCCCAAACGTCGAAGTAAGGGTTGGTGCCCCCCGTCGGAACATTGGAAAAAGTCCAAAGGTCGCCGCTGGTGTTAACCCCATTCAGAATTGTGCCATCTCCGGCAACTGTGATGACCGCCTTCACTCCAGTGGAGTTCGGCCCGACATCTGCAGCGACCGAGAAGCTGACAGTATTCTGGTTCGTATACGCTGGCGGAGCAGAGACCACGGTGAGCGTCGGTGGTGTCACGTTGAGTGGAGTCCCCGGTGAGTTGAAGAGGTAGGGGTCCGAGTCCGAACTGAGGGCGCCAGTGAGGCCCGTAGTGTCGGGGATAGTGACGCTGCTCGTGTTGCTGCTCGACACCACGAAATTGGCGATGGCGGAGGCAAGGCCGACTCGGACGGTCGACCCGTCGAGAGGTGTGGCCGTCAGCCCGGTCGCTCTCACCGAGGCACCGGCTGGGAGCACGAGCCGTCGACCGCCCGTCCCCAGCCCATCGAAGACGCCGTCGGCCCCGATGTCTTCAGCCAGCGCCGTCACGAGCGAGAGGGCGTTGACCTCTCCCCCAGGCGAGATGCCCGCGTTGCTCGAAATGGTGGC
>JBKQSS010000043.1:0-11567 GCA_052143535.1 Myxococcaceae bacterium | reverse complement strand
TCTGATGCAAAGCCCATGGCTTGTGCTCGCGCTCGCCTTCGGAGCGCTCTGGCTGTCCGAACTCATCGGTGGCTCCGTTCTCAAAACAAGCGATCACCTGGACGCTGGGTCGCGTGAGGATTTTGGCATCATCGTAAATGCCACGCTGACCCTACTAGCCCTGCTCATTGGCTTTAGTTTTTCGATGGCCATCACCCGGTACGATCAGCGAAAGAACTACGAGGAAGCGGAGGCCAACGCGATCGGCACAGAATACGTCCGGGCTGACCTGTTGCCTTCCGATGATGCGGCGAAGGTTCGTGCGCTGCTGAGGCAGTACCTCGGTCAACGCATCTTGTTCTACACGACTCGGAATGGAGAGCAGCTTCAGCAGGTCAATGCAGACACGGCTCAATTGCAGAATGAGCTCTGGTCAGCGGTCCGGGTTCCCGCAGCGACGCAGCCAACGCCGGTCCTGGCTCTTGCCATCTCGGGTATGAACGATGTGTTGAACTCCCAGGGGTACACGCAGGCTGCGTGGTGGAACACGATTCCACCAGCGGCATGGGCACTGATGGCTGCGATCGCCATCTGTTGCAACTTGCTTGTCGGCTACGGCGCGAGACCTAGTCGAGCGAAAGCCTACTTAATGCTGGTGCTGCCGCTAGTCGTGTCCGTGGCGTTCTATCTCATCGCGGATCTCGATAGCCCTCGCAGCGGCATCATCCGTGTCCAGCCCCAGAATCTGTTAAGCTTGTCGCAGAGCCTGCATTTGCACTGAGGAACGTCAGGCGGGGTGTTTCCCCTATGCGGGAAACGCGTCCAACACGGGTCAGCGGGGGCTCCTGCTAGTCCCCGGGGCAGGCTGTTGTGGCTACGCAGCAGGTTCACTGGCCTTGCCCCCCGTGTCCCAGCGGCGGTGAGGCCCGGTGTCGACATCCGAAAACCGCGAGCGCCTCGCCTTCCGGTATGGGAGTCTGGCAACGATGGATTTGCTCGACCGCCAGGCCTGCCACAGGGCTCTGCAGACGCGAGATGCCCGCTTCGATGGCCGGCTCTTCGTGGGGGTGACGTCGACCGGCATCTACTGCCGGCCAATCTGTCCTGCCCGCACCGCGCGCGAGGCGAACTGCCGCTTCTTCGCCTCGGCGGCCGCGGCGCAGGAGGCAGGATTCCGTCCGTGTCTGCGCTGCCGCCCGGAGCTCGCCCCCGAATTCGGCGCGTGGCGTGGCTCGTCGACCAGCGTCTCGCGAGCCCTGACGCTCATCGCCGACGGGGCTCTTGACGGAGGCGAGGCCGGTGTCGAGGCGCTCGCCGAGCGGGTGGGGCTCGGCGGCCGGCAGCTGCGGCGTCTGTTCGAGCAACACCTCGGCGCTTCTCCTATCGCCGTCGCCCAGACCCGGCGGGTGCTGTTCGCCAAGCAGCTGCTGCACGACACCCGGCTGCCGATGACCGAGGTGGCGCTGGCAGCAGGGTTCGGTAGCGTCAGGCGGTTTGACGAAACCTTCCGTCGACTCTTCCGCCGCCCGCCCAGCGCGCTGCGGCGCGCCCCGCGGTCCGCCGGCGGGCTCCCGGCGGAAGGGGAGGCCGGCGTGACATTGCGGCTGTGCTACCGGCCGCCCTACGACTGGGCGGCGATGCTGGCCCACCTCGAGGCGCGAGCCATCACCGGTGTCGAGCAGGTGGAGGAGGGCGTCTACCGACGGACGCTTGCCCATGCGGGCCTGCTCGGCACTGTCGAGGTCCGGCACCAGCCGGCTCGCAGCGGTCTCGCCGCGACCATCCGCTTTCCCAGCGTTCGGGCCCTGCCCGTCATTCTCGATTCCGTGCGGCGCCTGTTCGACGTCAGTGCGGACATCCGCACCATCGGTGCCCACCTCTCGCAGGACCCCTTCCTCGCCCCCCTGGTCGCGCGACGACCCGGCCTTCGTGCGCCGGGCGGCTGGGAGGGATTCGAACTGGCCGTGCGGGCGGTCCTCGGCCAGCAGATTTCGCTCGTCGCGGCCCGCCGACTCGCCGGGCGGCTGGTGATGCTGTGCGGGCCGCGCCTGCCCGCTAATCAGGCGTGGCCCTCCGCGCTCACCCACGCCTTCCCCACCGCCCGGCAGGTCGCCGCGGCGGACCTGGGAGCGTTGGGGATGCCGGCGGTACGGCGGGCGGCGCTCCGCGCATTGGCCGAGGCAGCCATCGCCGACCCTCACCTCTTTCAGCCGTTGGGGACAATCGAGGAGGCCATCCGCCGGCTGCGATCCATCCGCGGTGTGGGCGAATGGACCGCCCAGTACATCGCCCTGCGGGCCCTGCGCGAGCCGGACGCCTTTCCCGCCAGCGACCTCGGGTTGCTGCGCGGCGCCGCCACCCGCGCGTACGCTCCAGCGACGCCGACCGAGCTGCTCCGTCGCGCAGAGCCGTGGCGTCCATGGCGGGCGTATGCGGCACAGCACCTGTGGGCAACGGATGCCGGGAAGCTCCGGACTGCAAAGGACGTTCGATGACCGAATCTGCCACCGAAGTTGCACGCCACTTTCGCCGCCTCCACGACTCCGGCTTGCTCATTCTCCCCAACGCCTGGGACGCGGGCAGCGCCCGGATGATCGAGAGCCTCGGAGCCCGGGCCATTGCCACCAGCAGCGCCGCGGTGGTCTGGTCCCACGGGTACCCGGACGGGGATCGCCTACCGGTCCCTCTCCTGGTGGCGACCGCCTCGGCAATCGCCCGCGTAGTGCGGATCCCGCTGTCGGTCGACATCGAGGGCGGGTACTCGAGCGATCCAGCGGCCGTGGGAGAGGTCGTCGCCCAGGTGGTCGACGCGGGCACGGTGGGCATCAACCTCGAGGACGGGACGGCGCCACCGGACCTCCTGTGCGCCAAGATCGAGGCGGCCAAGCGCAGCGCCGCCCGGCTCGGGATAGACCTGTTCGTCAATGCGCGGTCAGACGTCTACCTACGCGGGCTGGTGGCGGCCGACCGCAGGGTCTCGGAGACGCTGGCTCGCGCCGAGCGGTACCGGGCGGCCGGTGCCGACGGCCTCTTCGTCCCGGGGGTGAGCGATGCTACCGAAATCCGCGCCATCGCCACCGGCCAGCAACTCCCCCTCAACGTGCTGGCCTGGGGGGGGCTGCCGGCCGGCCCTGAGCTCGCCAGCCTCGGCGTTCGGCGGCTCAGCGCTGGGTCCTCCATCTGCCAGGTGGTGTACGGCCAGATTGCCTCGCTCGCCACCAACTTCCTGGCGACCGGGACCTCCGCGCCGCTGATGGAGCGCTCGCTCGGCTACGCCGACCTGAATGCGCTCTTCGCGCCGCGCTAACGCGACATCTCCGGTCGCTGCGCCAGAGCCATTCGGCGAAGCGTAACCGGCCGACAACGGACGCCTTGAGTGGTAGGCGGCGACGGGCAGAGTCGGTGGTCATGCCCCGACGACCTGGTCCCGCGGAGTGGGAGATGCTGCTGGCGGAGTACAAGCAGAGCGGCCTGACACAGAAAGAGTTTGTAGCCAAACATGACTTGGCCCTCGGGACCTTCCAGTTTTGGCTCTACAAGCAGTCCAAACGTAAGTCCGCTTTGGACTCCAACTCGAGGGCCGCGTTTCTGCCCGTGCAGGTGGTAGCCTCGCCCGCGCCGAAGGCGCGGCTCGGTGGCGCTGTCGAAGTCGCGCTGGAGGGTGGCCCCACCATTCGCTTCACGGTCGGCACCGACCCGAGGTACGTGGCGCTACTGGCGCGCGCACTGCGGTAGACCCAGGCCCGACGTGCTGCTTATCCCGCGCTCCGTCCGCATCCTGCTCGCCGCCCAGCGGGTGGACATGCGTAACTCAATCGACGGACTCGCCGCCGTCATCCGCAACCAGTGGAAGGAAGACTTGTACGCCGGGGATCTCTTCGTCTTCATCAGCCGGAAGGGGGACAGGACGAAGGTACTCACCTGGGACAACGGGGGCTTCGTCCTTTTCTACAAGCGGCTCGAGCAGGGACGCTTCCGCCTGCCGGAGTTTCGTGAGGACGCTCTGGGTGCGCGGCTCCAGAGCAGCCAGCTCGCCATGCTCCTCGACGGCATCGACCTCTCCCGCGTCCGCCGGCCCAAACAGTGGGTCCCCCCGCACCCAGCTCCCCAAACGAGTGAAAGTGTGATCTCTACTGGCCGGTGGTACCAGGCTCCGAGGACCACGAGTGTGCGTGGCGGGACGAGGCCGAGCGCCTCGGGGAGGAGCTTGCTCACGTCAAGGCCGACCAGTCCGAGAAGCTCGCCCAACTCGAAGCGCAGCTCGCGGCGCTCCAGCGGCACGTCTTCGGCAAGCGGAGCGAGAAGATGCCGCCCGTCGCCGAAGAGCTCCGCTCCGAGCGCCCGCTAGACCCGGAGGCCGTCCAGGCGCGTCGCCGCGCCGCTCGCGCCGAGAAGGCGGAACTCCCAGAGCGCGAAGTGCATCACTCGGTACCGCCAGAGCGGCGGAAGTGTCCGAAGTGCGGCAGCGCAGAGCTGCGCCCGCTCGGCGAGGGCAAGCGCACCGTCATCTACGAGTACATCCCGGCCCGCTTCGAGAAGCAGGTGCACGTGCAGGAGACGCTGGCCTGCCGGTGCGGTGAGGGTGTGATGGTGGCGGACGCGCCGGCGAGAGTGGTGGACAAGTGCCAGTACGGCTCCGGCTGCCTCGCCCATCTTGTGACAGCGAAGTGCGCGGACAGCATCCCGCTGTACCGCCAGGCGAAAGCGCTCCACCGCGTCGGCATCCCCGTGGCGCGCACTACCATGGGCGACCTCTTTCACACCTCGGCCGAGGTCCTGCATCCCCTCTTCGAGCGAATTCTCCATCTCGTCCGTGAGAGTCACCTCGTCCTTGCTGACGAGACGCCGATGCGCGTGCAAGCCGAGGGGAAGACACGCCGGGGCTACCTCTGGACGTTTCGTACAACCAACCTCATCGCGTACCGCTTCAGCCCCACCCGCAGCGGAGACACTCCGGCCGAGGTGCTCAAGGGCACGTGCGGCTACCTCCTCGTCGATGGGTACACGGGCTACAACGTCGTCGTCGTCCCCAACGGCCGCGTCCGCGTCGGATGCTGGGCCCACGCCCGAAGACGCTTTTTTGACGCCCTCCCAACAGCTCCTGAGGCCCAGGGGATGCTGGACCTCATCCTCGCGCTCTACCGCGTCGAGCACGAGGTGGCGGACGCAAAGCTCCTCGGCACCGCTGAGCACCTCCAGCGCCACCGTGCAGTCAGTGCGCCACTCCTCGAGCAAATCCGGGACTGGCTCCAACAACACTCGACCCTGCACCCTCCGAAGTCCCCGCTCGGCGAGGCCATCCGGTACATCCGTGGCCAGTGGGAGGCGCTCGGGCGCTTCCTCGAGGATGCCTCGCTCCCGCTCGACAACAACGCCAGCGAAAGCGCACTGCGAACGGCGGCTCTCGGTCGAAAGAATTACCTCTTTGTCGGCAACGACGAGGCCGGCGCCAACGTCGCGGGCTTGTACTCGCTCATCGCCAGGTGCGAGGCCAACAGCGTCAACCCGGAGGCCTACCTCGCGGACGTCCTACTCCGGGTACAAACCACGCCCCAGAGAAAATCGACGAGCTGCTACCGCACCGCTGGACCCCGCTGGCCGTCTGATAAGGCCGGCCACGTCCGCGATCGATCGCTTACGGCGAAGCCCCCGAGCGTGCCATGCCTGGCACAGTCCAGCGGGCGTTGTGCCATGCCGAAGCCTCACCGGTGCGAGTCCTCGGGGCGACTCGCTTTCGCAGACGCCTTTAACGATGACGCTCAGAATAATTCGAGTTGCACGAATGCCATCACGTATTGGGGTCGTTTGGAAAATTTTAGTAGGTCGTCTCACGGCGTGCGCTCTCTCGGCGCCCGCAAAAGCCGACCTGGCCTCGTTCATGGGCTCTGGGTCTGGGAAAGCCCAAAGTTCTGGAGACCACTAGGCGATCCGGGAGGCGTTGCTGGAGTTCTGCAACGCTGGAGTTCTGCAACTTCGAGGGCATCAACGAAGTCTATCTATTGTCTCCGCAGCAACTTCGCGTCTGCCGAGAGCCACCTCGGCATCGCGCTCGGACAGTCGCGTAGAAACACTACTCATCGCGACCACTGCCCTTCGGCGCCGAAGAAGGGCGAGAGTCGTCCGTGACGTCCGTGTGCGCCGCCAGCCTATGGACGCCATGAACGCTCCTGGATGCAAAGTAACGGACCCGCCGAACGCGGAACTGCAGCTCCTTGCCTTGCCGCGGAGCCCTCCTCTGCATCTGGGGAGCTGCTTGAAGGGTGAGAGTTCGCACTGCGCCACTCTACGGCTGATGCGACTGGGGCGAGATTGGTGTGTACGAGCGAGCGGGCAAATCCGCATGCGGCGAGAGGACTTCGACGCCCGCTTTGCTCACCCAGGCGCGCAAATTTCGTCTCTGGGCGGTGGCACGAGCGAACCCGGGAACCCCTGGGCTACCCTCGAGAAGAAGAGGGCCGTTTTGACCACCGCCGCTCATTTTTATTGGTCCAATCGCCTGGACATGAAGTGGCCCTAGGCGGTGGACCAAACCCAACGTACGGTGAGGCAAGTCTAAAAATGCCATGCCTCCCGACGCTGTGCACTTGCGGCTAACCGGTACTTTCGTCGCCATGGCGGTGTTTCGCCCTGTTCGAAGCCCGGCTTTGCTCGACAGCGAGCCGGAAAGTCGGCAGCGAAATCCGCCCGCCTTCCGTGCACTCACTGGCGGCATGTTCGACATCATTCGTTGGTTGAGCCGTGCAACCATTCCCTTCGGGGTAAACAAAGAAAGGAGAGGCGTTGCGAGAGCGTCGCAACATCGTGCCACGCTCGCCGGAGCACCGGACGATTCGAAGTTTCAAGTTACAGCCTTTCCAGGTCCTTAGCGAACGTCGCACAGGCCTGCACGCCGGCCAGCGTTCGCGACCGTCAAAAAGGAGCTTCACATGCTCGACGTAATTCGCTTCTCAGCCATTTGCACAATCGGCGCTACGCTCGCATCGTCAACCGCGTACGCACAAGACTTTACCACCGTTCAATTTCCGGGCGGGGTTACCACCATTCTAACCGGCGGCCCAAACCCGGAAGGTACAAGCGTCGGTGATTACACCGACACGTCTGGTTTCACTCACGGTTTCAAACTGACGGAGGGAGGCAAATTCACGTCGTTCGATCCTCCTGGTTCCGCATTTACGACCCCCAACTTCATCAATGTGGAGGGAGTTATTGTGGGCGGCTACCTCGATTCAGGGGGAACCAGCCGTGGTTTCGTTCTGAAAGGGGGCGAATACACAACGGTGAACTTCCCAGGAGCGGCGGGCACCATCCTCACTGGTATCAGCCCCTTGGGCGAAATGTCGGGAGAATCCTGTGACGCGCCTCTCTGCAACACGATCACCCACAGTTTTGTGGCGTCCAGAGAAGGAGCCTTCAGGAGCTTCGACCCACCCGGGGCAATCAGCAGCAGTGCGAGCACCGTTAGCATCACGGGTGAAGTGGTTGGTGCCTACACGGATGGTGCTGGAAACACTCATGGGTACGTGTTCGCCCAAGGGACGTTCACCACCATTGATGTCCCCGGCGCTGTATTTACCTTCGGTGGAGGTGGCAATGCCCAGGGCGACGTCGTCGGTGCATACACCGATGCCGACGGCGTGAGCGGCGCGTTCCTCCTAAGCAAGAGTGTTCTCACCACGTTTCAAGCACCGGGCGCGGGCACTAGCTCAGGCCAAGGGAGCGGGGCGTCCGGAATTAATATCGAAGGTACCATCGTTGGTTTCTATGTGGACTCGGCCGGCAATGTTTTCGGATTTGTCCGAACCAAGTAGGCGACGACGATGAGGACCTTGGCATGCTCTTGAGGGCCCTCGTCAATGCACCCGGCTGCATTGACGGGAGGCCCTCACACCCTGCGCACTTGAGCAAATTCACTGTGTTCTCGCGGGGAAGGCCACCCATTGTCCGGGAGCTCTTGCCGGCGGAGCTCCGTCAGCAGTGTGGGCGTCCAAATTAGGGAAGCAAGCCCTCGGCGCTTCGGTACCGAGCTAGCCTGCATACGGATTAACGTTTCCCCGAGTTGACGAGGGATCTACCGACCGCGTCGCCTAATGAAGTCCTCAGGGTCGCGATGGCGTCCCATCAAGAATTGCGCGCAGGCGAGGCACGGCGCGCCTTGTTTGTCCGGCGTCCACGGCAGCGAAGCCGAGCACAAGCCCTCCCCGTCGAAGCGGGCGCATCGAAAACTTTGAAAGGGGCAACATCTCCAATTGGTTCTCGATGGCTAGTCGGCAGATCGCGCGATCATTCGCATTCGTCGTAAAACGCGCCAAGACCTGCATCCCGCACATGGAGCCCAAGACTTCTAAGTGGCTACCGAGCTCGGAGGCGATTGCGGACACCAGCGCAGACCGGCGTTCGGCGTATACCGTGCGCATGCGCCGCAAGTGACGGCCGAGCTCTCCGCTGGTGATGAAGTCCGCGGCCACGGCTTGCGGCAAGAGAACGACGTAGCGATGCAGCGTCGACAAAGCCGCCGAGAAGGCGTCCACGAGCGCGTCGGGAACGACCAGGTACGCCAAGCGCAGCCCGGGAAACATTGACTTGCTTAGCGTCCCGGCGTGCAGAACGACGTCGCGATCGTCAAGCCCCTGCATGGTCGGCAGAGGTCGTCCCTCGTACCGGAACTCACTGTCGTAGTCGTCCTCGAAAACCCACGCGCCGACCTCGTCGGCCCACCCCATAAGGAGCATGCGTCGCTCGAGCGTTAGAGTAGTGCCCAACGGGGCTTGGTGCGCAGGGGTCACATAGGCAAGCCGCGCGCGGGGAGCCGTGGCGATGCCTCGTGCCACGTCCAAGCCGGCTTGGTCGACGGGCACTGGCACGAGCGTGAGGCCCGCCGCCTCGAGTACACGGCGGGCGCCGAAATAGCCCGGGTCCTCCATCCAGACCGAGTCGCCTCTGTCGAGCAATAGGCGAGCAACGAGATCGAGCGCCTGGTGAACGCCAGACAAAATGAGGATTCGGTGCGCGTCACAACGGACTCCTCGTGACACACGCAAGTGCTCTGCGAGTGCTTCACGCAGCGGCCGGTATCCGCGAACGTCCACGTCGCGGAAGCGCCGGGACTCCGATCGCCGCGCCTGTCGAGCCATCAGCTGACCCCATCGAGCTCGCGGAAACAGGTCGACCGCTGGCGTGTAGGGCAGAAATGGCCTCGGTGGCCCCGGAGCCGCCACCGGGAAGAGCCCCTTCGCAAGCGACGAGCCGCGCTCCGAGAGCGTCGCCGAAAGGCGACGCTTGCGAGACGATGAGGCGCGCGTCGCTGGCGCAAACCAGGCGTCTGGCAGCGTCTCCACAACGAACGTGCCTGCCCCACGAGCGCCACGGAGGTAGCCCTCCGCGGTGAGCTGCTCGTACGCAAGGACCACTGTTCCCCGGGCGACGCCCAACTGATGAGCGAGGTCTCGCGTCGCCGGAACGCGTGCGCCAGCCCCGAGTCGACGGTCGAGGATGGCGCCGCGGAGTGCGTCGTGAACCGCTAGCTGCAGGGACCGGCCGCCAGAGAGGTCGAGCACCAGCGGGAACTCTGAAAAAGGCCTGGTTTGGGTCATCGGACGCCTCCTGCCTTGGTCCAATCGACTTTACTTGAAGCGGTCCTAGGCGACGGACCAAAGTCTCCATACTCTCCTAGGGACCGGTCTGCCCGGTTGCCGACGCTCTACTTGTGCGGTTAAGCACGGTCGCCATTGTGATGCGGCGTCTGTGACATTGGCCATGTGGGAAGCTGCAGTGGCCGCCCCTCAACTTGCAGTATTGCCTGGAGGGCCTGATGCGCTCGTCGTTCCTTCGTTTTCGCTTCGGCCCAAATCTGCTCGCTTTTCTCCTCGCCTGTTCTGGTACCGAAGCTGCGCCACAAACAAAGCCCGGAAGCAAACTCGTCACGGAGGAGTTCAAGGTCCCCAGCGATTCTGGAATCGAAATTTTTGTTCGAAATAAGCACCCGTCGACGATGACGAATTTCGATGCAACGAAGACGGTGCTCTTCATCCACGGAGCAGCTGGCCCTTCCGAAGTCAGCTTCGACCTCAGCCTGGGCGGGTTCTCGTGGATGGACTTTATTGCTGACCACGGTTACGACGTCTACCTGATGGACGTCCGAGGTTACGGCCGTTCAACACGTCCTCCGCAGATGAGTCTGCCCCCCACCGAGTCGGCACCCGTTGCGACAACCGAACAGGCGGTTCGGGACCTGGCCGCCGTCGTCGAGTTCATCAAACACCGGAGGAGTATTAACAAGCTCAATGTGGTGGGCTGGTCCTGGGGAACGTTGGTTGCTCAGTGGTACGCCGCAAACGATGCCAACAACGTCAACAAGCTGGTCCTGTATGCGCCCCTTTGGTTTCGTCCGACGCCTCCGAGGGCGTCCCCCACCGCTGGCCAGTTCGGGGCTTATAGCTACATCACCGGTGAACAACTGAGAGCTGAATTGTTCACGGGAGTCCCGGAGGACAAGAAGGCCAACCTAATACCGGACGGGTGGGTCGACGCTTGGATTTCGGCCCTGCTCGACACTGACCCGGAAGGTTGGCAGCAGAGTCCCCCAGCGTTCCGTGCACCCAATGGGGCGATGTTCGACATCACCCGTTACCAGAGTGGGGCCACCGTCCCCTTTGACGTTAAGGACATCCGCGTTCCAGTCCTGCTCATCAACGCTGAGTGGGACGCCCTCACGCCCAGTTCCATGGCTCAGTCGCTTTTCGTTCGGCTCGTTAACTCCCCGTTGAAGCGTTACGTCGAGTTGGGGGAGGGCACCCACATCGTGGACCGCGAGAAGAACCGGATGATGCTGTTGCGGGAGGTCCAGTGCTTCCTGGACGAGCCAATCCAAACTGGGAAGTAACTGGCCGTGAAGTAGCGCGACCCCGAAGGACCCGGAGCAGAGGACCTAAAGCCGCTTTCCTTCGCGGCTGAATAAATGTGAAGTCTGTCCCTTTCTAACTCCTTGCGTTGCGCGAACATGGAATACCTCACCCAAGCACCAGCGCGAGGTAGAGAGCGACGATGGCTCAGCCGAGGGAGTTCGCAACGGCCGCCGAGAATTGCCCAAACGGCAACACCCGAGCCGACAGCATCGCCGACGAGAGAGGGCGGGGAGAAGCCCCGCTGCGTCCCCGGGTCGTTAGTGTTTCTGGCGAAGAAATAGAGGAGCCCGCCCAGGAAGAGCAACGCGCCGAATACATGAGAGATGAAAATGCCGCCGACGTTCGTCTCAATTCGAAAAATGGCGAGCACTAACGCAGGATCCGATGGCTGAGATCGGAACAGGTGTCGGACCGGGATGATCTGACAGGGGGATGAGCACGACCGCGACTCCTATCCGGAAGGCCATCGTCCGGGCGTTTCACAAGGAGCACCTGACGTACGTAAAGATCGCCGCGGTTCTGGGAATCGGCGAAGCGACCGTGAGCCGGGTACTGCGTCCGTACCGTGAGACGGGCTCAGTGAAGCGGAGACCGCACCGTGGAGCCCATTTCTCCCCGATTCGAGGACCGATAGCGCGACTCCTCGGGTCCATTCTGAGAGGAATGCCAGACGCGACAGTGGCTGAG
>JBKQSS010000042.1:0-109423 GCA_052143535.1 Myxococcaceae bacterium | reverse complement strand
GAGAGCCCCCGGGCGGGATTGAACCGCCGACCCACGGTTTACGAAACCGTTGCTCTACCGCTGAGCTACAGGGGCCAAGGTGCTGCAACCGCTATGAATTTCTGCGTATGTACACGTCGGTCCTGCTTCCGTACAGCCCGCCGTACAGCCATTTGGCTCACTGGGCTGTACGGGCCTTCTCTATCATCTCGGCCATCAGCGCGTGGGCGTAGCTGCCCTTCTCCTGGCGCTCCAAAAGGTGGGCGTAGATGCCCATGGTAGTGCGGACGTTGGAGTGGCCGAGGTGGCGCTGGACGTCCAGCGGCTTCGCCCCCTGCATCAACAGCGTGGAAGCGTTGAGGTGGCGGAGGGTGTGGAACGTCACCTCGGGGACCCCGGCCTTGCGCTGGGCGCGGTGCCAATGCGCGGTGAACGATGCCTTCGTCGGGGGCACATCGTTGCACCGGGTCTGGAAGACCAGGCTGTCCGGGGCCACCTTCTCGAAGCCCCGGCCAATGACCAGCGCGCGCCGCGCCTTCAGCAGGCCGAGGACCATCTCCGTCATGCCCACCACCCGCTTGCCCTTTTTCGTCTTGGGCTCGGTCGTGAGCTGGTCCCGGACGTGGGCTCCCTTGACCTCATTGATTTGGGCGTCGACGCGGATGGTCTTTTTGTCGAAGTCCAACCTGTCCCAGCGTAGGCCGAGGATTTCCCCGAGGCGCATGCCGCAGTGCCAAGCCAGCACGTAGGTGGCGGCGTACGCGTCGTCCTCACGGCAGACCGAGGCAAGGAACTGCTCGGCTTCCTCGGGGGTCCACATGCGCTCGTCCATGTCGGGGGCCGTATACTCGGGGGCCTTGACACGGGCCATCGGGTTCACCCTTACCTTGCCACCGAAGTACGCCTCCTGGAACATCGTCTTGGCCACCACGTAGGCCATGTGGAGGTTCCGGGCTGAGACGCCAGCGCCTTCACGCTGGCGCTTCCACTCGTTCAGCAGGTCGTAGTCGACGTGGCGGAGCTGGACATCGCCCACGTACGGCACGAAGTGGTTGTTGAGCACGCACTCGTACCGCTCCCGGGTGGAAGGCCGGAGTTTGGCTCCAGCCAGCCAGGTCTTGATGAAGTCGGCCACCGTGGTCTTGTCTTCGCTCTTGGGCTTGTCGGTGGTGAGGGCCTCCTTCAACTTGGCGCGCACGTCCTGCCTGGTCTGGCCGTAGACCCAGGTGCGGATGCGCGAGCCATCGGCACGGCGGCCGTGGTTCACGCACGCGTAGAACAGTTCCTTCTTCGGGTTCCAGGAGATTTTCATGCCAGCCCCGCCTCTCTCTTGGCCGAGTAGTGGGCTTGCCCGTCCTTGGCGATGGGCTGCTGCTTGAACGCCTTGCAGGCCCGGACGTACTGGTCCTGGTTGCTCTCGTCGATGCAGACGGAGTCGAGCAAGTCCGCCATCCGGGTGGCGCAGAGAGGCCCGTCGTCGTCCCCGATGGTCCAGGTGCAATGCACCTCGTCCTCATCGGACTCGGCCAGGTCCGAGTACTGCGCCAGCAGTTCCTGGCTCCGGGGCTCCAGCTCTTCGTCGCTGAGCGACCCGTACTTGTCCACCCACCTGTTCAACTTCCGGCGCCAGCGGCATGGGTCGCAGAAGCGGTCTTTGCGGTCTTTGGCGGTGCTCATGACGCCACCTCGACCTTGGCCTTGATGGGAGGCAGGCCGTACTTCGCCCGGATTTTGGTTAGACGTGCACGCTGCGCGGGCGTGCCGTTTGCCATCTCCGTTTGGAAGTCGAGAGCCTCTTTGTGGGTGAACGGCTTCGCGCGGGATGCGCCCCTCGCTGTCATGGTGCTGCGGTTATTCATGACGGTGCTCCTCGATGCCTTGCCCAAGGGCGAGAGGGCCGGTGCGGGGGGTGACGAGCCGCTGGTGCAGCACGGGTCGTTGGTCTGCTTCTTCGTGTTCATGGCGTCTCCGATGAAGTGCTTCGAGGTTGTTTTGGTTTTCATGATTCGTTCTCCGAGATGGCCCTCGGCATCTACTCGACAGTGCCCGCGTTCGCTCGGAACAGGCGTCGATTTGTTAAGTCAATGCGTCCCAGTTAAGTCACCGGGGTTTTTGTTAAGTCGATGGGTCACCAGCGACCACTCGGTAGTAGCTCGTCGGCACCGTCCATCGGCCAGGTGCGAGCGAGAGCCGCAAGAGGTAGCTCGGACCCACCCGCCGGTGCCCCCGCACCCGCCTTGTGCGGGGCCTTCGCCTCTGGTACCGGAATGTGTTCCCCCCTGTCGCCCACCGAAAGGCCTCAATGCGCCACTCACCCTTCGACCCGAGAGTCGTCCAACTCGCCGAACAGCTGGGCCGCGCCCAGCGGCTGGGCCAGGAGGGCAAGAACGACGAAGCCCTGGTCACCTGTACGCGGGTTATGGCCGAGGCCGAGGCCCTCGGGGTAGTCAGCGTGGCCGCCATGTGGACGGCGGGAGTGGTATGCGACAACCAACGCAACTTCCCGATGGCCGTCGACTTCTGCCGTCGAGCCGTTGAGGCGGACCCGGCGGACCCGTCGCTGCGGAACTCCTACTCCATCGTTCTCCGCCACATCCGCGAAGCCCTCCTCGACGAAGACCGCGAGGTCGATGACACTGAAATCCGGGGCCTGTACGACCTGCTGGCTGACGCAGGCGACGCCGACGAGGCGTGCCATGTCCGCTTCGCCGCCCATCTTGTCGCTGCAGGGAAGTCGAGCGAGGCCCGCAGCTTTCTGACGGCAGTCGTGCGGCTTCACCCCGCATCGGTCGACAGCTGGACCTTGCTCGCTCAAGTCGCGGAGCCCGGGGACCTGGAGCAGCTGCGAGGTTGCGTTCCCACCAAGAGCCAACTGCGCGGGCCGCAGGGCGCCTTCTTCCAGCAAGCAGGAACTGCGCAGAGCTGACGGGGCGCGCAAGCGCCGGGGTTGCATCGAGGCAGCAGCTGCGGACTGCCTTACTTCTCCTTCCCTTCCCTCAGCTTCAGTTTCTCGGCCTTCTTCTTCTCTTTCTTCAGCTTCTTCTTTTCCCTTTTTGAAACCGAAGGAGCTGGAATTCCAGGCGTCGCCATCGAGGACTTGAGGGTACGGTCAATCAGGCTCAGGTCGCGCCCTGCAATGTCCTTCGACTTCTTCGCGCAGTTCAGGACGGCGCGAATTCGGTCGGGGTGGAGCTTATGAACGAAGGTCGCTCCTGCCTTCGCCATCTCCTGAAATCGGGCGTGCTGGATGGGGTGAACGTTGTCGAACTGCACCCACGTCTTGACCGAGAAACACGGCTCATGCCCGACGTCGATGCGAAAACAAGGCAGGTCGGGGCAACCGCATTGGCTGGTTGTCTCACCTTGGTACCGTTGCTGAGACGTGGTGAACGCAACGACAAAGTGCTCAGCCTCGTTCTCGCATTCGCTCAACAGGACGAAGTACTTCTTTCGCACGCCGTCGCCGAAATCGACGTTAGCCATCCAGACGCAGCCAGCTGCCTGGTGCGGGTCACCCATTCAGCAAAGCGCTGATTTCCCGCCCCTCGTCTTCGATTTGGGCCGCTTCTTCCTCCGAAATCGAACCCGGCTTGCCATCGAGGGCGAGCTTGTACCGAATGTGGCCCTGCGGACTCTGCTCGACTTCGTAGACCTGCTGCCAGGCCTGGCCCGCGGAGTGCGAAACATCGGTCATCGTTCGTCCGGGCACCTCGCGAAAAATCTCCGCGAGCTGCTCCATCATCGCCAGCTCCCGCTTGGTGAAGTACGACTGGTCGAATGGAACCTTTGGCGTAAGAATCACCATTCCCCCGAGCGAATCCGGGTCATCTTTGGTGACCGCGCGAACTGAAAGAGCCTTCTGGAAATCGTTTCGCGGACGACTCAGCTCCTCGAAAAGCTCCGTCGGAACTGGACCCATCGGCCACGCGAAGTACTGAAGGCCCGTGACGGACTTCCCGGTTTCCCGGTAAACACCAAAGTCGAGGAAGAAGAGCAGCTTGAAGAGCTTCAGTTTGAAGCACTTCTGCGTGTTCTTCGTAAAGAAGATGATGGCGTGGAGGAGCTTTTCCCGCGCGTATGGGACGTTCGCGGTGACCATTGAAATTCTAAGTGTCATGCCGAAACGGTGGGTTTCCACCTAAATTTCATAGCCGGGGTGCTTCAGCCTGCTCGGTACAGCGAGGTTAGAACCTGACCGAGCGCAGGGTAGCTACGGACCCTAGATTCCCGCACGCAGCGGGTAGTCGGCATCCGACAGCGCTCAGGTCAAGTCGTCTTCAGCACTCGGTAGCCTCCGCCTCGTGCCCCCGCTCGGCCTGGCCCGCTAGTCCGGGGGCCGTGGCCGCACTTAATGAGCACCGGTTCCTCCCCGGGTCCGCTTGACCTTATTGACAGTTTGTCGTCGTCACGCCGCCGAGCGTCGTGCTCGTGCACCTGACGGTGCCTTTTGGCCCATTGAGGTTCGTGTACGTTGTCCCACCCACGGTCGTGCTCGTGCCTCGCGTACCGTCATTGCCTTGGATGTACGTCTGCGTCCCGACTTTGGTAGCCGTTGCCGAGCTTCCGTCGCTCGCGTGGACGTAGGTCTGGTTGCCGACCTGGGTCGCGGTTACAGAACTGCCATCACTGCCGTGCACGTAGGTCTGCTGACCGACCTGCATGCTGTTGTAGATGACGGGTGGCTGGTACGCAGGGACCGGGGCTGCCTGGTGTTGGGAACCAGCGAGAAGACCATGCCCCGCACCACCAAGGAGGGCAGCACCGACGCGGAGCACGCCCAAGAAGAAGTTCCCGACTGCCTCACCCGCGTCGGGGTCGGAGACGGTTCCTTCAGTATTAGCGTCCGCCTTCCGCTGCTCCAGACTCACCATTGGCTGCTGGGCCTCTGCTGTATCCACAGGGCAGGGGCCTGGGTCCTTCATGTCGGAATCATGGGCATGAGCCCGCATGTACTTCGTCCTCGCGACGACGCATTCCATGTGGCTGTGGGTACTCTCAGGGTCTGCATCCACTGCCGCGGCCGGCGCCACGGCCACTTTCGTGGCTTCCACAGATGCGTCGCAGCCGGGCGGTGACTTGTAGTCCGGGTCGTTCTTGTGCGCGCTGATGTGATGCAGCCTGTTGACGAGGCACACTGTGTGAGTCTGGGTCGCCACCGGGTGAGCGTCAGCAGCCGCCGCCGGTGCCTGAGCTGGCTTTATGGGCTCCGCAGGAATGTCGCAGCTGGCTGGGGCCTTGTAGTCAGGGTCGTTCTTGTGCGCGCTGACGTAGTGCAGCCTGTTGACGAGGCATTCTGTGTGAGTCTCGGCAGCCGCCGGCAGCGCGAGAGAGAGGCTGAGGAGGACGATTCGCTTCATCGGTTTCGCCTTTAGACCGACCTATGGATTCTTCGTGCCCTTCTTCCCGGTGTACGGGTTGACGTTCCCTTTGGTGCTGTAGTTGTCCGCTTTGGTGGCGTTGGGCGCGGTCTGCGTGTGCGGGGCCACGTAAGTGCCATCCTTCTTTTCGTACCCACGCACCTGCACGGTATTCGGGTTCACGGGGGCGGACTGGGCCAGCGCTTGGCTACCGACGAGCGTTACCAGGACAGCAAGGACGCGAGACAAGGTGTGCTCCCATGTGTTGAGACGGTCGGACTTCCCGCACCTACGGCACCATCTCCCTGCGAGATGAGATGCTTGATGCACCGGCCGGACCAGCGGCCAAGTGGCGGACATTCCGTGAGGGGCGATGGGGCTAAATCGACCGGGACGCCAAAAGCGGTGGCTGGCCTGACCCATCCGCGGTCTCGGATGCCGGCCCAAACATGGTGCCGAGCCGCGATTTCGTCACGTCGTCACGCCGAGAATGCTGCGAGAGGCGCGCGGGTTAGCCCGGACTCGTCAGCGAATGGAACCAACGACGGGCGAACGGCTTCCCCCTCCGCAGCGCCCCTCCGCGCTAAGACGGTGGCGCGTCCTTCATGCTCTTGGCGCGAGCCTCCAGCGAGAGCTTCGCCATCAACAGAAACTCAAGCGCTGCCTTCTCGGACCTGAATGTCTCAAGTGGAAGTGCCTGCCCAGTAAACGACGCGACCTCCATCAGCAAACGGCTGTCGTCGGGCGTCGCGCTCCACATCCGCTTCATGTCGATGACGTCCCGGGTCAGACGGAGAACCTCTCTCAGCATCATCTCGACGCGCTGTAAGGGGTCGGGCGCAGCGGGCGTGCCTGGCATCGTAAACCTATGAGGCGATTAGGAAACTCCACTCACAATGGGCCCGGTTTGTAATCGTCGCCCATTGTTGGTTAGGCTTCTCGGCGCTCAGCAGGATTCCCCTCTGAGCTTGTTGGTGCCCAGCACCCGCTGGCAACCAGAAAGAGAGAAGTGCCATGTCCACGCAGACCGAAGTCATTGCGTTGTCGCTGCAGGAAGAGCAAGCCCGGCGACTCGTAGACCCCGTAAATCCCTCAGTCCATCACTTCGAGGCGTACCTGCCCTTTTCGGAGGCGGTCAAGCTCCGTCCTGGGAACGCGAATGTGCGCCCACCGAATGAGAAGCTCCTGCCCTTCAAGCAGATGATGGAGACAGTTGAGGAGGACCCGGAACTCTTCCATCTGAAGAACCGGGGCATCACCTACCTCTGCGACCGGTTTCAGTACGACAACCGTGCCAAGGAACTCTCGGTGACGTTGCCCATCATCCCGAAGAGCCGCATCGAAGACGACGACGCGCCACGATTCGGGATTGCCGACGGCGGGCATACGTTCCGCGTCATCCAGGCCACCATGGACGACGTCGCTCGGCTCCGCGCCGACACAGAATGGCGCGAGCCTTTCGTTCGGGTCCACTTCCTCTCAACACCGGACCCGGAGGAAATCGCCATCGAGGGCGTCGTCGACGCGCTGAATACGTCGACCCAGGTCAAACAGTTCACCCTGGAGGAGTACGCGCGGAAGTTCGAGCCGTTGAAGGAAGCGCTGACAGCGGCGAAGTTCGACATTTCGCTGATTGCCTTCCGCGAGAACGAGCAAGAGAAGGAGTGGCAAGTGCTGGAAATCATCCAGCGCATGGCCTGCTTCTTGAAGGACCGCTGGCGTCTCAAGCCGCCAAGCAACATGTACCGAGCGAAGGACCGGGCGCTGCAGCTTTTCTTGGCCGACGAGGGTGGAGAATTCACCAGGCTCTACCCGGTCATCCGCGACGTAATCACCCTGCCCGAGTTCATTCAGTCCAAATTGCCCGAGTCGGTCGAGGGCCGGAAACTGGGCAACGTGAAGGGCGTGAAAAAGCAGAAGAAGCAGTTCCGGAAGGCCGGGACTGAGTACCTCTCCAACTACAAGATGGACCTCGCAATCGTCCTGCCAATGGCTGCCGCGTTCCGTTCTCTCCTCGCGGTCGACGGGAAGGGCTACTACTGGAAGAACAACCCCTACGAAATCTTCGAGCGGTGCGCGAATGACTTGTACGAGGTGATGCTCGACCGAATTCGCCGAGTGAAGGCCGCTGCGCAACTCGCTTTCGACCAGGAGTACTGGATGGGCTGCGAGAAAGCCGTGATGGCAGCGCGCGACGACGTGTAGCTGGGTGTGGATGCCACCACCTCCGAGGCTATCCCCGGAGGTGGTGGTGTTTACTGCTTCTTGTTGGGACCGCGCGTACTGCTGTCGAATAGCCAAGCCCAACGCGCCTCAGGCCATCTGCGTTGTGGGCTCGACGGCCAGCCATGCTTCTTGTAGGCAAAGCGGTACTCGCTGAAGCTACTCACGCCCTGCTTCTTACATGCGGCCTTGAGTTCCTGCGCAGTTTTCACGGAGTAGTGCGTGTCGCTGCGAGCAACGCCTTTCTTCTGCCGCGCCTTAACATCGTACTTGGTCCTCATTCTAAGAACCCGAGCGCTCTGCAGTCGCCTCATGTTGGCCTCGAAGAAGTGAAGCTCTTCATCGTCGCCTAGGGCTACCGGCGCGTGGTGGGTAGCGTAATACCTGTCAAGCCGCGCCCACTTCTCCTTTGCCAGCTCGGGCGCTGTCTTCACTCCGCATCCCCTGCGGAGGGCTTCCAATCCCGCTCGGTCCGCACGCAGTAGCATCATCTCAGCAGAGACCAAGTGAGCTTCAGCGGGGACGCTCTTCCTCGGTGGACGATGAGTAGCTAGGTAGTGAGGTCTCAGGAGGGCTGCATTTTCTGCGATTGAACCAAGCTGACTCTTCCAGCCGCACTCTTTGCGAAGTCGGTTAATTTCCTTGGGGTGGCGTACGCGGTAGTTCGCCTCAAATCTCCCGAGCCCCGTTTCCTGCGAAGGCGAGCCCGTGTGCTCCAGGTAATACCTCCGTAGCTCGCGAAGCCTTGCTTGCGTTCTTTCGGCTGTGGTTAGTACCCCGTACTTCGTCATCAGCGCTGCGAGCCGTTGGGGGTCGTCGCGTCGAGCGTTGGAGACAAACAAACCAAGCGCCTTGGTTGCCCCGCTACGAAGTGGATACTCGCCAAATTCCTTGAAGTGAGCTTCCAAGTCCTGCCAGGTCCTTTCGGTCTGTTCGGTGGGTACCAGAATACCGTCCCGAGCGCGGATGGCGGCCAGCCGGTCTGGGTCGCTCTTGTACATGGTCTGCTGCGCTTGCCAGAGTTCGCTTTCCGTTTTCTTTGGAGTGCGGCGGTTCGCTTTGCTCCAGGCATCGAACTCGTCGGCCTTCCTTGCTGCGGTGTCGTCTTTGAGTTCTATTCCGCACTCTTGGCGCAGCGAATCGAGCCTTTCCCTGTAAGTGGCCCTGAGGCGCGCCTCAATGCGAACGAACTCCTCCTCCGACTTCTCAAGAACAGATGGGCATCGCCTCTTG
The DNA here is from genome assembly GCA_052143535.1 of Myxococcaceae bacterium. GTDB lineage: Bacteria > Myxococcota > Myxococcia > Myxococcales > Myxococcaceae > JADGRA01. The sequence continues at coordinate 100,631 of JBKQSS010000042.1, read as the reverse complement.
GCCATGTAAAAGGGCCGAAGCGTGGAAATTTGCCATTCCACGTTGCCTCGCGTGAGCTTGTCCCAGGCCTGAGCCCTCACTTGTTCGCGGAAATCTTCTAGCTTGACGTTGACGCCGGGCATCCTGTCGATGACGACCCGTCCAATGGGGCCCTGCGGGCCAGGGGCCGTCGGGTTGAACACATCAACCAAGGTGTCATCCTGCTCACGTAGGGCTCTGAGGATTTCCAGCGGTTCGGCCCATGCGCCCTCAGGGACATTTCCTCCATCGTCCAACACCACCGGCACGTAGATGCACGTGACCTTGTTTCCTTGGGGACGAAGGCCGCGCCCGACCGCCTGCTGAATGTCCACCTTGCTGCCCTTCGGGTCGAGGAGGGCTACGCAGTCGATTTGTGGGCAGTCGACGCCTTCGACGAAGACGCGCACGTTGCTGGCGATTGCAGTCTTGGCCTGCTCGAACAGTTCCAGCTTGTCCTTGCGGCTGTGCGCTGAGTCGGCCCCGCGAAACGTTTCGCACGGCAGCCGGGGCTCGACACGCGCGACCAGGTTCTGGAACCAGTCCATTCTCTTCAAGGTTGAACTGAAGGTGAGGGCATGCGTCAGCTGTTGCTTACTCATCAGATAGAGTAGCCCGATGGTCCCGGCCAGGGTCGCCGCGTTGGCTTCCTGCCGTAGTTCCTCAATGAAGACATCCTCGCGGTCCTCGACGTATCTGCGCGTCGAGCCATCTGACACTGCGAGCACATGAACAACGTAGTCAGCAATTATGGCGCGCTCGATGGCTTCCTTGGTCGTCAAGCGATACGCGACGGGACCGTAGACGGCAGGGTCGCTCATGTCGCGAATGGCATCGTTTGGGCCGCGGTACACGCGCGGAGTCGCCGTGAAAAATGCGCGCTTTCTAATGCGGAGGTTTTCGTCGTAGAGGAGGTAGGCGAAGGTCCCGTCCTCGTGAGCGACCGTCCGGTGGGCCTCATCGAAGATGGCCAGGTCAGGCACCAGTTCTGCCTTCCGCGCCGCCTCGGCGAAGACGGCGCTACTCTGGTAAGTGGTGAAGATGAGCAGCCGGTCGGCGTCGTGATGGTCCTCCGTCAGCCAGGAGGTAATTGCGCTGATATTGGTTCCCACGTACGTGTTCATCATCCGTGGGTCGTTGAAGTTTTCGTCCTCTTTCGAGGACGACTTAACCGTCTCGTCGCTGCACACCGCGATGTAGTCGACCTTGAGGTCGTGAGCTGCATACTCGCGGGCAACCTTGGTCAGATGCTGCTTGGCCAACGAGAGGTTGGGGACCGCCCAGACTACAACGCGGGCCTTTAGCTCCTCGGAGATAAAGAAGGCTGTGTGCGTCTTGCCTGTTGCGCACGCCATCAAGAACTGCGCCCGGTCATTGGTGGCAAAAGTCTCCGTAGCCGCCTTGATGGCCTCGGCCTGGTAGTCACGCGGCTTGAACGGGACCAGCGGCCTGCGAGGCGCGCCAACGAGCGCGACGTGGAGCGAATCGAAGAAATCTGGTCCGAGGTCAAAAGCGTCGTTGGTGAGGTACTGGAGTGGGTAGTCGATGTTCCGGCTGAGGTCGAAGGCGCTCGTGCAGACGATGCCAGCCTTGAACCGGCCCGAGTACGCCATCCCTGCAACCATGCCCTCGCATTCGCCCTGCTGCAGGTTCACGGCAGGGTCCTGGTGATACTTGCACTGAACTGCCCAGTACTCGCCGCCATGCGTCTTGGCGATGAGGTCGATGCCCTTCGTGTCCCCCTGGGGAAGACGAACTTGGCGGAGTACAGCGGCCGGAACACGCTCGTTGGTGCTCCAGACATCCGTGAACCCAAACGTGGAGAACGGCGAGTCGAGGTAGTGCCGGACCAAAAGCTCGAAGGCAGCGCCGCGGACGTTGTTGCTGTATGCGCCGAGCAACTCCTGGAGTTGGCCGAGGGAGCGGGCCTCCCGCAACACGGCCTTTGCCATCCGGACCACGTCGCGGGCGTTGAGGACAGGGTTTAGCTTGTCCGGAGTGCCCCCAACCGGGTTGGCAGGCGTCGATGCCACGCCCCGAGAGCTTAATCCAATGTCGGCGTGGGGTCCCCAAGCCCGACACCGTCTCGGGACCCTGGGAGAGCACTGCTTTCGTGAAACCCTGTCCCAAGAGGTTCTTCGCGCACAGCTGCGCTCCACGCGAGGGAGTAGTCACCAGAAGCAGGGGGTGACTCAGTAGTGTACTTTCGAGACAGCGCGGTCCCGGCTTCACCGAGATGCCAGGTGGCGAGCGACTGTTGCGCGGGGCACCTTCATAGCCACGGAAATTTCCCGCACGCTCCGCCCGGCCCATCAACGGCGTGAACAACTACGGCGTGTTCGTTTCGGCTCCGCTGGCTGGTTCCACCATGGACCGGGAACGCTGACCTTTGCACCGCCGGCGGGGGCGGTAAGCTGGTCGCTTCTCCCATTATGATGGTGTGGCAATGAAAGCCCTCGCCCTCGCAGTTTTCTCGTTCGACTGCTCGAAGCCGCCGGACCACATTAAGATGTGCGTGAAGACGTCTCGCGCGTCGTGTGTGCCCGTCGTCAAGGACCCTGAGGGCTTCCTTAAATGGGAGCACGCCCACGGCCAGGACCTAAATCATGACAAGCCCTCGGCCACGGCGATGAACTTCGCCAAGAACGCGCTAGCAGCCCTCGACGCAGACGACCCCGCGGCCCGTGATTCCCTCATCGAGGGATGTGGCAAGAACATGACCTTCCCGGACAATGAGCTGGGCTGGGCACTGCTCAGCTGCGTAGACAAAAACACGACCTTCCAGGACATGGTCGAGTGCAGCGAGCGCTACAAGCGAGAGCTGGCCAAGTGAAGCGTCTAGCCCTCGTCTTCGTTCTCCTGGTCGCTGGCCGCGTCCACGCTTCCCCTTGGTATGACATCCCGTCCGACCACGCGACGTGCGAAGTTCTCGTGAGCGGACAGGTGGTCAAGACGCTCCCCGGGACGATTTCCTTTCACACCGAGGGCGCATCGGACGAGTTTGCCAAGTTCTACTATTCCTTCGAGGGGACTGGCTTGATGGGCAGCCCCATCTTGAACCTCGACAAGAGCATCAAGACGCCGGTGGTCTATCGTCAAGACGGGTGGAAGCTGAGCGTCACCTTCACCCCGAAGACCAAGATGATGCAGGTCGAAGCCGTGTTCGACTACAAGGGCGACCACCTGCGTTGCTACAAGGCCGGTCACCAGTGAGCGTCAGCAGCTGATGCGGAGTTGGCGATGGTCATTCACGCCGGGAATGAGCGAATGGACTGACGCTCGCAAGATAAAGATTTCGGCGGGTCAGTGTGACCCGGGAATCCGAAACGTGTTCCAGCGATGGTGGCGATGGCCGAAAGGAGGCAAGCATAATCGGGGACCCCCGTCGACTAGAGTGGGCCCGAGGCGGTGGACTCGGCACCGGCGGAGGAAATTGACCTAGCCCGTCTGCAGCGGTCTTTCCTCGACTCCCTCTCCGAGGAAGCGAAGGAGCGTTTCCCCGAAATCGGTGACAACTGGGATGTTGCCCATGTTGCGCAAATGAACACAGCCCGCGGCGGCGAGTGCCTCGATGCTGACTCCCGGGAGGCTTAGGCGCTCGTGGTGGACAGTGGTTCCGTCGGCCTCGTAAAGCGGAGCAGCATCCAGATGGCGCAGAACGCGGGCGTCCGAAGGTTCGAGGCTGGAGACCGCTCGAAGCAGTCGGCTCTTGGTCTCGACGCCGACGTCAGGCTGGAACATCCCGGCCATTGCGGCCGCAAGCATTCGGCGGCGCTCTGACGTAGCGGAGAGGACTGCTTGCTCGAAAAGCGGGAATACGAGTGCGACGACCTGCTCATCGGTCAAATCAATGGCTGGCGTAACGGCCGTTGGTTTCCTGGCTTCGAGCCGCTTTACCGCCGTCTCCAACTCCCAGAGTGTGTCCCGGGCCATCTTTTCTGTAGTGGCCTGAAAGCGCGCTTGCTCCGTAAGGCCTGCCAAACGCTGCCCAATGCCACCGAGAGACCCCAGCTTGGAGAGAATGATGAGGACGTTCATAACGGACTCAGTCTACTCGCCCATTTCGCGACCCACCCGAGATGGACCCAGGCCGAGCTGACGCCACGCGGAGGCGCTGCGGCTGAACTCTCCTGACGCTAGACTGAGCATCGTGCTGATTGACCCGGTCTGGGAAACCAAAGTCCGCGCGTTCGCCGCCAGGCTGCGAAAGGCTACCAGCTACGAGCTGCCGAACGGCACGCCACCGGTGTTCGAGCGGGCCCGAAGTTGGCTGACCGCTCAGCCTCTTTCTCCTCGACTTGCGAAGTTGTCCCAGAAGGGGTCGGACGAGAAAGCCCACTTCGCGGTCCTCAAGAATGGAGCGTGGCCCACCGGCAATCTCCACTTGGCACTCATCCGGTGCCAGTACCATCGAGACAGAGTCGCGGCCTACGTCCAAGCCGTTCACGAGTGCATTGACCCTGAACTCGTGTCGCATCTTGACCGCGGCGCACTCGGAATCGGCCACGGCAACAAGCTCTGTCTTCATTTCGAGTACCAGGCCTTCATCATGGCGGCCAGGACCTCGTTGGACTACCTCGCGCGAACCGTTAACGCCTACTTCGGAAATCAGGGCAACAGCTTCAATGACCTTCCGGCCGCTTTGGAAAAAGCTCGACCGAGGGACATTGCCAAAGAACTGAGTGCGGTTGTTGCTCCCTTTTACGATGGACTCTCGCACTTCTACGGAACCGGGCAGAAGAAGTCAGTGCGCGACTTGATTTCACACTATTACTTCGTTCCAGCCGCACATCTGAACCTTCGGGCGGACGGAGCCGTTCTTTTCGGCGGAGGCGAAGGCCTCAACGGGGAGCCACTCGTCGATGTGCTGGACCGGCACTTCGCCCTGATTACGCAGACCGTCGTCGAAACGTTGACGCGGCTTATTGACCTCGACCAGCCACCCGGGTCCGTTTCGCAGCTCTAAGGCTCCTTGGTGGGTCGACGTCGTCTCATCGCAAGGAGCCGACGTGAAACGGCGCTTGTCATTGCGGGGTCATCCCGCACCCGTGGCGGCGAACGATGCGGGTCTGGTACCTCGGGGTGGCTATCCCACCGCCGGAACCGCTCCGCCATGCTGAAGACGAGCCACTTCGCCCTATACATCCGCACTTCAACAGCCGACCAAGACGGAGCCGCTCAGCTTCATGCCCTTCGACACGCCGCAGATGCTCGGGGCTGGACCAAGCCCGTCGAGTTCGTCGACATCGGCCATAGCGGGGCCAAGGCATCGAGGCCCGCGCTCGATGCGTTGAAGCAGTCTGCGCGGCGGGGCGACGTGCGGCAGGTGATGGTCTTTGCCCTGGACCGCCTCGGCCGCTCGCTCCGCGAACTCCTCCTGTTGCTGGATGAACTCTCTGCAGCTGGTTGCGCTTTCATTTCGCTCCGGGAGTCGCTGGACCTCACTACGCCGACCGGGAGGCTACTGGTCCACCTCGTAGCCGCCCTGGCCGAGTTCGAGCGGGAACTCATCCGAGAGCGCGTGAAGTCGGGGCTTGCGAGAGTGCAGGCTACCGGCAAGACCCGGAGCGGGAAGCCCGTGGGCAGGCCCAGGCGAGGCGTCGACCTCGAAGCCGCCCGCCGCTTGCGTGAGGCGGGGCAGACCTGGCGGGAAGTCGCGCGAGCACTGAAGGTGCCGCGAAGGACCCTGGAGCGGGCCTGCGCACCTGGGTCAAAACCCTCATCCAATTTGAGGCCTACTCCCCGCTCTGTGGGGAGGGGTTCAGTGGGTGATGCCACAAGGTGAAGGTTTTGGCCCGCACGGGTCAGCGCCGTCGCTGCGCAGGCGTCCTTCAGCCCCTGCACTGCGACCACAGCCATCCCATGACTTGGTGCGCGCATTCTTGGCGTCGATGTTCAACCGCTCGCGCAGCACTTTCGGGCTCACCGGGTTGAGGACACCGGACGGATTGGCATAGGCATTGTATACTCTCCCACGCTCATGATGAGGCTCCTGCTAGGACCGTAAGCCCGCAAACGCCTGGCCCGCTCGCCTAAGACCGGGGTTTGCGGAAGCCACGAGACACAAGGCGTTCGGCCCCGGGGCAGCCAGACCGGGTAACCACGTCAACTAGAACCGAAAGCCCGACCAGGCCTCGGGAGATTCTGAGGTCGGCACTAGGCGACGAAGAGGAGCGAGGTCGGTCAGGGCAGTTCGGAAGTCCCCGGAAGGAGCGCGTGGCCATCGAATATGAATGGGGCTCTGCTTCCACATGGCACAGCACGCGCCCGCCACACAAAAGCGAAAGTGTTTTCCGCGGCCCAGTCGTTAAGCTTGGCGCAATTGGCAACATCGCGTGGAACTCCAGGAAGAAAATCCGGCGGAGGAAGACGATGCAGGACTACCAATTCCTCACGCAGTCTCGGCTGAGCAATCGACCATGTTTTCCCGACGCCGAGCGTCCAGAGCGCGGCAAATCCGAGAGCCGCTGAGGCTAGCCAGAACTCGACCCGGCTCGGGCGAATGGCTGAGGCGGTTCCTCCAATTATCCAGGCGAAGCCCAACATCGTGGGATGGATGTACCAGGGAGCCTTCTTTGCGGGGAGCATCTGTCCGAAAACAATCACCGCTAGCACTACGAAGCCGAGTTCGATGAGGAGACGCGTCTCAACCGATGTCGTCCTTCGTGACCAGACCCACACCGCGGGCGCCAGCATCAAAAGCCCAGCGAGGTACCACGAGACAAGAGGGCTGGCGAAGAACAATAGCGAACGGTCTTGCTGTCCCCTGCCCTCGACGATGGAGGGAAGTACCTGCACCGAAAGATACGTCGGCAGAAAGGGAACCAGCCCCCTTGCGTGGCGTGCCGCCTCGTACGCGCCCAATGCCACAGCCACGCTCGCAAGAGCGAGCGCGGCGGCGATAAGCGCCCGTCGGCGCGGGAGGCGCATTCGCCAGATGGCCCAGCTCAGGATCACGAACGCGGCGAGAGCCGGAGGGCCCTTGCTAAGTGCCGCACCGACGAAACCTGTGGCGAAGAGCACTGTGCCGGCAGCGGGTCTCCGGCCGAGAAGTACAGCCCCGAGCGTCGCCACGGCTAGTCCCAGAGTCAGCGGCAACTCGAGCATCGCGATCTGCGACTCAAAGAGGAAGCCCGAGAGCAGCGGTAGTGCGAGGAGGCTGAAAGCGGCCGCACGGGCACCGGCGACACTAAGGGCAACGAAGAAGGTCAGGAGCGCTAACAGTGTGGCGATGAATCGCCCAAAGCTCCGTGCTGTAGCCGCCGAGGCACCGAAGGCGCGAAACCAGAGTCCTTCGGCCGTCAGCGCGAGGGGGGGGTGTTCGAGGAAAGGTTGACCGCCTAGCGTTTGCTCGGCAATCGCCGAAAGTGGTCGCTCGGCCGCCTCCCGCGCCACGCGCGCATAACAGGCAGAGTCGGCTCCGAGGAGGAGGGCCGGACCAACTCGGACCCAGACGACAGCCAGCACCACGGCCACAGCCGCCGCGAGCGACACAAACTGTTGGAAGGCGGGGCGCCTTCCATCCCGAATGCCTTTCGGAGAGATGGGGAAGCCCTCGCGCGTGGCGGAAGGGGGTTTCGGTGCCTCGGCTGAGGGTGCAGTCATCGGTAAGAGCGGCGTCGTCAGGAAATTCTCAGGGGCCGAGCGTGAATGAGCGCCGCATACTATCGCCAGTCGTGAACGGTCGAGGCTGCTGGGGCAACCGGCGAGCAGGATTGGAGACTAGTGCGCCCTCGCACCCTTAAAGCCAGACGGGGCCGTAGGCAGTCTTGGGGTTGATGCCGGCGAGGCATGTTTCGCGGCCCAGAAGCCCGGTCAAGCCTCTACGGACGGCCTCCACAAGAACGGCGGGCAAGGCAGGTAGGTGCGCGCGTTCGCCACGTTGGAAGTCGAGTTTTTCGGCTCTTTGGACGGAGGTTTCGTTGGAGAACCCGAAGAATCTGAGCGTGATTCCGAACATAAAGAATATTACTACTTCTCTCGTGGGGCTAGTCTTCCAAAGCCGTCGCTTCTGAAGGGCGAGTGCGCATGGCAGCACAACTTCAGCAGCTTCGTGGACGCCCGCTTCGATCTGACGCAGTGGATCGACTGGTGCAACACAGGCCCACCGCACCAGGCGCTCATCGACACGAGCCCAAGGGAGTACCGAAAAAAAGTCTCACGAGTCGCTGTCACTACATCAGCTCCGTGGCATAGGCCGCAACTCTCCTGTGGCTTATTGGCTCGGCGGAGCGGACATTTCTGCAAATTGAACGACTGGCCTCGGACCTCACGGCTGGCACAACGGTCCATCCGACCTTAAGGCAATCGGTGTGCTATCAATGGTAACGGTCACACTATTCAAAGTTTCCGGGACTGACACCAAAGTCTGGGTCGTGACGGTAGGCGGGCTGGTAGTTAGATTCAAAGTGTCGACGTACCAGGTCCCATCGGGGACAGAAATAGGGATCGACCTCGGGACATTCGTATCGCTCGCCACAAACGCCAGACAAGATCCATTATTATTGTTAACGAAGTTTTCCACTACTACGGTTGAGTCATTAGCGTTCGCAATGTTTCCTGACGTATAAGTAAAATAGGGAAGACGGTCTGCGACGAACTGTAGAGCGTAATAGGCTGGCAGTAACTCCGCACCAGCGTCCTCCGCAACGCCGAACGAAGCGTTCGGCGGCTGCCCAGGTGAATTGATGCAAATGTTTGAGTCATACGGATCGTCGTCAAAATCATAAATCATCGTTTACGGCACACCTGAAGCGATATTGGCGAGCCACGCCCGTGCGATCCACGCGGCCTTAAGGATTTCCGAGGCGCTGCCGTTGAGCGTCGCATGAGGCGTACAATATCCAGTTTCGGTTTCATAGGCTGCAATTGGGAACGGCTCCTCCGACACGTATTTCGGGATTAGGGTCTGCAGCCACGTCCATGAAGGCGATATCTGCTCGGGCGGTGATCCATCATAGTAATGGTGAACCGTCACAGCATCCAACCAGTCCATTAGCCCGTCGTTGAAATATCCTTCCAAAACAGTCTGATTCGCCATTTCTTCAAAATGAGCGAGTGCCGGAGCAACGAAATACTGTTCTGGGAGATTGGCTCGAACACTTACACCAACAGCGTTTGCCAGAGCGACGTATTGCGCAGCGCTCCCGCTCCAAAATGTGTTGGCGTTTGGCTCGTTCCACATCTCCCAAAGCACACCGGCATCCCTAAAGTTAGACATGGTTGCGATGGCATAGTTAGTAAATGCGGTGATTTGAGTAGGTGTAGTTGACGCAGTCGGGGGGCCCGTGACTTCACCATACGTATTCTGTAACTCGCCACCGGGACCGGACCCCAGAATACCAACTATTCTTATGCCGCAGTTACTCATGGCCTGAACAAAGGAAGCGTAAGTAGAGAAAGTGTACTGACCTGCGTTGGGCCCCTCAATGTCTGCCCACTGAAAATTGATGCGCACCCACTTGACTCCTAAGGCTTGAAACTCGGAGCACTGCAGGGCGTAGGGCACAGCCAGTCCTGTGTTAAAGCCGAGCGATTCGGCTGGAACACCGGAGGGCAACGGAAAGATTGCACGCCAGGCTTCAATCGCTGCACCTTGCGAATTGCATGCACCGGGCACACATGTCGAGGAACACGCTTCGGTTCCCGGATACCCATCAACTGAGCAGGACGCTGTGCCTCCTCCGCCAAGACATCGACATGCCGAGTACACACCGTTGACGCAGATTTGAACGCCTGGGCAGCCACTCGCAAGCGTGCAGGGTTTGGTCGGTGGACTGCAGGTTCCAATATCAGGTATCACCGAAGCTTGCTGATTCACAGTGACTCGGGCCGGGTCCTCGGGCGCCGAGGCCACAGAGGTGGCCTTCGATGGACGGCTTATGATGACTCCTGCGAGGGCTGGAATACCTAGAAGAGCTAGAATCAACGCGGTGCGGCTTTTCCAACCGTCGGTAGCCATTTTCTGCCTCCGTAACGACGAGGTCGACACAGTCTGAAGCACCTGCAGAGTCGCTGAAAAAGCTCTTGCACCTGGGCTGTCGCGTCACCGGCGTCGCTTGCGCGGCATGGAAGGGGCCGCTCCGTCAGGTCCAGTTCACAGCCGACGCTGAGAAGCGCGGACGCTACATCTCTTTCGCTTCGAGGGTAGGTCCTTCTAGGCGACACATCTATCGCTCTAACCACGAGATTTCGTAACCGTCCGCAACGACGGGCTGTTATTGGAGGACACCCGACCAGTTTGGGTTCACAGCGGGCGTTATGGGCGCGTTTGTGGCGACGTCGGGAATTCGGGCTGCACTCGTTGGTGAGGTGCCATGCGGCGACGCTCCTCCGATCCTCGACACCAGTGAAATGCTGCCGCCTGGCGCCTCAGCCTCGGCGAGTAGCCCGAGCTTCTCCGGCGCCGAGTAACGACGCCTCCGTTTCTCCCGGGGTCCACCAGTCACTGCTGGGACGGCCACCGCTTCGTCGGGCTTCTTTTCCATGGGCTGACTCGCTTTCTACCGCGGTCTGCCCTGTCCGATCCTTCAGGGGGCTACTCCAGCCCCTTTCCAAGCCGCCTATCACGCCGCCGAGCCCTGTCGGCACGTCCTCCGTGGCAACCGGGGGGCTCGCGCTCGCGCATCCGACAGTGAGGGCCGGTGGAAGCGCCGCTTTCCACATAGAGCTGGAATCTACCGCGGCGGCCACCGCTCACCTCAATTGACCTGCGCCATCTTGGCCACCTCGGCCACGGCTGGCCCACGGCCGCGCTCGACCTGTAAACTTCGCCTTCGGGAGCCCAGCGCGTGCGTTACTCGACTTGGCTGTTCGTCTCGCTCGCGGCCTGCGGTGGGTCACTCAACGTCGGCCGGGGAACGGCGCTCTGCACAGGGGGTCCGGACGGCGGGAGCGACGGCGGGTTGGTCCTGGGGCTACAGAGCAGCTCGCCCTGGCCCATGTACCAAGCCGGGCCGCGCCTCAACGGGCGGGCCGCGGCGGTGGGCCCGACTCAGCCGACTGCGAAGTGGTTCGTGCCTGGAAACTTCCTCTTCCAGCCATCGATTGCCGCCGACGGCACGATTTACGCCGTGACCGATGACGTGAATGGCTCGACGCTCCAGGCCATCCGTCCGGACGGCACACTGGGGTGGAGTCTGGCTCCCCTCAATTCCGAGGGCGGCGAAGGGTTCAACGGGACCCCGGCGATTCGCGCCGACGGTTCGTTGGTCATCGGCACCAGCTTTGACGGCGACGGCGGGCTTTATGCCATCGCGCCCAGCGGCTGTGTGGAGTGGGTGGCGCCGCTCGCCGACAACGCCTACTCCTCGCCAACGGTGGCACCAGACGGCGCAATCTACCTCGCCACCATTTACAAAATACTGGCGTTCGGGGTTGACGGCAGCGCGATGTGGGCGGCGACCATCAACCCCAACACCGCGGCCGGCTTCGGGGCCGGAACTCCGGTCGTAGGTCCGGATGGCATGGTCTATGCGGGCGGCGCCCAGACGGGGCTCAGCGCGTTCAACGGCTCGGGGGTCGCGCAATGGACGACCGCCGGGTACCTTGCCTCGCTCGGGGACGACGGCACCATCTATCTCGTTGAGCAAAGCGCACTGCGAGCGCTGACCCCCTTGGGAGCACAGCTGTGGAGTGTGACCTTCCAGTACGGCCTCTCAGAGGTCCAGCCGGTCTCTGCTGCGGACGGAACCGTCTTCGTCGTGGGTGGTAGCTACATCGGCGGCGGTCTCATCGCAGTGGAGGCCACCGGCGTCCCGCAATGGGAGGCGTCGTACCCAAGCAACCTAGCCCTGTCGCCGCCCATTCTTGGAGGCGACGGAACGGCATACGTCGGTACGATGGACATCGTGATAGCGGATTGCGGTCCGGGGTGCCCCAGCAGCACCTGCACCTGTGGTCCCGAGACCCTCGGAAGCGGGCTGCGAGCTATCCTCCCGGACGGCGGCGCCGCTTGGGTGTTCGGTCCCAACGCTGCCTTCGCCTCGCCAGCCATCGGTGCCGATGGCACTCTCTATGTCGCCGCCTCGTGGACGAACTCCAACGCCGGCATGCCCCTGGCGCAGCCGGACGCCTTCGGGGGCCTCTATGCGCTCGGGGAGACGCCCTAGGACGGTTGCGACCGTTAGCCGTCCGGCCCATGCTCACAAATTGCCCGGACAGCGTGACGGAGACGCTGACGTCAGCCATCGACGGATTGCCGCTGACTGGTACTGCGGTCGCTGAATGCCCACGCGCGGCGGCCGACGCTGCGGCTCCTGAAAACACTCGGGGCGGTCGTGGTGGGCGATGTCGGCCCTACAGCGTCAAGCTGTCCAGCACCCTGCCATTGACGATGCACTGCAGGAGCTGGTGTTGCTGCCCGTCGTTCCCGATGAAGTACCTCTGGGTTACGTGGCCGCCCATGCCCGTGCAACTAAGGGGGAACTGGACCTGGTTGAAACCCTGCTGCGCGGCCGCGGCATTGGCCCGGCGTTGGCGTTCAGCTTGTTGCTCTGCTTCGCGCTCATCTGCCTCTGACTGCTCCCTGATTTTGGCGTACATCTTTTCTCGGGCTGCGGCAGCCGCGGCCTCATCGGCTTCCCACTTTGCCTTAGCGGCGGCCGCGGCCTCCTCCTTCGCCCTGGCAGCGGCGGCTTCGTCGGCTTCCTTCTGTGCCTTGGCGGCAGCTTCCTCCGCCTCCTTCTGCGTGATTCGAGCTTTCACACGAGCTAACTGCTTGGGTGTGGCCTTGCCAGCGAGGACCGCCTTGTTGTCGGCGTCCTCCTGTTTCTGAGCGGCGCGGGCCTTTTCTTGCGCCTTCTTCGCTTCCATTTCTCGGACCATGTCCTCCGCGCGCTTGGCTTCGGCGGCACGCACAGCGTCGTCCGTGCCCGGGGCCTGGGGTTGGGCGTCAGTCGTGGCCGGTTCGTCGGCAAAGGCTGACTGGGCAATCGACGGCGCAACGGCGGCGAGCAAAAGGCACAAAACCGTCTTCACGATGAGTCTCTCCGGCAGGATGCGACCCATTCTTGCTGCGTTCTTGCCGACTAAAAAGGGGGCCGCTGTCGGACCCGTTCTCGAAAACGCCCATCATCTTTTCTAAGAGCCGGCGTCACCTCAGCCAGCTTGGACTCGGCCAAGCCTACATTCGCTCACCGGGTCGAACTGGGAGGTCCGGCCTTCTCGCCCTCGGCTGTTCCCGTGAGATACAAGCCAACCGCGGCGGCCGACGCAGCGGCTCCTGAAATCCGGGTACCCGCCCTTACGCCACCCGGACACCTCCGCGCACCGTCACTTCCGAGCCGTCGGCGACGAACGCCGTTGCGGGGCTTCCCGACAGTGGCGCAACGAACTCGCAGCCGTACAGGGACGCCACGTCGCACTTCAGAGAGGCCGCCGTGGCCGCCCAGAGTTTCCACGGTGGGTGCTCGACTCGGTACTCGCTGGAACCACCGCGCCGGGAGGTGTACCCCCAGTAGTGCTCGACCAGAAAGGCTTCGAGGCTGCCTTCGTCCGGCAGCCGGGCCTCGCCACCGAAGGACGTCTCAAGGGCGCACCACTGTCCTTCGTAGAGCCATTCGTAGCGCACGTGGCCCAGCTCCGGCTCGACGCTGTGGCGCATAGGCACGGCCGTGTACGGCTCGCCGTAGGCGAGTCGGGCCACCGCCGCCAAGGCAGCGCGGGGGACGAACTCACGGACAAAGGCAACGCCGCGGCGCCAGCCATCCGGTGCACGACGGCGCACGTAAAAGCGTAAGTTCACCTCGTCGAAGTCGCGGTGGAAGGGAACCGCCACGCCAAACAGTCGCGTGTTGAGAAACCGGAAGCCCACGATGCTTACAAAGTGTCGGCCGCTCCAGCTGTCCAACTCGGTGCCCGGTGGAACGCGAGACAGCAGGAGGTCGCGCTCCACCTCGTAGTTGAGCATCACGAGCCAGCGCCACTCGGCCATGAGGAAGGCGCCTGGTGCACTCTGGGGCTCCATGAAGGCCAGGCACACTACCGCCCTTGGGTGAGGGCGACCGAAAAAGGCGTCTCCGACGAGTGCTGTTGTGGAAGTCTTAGTGGCTCACGTCTTCGTCGATAATCATCCGGTCAATCGAGCCGCAGTCTGCGGGCAGGGGGATTCAGCACGCCAACGGTTCGCGGTCACCCCGGCCCCTGGTTTCCCAGCGGGCCGGGCTGGCCTACGGAGTGAGGCCCGAGGGGCACAGTGCCCCTCAGCCGTTTCCCTCACCTTTACGAGGTACTTGACCCTTAGATTCGGGCGCATGCGGACCCTGCCCGGTGGCAGGAGCGCCCTATCCAGAGACTCGGCGCTGAACGGCAGGGGTGCGCCGGGACCTCGGGGCGGAGTTCCGCGTCAGCTGCGACAAGCGGTGAAGCCAACCCGTAAGTTAACGGTGGGCTGACGGTGGCCACGAGTCTCCATCGGTGCCTGAACAGCTGCGACTTCTAAGTCAACGACGCCCAAAGTCATGACCGGTGAGCCGCTCAGGCGCAGAAGCCGGTGCGCCAGGTCCAGCTGCTGCAGGTTTACGTTCACGGCCAAGAAGCGAGCCTCGCGGACGCCCTCAACGGCGCCCGAGGTCCCGAAAGTACAGCCTGGAGAGCGCTTCACGTGCCGTCCCGCCCCGGGGGGCCCCTCAACTTAAAAGTGCAGTGACGAATTAAGTTCAGAACTAAAGCCCACAGTGCTGCTTCGGCTGGTCCCAAAGCTCCGCGAGTTCTACGGGCGGCGGCGCCGGTCGCGAGCGCCAGCTGAAGGCTGCTGTTAAATTCAGCGTTACTTGCAGAGGAACCAATTCTTTGAAGCCACCGATTTCGGTTGGCTTCGCCTCGGCCCTGCCCCTCGACTGCAAGCGAGTGGGCAGGTGTCCGGAGCTTTATTGGAGAATGTCATGACGGACGGCGTCGAAGAAGAAGGCCTGGATGCGTTCTGCACGAGCGGGTCGAGCCCCCCGAAGACCGGGGCGGGCCAGTTGCTCCAAGCGAAGTTGTTCGGGAGGGCGTCATGAGCAAGCGCCCCGACTTTCTTTACGCCTACCGGTACCAAAAGGGTGGGCCATTCTGGAGTCCAGAGTTTAAGCACGACACTGACCCTCGCTTTGAGGGCCAGACCTGCAACAGCAGCATCGCTGGTGCTGTTGAGGTGAATCTCGGCGTCAAGCACTTCATGTGCTTCGACATTGACGAGCACGCAGGCAATCCATCCGGGAAGAAGAACTTCGCTTCGTTCCTCTTTGACGAAGGAGTGGAGCTGCAACCCACCTGGGTGACCAACACCAAGAACAACGGCATGCACGTCTGGTACGCGCTGCCCGCTGGTCTGTACGTCAAGGACGGTCCACTGCCCGGCTACCCAAGCGTCGAAGTGAAGGGAATCCGAATCCGCAGCCCCTACGACACCGGATACACCTTCAACGACAACGGCCTAGACGCCCCAGTTCCATTGCCAGAGCCCTTGGTGAAGTATTTCCAGGAGCAAAACAGGCTGGCCGAACAGAAGAAGGCCGAAGCCAAGGCCAAGCGTGAAGCCCATGGCCCTTGCGACGTGGAGCCACTCATCCACCAGTACAACGAAGAGATGGACGGCGACATGCCCACGAAATGCCCAGCGGGACATGGCGACCGCTTTGGACGCCTCAGCGAAGGACGCTGGTTCTGCAAAGGAGCATCACATCCCGACGGCTTCGGCTTGCGAGCCCGTGACGGCACGTACACCGGCGACATGCTCGACGTTTTCTGCTTCGAGTACGACGGCGACAACTACGCCGAGAATCCCGCCAAGAGCCGTATCACCATGGTCAAGGAATGGGCTGACGAGAACGACGTGGAGTGGGGAGAGGAAGACGCCAAACCCGTGTCTTCCATCAACACTCAGATGATGGCCGATGCAGAGAAGTGGGTGCAGGAAGTGACGGCGCTTCCTGAGCCTGTTTTACCCGCCGCTGCCACCCCTGCGTCGCCCGAATCGTCATCCTCGACGCAAGACCACGTTTGGGTCTGCGCGCCCATAGCCAAGGAAAAGGACGGCAAGCCTGTACCTATCGACCTTCGTGTTTGGGTTGCCCACGACCTGGCCTACAACGGCGTCACCTTCGTCGGCGGCAAGCACTTCCAGCACGGCAAGCCCGTCAGCAAGGAGTATGTGGACAACAACATCCTCGTGGATAACTCCTGGGTCTTCAGGGCTTCCACCAAGGCCGCCCAAGCATCTCTCGACCTGTGGCGCGCGGCTCGCCACAAAGTCTCGACCACCCTGCCATTCCTCACGGCCGATGACTTTCTCGCGCTTCCAGATGAGCCAGACCCATGGTTGCTGCCTGACCTGGTTCCTGCCGGTGCTGTTTGGGCACTTGGCGGTGCCTCCAACTCCGGCAAGTCGTGGCTGGCACTCGGCATGTTCGTCAAGCCTCTCATCGAGAAGGACACACCTGTTGGCTACGTCACCCCTGAGTCGTCCCGCACCGGCTTCAAGAAGCGTCTGCGTGCTCTCGGAATCAAGGGCAAGAATCTCCACGTCCTGCACCAGCAGACGTTGACGCTCGGTGGCTCCAACAAGGACCAGGCCGCCGCAGACCAGGAGGCCCTCATTGCCACCGTCAAGAAACTGGGCCTCAAGGTTCTCATCCTCGACCCACTGAGCAACTTCCTCGCTGACAGCGTGGAGAACGATGCCGGTGACATGGCCCAGGTCCGCGACCGCCTCATTGCCATCGTGGCAGCCACGGGCGTCAGCATTGGCATCCTCGCTCACACAGCCAAAGGCAAGTGGGACAAGGATGGCGGTGAGGACCCCGCGTTGTCCTGGTTCCGCGGCTCAGGCGTCTCTGCGGCTTCGTTCGACATGGCGTTCATCGTCACCTTCAACCCAGACGACATTGTCACCAGCCCTGCCGGTGAATGGCTGCCTCACGGCTTCCGCACCGTCAAGGTGAAGGACGATGCCCAGTGGCTGAACGAGGTGGTGACCCTCGACCGCGTTCTTGAACACCCTTCTCGCAAGTTGCTGTCGGTCACGCTCAAGCGCGAGACGGTTACTGCCGAGCAGAAGGCCAGGGCAATGGAAGCCAAGGCCGAGAAGAGAATGAAGGCCGGTATCGACCTACTAGTGGCGAACGTCATGACCGCAGGCGGCACCAAAGTGGCTTGGCAAGTGGCGAAGGACGGGTTGCCAAAAAACGGCCCCTACGGCGCCTCCGCAGTTTTGGCGGAAGCCATCAAGCAAGAGAAGCTGACCGAAGAAGGCGGGAACGGAAACAAGAAGTTCATCTCGCTCGCGTTCGGTCCCTTGAAGGCAGTTTCGTGAGTCGGCCACCACGTACCCGTCCCGGAGCCCCTCCCGGGATGGGTCGGGATGACTACTTCTGGTTACCTGACCCACCACCCGTCCCCCCGCTAAGAGGCGGGGACGTGGTGGTGGTACCTTGGGTTAGGCATTTTCTGACTGCGGGAAGGGGTCCCTTTTTTTGCGCCCGGGACGGCGGGGCGGTCGCGGCCCTCGTGTCCTCCCCGCAATGTGGCGCGTCGTCTTCCCGTGCTGAAGGTCCTGGTCGGGGGCACGGAGTACCATGACGACAAAGTCCCATGCCCAAGTCCCGCAAGCCCGTCGTCCCCAAGCCCGGTGGTAAGTACACGGTGTCGGCCCTCGCCATTGGCGATGCCGGGTGCAAAGCCGTCACCTGGGACGGCACTAAGGTGACGTTCCACGAGATTCGCGGCTGGCTAACCTTCACCAACGAGATGACCGATGGCTCCGAGCCGTGGGTGCTCACCCCTATGGTCATCTTCAACCATTCGCTCCAGACCGCTGACACCTTGCCCAAGTACGCAGGCTACTGTGAGAAGGCCTTGTCCGAGCAGGACGTCGTGGGCATCCTAACCGGGACGGGTCCGAAGCTCGGAGGCTTCACCTTTCCTCAGGCGCCAGCCAAGGCTTAGGGCCTGTAGCAAGTGGGCAGGACTTCTTCTGGCCCGCTCTGCTCCACAGCGTGGGCGCCCCGCCATGGCCTCGCAGCCGCGCGGGAAGGCATCGAGTCCCCCCGCAACCTATTCGTCGTTCTTGGGGCGACTGGCGCGGTCTGCGGGGGGTGTGCTGCGAGCTTCTGGCGGTTCGTGCGCGGCTGCTCTTGGACCCTGCGGGCCGCCAGTTTAAGTCAACGCGAAACGGGTGCTCGCCCAAGACACAAAAGCGCTACGTCAGCACGCTCTTGACTGGGCCCGGAAGCTCTAATCCGTACAGCCAAAAATACAGCCCACGCGACGCCCCTGCGGGCTGTACGGGCGCATCATTGCCGAAAGACTCGGGGCAACGCCTCTAACTTCGGGACGTTGCCCCGCGACTGAACTTACGTGTCGGTTTACGAAACCGTTGCTCTACCGCTGAGCTACAGGGGCAAGGTACCGATACTGTTAGCTCTGCTGACTAGGCAGCTTCGGCAGAGAGCCCCTGCCGCTTAGCGCAGCGACGGAGGACGAAGCAAGGGCGGCACCCCACCTCCGGCACCAGGACCCGCTGGCTTCTTGCAGCGCCACTCGGAGAAGCGGTGCTGCGACAGTAGCCACGGCGGAGGCAGGCGGCGAACTCGCGCCAGGGGGTCACGGCTGGTCGCCTTCCACAGGCTGGCCTCGGTGTCGAGCGCGGTTTTTCATCCGCCACTTGCGCTGGCTCTCCTTGACCTTCTCGGGGTTGGCCGCCTTCCACACCGCCCGGTACAGCCCCAAGCAGACCTTGCAGTAAGTCGAGACGCCCAGGCGTGTCCCCCGATCCGTGCTGAAGGCGGCCAGCGGCTTTGTCTTGCAACAGCGGGGGCATGTCTTCGTCGTGACCATCGTGGCGGCTTTCGTCTTAGAAACCCTACGGACCCCTCATAGTCGGCATCGGCCTGGGCCGATTGGCCCAAGCGGCCACCGTTTTCATGCGATTTTGGTACAGCGGCCGATGGCCGCCAGTGCCGGCGAGAGTAAATGAGAAGTGGCTGGGCGCCGGCCCCTTGCCGCGAGACGTCCTTGGGGAGCAGCGAACTGCACGACGACGAGCCCAATGGCTCGGCTGCGTACCGGGGCTACGTCGTCTCTTGGGCCCGGGACGTAGGCCGGACGTCGACTACGTCGAGACCCCGGGACGACATGGAGTTGGCTCAACTCGGCTCGTCCGGCGTGAGCTGCGGCGGAATGCTTGGCGGTCTGTTGCCAGCGGTTGAGTCGCGCCTCAAGGTTGCCGCGCCGGTTGTCGCAAGCTTGGACTTCGGCCGCCCCTTGCCTGAGGCGGACCCGTTCACTTTTTTCCCGCGGATTACCATTCCGGTGCTGATGCTCAACGGGCGCTTGGCCCTCTTCTTTCCTCCGGAAACCTCCCAAGCAACACAAGCGCCGGCTCATTTACGACGCGGGACATCTGGTTCCTCGCTGGCAGCAGCTCATCAAGGAGACGCTGGACTGGTACGACGGGTACCTGGGTCCGGTGCGAACCATGAGCAGTCCGGCTTAGTGCACCAACTGACGAGGAGGCGCGTAGTGCACAGGCCAGTGGTGCGCAGCGCATTGCGCGCACGGGCAGTCCGGACCCGGAGCGCTCGTTCGACGCATCGCGCAAGCATTTGTTTTTCCAAGCGCTTCGTGCGAAGAGCGCCGCGTTGCTGCGCGTTCACCAAAGCGGTAGAGGGGCGCGCGCTTTGCTTGGCCCACCGGGGCGAATTTTGACGCCACCCACAAGGGCCAGTACCAACCCCGAAAACAGCTGAGAGCCCAAACATGCCCGAACCCGAGAACTTCATGCGCGTGCCGAGCCCCACGCCGCGCCGCACCCTCTACACCGACGCCATGGAGATTTTCCATCGGGCCTCGGACACCATCGGACTCAACCCGCGGGTACGCCTGGAACTCGAGGAGCCGGACTACGAGCACATTTTCTACGTCACCACCAAGCTGAAGGACCGGCTGCGGCCGCTGCACAAGGACGCGGCAACGCAGTTCGCGGACTTGCCGGTGACGCAGGTGCGCGACCCAGGGGGGCTAGAGCGGCTCGCCGACGGGCAAATTATTCTCAACGGCAAGGCGCTGCTCGGCTCCGACGTTGCCATCCGCCGGGGCCATCTGCGGTTGCCCGACGGCAACGTCTTCCAGCTGGTTCCCGGCGAGTCAGCGCGCTTCAAGGCCTACCGCGTCCAGCACAACCAGGCGCGCGGCCCATATAAGGGGGGCATCCGCTACCACCGCGACGTGTCGCTCGACCTCTTCAAGGCGCTGGCTGCCGAGATGACCTGGAAGACCGCCATCAGCGAGGTCCCCTTTGGCGGAGGCAAGGGCGGCATCCAGATTGACCCGCGGCAGTACGGCAAAGAGGAGCTCCAGAACATCACTCTGCGCTTCATGTTCAAGCTGAAAAACCTCATCGGCCCGAGCATCGACATCCCCGCCCCAGACGTCGGCACCAACGGGGAGATTATGGCGCTGCTCATGCGCCAGTACATCGACGGGGAGCGGGAGCGGCACACCGGGCGGGCCATCGTCACCGGCAAGGACGTCCGCATCGGGGGCTCGGAGGGCCGTGTCAAAGCCACCGGCCAGGGGGTCGTGTACTGCATCGAGGACTACTACGCCGAGAAGAACGAGTCGCTGCGGGGGAAGACTTTCACCATGCAGGGCTTTGGCAACGTGGGCTCCAACGCCGCGGAGATTCTCACTGGCCTCGGAGCACGGCTGTTGGCCGTCAATGACGCGGACGGAACGCTCTACAACGGCGACGGCATCGACGTCCCAGCGCTCATCGCCTACCTCGGCGACCCGAAGAACCTCAAGCGCAGCGTCGCTGGTTTCCCGGGCGCCCAGCGCATCGAGAAAAAGGACTTGTGGGACATTTCTGCCGACATGTTCATCCCCGCCGCTCTGGGCGGTGAAATTACCGGTGACGTGGCCGAGCGCCTCAAAGTGAAACTCATCGCCGAGGGTGCCAACGGACCGACGACGCCGGAAGCAGACCAGGTGCTGGTGAAGCGGGGCATCGACCTCATCCCGGACATCATCGCCAACGCCGGCGGCGTGACGGTGAGCTACTACGAGTGGCTGCAGAACAAGCGGATGGAGTCCTGGACCGAGCAGGAGGTGAATGCCAAGCTCGAGCACGCCATTAAGCGCAACTACCGCATCATCCGCGACATCTCGAAGAACCGGCCGCGGCGGACGGAGATGCACGACAGCCGGCCCTTCTGCGTCGGCAAGGAGGTCGAGCCTCGGCTGGCAGCGATGATTCTCGCCCTCAAGCGCATCGAGGCCCATTACCTCTTGGAAGGCTTCTCGAACTGACCGCTCGGCGTCAGTGCATGACCCGTTCGCGGTCCACCAGCAACAGCGGCTCGTCCTCGCGCGTCTCGTAGGCCACGACGCGCAGGCCGAGCCCCCGGCTGTGCCCGGCTCGGCCGTCCTTGCCGCCATAAGAGAGGGCCACCTGGTAGCGGACCTCGCACAGGCACGTCATCTCCGTGCCATCCTCCCCGGTGAAGGTGAGCCGGAGCCGGCCGCCGAGCGGTGCGGCGGCCTGCGTCTCCACGTACAGGCCGGCTGAGGAGATGTTGCGGGCGATGCCACGGGCCATCCCGTCGGAGGTGGTGATGTAAACGGTGAAGACCTTGTCGAACCGAAGGCTGCCGCGGCGGTCATTCATAGCGCCCACGGTAGCTGGTAGTCAGATGTAGTCAAACTACCGACCTAACGAGGGACTGCCTGTGAGACGCTGGATGCTGGTGCTGGTTGTGCTGTTGCCCTGGCTGGCCCAGGCCGAGGACGCCCGCTTCGAGGCGCTCAAAGCCACCGCGGAGACTTTCGACGGGGGGCTGGCCGGCTTTCTCGAGCAGTACACCGGGGACTGCGGAGACGCGACCAATACCTCCCAGTGCCGGCAAAAAGCCGAGGCCTTCCAGAAGCGCGTCAACGGCAAGCGCTTCTACGCACTGGTGCGCGAGGACGCGGCCAGTATGGTGAGCTTCGCCCCGGCCGGCCCTGCGGGCGGCGACTTCACCGTCCTGGTGACGCCTTTTTTCCCTGGGGGAGCCCACGCGCTCACCAACCAGACGCCCAAGAAGACGGACAGCCGTGGAAACCCCCTCTTTCCGCAGCTGACACTGCCGGGCATTCTTCCCGAGGGCGAGACGGCGGACTCGGTGGAGCGGCTCTTCCGCAGGCGCGACGTCCGCGTGGAAATTCTCTTCAGCCCCGAGGCCTTCTGGGCGCTGCCGCACAAAGCGGGAGGAAAGCTCACCGGGTGCCGGGCCAGACTGGACGCGATGCTGATTTCCTCCAGCAGTGGCGCCGTGCTGGCTCGGTACGAGGCGCCCTGAAGGACTTCGGCGCGTACGTCGGGTACGGCTCTTTTCCCCCTGTTACGCGCCTCCGAGGACGACGCTACGGGATTGGCCCCGTCGCTCCAGCCGCAGGGTGAGTCTCTTTCCTTCCCCGTACTGTCCGACGGCAGCGTGAAAGTCTTCGGCCGACGTCACCCGGCGACCGTCCACCTCCACCACCACGTCCCCCACCCGCAGCCCAGCACGGGCCGCCAGCCCCCCGGGTGCGAGCGACTGCACCCACACGCCCGGCCCATGGGCCCGAAGCCGCTGGGCCGCCTCGGCGTCGAGGTCCGCCACCGTCAAGCCGAGCAGGTCCTCCCGCGCCGGTTCCAGCGGGGCCGTCTCGGGAAGGGGGGCCGGCCGCTGCGCCGGCGGCTCCCCCACCCGCGCCACAAACTCTCTTGGGGGGGCGGCTCCCCGCTGCACGCTCAGGCGCACCAGGGTGCCCGGGGCAAGCAGTGAAATTCTTCGCAGCAGGGCGAGGTAAGAGTCGAAGGGCCGCCCATTGACGTGAGTAATGCGGTCTCCGGGGCGTAGGCCCGCCGTCGCCGCCGGGCTGGCCGGGAAGACGTCCTGCACCACCGCCAGTCGCGAGCGCCCATCGGCGGAGGGTTGCTCGGCGACGGTGAGTCCGAGCCAGCCACGTTCCAGGTGTCCGTTGTCCAAGAGGTTGGGCAACAGGTCCTTCACCATGTTGATGGGCACGGCAAAGCCAATGCCTTGGGCGTGCGTCACCACCGCCGTCGCCATCCCCACCACCTCACCGCGCATGTTGAAGAGCGGACCTCCGGAGTTGCCCGGATTGATGAGGGCGTCCGTCTGCAGGAAGTCGTCGAAGGCTCCCACTCCGAGCACGCGCTCCTTGGCGGAAATCAACCCGTGGGCGACGCTGCGCTCCAACCCGAAGGGGTTGCCGATGGCCACCACCCAGTCGCCAACCTCCAGCGTGTCCGAGTCCCCAAGCATTACCGAGGGGATGTCTCGCGCTCCATTGGTTTCCGCTCGGATGAGCGCCACGTCGGTGCCCGGGTCAGCGCCCACCAGCTGAGCGTCAAAGACGCGGCCATCGCCGAGCCGAATCTGCAGCGCCTCCGCGCCCTTCACGACGTGGTGGTTGGTGACGGCGTAGCCCTCGGGACCGAGGAGAAAGCCTGACCCGGTCGCCGCCGGGACGCGTCCGGCAGGAATCCCGTCGCCAGGGTTTTGGTAGGTGACGACGTTCACTACCCCGGGACTCACGGCGCGGATGAGCGGCGCCAGCGAGCCAGGAGGCGTGAAGTCTCGGAGGGCGGCTCCCGGAGCGCGCTCGCGCCAAATCGGCGGCCGGGCTGTGACATCCCCGTCGAAGGCGCGCGCCCGAGCACGCGCCCAGTCCTCGAGGGCGTGCTGCGGGTCGATGGTGGCGAGAACGAGAAGGAGGGGGAGGAGCATCTCTCCCAGCGGAGTCTAAGCCCTGGCCGGCGGTACGTACCTACCGACTCGCACTTGCGCAGGACGTACGACGCGGCCCTTCAAGGTGTAACCGGCGCGCACTTCGGAGAGCACCTTGCCATCTGCCTCTGGCTCGGTCACCACTTCGGTGTCCATCGCCTCGGCTTGGTTCGGGTCGAACTGGGCACCGGTCAGTTCGAGCCGCTCGATGCCTTGCCCAGCCAGCTTCGCCACCAGGTCGTCGCGAATGAGTCGGACGCCGCGAGCCAAAGGTGAGGCGTCGGCCGCCCGCAGCGAAAGGTCCAAGGCGTCGATGGCCTCGAAAACGAGGCGGGCGCTCTCCGCCCTCTCCACCTCCCGGAGCCGCTCGTTTTCGCGTGCCAGGCGCTCCTTGAAGGCCTCTCGGTCCCGGACGGAGGCTTGCAGTCCGGCAGCGAGCTCGTTGACGCGCGCCCGCGCGACCGCCAGCTCGTCCTTGAGCTGCTCGAGCTCGCGCGCCTCAGGCCCAGCAGTGGGCTCCACCGGCGCTGTCGGTGTGGCTGCCGCCTCTTGAGCCTCAGGGCTCGGCTCCCGCGGCGCCCCATCGGGGTGAAAGCGTCGGCGGTCGTTGATGCGCACGAGGCACAAATTAACCATGCTGCCCCTCGTGTCAACGGCCCCCCAACCCTTGGAGGAAGGAACCCTCCCCGAGGGCCCTTGAGTCGAGGGGGGGACGCGGCGTACGAGGGACCGCCATGTCCAATCCCCGCGTCGTCCGCGCCCCCCGCGGCTCCCAGAAGTCCTGTCAGGGCTGGGTGCAGGAAGCTGCCTTGCGGATGTTGATGAACAACCTCGACCCGGATGTGGCCGAACGCCCGGCCGAGCTGGTGGTGTACGGCGGCACCGGTAAAGCGGCACGAAGCTGGGAGGCCTTCGACCAGATGGTGTCGACGCTGCAGACGCTCGGTGACAACGAGACGATGCTGGTGCAGTCCGGCAAACCGGTGGGCGTCCTCCAGACGCACCCTGACGCTCCCCGGGTGCTCATCGCCAATTCCAACCTCGTCGGTCGCTGGTCGACCTGGGAAGTGTTTCGAGACCTCGAGGCCAAGGGCTTGATGATGTACGGGCAGATGACGGCTGGCTCGTGGATTTACATCGGCACCCAAGGAATTCTCCAGGGGACGTACGAGACGTTTGCACAGGCCGGCCGGACCCATTTCGGCTCCGATGACCTCTCCGGCCGACTGGTCCTTTCGGGCGGCCTCGGGGGCATGGGCGGCGCGCAGCCGCTCGCGGCCACGATGTGCAACGCCGTCTTCCTCGGCGTGGAGGTCGACGCCGCCCGCGCTCAGCGCCGGCTCGAGACGCGCTACCTGGACTGCATCGCCACGGACATCGACCAGGCGCTGAAGCTGGCCGCGACCGCCCTCGACAAACGTCAGCCCAGGAGCATTGGCCTCATCGGCAACACGGCCGACGTCTACCCGGAGCTCTACCGACGGGGCCTTCGTCCCGACCTGGTCACCGACCAGACCTCAGCGCATGACCCCCTCAATGGCTACATCCCGCAGGGGCTCACCCTGGAGCAGGCGGCGAGCCTTCGGGCGCGGGACCCGGACGAGTACGTCAAGCGCTCGCATGCGTCGATGGGAGTGCAGGTGCGGGCGATGCTCGACTTTCAGCGCGCGGGCTGCCACGTCTTCGACTACGGAAACAACCTCCGCGCCGGAGCGCAACAGGCCGGCGTGGAGGACGCCTTCGCCTTCCCCGGTTTCGTCCCGGCCTACATCCGTCCTCTCTTCTGCGAGGGCTCGGGCCCGTTCCGGTGGGTGGCGCTGTCCGGCGACCCGGCCGACATCCACCGCACCGACCGAGCGATTCTCGAGCTCTTTCCCGACAAGCCAGCGCTGCGGCGGTGGATAACGCTTGCCTCCGAGCGGGTCGCCTTCCAAGGGCTTCCGGCACGCATCTGCTGGCTGGGCTATGGGGAGCGGCATCGCGCGGGGCTCGCCTTCAACGCGCTGGTGCGCAGCGGCGAAGTGAAGGCCCCCATCGTCATTGGCCGAGACCACCTCGACTGCGGCTCGGTGGCTTCCCCGCACCGAGAGACGGAGGCGATGGCGGACGGCAGCGACGCGGTGGCCGACTGGCCGCTGCTCAACGCGCTGGTGAACGCGGTCAATGGCGCCTCGTGGGTGAGCATCCACAACGGCGGCGGGGTCGGCATCGGCTATTCGCTGCATGCCGGCCAAGTCATCGTCGCCGACGGGACCGAGGCCGCCTCGCGTCGCATCGAGCGCGTCCTCAAGTCGGACCCGGCGATGGGCGTGCTGCGGCACGCCGATGCCGGTTACGCTCGCAGCGTCGAGGTGGCTCGAGAGCGCGGCGTCAAGGTGCCCGGACTGGTGACCGGCTGACGCCGCCTACCCACCCTCCATGGAACCGAAACCTCAGTCTGGCGACGACGCGCCTTTCACCCTTCTCGTTCGGGGTGCCTCCGCGGTGCTTACCGCCGATGGGCCGGAGAGTGCCGACGCGGGCTTGACACTCGCCTCGCGCGCCGGCGACGCACTCGGCGTCCGGGGAAGCGAGGTGGCCTGGATTGGTCCAGAGTCCGCCCTGCCGCTGGGGCGGGTGACGCGTGGGACGGAATTTCTGGACGCCGAGGGTGGCCTGGTGGTGCCGGGCTTCGTCGATGCCCACAGCCACGTCGTCTATGCCGGGGACCGTTCCGAGGAGTTTGCGCTCCGCGCTCTGGACGTCGACGCGGTCGGCATCACCCGCGCCGGCGGCGGCATCATCTCGACCGTCTTCGCAACCCGGGCCAAGGACGAGGATGCGCTGGTTCGACTGGCGCTGCCCCGTCTGGAGAGGCTCCTCGCACACGGCGTCACCACCCTTGAAGTGAAGAGTGGCTACGGGCTCACGCTGGAGGACGAGCTGAAGCTACTGCGCGTCGTCCGACGGCTCGGTTCGCTTCAGCCGGTGACATTGGTGCCGACCTTCCTTTGGCTTCACGCCCTGCCCCCGGAATACGCCGGCGACCGTGCCGGCTACCTCGCGCTCGGCCGCCGTACCCTGCACGCGGTGGTGCGCGAGGGGCTGGCTGAATTTGCCGACGCCTTCGTCGAACAAGGCGCCTTCACCCCCGAGGAGGCGCGCGCCTTCCTCAGTGAGGCCAAGGTGATGGGCCTCAAGCCGCGCCTGCATGTGGACCAGCTCAGCGCCGGGCGCGGGGCGGAGCTGGCCGCGGAACTTGGGGCGGTGAGCGCAGACCACCTCGAATGTGTCTCGCCGGAGGGCATCGCTGCGCTTGCACGCGCCGGGGTGACGGCCGTGTTGGTGCCGGTGGCGACCCTGGTGCTTCGCCGGCCACGCTACGCCCCGGGGAAAGCGCTGCGCGAGGCCGGCGTCCGGGTGGCCTTGGCGAGCAACGTCAACCCTGGCTCAGCCCCCACCGAGAACCTCTCGCTCAGCCTCGGTCTCGGCTGTCTGCTCAACGGGCTGACGCCAGACGAGGCGCTGCTTGGGGTGACGCGCTGGGGAGCCTCTGCGCTGGGCCGCACCGATGTGGGCCGGCTTCGGGTGGGGGGCCCGGCGGACCTCCTCGTCCTTGGCTGCCGGGAGGTGGCCCACCTGTCGGCCCACCTCGGCATCCGCCACGCCCGGGCCGTCGTGAAGGGCGGCCGGGTGGTACTACGGGCCAATGACGCGGCACGGTGCGCCTAAAAAAGAGGCCCCGGGGTTACGCCCCATCCAAGGGCGCTCCCGGGGTCAGGGCTTTCCCGCTCCGCCTTCCGACCACCGGAGGACAGAACACCCATGCTCCTTGTAACGTCCGGGGGCCCCAGTTCATTTCATCTTTCCAGTGAGTCGACCCCGACACCCGCGCGCCGCGTGGGCGGGACAGTGTAGAAAACAACGCAATGTGTCGCCTGTACGGCTTTCGGTGCTCCGCACACGAGCCGGTCCATTCAGCCCTCGTCTCCGAGCGGAACTCGCTCCGCCGCCAGTCAGTCGAGCACCCGGACGGCTGGGGCATTGCGGCGTACGTGCACGGCCCTCTGCCGGAGGTGGCGCACGGGCTGGGGCCGGCGCACCTGGACCCGGAGTTCGAGCGCGTCAGTGGGCTGCTCCAGGCACGGGCGTTGATGGCCCATGTCCGCCTGGCCTCGGTGGGAGAAGTTGATGCGAAAAACGTCCACCCCTTCGTCCACGGGCGGTGGACGTTTTGTCACAACGGCACCGTGACCGACTTCGCCCACGCTCGTGCCAACCTCGAGCAAGAGGTGGCGCCTCGCTACCGCAAGCGCCTGCGCGGGACGACCGACTCGGAGCGGTGTTTCGGGATTTTTCTCACGCGCCTCTTCTCCAAGGTGAAGGAGGATGCGCACCCGCCGGTGGAGCTGGTGGCGTGGGCGCTGGCGGACGCCATGGAAACCGTGGCGAGGCTGACCGACCGGCCCGGGCAGCCTCGTAGCGCGCTCAACTTCCTGGCAAGCGACGGCGAGTTGATGGTGGCGACACGTCGAGGCCGCAGCTTGTGGATGTCCACGGAAGCCGCCCCCGGGCAGCCGGTCCGCGACTGGCCCTCGGCTGCGCAGCGCCTGCACGCCTTCCAAGTGGCCAGCGAAGAGCTCAGCGCTGCGGACGCCTGGCTGGAAGTCCCCGACGAGGGCGTGGTGGGCGTGGATTCCGCCGTTCGTTTCTTCGCCGCCACCGTCCCTGCACTGCTCGCCACCCGGCGGTAGCGCCCTTGGGGCTGCAGGGCGAGGTGTCCAACCGTTGGCGGCGGCACCCGCGCCGTTGGCTGCAAGGTCGTCGTCCAGCGGCAATGGCCTTTGGCTCCCCGGCGTGCGGAGTGGCAGGAGGAGGCCACTCATGTTCAACCGTCGAAGCTGGTCCGCCGAAGTGTTCAGTCTCTGTCTGCTCACCCTTCCGCTTGTCGCCTGGAGCGCCCCGGGCCCCGAAAAAATCCCCGTCACCACCGTCTCGGAGGAGGCGCGGCAGTTCTACCTCCAGGGGCGGGACGCCAACGAGAAGCTGCGGGCAACCGATGCGTACCTGCTGTTCGAGAAGGCGGTGGCCAAAGACGCGGCCTTCGCGCTCGGCTATCTCGGTCTGGCCAATTCGGCCCCCACCAACAAGACGTTCTTCGCCGCCCTGAGCCGGGCCGTCGCCCTCTCCGACAAGGTGACGGAGGGCGAGCGGTTGATGATTTTAGGCCTGAACGCAGGGGCGACCGGAGACGTCGACGGCCAACGAAGAATGTACGAGGAGCTGGTGGCGAAATACCCAGCCGACGAGCGGGCGCTGACGCTGCTTGGCAACTACTACTTCGGTCTTCAGGACTACCCAGCGGCCATTCGCTACCTCACCCAGGCCACCGAGATTGCTCCGAATTTCACCACCCCATACAACCAGCTCGGCTACGCATTTCGGTTCGAAGGGAAATACCCGGAGGCCGAGAAGACATTCAAGAAATACATCGAGCTCCTGCCGGGCGACCCCAACCCCTACGACTCCTATGGCGAGCTCCTCATGAAAATGGGGCGCTTCGACGAATCTGTGGTGAGCTACCGAAAGGCGCTGGAAATCGACCCCCACTTCATCGCCTCGTTCATCGGGATTGCCAACGACCAGATGTTTCAGGGCAACGGCGACGAAGCCCGGAAGACGCTCCGGCAAATGGCCGGTGTGGCGCGCAATGATGGCGAGCGCCGTCAGGCGCTGTTCTGGACGGCGCAATCCTACGTCCTCGAAGGTCGGTCTAGGGACGCCATCCGCGCCGTCGGCGAGGAACGGGCCATTGCTCAGAAGTCAGGCGACCTGTCCGCCCAGTCCGGCGACGCGACGTTTCTCGGAAACATTCTCCTCCACGCGGGACAGCTCGACGCTGCCGCCGGCAGCTTCGCCGAGGCAAACGCGCTGATGGCCAAGGCGGCCGTCCCCGCTGAAGTCAAGGAGGCCAACCGCCGGAACAGCCTCTTCAACACGGCCCGAGTGGCGCTCAAGCGCGGGGACCTCAAGACGGCCCAAGCCCAGGCGGAGCTCTACCGGAGCCAGGTCGCGGCCAAGCAGATTCCTTTCGAGGTGTGGCAGGTGCACGAGCTGCTGGGAATGGTCGCCATCGCCCAGCGCGACTACGAACGAGCGCTCGCCGAGTTGGCCAAGTCGAGCGGGCAAAACCCCCGCGTGCTGTACCTCACCGCGGTGGCGCTGCAGGGGAAAGGCGACGCTCAGCGCGCCCAGCTCGCCGCCCAGGCGGTGGCAAACTTCAATGCCCTGAATGTCGCCTACGTCTTCGTCCGGCCCGAGGCCCAGAAGATGGCGACGGGAAGCTAAAGCCCCGACGTCCCAAGCCCCACCTCGGCTTTACGGGGCCTCGCGTTCGGCGAGGCCCGGAAGGCTGTTGGCCCACTCCCCGAGACGCCGGCGAGAGATGGGGCCGCTGGCAGTCGCAGTGAGGTGGCGGTCACCCTCGCCGGGGCCTGGGGCGAAGTGGACGCGGAGCGCGTCAGGCGGGACGGCCGAAGCAATGCGGTCCGCCCACTCGACAACCACGGCCGGCTCGTCCGAGTCACGCAGCTCGAAATAACCCGTCCCGTAGAGGTCCACCTCCCCGGCGAGCCGAAAGAGGTCAGCGTGTAGAAGGGGGATGCGCCCTCGGTAGCGATGGAGGAGCGCGAAGGTCGGGCTCGCCACCTCATCCGACGGCACGCTGCAGCCTTCGGCCACGCCTCGGGCAAACTCCGTTTTCCCGGCACCGAGCTCGCCAATAAGCGCCACGAAGTCTCCCGGCTGCAGCAGCCGCCCGAGGGCCGCACCTAGCTTTCGCGTCTCTTGGGTGCTGTGCGACGTCCAGCGGATGCTCAGCGGTTCCATCGCGCCCACACCGAGGTGAGCCCGGAGATGAGGTCCGAGGCGACCAGTCCGAGCTCGCCCCGCCACTCCTGCTCGAGGTCGCCCGCCAGGCCATGCGCGTAAACGGCCACGCTGGCCGCATCCGCTGGGGCGAGGCCCTGGGCCAGAAGCGCGCCGCACACCCCCGACAGGACGTCGCCCGCTCCGCCGGTGGCCATTCCGGGATTGCCGGTGGGGTTCACCCGTGCCCGCCCATCGGGCAAGGCCACCACCGTCCTCGACCCTTTGAGCACCAACACGACGCGGTGAGCGCGCGCGAAGTCCCGGGCCACCGTCACTCGGTCGGCCTGAATCTCCGCCACCGAGAGGCCGGACAGCCGCGCCATTTCCCCGGGGTGGGGCGTGAGCACCAGCGGCCCCTGCGCCGAGCGAAGCACCTCCAGCCGCCCGGACAGGGCATTGAGGGCATCGGCGTCCAGCACCACCGGGCCGGGGAAACGTTCCAGGAGGTCGGCAATCAGCTGGTACGTCTTTTTCCCCCGGTTGATGCCGGGCCCGAGGACCAGCGCATCCTTGCCCTCGGCCACCTCCAGCACGGCGTCGAGGTGCATCGGCCCGAGCGGCTTCTCGTCGTCCAGAGCAAAGCCCATCAACTCCGGGGCATGGGCCAGGACGTCGGACAGGGCGTCGTCGGGCGTGGCCACCGTGCACAGCCCCACCCCGCTGCGAAGCGAGGCGAGGCCAGCCAGCGCGGCCGCGCCGCTCTTGCCCCGGCTTCCGGCGATGACCAGCAAGTGGCCATAGGTGCCCTTGTGCGAGTCCGGGCGGCGCTCGGGCAGCCAGCCACGGGCGTCCTCCTCCTCGAGCAGCCCGACTGGGGCCTCCTCCGGACCGAGCCCAATCTCGGCAACCGACACCTCGCCACAGAGTGAGGCTCCGGGCTCCAGCGCCTCCCCCACCTTGAGCGCGCCGAAAGCCACCGTCGCGTCGGCCTGTACCGCTGGCCGAAATGGTACCCCGGTGTCACTGGCCAGCCCCGAGGGGAGGTCCGCGGCCAGCACCCGCACGCCCACCGCACGCCACTTCCACAGCGTGTGAATGGCGTCGGCCAGGGCGCCCTCGGGCGCACGGTTGAGCCCAGTGCCCAACAGGGCGTCCACCGCGACGTCCCCCCGTCGCGGGGCAAAGTCCACCAGGCTGCCCGCCGCCGAGCCCCCCATCGCCTGGAGGGCATCGAGGCTGGCCCGGCTTTCGGTCTTCAAGGCGCGCGGCTCGGCCAAAAGCACCACCAGCACCTTTCGCCCAGCCAGCGCGAGGTGGCGGGCCGCCACCAGCCCGTCACCCCCGTTGTTGCCCGGCCCGCACAGGACTGCGAAGCGCCCCTCGGGAGCGGCCAGCCGCAGGGCCTCGTCCGCCAGGGCGCGCCCGGCGCGCTCCATCAGCTCCCGGGCGGAGACGCCGGCGGAAATTGCCTCGGCCTCGCGGGCGCGCATCTCCTCGGCTGTGAGCAACGCCTTCACCAGAGTCCCCTCCCCTGTCGCCCGAAGCTTCTTTGCCGGCCCAAGAGGCCTTGGAAAGGGCAGTCCCTAGGCTCGGCGCATCAGCGCCAGCATGTCTCGCACTGCCCGGTCGAGGCCCACCAGCACCGCTCGCGCGACAATTGCGTGACCGATGTTGAGCTCGTCGATTTCGGCGATGCCCACCACCGGCTGGACGTTTTCATAGTTGAGGCCGTGCCCGGCAGCGCAGCCCATTCCCAGCTTGGTTGCCGCCTTGGCCGCGTCGACCAACCGTTCCAGTTCGCGCTGGCGTTCGGCGGCGTTCCGGGCCTCGCAGTAGCGCCCGGTGTGCAGCTCCACCCGGTCGGCATCCACCTTGTGCGCAGCGCGAATCTGGTCGAGCTCTGGGTCAATGAAGAGCGAGACTTCAATCTCCCCGTCCCGGAGGTGACGGATGAGTTGGCCCAGCACCTCGCGCTGGGAGGCGACGTCCAGCCCTCCTTCGGTCGTCAACTCCTCCCGCCGCTCGGGGACCAGCGTCACCAGGTCGGGCTTCACCTCGTAGGCCACCTTCACCATTTCCTGGGTGGCTGCCATCTCCAAGTTGAGCGCCGTCTGGCAAGTCTCCCGCAGCAAACGCAAGTCGCGCTCCTGAATGTGGCGACGGTCCTCGCGAAGATGGATGGTGACCTGGTGCGCGCCCGCCATCTCGGCGATGGCGGCGGCGGTCACCGGGTCGGGGTAACTGGCCCGCCGCGCCTGGCGCAGCGTGGCCACGTGGTCAACGTTCACACCAAGGCGCTGTTGCATGTGGCCCTTCTAGCCGAGCACCGTGGAGAGGGCATGGGCGATTTCCCGGGCGTGCGCGTCATTGCGCTCGCGGTCGGGTCCCTCGACGAGAATTCGCACCTTGGCTTCGGTCCCCGAGAAGCGCACCAGGACTCTGCCCTCCTGACCGAGGCTGGCCTCGGCGCCGCGGATGGCGCGCTGAACGTCCGGCAGTTGTTCCAGAGGCCGCCGCTCGCGCACCCCGCAGCTGAGCAGCGTCTGGGGGATGGGCTCGAAAATGGCGGTCAGCTCGGACAGGGGCTTCTTCTTGCGGCACAGCATGGCCAGCACCTGGAGCGCAGCCAGCGTGCCATCGCCGGTGGTGGCATGGTCGAGAAACACCAGGTGACCGGACTGCTCGCCGCCGAAAGCATGACCGCCCCGGCGCATCTCTTCCACCACGTAGCGGTCACCGACTTGGGTGCGGGTGACTTGAAGGCCCCACCGGCCGACGGCGCGGTCCAAGCCCCGACTGGACATCACGGTGGTGACCAGCGTCTTGGTGGGAAGGGCCCCGCGCTCGGCCAGCTCTCCAGCGCAGAGCGCCAGCACCGCGTCCCCGTCGACGACTTGTCCGCGCTCGTCGACGACCACCAGGCGATCGCCGTCTCCGTCCAATGCCAGGCCGACGTTTGCCGCTCGGTCCAGCACCGTTCGCGCCAGCGCCTCGGGATGCAGGGCGCCGCAACCCTCGTTGATGTTGAGGCCGTTTGGCTCGCAGCCCATGGGGATGACCGTCGCCCCGAGCTCGCGCAGAGTCTCCGGAGCTGTGCGGTAGGCCGCGCCG
Organism: Myxococcaceae bacterium; assembly: GCA_052143535.1. GTDB lineage: Bacteria > Myxococcota > Myxococcia > Myxococcales > Myxococcaceae > JADGRA01. The sequence continues at coordinate 66,897 of JBKQSS010000042.1, read as the reverse complement.
TTGGCGCAGTCGACGGCGATGGTCAATCCTTCCAAGGTGAGCTCACGGGGGAAGGTGCTCTTGAGAAAGACAATGTAGCGGCCCCGCGCATCGTCGAGCCGGAAGGCCCTTCCCACCTTGTCCGCGGTGGGCCGAATCTCGTCGACATGTCGGCTGTCCATCAGCTCTTCGAGCCGGGCCTCCGCCTCGTCCGGCAGTTTGAAGCCGTCGCGCCAGAAAAATTTGATGCCGTTGTCCTGATAGGGGTTGTGCGAGGCGGAGATGACGGCTCCCGCCTCGGCCCGCATGGAGGTGGTGATGTTGGCAATGCCCGGCGTGGGCAGCGGCCCGACCAAGTCGACGTCCACCCCCATCGAGGTAATTCCGGCGGCCAGCGCTTGCTCCAGCATGTACCCGGAGAGCCGGGTGTCCTTGCCGATGACGACGCGGTTCCGGTGAGTCCCGTTCCGGATGAGGTAGGCCAGGGCGCGGCCGAGCTGCATCGCCACCTCGGCGGTCATCGGCCAGACATTGGCCGTCCCACGCACCCCATCTGTGCCGAACAGCCGTCGCCCCATCCGTTCATTCCTCCAGCGTTGAAGTATCGCCCTTCTCCAGGCCAAGCGCCTCGGCGCGCAAGAGCCGTCGCATGATTTTCCCACTCCGCGTCTTGGGAAGCCGTTCGCGCACCTCGAGCGACTGGGGGGTGGCAATGGGCCCGAGCTCGTGACGGACGTGCTCCACCAATTCCGCCCGCAGCTCCGGGGAATTCTTGTGGCCGGTACGCAGCAGCACGAAGGCGTAAATCGCCTCGCCCTTGATGGAGTCCGGCACTCCAATCACCGCCGCTTCCGCCACGGCCCGGTGGCTCACCAGCGCGCTTTCCACGTCTGCGCTACCAATCCGGTGCCCGGCGACGTTGAGGACGTCGTCGCTGCGACCGAGCACGGTGAAGTAGCCGTCCTCGTCCCAGCTGGCGACGTCCCCGGCGGCATACACGTTGCCCGGGAATTCCTCCCAGTACTGCTTGTAGCGCGCATGGTCTCCCCACACGGTTCTCATCATGTGGGGAAAGGGGCGGCGGAGCGCGAGGAGGCCGCCTTTGCCAAAGGGCACCTCCTTGCCGTCGGCGTCGATGACCGCGGCCTCGACGCCGGGAAGCGCCACCCCGACGCTCCCGGGCTTCGCGGCGAGGGAGGTCGGAGTCCCCAGGGCGGGGCCGCCGAGCTCGGTTTGCCACCAGTTGTCGCTGATGAAGCCGCGCTTGCCGCCGGCCACGAGGTGCTCATAGGCCCACCTCCAGGCCTCGGGGTTGAGCGGCTCTCCTGCTACGGTGATGAGCCGGAGCGAGGCGAGGTTGGCCTTGGCGGGGAGCTCGGCGCCAAACTTCATGAACATTCGGATGGCCGTCGGGGCCGTGAACATGACGTTCACCCCCAGCTTCTCCACCACCCGCCACGTCACCCCAGGGTCCGGGTAGTCGGGCGAACCCTCACGGAGCACCGCCGTCACTCCCTCGAGTAACGGGGCGTAGACGATGTAGGAGTGCCCCACCACCCAGCCGATGTCGCTGGTCGACCAGTAGATGTCGTCGTCGCGGACGTCGAAAAACGTACGCAGGTGGTAGGTGATGCCCACCATGTAGCCGCCATGGACGTGCACCACGCCCTTTGGCTTCCCGGTCGAGCCGGAGGTGTAGAGGATGAAGAGCGGGTGCTCGGCGTCCACCTGCACTGGGGCCGTGTCGGGACCGTGCTCGGCCACCAGCCGGTAGAAGTCGACCTCGTGCGCCTTCAGCGGCCGCCGTGCGCCCACTCGACGCTGCAGCCAGACGATGTGTCGCACGCCCAGCCCCTCAGTGGCCTCGTCCATCAACGCCTGCAGCTCGACCGGCTTGCCCCGCCGGAAGCCCACATCCCCGGCGATGATGACTTTGGCCCCGGCATCGACAATCCGGTCGCGCACCGCTCCCACGCCGAGTCCGGCGTACACCACCGAGTGAATCGCCCCCAGCCTGGCCACGGCCAGCATCGAGACCACGCCCTCCAGCGTCAGGGGCATGTAGATGAGCACCCGGTCGCCACTCTCGACTCCCAGCGCGCGCAAGCCGGTCGACAGTTTGGACACCAGGTCACGCAGCTCGGCATAGGTGACTCGGCGCTCGGCGCCATCCTCGGAGAGGCAGATGAGGGCAGTGTGCGTCCGCCGCGGGCCTTCGGCGTGCCGGTCCAAAGCATTGTCGACGACGTTGGTCTTCCCGCCGACAAACCAGCGGTGGTCGGGGAACTGCCAGTCGAACACTTGCCGCCAGGGCTCACTCCAGCGGAAGCGCTTCGCCCAGCTGCCCCAGAAAGCATCCGGGTCGGCCAGACTGCGTTGGCGCTCCGCCGCCACGTCCGGCGGGACGGCCGTGCGGCGCAGCGTCTCGGGAGCAAGGAATGCCTCGCCAACGGTAAGAAGACGCTCGAGCGCCATAGGGACACCTCCGGCGTGGAAGTGTGCCACAGCGGCGGCTGTCACGTGCCTGGCATGTTCTGCGCTTCAGCGGTCGGCGCCCACAGCGCCCCACCGGAGCGCGCCCGGCCAATGGCGTCCGCAACGGCCAGAGCGTCTCGAACCTCGCCCACGTCGTGCACCCGCACCACGTCCACACCCGCCACCACCGCCGAGGCAGCCACTGAGGCCAGCGTCCCCGGAAGCCGCTGGTCCGGCGACTTTCCACCCGCCAGCGCCCCGAGAAACGCCTTGCGGCTGGTGCCGAGGACAACCGGGCAGCCGAGGAGCCGCAGCTCGCGGACGTGGTGCAACAAGAAAAGGTTGTGGCCGGATGTCTTTCCGAAGCCGATGCCGGGGTCGACCCAGATGCGCCCCCGCGGAATACCGGCTGCCTCGGCCTGGCCCACCGCGGCACCGAGCATCTCGAGGACGTCGGCCATCAAGTCCTCGTAGTGTGGAGAGTGTTGCATGGTGCGGGGGGTGCCTTGCATGTGCATGAGGCACACCGCGGCACCGGCGGCCGCGGTGACAGCCGGCAGCCGGGCATCCCCCAAGAAACCAGTGACGTCATTGACCAGCGTTGCTCCGGCGGCGAGCGCCGCCTCGGCGACGCCGGCTTTGCTCGTGTCGATGGAGAGCGGAATGTCACTTTGGGCCCGCAGCCCTTCGATGACCGGAAGGATGCGCTTCAATTCCTGGTCCGCCGGGACTTCGGCCGCGCCCGGGCGGGTCGACTCGCCACCAATGTCGACCAAATCCGCGCCCGCGTCGGCGAGTGCGAGCCCGTGGGCGACGGCGCGCTGCACGGAGCTGAAGAGCCCGCCATCCGAGAAGCTGTCCGGAGTGACGTTGAGGACTCCCATCAGGTACGTCCGTTCACCCCAGAGGAAGCGGCGCCCAGCGAGCAGCGTCGGCTCGGGGAAACAGTCCACGGCGAGCAGGCGCGCGAGAGCGTCGGCGAGGGGGCTCGCCTCCGGTGCTTGACGCGCCGCCTGGACCAGCCGAGCAAGCTGGTCCCGCGCGCCGGAGAGAAAGGCCGTTCCCGGGCGCAGTGCTTGGTCGCCCGAAAGAAAGCGGGGGTAGAGCCCGGCAGGACCTTCCTCGCAGGTGTGCTTGAGGAAGCGCCCCTCGCTCGGTCCGAGGCCAGTGAGCAGCACCTGGGCATGGGGGAGCTTCTCGAGGAGGTACTCCCGGGCTGGGGTAGGCAGCCCAAGACGAACCAGCGCGGCGTCTAAGTCCGCCGACCGGTCGAGGGCGATGGGGCGAGCGAGAATCATCGGCCGTCGGGCGCAGGCCAGCCGACGTGCCAGCCCTTACGCCTTGTTGGGCTCCAGGGCCGGCAACGGCTCGAGCGCGTCGAGAATCTTCCGTTTGTCCTTCTTCTCGAGCTTGGGCGGAGCGTTGACGCGCGGCTTGGGCCGGTCTCGGGTCATGGTTCCACCCTTCACCAGAGTCTCAACGTCATCGGCCTCGAGCGTCTCGTATTCAATGAGCCCGTCGGCGATGCGGTTGAGCGTGTCGAAATTCTCCTGGAGCAACTTCTTCGCGCGCTCGTAACAACTCATGACAATTTCGCGCACCTCGGCGTCAATCTGCCGAGCGGTCTCCTCGGAGTAGTCGGGCCGAGTGTAGAGGTCCCGACCGAGGAAGACCTCGCCCTCGCGGGCCCCGAAAGCGAGCGGGCCCAGCTTGCTGCTCATCCCCCAGCGGCAAACCATCGCCCGGGCCGTCTCGGTGGCGCGCTCGATGTCGTTCGCCGCGCCAGAGCTAATTTCGTTGAAGACCAGTTCCTCGGCGATGCGCCCACCCATCGCCATGCAGATGCGGTCGAGCGTCGACTGGCGGTAGAGGTTGAGCCGGTCCTCGGTCGGCAGCGACCAAGTGACGCCCAGCGCCTGCCCGCGCGGAATGATGGTCACCTTGTGGACCGGGTCGCAGCCGGGGAGCAGCTTGGCCACCAGCGCGTGCCCGGCCTCGTGGACGGCGGTATTCCGCTTCTCCTTTTCGGTCATGATCATCGACTTGCGCTCCGGACCCATGAAGACCTTGTCCTTGGCGCTCTCGAAGTCAGCCACCTCCACCCGCTCCTTGTTGTGCCGGGCAGCGAACAGAGCGGCCTCGTTCACCAGGTTTTCCAAGTCCGCACCGGTCATCCCGGGCGTGCCGCGGGCAATTATCTCCAGGTCCACTTCTGGCGACAGCGGGACGCGCTTGGTGTGCACCATCAGGACGCCGATGCGCCCATTGAGGTCCGGGCGCGGCACGACAATTCGTCGGTCGAAGCGTCCCGGACGCTGAAGCGCCGGGTCGAGGACGTCGGGACGGTTGGTGGCGGCGATGAGGATGACTCCCTCATTGGACTCAAAGCCGTCCATCTCCACCAGCAGTTGGTTGAGGGTCTGCTCGCGCTCGTCGTGCCCGCCGCCCAGGCCCGCTCCCCGGTGGCGGCCCACCGCATCAATCTCGTCGATGAAGATGATGCAGGGGGCGTTCTTCTTGCCCTGCTCGAAGAGGTCCCGCACCCGGCTGGCCCCAACGCCGACGAACATCTCGACGAAATCCGAGCCACTGATGGAGAAAAAGGGCACCCCGGCTTCGCCGGCCACTGCCTTGGCCAGGAGCGTCTTGCCGGTCCCCGGTGGCCCCATCATCAGCACTCCCTTGGGAATGCGCCCCCCGAGCTTGGTGAACTTCTTGGGGTCCTTGAGGAAGGCAATAATCTCCTCGAGCTCTTCTTTGCACTCGTCGATGCCGGCCACGTCGGAGAAGGTCACCTTGTTGTGACTCTCACTGAGAAGCTTGGCTTTGGACTTTCCGAAGGTCATCGCCTTGCCGCCGGTCCCCTGCAACTGGCGCATGAAGATGACGAAGAAGACGAAGAGGAACAGCACCGGCATCCACTGCCCGAGGATGGTCAGCCAGAGGCTGTTCTGCTCTTCCTTCTCGTACTTCACCTCGACGCCTGCGTCGCGAAGCTGCTTGAGCATCGTCGCGTCGGCGGCCGGCCCGGTGGTGCGGAACTTCTCGTGCGTGTCCTCGAAGGTGCCGGAGTAGGTGTTTCCCTTGACGGCGACCAGACGGACTTTCTTCTCGTCAATCTTGTTGAGCAGTGAGGTGAAGCTTGGCTCCACCACCTCCTCCGTCTGGCGCGAGAAGATGTTGTAGAAGCAAACGAATAGGGCGATGAGGATTACCCACAGCCCGATGGTCTTGTAGCTCGATCGCACGTCCCGAAACCCTTTCGCGCCAGCAACCTGCATTCTGGCGGCCTTCGCCGCCCCGTCGCAAGCGCCCCAGGGGCAGCCTATAACCCTTCGCCTGGATAAGCGCTTGTCGGTTCGGCACGAACCGACGGGCCGCTCGCACCGCCGTGTGCCGGGGGCCAAAGGCCCACCACCCACAGGACGCGCTCGGAGGCCTCGACCAAGAGCGGCCACCCGTCACGGTGCTCGGCCGGGATGCGCGCATCCACGAAGACGTCTTGCACCGCCCGGCGCCGGCCGTCGCTGGCTTCGACCCGGTCGCCCGGCCGTCGCCCGCGCAGCTTCAAGGAGCCCACCTCGCGCCTCAACACGAACGCCGCCGGCCCGGGCGTAGAGCAGGAGTCTAGGCGCAAGCGGAAGGCGCCGAAAGGGACCCATGCGTCCGGCTCGAGCGCCACCTCACCAGCCGGGGTCGCCGCAGCGGCAATTCTCAGCCACCCGCCTTCGCTTCGGAGCAGTCGACGTCCAGGGAGGCCGCAGTGGCCGCCCCGACGCACCGCGGACTCCACCTGGGAGACGAGCGCGGCGCTGGCCGGGACCCCAGCCTCGGCCAGCCAAGTCACCAGGGCCCGGCGCTGTAAAGGACCACGCAAACTCCGCACCGCAACGGCGTCCAGGCCGCCCTCCACCCGGGCCCGCTCGAGCGCCAGCGCCGCCTGCTCGGCCAGCAGCGCCTCGTCCTCGGCGGCCAGGGAGGCGAAGCGGGCGAGGTTCTTCAGCGCGGCCGGGCCGGCGGCGTGCACCAGCGCCGGCAGCACCGCGGCACGAATCCGCGCCCGCAGCAGGGAAGGGTCGACGTTGGACGGGTCCCGCACCGGTGAAAGGCCACGGGCGGCGACGTGTCGCTCGACGTCGGCGCGCGGCACCGCCAGCAGCGGCCGGACGACGTGGCCCCGGCGCGCATGAATGCTGGCCGCCCCGCGCAGTGCAGCGCCCCGCGCCAGGCGCATGAGCAGCGTCTCCGCTTGGTCGTCCTGGGTGTGGGCGGTGGCAATCCACTGGTAGCCAGCCGCCGCACGGATGGCCTCGAGCGCCGCGTACCGCGCCTCGCGCGCTCGGGCCTCCATCCCCGGCCCCGGCCTCAGCCCGAGGGCAGCGGTGTGGAAGGGAAGCCCCAGCGCCTGGACGAGTCTTCCCACCGCGTCCACTTCCTCCGCCGAGCTGGACCTGAGCCCGTGGTCTAGGCTCGCGACGCCCAGGCGCTCCGGAGCGAGTTCCGCCGCGCCCGTCAAAAGTGCGAGCGAGTCCGCCCCCCCGGACACCGCCAACAACGTCCGTCCGCCGTAGGCCTTGAAAAACTCCTGCAGCGCGGAATGCACAGTCGATGGAGGGGAGGGCTTCTCGTCCTTGGACACTCTTGGACTCCGGATGAAGGGCAGTGTCGTCGAGTGGCTCCGTTGAAGCACGGCGGGCCCCCTCGTTAGGATGCTTTTCAGGAATGGAACAGCGGGTTCGCGTGTTCCAAGGCCTGAATACGTCGGAAAGCTGGACCCAGGGGTCCCCCCCCTCCCCCTCTGGGTCCACGGGGCGTCCTGGGAGCCTTTCGAGGCTCGCCAGGGTGCCCTTCTCTCCGGACTGCCCCGGTTCTCCGAGTCGGAGGACCGGGGCAGTCCCTTTTTTGGGGCCAAAACGGCGGTCATCTGTTTGACCAGCCAGCAATGGTGTCGGATAACCTACTCAAGGAACGCCACAGTGGGTTCCGGGAGCTAGGGCTGCCACGGTGCGGACCTGGCTGTCCTGGAGGGGCGATTCCCTAGGGAGACGGCACGGCATGGCGGGCACTGACAAACGCAAACAGTCTCTGTACTTCCCGGAGGAGATGCTCCGGGAGATTCAGGAAGAGGCCACGCGGCAGGACCGGTCGCTTTCCTGGGTGGTGCAGCAAGCGTGGCGAATTGCCCGCGAGCGCATCAAGTCCTTCCCGGCCGTCAACGACGTCACGGGCGAGCCGGCCCTGCCTGACTTGCGCGAGGAAGGCTAAGCGTCCCATGGCGGGCACCGACCACCGCAAGCAGAGCCTGTATTTCCCCGAGGAGATGCTGGAGGAAATCCAGCGCGAGGCCATGCGGCAGGACCGGTCCCTCTCGTGGATTGTCCAGCAAGCCTGGAAGGTGGCTCGCTCGGACATTCGTCGCATGCCTTCCGTCAACGACGTCCTGTCCCCGCGTCCGGGGCCGGGCGGCGCCTAGCATCTCTCGTCCGCGGCAAGCCTAAGACGAGCGCGTTTCCAGTCTCCGGAGCTCGGGGGGTTTCGCGAGCACCTTGGCGGACGCTTCGTCGGCTCCACGGCAGGCCTGCTGCCGAGCAGCCAACGCCTGGCTCCACAAATGCTTCAGCGTGGCCAGAGCCACCGGGGCCCGCGTCATTTTGCGCCTCGAGCGTGCGCGCAGAAGGCAGCGATTGGTGGCCAACATCCCAAGTTGCGACCATCGCCCGCGTCTCAACTCGAGAAGGGGGCGACCACATGCACAAGCGAACCATCTGTCTCGCTACCTTGGTCTGCGCGCTCGGCGCCGCCGGCTGCAGCAGCACCAGCAACAGCAGCTTCAGCTGCACCTTCACCAGTACCTCGACGCTCGCTTCCATCTGCTACCAATGAACGAGTCCCCAGCCTCTCACCTCGCAGCAGATTTCGGATCTCTCCACCGCCTGTACCAACGCCGCCACTAGCGCCACCTTCAGTCAGGGCGAGAGCTGCTCGACGACCAACAGCGTCGGCACATGTTCCTATAGCTCCCCGAAAGCGGCGTCAGCTACGGCTGGGTTTTCTACTCACCGACCTACAACACCACCAGTGGGGCGGCGTTCTGTTCCGAAGCGCAAAGGACCTGGACCCGAGGGTAGCGTCGAGGGACAGCGCTTCAAGCGGGGGGCACCCGCTTCACCTAGCGTTCCTCGGTAACACCGAGCTTGAAGCCAGCACGGTCCAGTTGCTGCCGGAACTCGGTCTTGGCGAGCGCCTTGGCGTAAGCCTCGTCCGGGTCCACCTGGCGACTCTTGACGAGCTCGATAAGGGCGTCATTGAGCATCTGGTTTCCGAAAGACCGCCCGGTCTGCATCGTCGAGAGAATTTGAAATGTCTTGCCCTCCCGAATGAGATTGGCGACGGGCGGCGTCACCACCAGCACCTCCAGCGCGGCCGTCCGCCCCCCGCCGCGCCGTTTGCAAAGCGTCTGGGAAACGACGCCCCGGAGGCTCTCAGAGAGCATCGTCCGGACCTGAGCCTGCCGGTCAGCGGGGAACTGGTCGATGATGCGGTCCACCGTCGACGGCGCAGTGTTGGTGTGGAGCGTCCCGAACACCAGGTGGCCGGTCTCCGCAGTCTCGAGCGCGATGGAGATGGTTTCGAGGTCACGCATTTCGCCCACCAGCACGACGTCCGGGTCTTCACGCAAGGCTGCCCGGAGCGCCTGCTTGAAGGACACGGTGTGGACTCCCACCTCCCGCTGGTGCACGAGGCACCGCCGGTTGGGGTGAACGAATTCCACCGGGTCCTCGATGGTGATGATGTGCTGAGCCCGTGTCCGATTGACGTAGTCCACCATCGCCGCCAGCGTGGTGGACTTGCCCGAGCCGGTCGGACCGGTCACCAGGACCAACCCCTTGCTGTGCTCGCACAGCTCGATGACCGCCTTGGGGAGAGCTAGGTCCTCGGCAGTGCGAATCTTCGCCGGCACTTGGCGCATCGCCGCTCCGATGCCGCGGCGGTCCTCGAAGACGTTGACGCGGAAGCGGACGCCGGGCAGCTCGAGCGCGAAGTCCGTGTCGTGCTCGGCTTCCCACTGGGCCCGGTTCCTCTCCGGGGCGATGGAGAAAATCATCTCCCGGAGCCGCGCCCGAGCGACCGGTCCGTACTCCTCGAGCGACACCATGTCCCCGTCGATGCGCAGCGCCGGCGGACCGTCGCTGGTGAGGTGAAGGTCCGAGGCCCCCCGCTCCACCGCCAGCGCCAGCAGCTGGTCGATGGCAGCTCGTGGGTCCACCGGAGCCGGCGGTAGCGGGCGAGGCTCGGCCGAGGCCGGCGCAGTGACGGCCGGCTCGCTGGGCTGGGGTGGCTGGGGCGACGCCGCTTTCGGCGCTGGTGCACTCCGGGCCGCCGCTCCCTCTGGAGCGGCCGATGCGCCTGCTGGCTCACCCTCGCTCGCCTGAGGACGCACCAGCGCCCGCACCACGGCTTCCTTGCGCTCGAACAGCACCGCGACACGCCCGCCCGGCGCCTCGTACCCAAACCTTGTGACGCCGGCGGCCGGAAAGCCGTTGCGAATGTCGGCAGGTACGAGCTCGGCAAAGACGCCGGCAATCTGCTGCGAGGTGAGCTGCTGGCGCAAAACGGCGACGTCGCCGGCGGGCGTGCGCATCACCACCGGCTGGCCGGAGGCGAAGACGAGCTCGCTGCCGCGTTCGCGGTGGAGCCGCTCGAAGATGGGGTCGAGGCGGGCCAAGGGCGCTGGAGGCTAGCTTACGCGACGTCCCCGCTTCTGTGGTCTGCTCCGTGAGCCGCCACCTGGAAACGGGCGATGAGGGGAATGTGGTCCGAGAGCCCCTGGAAGGGGCTCGAGCCGAAGGGTGCCGTTCCGTCCAAGTCCACCCAGCACACCCCGTTGCCGGCGAAGAGGTGGTCCAGGTGCATCCGCAGGCGGAAGAAGCCGGCGGTTGGAAAGCCTCGCCTGGCGGTGACATCAATCTGCTTGAGCTGCTCCTGAGCTCCTCCCCAGCCGGCTTCCCCGGTGAGGTAGTGGTACACCGGCGAGGCAGGAGAGGAGTTGAAGTCGCCGCAGACGACGAAGGGTTCGCTGCCGGCCACGGCACGGACGTGCGCCACGAGTTTGCGCGCTTCCTGCACCTGGTTTGACCCAAACCCCATCTTTTCCCGAGCCGCCCAAAAGGAGCGGGCAAAGGGGGTGGGCAAGCTGAGGTGGGTGTTGAAGATGTGGAGCGCCGCCCCAGAAGCAGTGGCCAGCCGGACGTGGGCGCAAATGCGACTTTGCTTGGCCTCGCGTAGCCGGGCCACGTGGTGGTGGGTAATGGGGTGCGGAGCTCGCCCATTGTGCGCCTTCACGGTGAGGCGTTCCCGGTTGACCAGCACCGCAAGCCCGGTGGTGTAGATGGCCGTCTGGCGCACCCGGTAGCTGTGCGCCGGGAAGTAGAAGGCCTCGTACGGGAAGGCGCGCTTCGGTCGCCCGAAGTCCATCGCCAGCACCTCCATGAAGGCCTCCAGCTGCGTCGAGGCCGCCTTCCGGAAGGCCACTGTCGAGCGGAGGCTGCGCGTCTCCACCTCCTGCAGACACACCACGTCGGCCAGCGGCTCCAGGTGCGCAAGCTTCCGGGCGATGCCGTCCATGGAGCGCCTGGTGGTGGCCAAGCCACTGAGCGCGTGCCCGAAGTAACGGACGTTGTAGCTGACGATGCGGAGCGGCCGCCGAGCCATGGCCAGGCGATGCTAACCTCGCTCGAGTCGCGGCGGGGGGGCCGGATGTCGGACACGCGGCAGTCTTTTTGGGGAGGACGGGCTTTCTGATGGGGATGAAGGAGCGGGTGGAGGCCCTGGAAAGACTCCGGGCCATGAAGGCGGAGATGGGAGGAGCGGAGCGCGTAGCGCGCCAGCACGGGCGCAACAAGCTTGACGCCCGCGCGCGGCTCGGCCTCCTCTTCGACGCCGGCACGGTGCAAGAGTTCGGCGCCCTGGCCGCAGCCGAGGGCCGCCTGCCCGAGGACGAGGACCCCTCCCGCCCCACCGCCGCCGACGGCGTGCTCACCGCCATTGGCCAGGTGGCCGGACGCCCGGTGGCGGCGGCCATCTACGACTTCACCGTCCTCGGGGGCTCCATCGGCGAGGTGGGTGAGCGCAAGGTGACGCGGCTGAGGGACCTCGTCCTGAAAGAGAGGCTACCGCTGGTGTGGCTGGTGGATTCGGGCGGGGCGCGCCTGGAGGCAGGCGAAGTCGACCCCCGGCGCTTGGCGGGCTTCGCCGACACCGGCTACCTGTTTCGGGAGCAGTCGGTGCTCTCCGGCGTGGTGCCACAGGTGGCCGCCATGCTCGGGCCGGGCGCCGCCGGCACGGCCTATATTCCTGGTCTCGCCGACTACGTCCCGATGGTGAAGGACATCGGCTCGATTGCCGTCGGTGGCCCGGCTCTGGTCGAGGCGACGGTCGGTGAGAAAGTCACCGAGCAGGAGCTCGGTGGCAGCCGGATGCACAGTGAGGTCTCCGGCGTCGCCGACGGCGAGTTTCCCGACGACGCCGCTTGCATCCGAGCGGTCCGCGACTACCTGTCGTTTTTCCCCTCGCACTGTCAGGAGAAGCCACCCCGGCAGGTGCCGAGCGACGCGGCCCAACGACGCGACGAGGCGCTCCTCAGCGTGGTGCCGGACAATCCACGCCAGGCGTTTGACATGCACAAAGTCATTCACGCGCTCGTGGACGAGCGGCACTTCTTCAGCATCAAACCGCGCTTCGCGCGCAACATCATCACCGGATTCGCCCGCATCGACGGCTTCCCGCTCGGCATCGTCGCCAACAACTCGATGTTTCTCGGCGGGGTGCTCGACGTCGGCGCCAGTGACAAGGCCGCGCGCTTCATCGCCCTGTGTGACGCGTTTCAGCTGCCGCTGCTTTTCCTTCAGGACGTCCCGGGCTTCCTGGTGGGAACCAAGACCGAGCAGCAGGGCCTCATCCGGCACGGGGCGAGAATGCTCCAGACGGTGGCCTCAGCCACCGTCCCCAAATTCACGGTCGTGGTGCGGAAGGGTTTCGGAGCGGGCTACTACGTGATGAACGGGCGTGCCTTCGAACCGGACCTCCTCGTGGCCTGGCCCGGGGCTGAGATTGGCGTCATGGGCGCCGACGGCCTGGTGGCCATCGCCGCCCGAAAGCTGCTGGACGCGGCCGGGAGCCCAGAGGCCGCCAAAGCCCTCAAGGAAGAGCTGGCGGCGGGCTTGCGCCCGCACGTGCGCGTCGACCGGGCCGCCGCCATGGCGATGGTGGACGACATCATCGACCCTCGCGACACGCGCTGGCAGCTGGCGCTGGCGCTCAGGCGCACCATCAACAAGATGGTCGAGCGCCCTTGGCGTCGGCGCGAGGTGCCGCCTCTGTAAGAGGTGCCACCGGAGCTGCTTGCCCCCCGGCGGCGGACGTCAGCACCAACCCGAGGCGGGCTGTTAGTGGCCGTGCTTCGTGTCCTGTTGCGCGCGGTACTTGAGCGCCAGGTGGAGCTGCTGCAGAGCCTGCTTAGAGGCATTAATGGCGCCCGCCTTGTGACCGCCGAAGTCATGCGGAGCGGCCTGCATGTACTGAATGGCCGCGTCCAGGTCATCAACCGCCTGGGCAATTCGAGGGTGCGCCGCCCTCTCTTCGGCCGTGGTCTCGGCACCCGCGGTGGCGGGGAGAAAGGCGAATCCAAGGGCCATCGTGAGGAGTAGCGGCATCAGCAGCTTCTTCATGAATGTCTTCCTCTTGGTGTGTGGCGAGTTGCCCAGGCCTCGAAGCCCCGGGGGTGGAGCAACGCTACAACACGCCTGGGCCACCCGGCGGACCACCTTTTCGTGCTGGCCTTGCAAAGCCCATCGTCGCCCAGTGGACACCCCTCCCTTGGCTTAGGGGCGAGTAAAGACGAGCACGGCATTCGTCCCGCCGAAGCCGAGCGAGTTGCTCATCACCGCACCCAGGGGCGTCTCGCGGGCGTGGTTGGGGACGTAGTCGAGGTCACACTCCGGGTCCGGCTCGCGCTGGTTGATGGTGGGCGGCACCATTCCTCGCACCAGCGCCAGCACGCTGACCGCGGCCTCCACGCTGCCCGCGGCTCCGAGCAGGTGGCCCGTCATTGACTTGGTTGAGCTCACCGCGAGCCTCGAGGCGTGCTGGCCAAAGGCCTGCTTGATGGCCCGCGTCTCGTGGACGTCGTTGAGCAGCGTCGACGTCCCATGTGCGTTGAGGTAGCCCACCTGCTGCGGCGCCAGTCCCGCGTCGCGCATCGCCAGCACCATGCAGGAGGCTGCCCGCGCACCGTCGGCGCTGGGCTGGGTGAGGTGGTGAGCGTCTGCGTTGGCGGCATACCCGGCCACCTCTGCGAGGATGGGAGCGCCCCGCCGCTGGGCGCAGTCCTTTTCCTCGAGGATGAGGACGCCGGCGCCCTCGCCGAGGACAAAGCCATCCCGGCCTCGGTCGAAGGGGCGGCTGGCGCCCTGCGGGTCGTCGTTGCGCGTCGAGAGCGCTCGCATGGCCTCAAAACCGCCGATGGCGAGCGGTGTCACCGCCGCCTCGGCCGAGCCCACAATGACTGCGTCCGTGCGCCCAGCGCGAATGCTCCACAAGGCCTCGCCAATGGCGTGCGCTCCCGTCGAGCACGCTGCCACCGGTGCCCAGTTCGGGCCGGCGGCGCCGGTGCGGATGCTCACCAGACCGGCGGCGGTGTTGGTGAGAATCTGCAAAACGAAAAAGGGCGAGAGGCGGTCGAAGCCGGTCCGTAGCGCCTTCTCGTGATGGTCCTCCGCCGAGGCCAGCCCTCCGATGCCTGAGCCAAGGATGACGCCCACCCGCTCGGAGGCGTAGTCGGTGCCGATGCGAAGGCCGCTCTGCCTTAAGGCCATCTCCGTCGCGGCCAGCGCATACTGGACGAAGCGGTCGGTGCGGCGCGCCTCCCGACGGTCCATCCACTGGAGCGGGTCGAAGTCCTTCACCTCGGCGGCGATGCGGGTCTGGAGGCGTCCAGGTGTGAAGCGCGTAATCGGCCCCACCCCGGAGCTGCCGGCCAGAAGCGCCTTCCAAGTCGCCTCCACGCCGGTCCCCACCGGCGTGACCAGTCCCAGCCCGGTGACGACTGCCTTGCGGAGGGCCATAGGCCCCGGAGACTCGCACAGGCAGGCTCTCCAATCGCCTCTGGCGGGGGGGATGTGATTAAAGGGGCGCCGCGTACGTCTGAGTTGCCAATGAAACCTGGACTGAGGTCTCCCATGACTTGGTACCGCTCCCTGCTCGCCGCCGCCGTCGTTGCCCTTCTGGCCCATAGCGGGCTGGCCGCAGCGGACACAGAGCCGGCCAGCACGGACTGGCCCCGACAAATTGACTCGGTTGCCGGGACCATCGTCGTCTATGAGCCGCAACCGGAGGCCCTTCAGGGCAGCGTCCTCAACGGCCGGGCTGCCTTTTCGCTCACGCCGAAGGGGAAAACGGACCCCATCTTCGGCGCCTTCTGGTTCACCGCCAACGTCAACATCGACCGGGACCAGCGGGTGGTGCGGGTGCTCGGCGTCAAGGTGACGCGCCTTCGGCTCCCGGATGCGACGGACAATGACGAGAAGTCCTTCGCAGCGGACATCGAAAACGAGACGCCAAAGTGGGACCTCTCCTTGTCCCTCGACGGACTCACTGCCGCTCTGGCGCAGGTGCAGGAAGAGCGTACGGCGTCGGATGACCTGCAGGCCGCTCCGCCGAAAGTCCTCTTCGCCACCCAGCCCACGGTGCTGGTGGTGCTCGATGGTCAGCCCATCCGCAAGCCCATCGAGAAGTCGGGCATCGAGAGCGTGGTGAATACACCCTACCCGCTTTTCTATGACCCGCGCGCCCAGCGCTACTACTTGACCAACGGCGCCATTTGGTACCAGACCGCCGACCTCATCGCCGGTCCCTGGCAGGTCATCCCGCAGCCGCCGCCGGAGGTGGCCGCAGTGGTGCTCAAAGGCGACAAGCAGGACCAGGCGGCTCCGCCTCCCAAGGACACTCCGCCGCCGGCAGTGCTGGTGGCCACCGAGCCCACCGAGCTACTCGTCTCGGACGGCGCGCCCAACTTCGCGCCGATTAGCGGAACCCAGCTGCTGTACGTCACCAACAGCGAGGACAATATTTTCCGGGAACTCGCGACCCAGAAGCTTTTCGTCGTCCTCGCCGGCCGCTGGTACTCGGGGCCGGGCTTTGAGGGCCCTTGGAGTTTCGTCCGCTCAGACCAGCTGCCCCCGGACTTCACCAGAATTCCTCCGACGTCTCCCAAAGGCGACGTCCTGGCCTTTGTCTCGGCCACGCCCCAAGCCAAGGAAGCGGTCATCGACGCGCAGATTCCGCAGACGGCCGAGGTGAAACGAGATGCGCCGCCCCCCCCCATCCAGTACGACGGGCAGCCGAATTTCCAGCCCATTCCCAGCACCAGCATGTCCTACGCCGTGAATACGCCGAACTCGGTGCTGCAAATTGACGGCGCTTACTACGCCTGCGTGAATGCCGTTTGGTACGTGGCTCCCTCGCCGCAGGGCCCCTGGACGGTCGCCACCTCGGTGCCGCAGGCGGTGCAAACCATCCCGCCGTCGAGCCCGGTGTACAACGTGAAGTACGTCACCATCTACCAAGCGACGCCTCAGGTGGTGTACGTCGGCTACACGCCTGGCTACACCGGTTGCTACACCTGGAATGGCGCAGTGGTGTACGGAACCGGCTACGTCTACCCGGCCTACGTCTCTCCCGTCGTCTACTACCCGCGGCCGGTCACCTGGGGCTTCAGCGTCAGCTACAACCCCTACGGGGGCTGGAGCTACGGCGTAGGGGTCAGTTCCGGCTTCCTCTACTTCGGCACCACCTGGGGCGGTGCCTATTACCGCCCGCCCTGGCGGCCCCCCTACGGTGGCGGATGGTACGGCCCGGGTGGGTACCGGCCGCCGTACTATGGGCCGGGTTACGGCTACGGCAGGCCGCCTCCGCCCGGTTACCGGCCGCCCTACGGCGGCTACCCCGGCGGCCGGCCCCCCTACGGCGGCTACCCCGGTGGGCGCCCCCCTCAGGCCAGCCTTTACCAAAGGCCCTCCAATGCCAATGCCGTCGTCGCGCAACGGCCGGCGGCGCCTTCCACCGCCAACCGGCCAGCGACTCGGCCCAGCGGGCCAAACAACGTCTACGCGGACAAGAATGGCAACGTCATGCGCCAGACGCAGGACGGCAACTGGCAGCAAAAGGACAAGTCCGGCTGGAAGCCGGCCTCTTCGACGGGCGCGCCCGGACAAAATGGCGCCCGGCCGAGTCCCGGGACTCCGTCGGCCGGGGGCACGCCCGGCACGCGTCCTGCGACGCCGCAGAATGCCACTCGCCCGGCCTCCGGGGGCACGCCTACGCAACGGCCGTCCAACCCGTCCGCGCGCCCCGCACCATCCAACATTTCCTCGGACTACCAGGCGCGCCAACGCGGAAACGAGCGCAACCAGAATTACCAGAATGCCTCGCGCCAGGCCCCCAAGGCCCAACAGCCGAAGCAGCAGGCCCCCAGGTCCCAGGCCCCGAAACAGTCCCAAGGCAAGAAAACCAAGTAGCGGGGGCCAGCACTACACCGGCCGCTGCCAGGCGAGGCTCAGGAAAAAGCAGGCCGCAGCCACGGTAATAATGAGCGGCCCCGTCGGCTGGTGCACCGTCGCCGCCAGGGCGCTTCCCACCAGCGTCGCGCCGACGGAAACGCCGACGGCGACCAAAAACATCGAGCGAATGTTTCCGGCGAGGTGCTTGGCGGTGGCCGCCGGGATGATGATGAGCGAGCCCATCAACAGCACCCCGAGGTAGCGCAACCCTAAGGCCACCGTCACGGCGAAGGCCAAGAGGAAGCCGAGGTTGAGCCGCTCCACGCCGATGCCCACCGTCCGCGCGAGGTCCGGTGAAACGAGGGCGATGAGGAGCCGGTTGCGCGCCCGGGCGAGAAATAGCACCACGGCCAGTGGCGCCAGGAGCCCGAAGGCCAGCTCCAGTGGGCCGAGGACTCCAGGCTTTCCCAGGAGCGCGTCGATGAGCTCCTCGCCCGAGGTGAGCATGCTGCCGAGGGCCAAGGCAGCCGAGAAGACGACGCCCACCACCGTCTCGGTGGAGATGCCGGTGCGACGCTCAAGGCCCCAGATGAGGACCGACCCCACCAGCAGCATCGCCACACCGCCGATGACCGGGTTGAGATGCAGCACCAAAGCGAGCCCGATGCCGGGAAGGGCGACGTGAGACATGGCGTCGGCGGCAAGCGTCATCCGCCGCATGACCGCGAAGCAGCCGACCACGCCGGCCGCCACCGCCATGCTGCCGGAAAGAAGCAGGCTGCTAATGCTCATGGACTTCGTGCAGGTAGTGGTCCATCGGAGCACCGTAGGTGCGCTCCAAGGTTTGCGGGGTGAGAATTTGGCGCGGCGGCCCGAAGCAGCTGACGCCGCGCCGGCCGAGGCACAGCACCAGCTCCGCCATCCGGTACACCAGGCTCAGCTCGTGAGAGATGAAAATGAGCGTCAGCTTCTCCTCGCGTTGCAGGCGCTCCACGGTGGCATAGAGCAGCTCCTCCCCTGGCTCGTCGATGCCAGTGGTGGGCTCGTCGAAGAGCAGCACGCTCGGATGGCCGAGCAGCGCGAAGGCCAAAAGGAGGCGTTGAAACTGGCCCCCGGAGAGACTGCCGATGGGGCGCAGCGCGGTGTCGCGCCCCAGGTTGACGAGCCGGCTGGCATGCTCCACCTCGGCCTCGCTCGCGCCCACCAAGGCCGCCTTGGCCCGCAGGAAGTCCCGCCCACTCAAGGGCAGGTCCCGCTCGAGGTCGAGCCGCTGCGGCACGTAGCCAATCCGGGTGCCAGGTGCCCAGACCACCGTCCCGCTGGAGGGCATGGCACCAATGAGTGCTTTGAAGAGTGCCGTCTTACCCGAGCCGTTGGGGCCAATGACGGCCATGGTGGAGCCGTCCGGCACCGAGAAGCTCAAGTCCCGCAGAACCTCGGTCTTGCCGAAGCTGACTCCAAGCGAGCGCACCACCAGACGTTCGGACACGGGAGCCCTCAGGACTCTAACCGAGCCGGAGAAGTGTCCGCGCATCGGCCGGCGTGGCGACGTCCCGGCCCGCAGCCCGCGCTCGCCGGGCCGCTTCCGCCACCAGCTCGTAGCTGCCTTTGGCCAGTACCCCTTTGGACAGGTAGATGTTGTCCTCCAGCCCCACCCGGCCGTTGCCCCCCTTGCGGGCCGCTAGCTCGGCCATCGGCAGCTGGTGTCTCCCCACGCCGGCGACGGTAAAGGTGCTTCCCGGAGGGAGGGAGGCGATGAGGAAGTCCAGCGCGCGCTCGGTGGCGCCGAGCGCTCCGGGCACGCCCAAAACGAAGTCGTAATGGGCCGGCAAGTCGACCAGCCCTTCCCGGGCCAGAGCTTCCGCCTCCTCCACCATGCCCGCGTCGAAGCACTCAATCTCGGGCCGGATGCCGAGGGCTCGGATGCGTCGGGCAATCTCCCGCACCAGCGGCCGCGGGTTGGAGAACACCTCGTCCCCGAAGTTGACGGAGCCGGTAGTGAGGGTGGCCATGTCCGGCCGCTCTGCTCCAGTGAGACGGAGTGGACCACAGCGCTCGTCGACGTCCATGCCGACTGCGCCGCCGGTGGAAGTCTGCACGAGAATGTCGGACCGCTTGCGAATCTCGCGCACCGCGGCTCGGAAGAGCTCGGCGTCTTGCGAAGGCGTGCCATCGGGCTTGCGTACATGAATGTGCACCATGGCCGCGCCGGCCTCTCGGCAGCGCGCTGCCTCCTCGCCGATTTCCTCTGCGCTGATGGGCAAGAAGGGCGTTTGCGCCCGCGTCGTCTCGGCGCCGACCATGGCCGCGGTGATGAGGTACGGCCTCACCGCTTTCCCCGTTGCTTGGCCAAGGGCACGACGCAGGTGCCCACGGCGCGGCAGACGACGATGGGCTCGGCCAGCATCTCGGCCGCGGAGCTGGACACCTCCGGCAACGGCCGAACGACTTTGCGGGCTTCGAAACGCATTTTCCGACTGGTGCGCCCAACCGCCGTCACCCAGCCCTCGGCTTCGATGAAGTCCCCGGCGTACACCGGGGCCAGGAATTCGACGCTCTCGTAGGCCCGAAAGAGCCCCTCGTCTCCGTCCAAGAGGATGCACAGCTCGGTGGCCACATCCCCGAAGAGTCCGAGCAGGCGCGCGCCGTCCACCAGCTGGCCGCCGTAATGGGCGTCCTGGCTGCTCAGCCGCACGCGGAGGCGCGCGTTGACGTCGCTCACCTGGGCTCTCCCTGGTAGTGCAGGCCCGGTCGTTCTTTGCCCAACCGCTTGAGCATCGCGTGGACGATGAAATTGGCCACGTCGGATGGCTTGGTGCCCGGGCCGAACCCCGCGTCGAAGCCCAGTTCGAGCGCGAGCTTGTGGTCGACCCGCGGTCCGCCCAGCAAGAGCAGCGTCTTGCCGCTCAGCCCAGCCGCCCGGGCCGCGTCGATGAAGTGCCGGCTGTTGTCCTTGTGCACGTCCCGTTGGGTGACCACCTGGGACACGAGGATGGCGTCAGCGTGCTGGGCCACGGCCCTGCGGATGAGCTCCTCGTTGGGCACCTGGCTGCCGAGGTTGAAGGCCTCGAAGCCGGGGTAGCGCTCGAGCCCGTAGTCACCGGCGTAGCCCTTCATGTTGAGGATGGCGTCGATGCCAACGGTGTGGGTGTCCGTCCCGGTACAGGCGCCGAAGACAACCACTCGACGGCCAATCTCCGTCTCAATCAGCGCGTTCAACTCGTCGAAGCCGAGCTTCTTGAAGATGACCTCCGGGACATCGATGGTCGCGTAGTCCAGCACCACCGGGCTTCGAGCGTAGACGACGAAGAAGGTGTACTGGCTGGCCGCTGCCTCGGCCGAGGCAACCTTCACGTCCAGAAGCCCGAGCGCCCGGCAGTACTGCTGAGCGGCCTCCTTGGCCTTCTCCGAGAGCGGCACGGGTAGCGTGAAGGAGAGCTGCAGGACGCCGTCGTCCCGGCGGTCCCCGTAGGCGCGAATGGCGTGTTTGGCCGTGCTCATGCTGGCGTGCCCTCGAGGAGTTCGAGGAAGGGGTTGAAGTAGTCCGGGGCCTTTTCCACCACCCCGTCGAGCCCCTTGCCGCCCGTCTCGCTGCGCTTCACGTCTCCGAAGCGGCCCCGGCCGATGGCCGCCACCAATCCATCCCGCTGGCACTCCTCGAGCAGCTCCATCGCTCGGCCGAAGACGCTGCGCGCTCGGTCCGCGATTTTCCCGTCCTCACGCACCGTGAACTCGAGGTCAATGCCGCGCGCCGCCCGGTGTACATAGGCCGCCGACTTGAGGGCCACGTAACGGTCGGCCAACAGCGGGGTGTGCATCGCCTCGGTCATCATCCCGAGCAGCTGGATGCCCTGGCGGGTCCAGATGGCCACCAAGTCCGCCATGACGTCGTAGGCGTGGCTGAAGAAGATGTCCGTCTCCTTGTGCTTGGTGGGCGGCATGTATTTGAGCGGGGCGTCGGGGAAACAGCGCCGCACCAGCATGGCCTGACTCAGCTCGAGGAGCAGCGTTTCCGGCCGCGCCGGGTCAATCTCATAGCTGTGCCCCAGGCCGAGCTGACTGTCCTTGAGACCGGCGCGTCGGGCAAACGCCTCGTTGAGGAACTGGCTGGCGATGACGGTGTGCGCCGCGTCGTAGGCATCGGCCGTCGTAATGTAGTTGTCCTCGCCGGTGTTGATGATGATGCCGGCCAGGGCGCAAATGCGGCGACTGAAGTACTGGTCGATGAACGTCCGTCGCATGTTGATGTCACGGAAGAGGATTCCGTACATCGCGTCGTTGAGAAGCATGTCCAGCCGCTCGTACGCCGCGCAGAAGGCAATCTCCGCCATGCACAGTCCGGAGGAGTAGTTGGTGAGCTGGATGTACCGCTTCAACCGGCGCGTTTCCTCGTCCAGCGCCTCGCGCATGATGCGGAAGTTTTCCTGGGTGGCGTAGGTGCCGCCATACCCCTCGGTGGTGGCCCCGTGGGGCACGTAGTCGAGGAGCGACTGCGCCGTGCTTCGAATGACGGCGATGACGTCGGCCCCGGCCTGAGCCGCCGCCCGCGCTTGGTCCACGTCGTCATAAATGTTGCCAGTCGCGACGATGACGTACTTGTGGGGGGGCGGCGACATGGGGAATTGCCCGCGCAACGCGTCTCTCTGGGCGATGCGTCGCCGCAACTCGTCGGTGGCAGACTTCGCTTCCCGTCGGACCTCTTCCCGGAGGTTGCCTTCCACCTCGGCCGAAAGGGGCTTGAGCCGTTCCATGGGCAGCGCCGAAATGCGCTCCACCGCATCGAGCGGGCTACGCGCGCCGAGTTGCAGCGCGCGCCCGTACCAGTAGGCAGCACCCCGGTTCAGCACCCCCGCCGCCTTCAGGCGGTCGGTCATGAGGTTCGGGAGCGGAATGCCACTCGAACCGGCGTCTGACATGCCGAAGAGCCGCAGGACGGTGCGCTCCACCGAGACGGTGGTGTTGCGCCGGATGAGCTCGAAGACGGGCTCGATGACCCGCTGGGCCACCTCCCGCGACCGGGCAATCTCAGCGTCTTGGATGAACGGACCGGGCATGGCTGGGCCCTTGCGGCTACCACGCCGTGAGCAGGGCACGCCAGTCCCCGCCCCGGCTGACGGACGCGATGCGTCAGCGCCGCCCAAGGGGAGGACGGCGGGCTAGACGTACCGGGCGGCGAAGAGGTCGCGGAGCCGGGCGTCGCTCCGCAGCAACTCCAACGTCAGCTGGGCATGGCCCGGCACAAACCCATTCCCCATCACCAGCGTCACATCCTTGCCCACCCCCTCCGCCCCGAGCGCGGCGGTAGTGAAGGAGGTGGCCATGGAGAAGAAGAGCGCGGTGCCGCCCTCCCTGACGCTGAGGATGGTTCCCATCTCGGTGTCGGGGACGGAGGCGCAATTGACGACGAGGTCACACAGCGCCCCGTCGGTGGCGCCCTGCACTGCCGCCAGCACCCCCACCGCGTCGGTGGCGTCGACTCGCAACGCCACGTCGCACAGACCGAGGCCTTTCAACGTGTCGAGAGCGGGTTGCGAAATGTCCAGGGCCAGCAGCTGGCCGAGTCCCGACAGCGAGCGCTGGGCCTGCGCCAGGCACAAGGCCCCGCTCTTGCCGGCACCGAGCAGCGCCACCCGCATGCCGGGACGGACGAAGCGCTCGACCAGCGCCGGGGCACCGCAGACGTCGAGCGCGGCGAGCGCCAGCGTGTCGGGCAAATCCTCCGGAAGCCGTGCGTAGAGGCCGCTCGCGAAGAGAATGGCGTGCCCACGGACGTCGACGCGGTCCATGGCGAGGTGCACGGCCTTCACCTCCTCGAGGTGCAAGGGCGTGAGCGACAGGCTAACCAGCGTTGCAATGCGGTCGCCCGGGACGAGCTGTCCGTGGGCAGGATGCTCCGGGCCGACTTCGCGGACTCGGCCGATGAGCATCCCGCCGGACCCGGTCACCGGGTTCTGCATCTTCCCGCGGGCGCGGACAATCTCTTGGATGGTCGCGGCGATGCTCGTCGGGTCCCCGCCGGCGGCCACTTTCAGCTGACGGAAGGACGCTGCGTCGATGTTGAGCGAGTCCACCTCGACCAGAAGCTCCGAGGGCCGCAAGGGCAAGGAGGCGTCGAGGGTTTGCGCCCGCTGCGGGAGAACTCCCGTCTGTCCGAGGACGCGTCCGAGTCCGTAGGGGTCCTTGACGGCCATGTGCGGCAGCTGGCGCTAGCACGGGTGCACCGAGGTCCGCCATCCTCCCGCGTGCCGATGGGGCTTGGCCTCTGGGCTCCCCAAGAGGGGCCTTCGGTCAGCGCCGCGCGAGGCGCGGGAGCAAGAAACCCAAGGAGCGCTCAAACCGGTAGGCGGTCCCCCGGTGCCCGTCCTCGTACTCTTCGTGCGTTACCACCGCGCCGGCGGAACTCAGGGCGCGCGCCAGCATGCGGGCACCCCAGCGCAGGCCGAATTCGTCGCGGGTGCCGCAGTCGATGAAGATGCTTTTCAGCGAGAGGAAGGGCCCAGGCTGCGGCAGGACAAAGCGGACTGGGTCCTCGGCCAGCCAGCGTTGCCATACGACGGGGCGAATGGCCCCCGTCTCCAGCTCGAAGGGCAGCTCCAGCCCGAGGGCCTCGCCGGACTTGGGCGAGAAGGCGGCGGCCATGGCCAGCGCATTCACCACCGCGTGGTCGTCCCCTCCCATTTTCGTCTGGCGCGCCCGCTGGACGAAGGCGCGCCACCAGGCTTCGACGCCCCCGGCCTTCACCAAGGCCCCAGCCGCCTTGGAGAACTCGGGCAGGAAGCAGTATTCGAAATAGGCGTCGCCGGAGTGGACCGCCAGGTGTCCGAAGACGTCCGGGTGATGGCGGACGAATTGCCAGCTGCCGTAGCCCCCGGAGCTCCGCCCCACCACCGCGCGCGCCTCCGGCCGCGGCACGGTGCGAAACGTCGCGTCCACCCACCCCAGCACGTCGCGAACGACGGCGTCCCGGTAGCGTCCAGTGGCGGCGCTGTTGGCCCATTGGCTTCCGCCGAAGGCATTCCAGCCGTCGGGGAACACGGCAATGCAGCTCGGGAGGCCGCCGTCCAAAAGCGCGTCCAGTCGCTCCGGCACCGTCGGGGAGAAGGGTGCCACGTTGAGCCAGCCGGCCGCCGAGCCGAGGAAGGCGTGGAGAAACACCACCAGCGGATAGCGCTCGGCGGAGGCGCCGTAGCCTGGAGGTAGGTAGACGACGCAGTCCCGCTCCACCGGGTCACCGAGAGGGTTGCCCCTTAACGCCGGGCACTCCAGCCGGTGGAGGTGGGCCTGGCCCTTCACGTCGGGGGTGCGGCTTGGCCCAACACCGCCATGACCGCCTTGAGGTCCTCCCAGCACGGCTTTTTCTCTGCCGGGTTTCGCAACAGGTAGGCCGGATGGAAGGTGGGCATCAGCTTCATGCCTTGGTAGCTGCGCCACTGGCCGCGCAGGCGGGTGATGGGCGTGCTTTCCTGCAACAGCGTCTGCGCGGCGAATTTCCCGAGCGCCACCACCACCTGTGGGCCGATGCTGTGCAGTTGCGCGCGGAGAAATGGCTCGCAGGCTGCAATCTCATCCGGCTCCGGGTTGCGGTTGGCTGGGGGCCGGCATTTCACGACGTTGCAGATGTAGACGTCCTCGCGCTTCAGCCCCATGGCAGCAATCATCTTGGTGAGCAGCTGCCCCGCCGGGCCGACGAAGGGCAAACCTTGCACGTCCTCCTCCGCCCCGGGACCCTCGCCGACAAACACCAACCGGGCGCGCGGGTGGCCCGTGCCGAAGACAATCTGCTTCCGGTGGGTGCACAGCTTGCAGCGCCGGCAGTCTCCGAGGTCCGCCCGGATGTCCTCCAGCGTCGGACGGGAAACCAGCGTCGTCGCTGGGGCCGGCTGAAGCGCCACTGGCCGCAGAGCCGCGTCAGCGAGGGGCGGTGCCGCCCGCCGGTGCATCCCCATCAGTTCGGCCCCGTTGTCCTCGCGCTGCCAGGCGAGGTGCGCTCGCAAGTCTCGCAACAGGCCAGCCACCGGGCTCGGTGCCTCGACGTCCACGAAAACCCCGCTCCGAAAAGGGAAACCCCTTGGGAAGCGACTGTCCCATGGCGCTCCGACGTCCCTCTCGGGGAGCCAGGGAGGGCCGCTCGTCCTCAGCGGCTGGCACGCACCGGCTGGCCGAGCCAGCTGAGGAGGAAGTCCCACAGGCGCTCGGCGACTTCCCCTTTCGTCCCCGAGAGCTCGATGCGCTCCCCGCCGCGGGTGAGCACCGTTACCCGGTTGTAGTCTGAGGCGAAACCGGCGTCGGGGCCGCTGACGTCATTGGCGACAATGGCGTCCAGCCCCTTGCGCAACAGCTTGGCACTCGCGTTTTCCAGGACGTGCTCCGTCTCCGCGGCGAAGCCCACCAGCACCGGACGACGGGCGGCTCCGCGGACGGCCTCCGCCGCCTCGGCCAGCACGTCCGGCGTGCGCTCGAGTCGCAGCGACTCGACCTCCGGGGCGCTCCCCTTTTTCCGCTTCTGAGGAGCGCGCTCTGCTGGACGCCAGTCGCTGACCGCCGCGGCGGCAACGAAGAAGTCCACCGTGGCCACCCGGGCCAAAACCGCCTCCCGCATTTGCTCCGCGGTGACGACGTCCTGTACCTCGAGGCCAGCTCGGTCCACCTCTCCGGCCGGGCCCAGCACCAGCGTTACCCGCGCCCCCCGCCGCCGCGCGGCCTGGGCGATGGCCAAGCCCATTTTGCCGGTGGAGGGGTTGGAGAGAAAGCGAACCGGGTCCAGAAATTCGCGCGTCGGGCCGGCCGTCACCAGCACCGTCCGCCCGGACAGGACCCCCTGGCCCAAGAGCTCGGCGCAACCGTCCACCACCTCCTCAACCTCGGCCAGCCGGCCGGGCCCACTGTCGCCGTCCGCCAGCAGCCCGGTAGCGGGGCCTACCAGCCGGTAGCGCCGCTCGGCCATCAAAGCGGCCACGTTGGCTTGGGTGACGGTGTTGTTCCACATTCCCACATTCATCGCCGGCGCCAGTAACACCGGGCCCGAAAAGGCCAAGAGCGCCGTCGTCACCGCGTCATTGGCCATGCCCGCGCGAAGCCGCGCCAGCAAGTCCGCAGTGGCTGGAGCAATCACGAAGAGCTCCGCCCAGCGCGCCAGGGCCAGGTGGCCGAAGCCCGCCTCGCTGGCCGCGTCGAAAGGCTCGGTGAGCACCGGGTGGCCGGACAGGGACTGCAGCGTCAGAGGCGTGACGAAGGCCTGGGCAGCGGGCGTCATCACCACCCGCACTGCGGCCGATGCGCGACGAAGGGTGCGCACCAACTCGCAGGCCTTGTAGGCCGCAACGCCTCCGCTCACGGCCACCGCGATGCGGCGGCCGTCGAGTACACGCCGGTCCATAGGCCCTTGGCTGTACCGCCAGGCCAGCCTCTCCGCAACTTCGTGCCAAGCGGGCCGAGCCACCCCTTAAGGAACGGCGCCTGTCACCAACTCGAGCGAGCCTTCCCGGGGCACTTGCACCGTCCAGGTGCGGCGTGGCGACGAGGCGTCCGGCTTCAGCGTCACCTGGTAGAGGCCCGGCGGGACGCTGCCCGAGAAGCTGCCGTCCGCCCCGGTGACGAGGAGGACTGGCTCGAGCAGTGAGTCGGAAAATACCACCCCCACCCGTGCGGCGGCCGCGCCGTCCGGACGACGCACTCGGCCAGTGACGGCGGCCGGCTCGGCCAGCGTCAGAAGCGGGGCCTCGCCTGCGCGGCCGGCTTCGGCCCAACCCACACGGCCCTCCTTTTTGGCCAGGAGCCGCACCAGGACGCCATACGGGCCGGTGACGCTGAGGCTGAAGTGGCCTTCCCCGTCGGCGACTGCCGTGAGGTGACGTTCGCCCGCCGCCTCGCCCCGGCAGCCCTCACAGACGACGAGGGCAAAAGGCGCCGGCTTTCCATTCGCCTCGCGCACCGTGCCATGCACCGCCGGCGCGGCGCGAAGCACAATGTCGCCCACGTCCTCCTTGTCCGCCGGCCGGACGAGGGTGGCCATGGCCAGCCGGGGTGCCTCCACAGCGAATGAGACGGTGTCGCGCGCGGGCCGCAACGTCAGCTCGAAGCGTCCGTCTGCGGCCTCCACCTCCAGCGGCCCGACGCGAAAAGCCGGTACCGGGACGCCTGCCTCGTCCAACACCCGCCCCCGGTAGCGTCGGGCGACGGGCAGCAGCAGTCGAAGCTGCCTCTCTCCGGCGCGTGCCTGGCGAGGCGCAGAGGTGGCATTCTCGAGGACGGCCACCAGCTGGTAATCCACCCCTTCTGGTACCTCCGGCAGGCGAAAGCGGCCCTGGGCGTCGCTGTGCACTGCTGGAATGTCGAAGGGTTGTCCCCGCACCAGGGCCCCGGCCACCGGCCGGCCGGCCTCATCCACCACTTGGCCCTCCACGGCGCCCTGGGGGGTGGTGAGCGCCGCCACCGGGAAGGCGCGCAGGCGAGGCGCAAGCTGCAGCCCGGCCAACAGCGCAGCGGCCGCCAGTGCCCACGGCCACACCGCTCGCCCACGCCAGGCCGCTTGCCTGGGCGTTTGGCGCCGAGGCATTGGCCCCGCCTACTCCTCGGCGAAGGGCTGGACGGCCTGCGCCACGGCCAACTCCTGACGCACCTCCGACAACTCGGTGTTGGTAGCGCGCAGGCGGTCCGACAGCACCTGGACGAAGCTCCAGAGCAACTTCACGGCCAGCACTGACTCGCGTTTCATCAACACCATCAGGTCGGAACGACCGATGACCACCACCCGCGTGGGCTCAAGTGCACGCACCGTGGCGCTGCGCGGCGCATTGTCGACGAGTCCCATTTCCCCGAAGTGACCGCCGGTCACGAGCTCGGCAATTTCCATCCCGTCCCTCTCCACCGCCACCCGGCCCTTCACCACCACGAAGAGCTCGTCGCCGGCGCGGCCCTCGACGACAATCTCTTCGTCCTCCTCGAAGCTTCGGGAGCTGGCGACGGAGAGGATGGCCGTCTGTTCCTTGTAGGTGAGGTGGCGGAAGAGCGGGATTCGGCGCAGCGCCTCCATCCGGGATTCGGTTTCCTGTAGCTCGTCGCTCGCCTCCCCGGCGTCCGAAAAGCGCACCACCACCGCGGTGATGTTGTCGCGGCCGCCGCGCTCGTTGGCCAGGGCGATGAGCTTGGCCGGCAAGTCCTTGGCGGCCCCATTGGCCAACAGCGGTGCGAGCTCCTCGTCCGGCAAGTAGCCGTGCAGACCGTCGGTGCACAAGAGGAATGTGTCTCGAGGCAAGAGGTCCACCATCAGCGTGTCCACCTGCACCGACTCCTGGATGCCCACTGCTCGAGTGATGACGTTGCGAAACTGCGAAGCATGGGCCTGCTCGCGGGTCAGCGTCCCGGCCTTCACCTGCGCCGCCACCAGCGTGTGGTCCTCGGTCAGCCGATGGCACTGTCCGCCCCGCAAGAGGTAGACGCGGCTGTCCCCGACATGCCCCACCACCGCCTTGTTGCCAGCCACCACCAGGCACACCAGGGTGGTGCCCATCCCCCGTTTGCTCGGGTCCGCCGCGGCCAGCTTGTAGACCTCGGCGCAGGCACGCTGGACAGCCGTCTCCACCAGGGCAGCTGCGGCCGCGCGCGCCTCAGGGGTGGCCGCGCGAGAAAGGTCCTCCAGCGCTTGACGACCGCCGGCGAGCTGGTGCTTCACCACCTCGACGGCGCGCGCCGAGGCCACCTCCCCCGCGGCATGCCCGCCCATCCCGTCGGCCACCAGGAAGAGCCCGAGCTCAGCGGCGACGAGCAGCGCGTCCTCGTTGTGCTGCCGCTTCTTACCGACGTCGGTGCTGCCGTACGCCTCGACAGTCAGGGCCACGTGCGTTCCCCACGCCTCATTTCCGTCCCCCCGAGGGACCTCCGCCCGACTGGAATTCCCAGGATGTTCGGGGACATGGACGACAGCTCCTCCTCGCAGGCAACGACGCACGTTGTCAACGTGGGTCTCGGGGAGTAAAGACTCGCCCTGCCGTGGTCGGACAGAACCCCACGACGCAGTGCGCGGGCGCCCGAAGGCGCCATCCCCCGCGTCCAGGAGCGTTTCCGGACATGTCACTTCGCACCATCAAGGCCAAGGCCGCTCAGGCCTCGCAGCTGCTCGCAGCCCTCAAGCGCAAAGCGCGCGCCCTCCAGACGTCCGGGCCGGTGCTCGTCGTGTACGGCCAAGGCGAGGGGGCTAGCATCTATTACGAGTCCGAAGCTCCACCGGGAAAAAACGGAAGCCCCAGAGACTAGACGCCGGCCTCCGGCCTGGCCCTGTCTTCTCCGGGCGCTGCAGCCCCCCCCCCCGAGGACCGCCTCAAGGTTGCCCAGCGCCTCGCGGCCCCATCCCCGCGCGCCCTTTAACAAGCACCGCTCGGGGCGACCCATCCTCCTCGGTTCCCGTTCCCCCAGAGGGTTGAAGGCCCAGCACAAAGCATGTCGGGCCTTGCGTCCGTCTATGCGTCGCCGCTAAGCACCGACGCACCCGTGCTCGTCCTCCTGCTCGCTTCGGTGCTCGCCGCGGATGGCGCTCGATGCGGCCCGCTCGACCTGGCGACTGCCCAGGCCCTGGTCATCGCGCGAAGCGACGAGGTGTCCATCCAGAAGGCACAAGTGCTGGCCGCCCAGGCGGACGTGGCCGTGGCGACCTCCATCTCCTTCGTGCCGGAGTTCGCGCTCCTCTTCTTGGGGGGCGTCGTGCCCGGGGCTCGGCTCGGGCCGACCGCCACTACCAACGACATCACCCCCATCGAATCGGGCAGCAACCGCGGCCTCACCAACCTCGGCGTCTTCGGCCGGGTGGAGGTCAACATCCTCCAGCCGCTCTATACCTTTGGCCGGCTGTCATCCGCTCGCGACGCGGCACACGCCGGGCTGAGCGCGCAGCAGGACCTGGTCCAGGACAAAGTCAACGCCGTGCGGCAGCAAACTCTCCAGCTGGTGATGGCGGCAACGTTGACGCGCCGTTTGCTCGTCATCGTCGACGAAATTGAGAGCGCCCTCAAGGACGTGGACGCGAAGATGGCACAGTCCCTCAAGGACAACGACGGCGAGGTGTCGACCGAAGACCACTACCGCCTCGAGCTTTTCAAGTCCGAGCTCCTTCAGAAGAAGGCGGAAGCCATCAAGGCGCAGCGGCTGGCACGGGCGGCGCTCGCGACATTGATGGTGCTTCCGGAGGCAGACCTCCATCTCAAGGAGGACCCTTTCCCCGACCCCTCCAACATCGAAGCCCCGGACATTTTGGCGGTGCGCGCCGAGGCTGAACAGGACCGTCCGGACATCCGGGCCCTGGACCAGGCCATCGAGGCCAAGCGCGCCGAGGTGCACGCCACCTGGGCCGAGCAGTGGCCGCAATTCTTCATCGCCGGCCAGTTCGCCTATTCCCGGGCGCCGGGGCGCGACATCGTCTCCAACCCCTACGTCGGCGACTATTTCAACGCCCTCACTCTCTACGCCGCACTGGGTTTCCGGCAGAACCTCTCCTTTTTCATGCTGAAGGCCCGCGAAGACAAAGCCGACGCGGAGCTCGACACCCTTTTGCGACAGCGGGTGGGCGCCTCGCACGGCGTGGACCTCCAGGTGGAGCAAGCGCACGCGGACCTGGTGGCGGCCATCGCCAAGCGCAAGGCAGCGCGCGCTGCCCTGGCCGCAGGCAAAAGCTGGTTCCGCAGCGCCGGTCTCAACTTCGCGGTGGGCGTCGGCGACGCCAAGGGCGTGGTGGACGCCTACACCGGCTACGCGAAGTCCCAGCTCGACGACGCACAGTCGACCTATGACGTCCTGGTCGCCCAAGGGCGGCTGAACCAGGTGCTGGGCCGCGGAGACCCGGCTGGACCTGCGCCCTGCATTCCCTAGTTCCAGCCTGTCCCGCGAGGGCCGCCCGCGCGGCGCCGGCGGCAAGAGCGTGGCCCGTCTCGTTGAGGCGGCCTGGGCGCCCGTGTTAGCACCGAGCGCGTCGACCTCTATGCCCAACGACTCCCTGCGACCCCCGCGGCCTCTCGTCCCTCTCGACCGGCCATCGGACGGTGGACCGGAGGTCTCCGTCGTCATTCCGCTGTACAACGAGGAGGCCAACGTCGAGCCACTGCTGGACGAGCTGTTCGCCACGCTGGAGGACTTGGGCAAACCCTTCGAAGTCATCTGCGTCGACGACGGCAGCCGCGACGGCACCTGGCCGGCTCTGCAACGCTCGGCCGAGGCCCGGCCGGCGCTGCGAGTCCTGCGCTTTCGGCGCAACTTCGGCCAAACCGCCGCCATGTCGGCCGGCATCGAAGCAGCCCGCGGCGCGGTCATCCTCCCCATGGACGGCGACTTGCAGAACGACCCGGCTGACATCGGCCGACTTCTCCAGCGCCTCGATGGCCGGCTGGTGGGACAGCCGACGGAGCCGGTCGAGGTGGTGAGCGGCTGGCGCCGCAACCGTCAGGACCGCGAGCTCGGACGGAAGCTCCCCTCCCGGCTCGCCAACTGGCTCATCAGCGCCGTCTCTGGTGTCCGGTTGCACGACTACGGTTGCTCGCTGAAGGCCTACCGGCGTGATGTCATCTCCGGGGTCCGGCTCTACGGTGAGATGCACCGCTTCATCCCGGTGTACGCGAGCTGGCAGGGAGCCCGCGTGGCGGAGCTGGTCGTTAACCACCGGCCCCGTCGCTCCGGCAGTAGCAAGTACGGACTCGGTCGGACCGGCAAGGTGCTGCTGGACCTTTTGGTGGTGAAGTTTCTGGCCAGCTACACCACCAAGCCCATCTACCTCTTCGGCGGCTTCGGGCTGATGTGCCTCGCCCTGGCATTGGCCTCAGCCGCGGCAGCCGTCGTTTACAAGCTGCTCGGGCTGAAGGACCTGGTCCAGACTCCGCTGCCCCTCTTGGCGGTGGCCTTGGCGCTGGCCGGCCTTCTCGGACTGCTGATGGGGCTGCTCGCCGAGCTGGTGGTGCGGACCTACTACGAGGCCCAGGAGAAGCGGCCCTACCTCATTTCGAGTGAGCTCAACGCCCCGCGGGCCTCTCCCGCGGCGGTGGACCGCCGCTCCTTGACTCTCTAGGGACAACCAAAACCCAAGGCCCCTCTCGTCGGGGCCTTCGCCCTTCTTGGACGGAGTGCTTCTCGCCATGTGCGGTATCGCCGGTGAAGTGCGTTTCGACGCCCCACCGAGCGCGGACGCGGTGCAAGCGATGGGCGCGGCGCTGGCACACCGGGGACCCGATGCTGCGGGTTTCGCCTCGGATGGCGTCGCGGCTCTGGCACACCGGAGGCTGTCCATTCTCGACTTGGTGGGCGGCGTGCAGCCGATGCAACGCGAGGGAGTCACCCTCGTCTTCAACGGACAGGCCTACGACTTCGTTGGCTTGCGCGCTGAGCTCGCCGCCCAGGGCCATCCCTTCACCACCCGCAGCGACACCGAGGTGGTGCTTCGGGCCTACCTGCAATGGGGCGAGGACTGCTTCGCACGCCTGCACGGCATGTTCGCCATTGCCCTGTGGGACGCGCGCAACCGCACGCTCCTGCTGGGCCGCGACCGAATGGGCCAAAAGCCGCTCCACCTGGCGTGCGGATTCCGCGGGGGCTGGCTCAGCGCGCTTCCCCAGCCGGGAAGCCCGAGGGTCCCGGTGGACCGGCTCATTTTTGGCTCCGAGCTGAAGGCCCTGGTGGCCCACGGCGGCGTTCCGCGGACGCTGAGTCATCCAGCGCTGGTGGCCTACCTCGCTGCCGAGGCGGTTCCCACGCCACGGAGCATCTACCGCGAGGTACAAAAACTCCCCGCGGCCCACTTCGCCGTCCTCGACGCGAGGGGCCTTCAGCTGAAGCAATACTGGGAGCTTCCCTTGGCGCGCGGACGGCGCCGGCCAAGCGCCGCGGCCGAGCTGCACGCGCTGCTCGACGCCGCAGTGGCCAAGCGGTTGGTGGCCGACGTCCCGGTGGGCGTCTTTCTGTCAGGTGGTGTGGACTCCACCGGCCTCACCGCGCTGGCGGCGGGCCACTCGCCGCGAATCCACAGCTTCTCCATCGGCTTCGAGGAGGCCAGCTTCGACGAGACGGCCTACGCCCGCCTGGCGGCGAAGGCACTTGGAACGGAGCACCACCAGGAGATGCTTTCAGGCAAGGCCTGCCTGGAGTTGCTTCCCCAGGCGGTGGAGCAGCTCGACGAGCCCTTCGCGGACCCGAGCTACCTGCCCACCCACCTGCTCTCCCGTTTCAGTCGGCAGACGGTGAAGGTGGCTCTGGCCGGAGACGGGGGAGACGAGCTTTTCGCTGGGTATGACCCGTTCTTGGCCCACCGCCCGGCTGCGCTCTTGGCTCGCCTCCCAGGCCCCCTGTTGGGGTTTCTCGCCGGCGCGGCGGCCCGTCTCCCCTCGGCGTCCACCAACATGAGCCTGGACTTTCGGCTGAAGCAGCTCCTCCGGGGGCTTTTCGCGCCGCCGGCCCTGCGCCACGCGACGTGGATTGGGGCCTTCGTCCCCTCGGAGCTCCAGACGCTTCTGCACGAGGACCTGCGGCCGCTGGCCACAGAAGAGGTGGCCTACCAAGAGGTGCTCGCCGCGGCCGAGCGCGGACAGCGAGCCGGGCTGGCCGCCGGCTCGGTCGAGGAGGCGCTGCACTTCTACCTGTCGCGCTACCTTTTGGATGACATCCTGGTGAAGGCCGACCGGGCGTCGATGGCGGCGTCGCTGGAAGTGCGAGCGCCCTTCTTGGACACGGCCGTGGTGGAGTTTGCAGCGCGCCTCCCCTTTCCCCAGAAGCTCTCATTCCGCAAAACCAAGGTGGTTTTGAAAGCGGCCTTTCAGGGACTGGTGCCCAAGAAAATTCTCGAGCGCCGGAAGAAGGGGTTCGGCATCCCCGTCGCCCGTTGGATTCGCGAACCGCTGCGGCCTCTCTTCCAGGACCTCTTCTCCGACGCCTCGTTGAAGCGCTCCGGGGTCTTCGCGCCAGCCCCTGCCCAGGCCCTGCTCGAGCGCCACCTGGCCGGGACGGCTGACCTGCGCAAGCCTCTGTGGACCATGGCCATGTTTCTCCTTTGGCAGCGGCGGTGGATGTAGCTCGGCTGAGGGCTCGGGAGTGGTTGCGTGGCGTTCGCGCCTCGTGCTCACCTGAGCGCCCCCATGGTCCGCCCGCGACTCGTCAACTGGGCGCTCGGCGTCGGCTTTTTACTGCTGGTGTTTCACGCCGCGCACTCGGGGCCGGACCACGACGAGATTGCCTACCTCCACGCCTCCTGGCTCGTCTCCCAAGGGCTGAAACCCTTCCAGGACTTCATGGAGCATCACAACCCAACACTGCTCTACCTTCTCTCGCCGTTGGCGGGCGCTCTCACCGGCTCGCCCCGCGCTCTTCTCTTCGCTGCGCGCTGGCTCGACCTTGGATGCCTGGCACTGTTGCTGGCCGCCTTCGTCGCAGTCGTTCGGCCGCTGTTGAGCGAGCGACGCGGCGGCTGGACGGCGCTGCTGCTCCTCGGCTGCTTCTTCTTCCTTCGCAACTCAATGGAGGTGAGGCCGGACCCGTGGATGGCCCTGTTGTGCTTCCTCGGCTTCTGGCAGTGGGCGGTCTACCTGCGGCGCCCGGGCCGGCTGCTCCCGGCCGGGCTGGCCGGCTTGTGTCTCGGCGCGGCCGTCGCCTTTTTGCCCAAGGCCATCCTCTTCGTTGCCTGCCTGGCCGTCGGCACGGCATTGGCCGTGCGCGGCAGCGCTGGCTGGACCAAGGCAGCCCGCGGCGGCTTGGTGGCGCTGGCCGCTGCGCTGCTCCCCATCGGGGCTCTGGTGCTGGCCCTGCTTCGCTTGGGCCTTTGGAGCGACTTCGTCTTTTGGACCTACACCTTCAACCGCTTCTTCTATTTGCAGACGCACCTTCCGGGGCCCTCCGCGTGGAGGACGCTGCTCGAGTCGGTGGGCGAAAGCCCCCTGTTGTGGGTGGGCGGGCTTTGGGGCGCCCTCCTGGCCGCCCGCTCGGTGTGGAAAGGCAAGGCAGCGCCCGAGGCCACCATTGCCGCCACCGTCACCTTCGGCGTCCTGGCAGCGATGTTCCAGAGCCGGTGGCCCTTCAGCCACAACCTGTTGCTGTTGCAGCCCATGCTGGCGCTCTTGACGGCGGTGGTGCTCGACCAGATTGGCCCGACTCGTCTGCGCGCTCTGGCCGGGGCCTTTCTGCTGGTGATGGTGGCCAAGGTGTCGGTGCTGTGCTTCCTTTACACCGAGAGCCCTGGCGCCGAGGGGGTGCAGCGCCGACTCCTCGCGGAAACGGAGCCCACCACGCCCATCGCCGTCCCTCCGCCCTACAACCCCATCTTCCGGCCCAATGCCTTCTTCTTCTGGTTCAACGCCCAACGCTTCGTGAGTGCCTACCTCGACTGGTGTCGGCTGCACGGAGAGCCGCCCCGCAGAGTTGAGGAGGACCGACGCGCCTGGAAGGACCGCCCTCCGAAATTCGTCTACGTCGTCAGCGACGAGCCGAGCTGGACGCCCTTCGAGTTTTCCCTCCATCGAAGCGCCTTCGTCGAGACCGACTTGGCCGGGCTCTGGGAACTCGCTTCGGCACCGTCCAGCCCAAAGCCGTTGGCACCGCCCTCAGACGAAGGCCGGCCGTCGAGTCCTTAAGAGCCGAGCCCCCCCGCGCCAGGCGCCTAGGCAGACCGCTTGGCGCGCTCGGGGAGGCCCGAGCCCTGCCGCGCGTACCAGGCGCAGAAGCGTGCGACGCCTTCGTTGAAGCCCACTTGGGGTGCATAGCCCAACAGCTGGCGCGCTTTGCCAATGTCGGCGTGAGTTGCCGAAGCGTCCGAGTCGAGCTTGGGCTGGCTGAAGAAAGCGGCCCGACGGCCCGCCAACTCTTCGATGCGACGGACGAAATCGAGCAGGAGAATTGGCTCTCCGCGGCCGAGGTTGATGACTTGAAAGCCGAGCGGGCGGTCAGCTGCGGCCACCACGCCGGCCACCGTGTCCGAGACGTACGTCCAGTCCCGGTACATCTGTCCACCCTCGTAGAGCGGCAACTGCTGCCCGGTGAAGATGCTGTCCAGAACCTTGTAGGCCATCATGTCCGGCCGATTGCGCGGCCCATAGACGGTGAAGAAACGCAAGGCGGTGAAGTGCAGGCCGAAGAGGTGGTGGTAGCTGTGTCCCAGCATTTCCGCCGCCCTTTTGCTGGCCGCGTACGGGGCGAGCGGACGGTCGGCCGCATCGTCCTCGACGAAGGGGAGCCGGATGCTGTTGCCGTAGACGCTGGAGGTGGAGGCCAGCACCACGTGGCGCACGTGATGCTCTTTGGCAGCCTCGAGCACCGCCAACGTCCCGTTCACGTTTACGTCAAAGTACAGCTGAGGCTGTAGAATGGAGGCGCGGACGCCGGCCACGGCCGCGAGGTGCACCACCACCTCGGGCCTCCACTCCAAAAACAACCGTCCGAGCAGTGCGTGGTCGCGCACATCACCCTCGACGAAGTCGAGGCGCGCGGACTCGGGCCGAGCGCGCAGTTGCGCCAGGTTGGCGTGCTTGCGCGCCGGCTCGTAGTAGGCGTCGAAGTTGTCGAGCGCCAGCACGGCGTCGCCCCGCTCGAGAAAGGCCTCGACGGTGTGACTGCCGATGAAGCCTGCGGCTCCCGTCACCAGAATGCGGCGCTTCACCTCGGGCGTCTCCTCGCCGTTTGAGTCCCAAGTCCGGGCCCAGGCCACGGCGTAAGCCGAGACGCGCTGCGTCGCAACCCATATTATTGGGCAGCGGTTTGGGCCCTGGGCCGTCCTGGGGAGGCGCGCGGGGCCCCCGTGTGGGGGGCTACTGCTGCGGGTGCAGGACGATGCGCCCCGGAGCCCCGTCGGCCACTCGCCGGTAGGCAGCGGGCGCCTCGGCCAGCCCGAAGCTGGCCAGGATGGGCGCCGCGCGGTAGTCGCCGGCGTCGAACCCCTCGGCCAGAGCCCCCAGCACCTCTGCCGAGGCGACGAGGTCTCGCTTCAAGGTGTCCACTCCGAAGAGGCGGCTCTCGTTGTGGTAAAAATCAACCAAGTCAAACGTCACCTCGCGGGTGCCAGTCGAGCTGATTTCGACCAGCCTCCCGCGGTGCGCCAGCGCCGCCAGGGCCTGGCGAAACAACACTCCGCCCACCGTGTCGAAGACGACGTCGGCCCCGCGGCCTCCCGCAGCGCCGCGAATGGCTGCGCCCGCATCCGGTACAGCAATGAGGAGGGTCTCGGCGATGGCTCGGATGGGCGCGTCGGGGTGCGGTTCTCGGTTGTCCAGGCCGATGACGCGGGCGCCGAGCCGCTTGGCAATTTGAGCGGCGGCGCCGCCGACGCCCCCACCGGCCCCCACCACGGCCAGCGTCTCCCCCCGCTGGAGCTGTGCCGACTCCACGACACCAATCCACGCTGCCAGGTAGTTGACGCCAATCGAGGCGGCTTGGTCGAAGCTGAGACGCTCGGGCTTGCGCCGAAGGCTTGCCACCGGCACGGCCAGTTTCTGGGCATGGGTGCCATCCCGGGTGAAGCCGGCATCTCCTCCGGTGCCCCACACCGGCACCCCCACCCACTCTGCAGGCCCGCTTTCCACAACACCGGCGTAGTCGCGTCCCGGCACTCGCGGCAGCGTCGTCTGGCGCATTGCTCCCTGCACATTCTTCACATCACTTGGATTGATGGACGCCGCCTCCACCCGCACCACCGCGGTGTCGGGGGTGGGGCGCGGGTCTGCCAAGTCCACCACCGTGAGTCCGCTGACGTCGCCGAAGGCTTTTATTTGCAGCGCTTTCAAACGACACCTTCCTTGGTGGGGCAGCCTCTCTACCCCGGCGGCCGACGCTCGAGCAGCGCCCGGTCCCAACCGCAAAGCTCGGCGCCGGCGGCGTAGGTGCTGTTGGCGAATTCGAGGACGGCCGAGCGCGGGTCCTCCGCTTGACGCACCGCCTCATAGTCCAAGAGAAATTCCCCGAGCGTTTCATTCCACCGGGCGGCGCCCGGGCGCACGGCCGCCGTCTCCAGCCCGGACGGCTTGGGGTAGGTGAATGCGTAATAGGCGGGCCGAGGGTATTTCTCGTTTCCCGACCAGAAGCCAACTTCAAACTGCTGCGAGTCCATCGCCACCCGGTAAATTCTCCCCAACCCCGGCGGGGGGGCCACCGGCACCAGGTTGAAGCGGGCCACTGCCAAGTCGAAGGTGCCCCAAAAGAAGCTCACTTGCCCTTGCTTCCCCCAAAAGCCAGCGCGGAAGTCCTCGAGGACGAGCGCACTGTGCGCCAGAATTCGAAACAGACGAGTCACCACGTCCGCGTCATAGACGTTGCAGCCCTCGTACTGGTCGAAACGCACCGGGTTCGGCACCTCCACCGTCATCGGGTTGACGGCAACCCTGACATTCACCCGCCCCAGCGCCGCCATCACCTCGGCGGTGAAGGCACGCAAAGGCCGCGCCTTCAACTCGAAGCCCTCGCGGCGCCCCTCGGTGGTGGAGACGACGAAGCGGTGGTGGACGAGGTCAAATGCCAGCTCGAGGCCGACACCACCCGCCCGCAGGAGGCCGGTGGTCAATCCGCTCGCATTCACCCAAAGCGGGACGTTCTGCCACTCGGGGGCGATGGAGGTGAGGGCCAACTTCACCTTGCCCACCACTTGCGTCTGCAGGTGGAGCGCCTCCAGAGTGTCCTTGCTGGCCGGGTAGTCGAGCACGGGCCAAGCTTCATCCTGCGCGGGCATCCTGTTCCCCCTTCCTCGTCGGGCGTCTTTTCGACGAGCTAGCAAAAACGCTGGTGCTTCGAATAGTCCTTCGCACAAGGAGTAAGGGTTGCTGCCCTTCGGTGCAAGCGCTGGCAGACAGGGAACCGGGGCCCCGGCCAGCTTAGCGTTCTGCCCTTGGGAGCAAGCGGCGTGAGCGCCGCCGGGACTGGTGCGGCCGCGCCGCCGAAGGGTGGAGCCCTCAGCCCCTTTCGGTACCGCAGTTTCAGTGTGGTGTGGAGCGCCACGGTGGTCTCCAACGTCGGCTCCTGGCTGCAGACGGCGGCCGCTGGCTGGCTGATGACGGAGCTCACCTCCAATGCCCGGGTGGTGGCCCTGGTGCAGGTGGCGGGCTACCTGCCGCTGTTTCTGTTTGTCTTGCCGGCCGGAGCTTTGGCCGACGTCTTCAACCGGCGGCGGCTCCTGCTGGCCATGGAAGTCACCGGGACGTTGCTTGCCGCCGGTTTTGCCGCGCTGGTCTGGCGAGGCGAGGTGACGCCCGGCACGCTGCTGGCCTTCCTCTGCCTGGCGGGCATCGCCGAGGCCCTGGCAACACCTGCCTGGCAGGCGGTGGTTCCCCAACTCGTGCCCCGAAAAGAGCTCCCCGCGGCGGTGGCTCTCAACAGCGTCGGCATCAACATCAGCCGCGCCATCGGCCCGGCGCTGACCGGGCTCGTCATCCTGGAGCTGGGGATGGCCGCGCCATTCTGGCTCAACGCGGTGAGCAATTTCGCGGTGGTTGGGGCACTCCTCTGGTGGAAGCCCCGTCAACCCGACGCCACCACGCTGCCCCCGGAGGGCCTCCGCAGAGCGGTGCGCATCGGCCTTCGCTACACGCGCCACAGCCCGCACCTGCGCGCCACCATGGCCCGGGCGGCGGCCTTCTTCCTCTTTGCCAGCGCCTACTGGGCACTGCTTCCGTTGGTGGCCCGCGTTCAGCTGGCCGGAGGCGCCGCGCTGTACGGCCTTCTTCTAGGCGCGATTGGCCTTGGGGCCATCGCCGGTGCCTTCGCTCTGCCCTTTCTCAAGCAGGCGCTCGGACCAAACCGCCTGGTTGCCCTCGGCACGGTGGGCACCGCCGGGGCCCTGGTCATCTTCGCCCTGGCCCACTCGCCCGCGGTGGCCCTCGGTGGGAGCCTGGTGGCGGGGGTGGCGTGGATTTGTGTGCTTGCAACACTCAACCTGTCGGCACAGGTTTCCCTCCCCGCTTGGGTGC
The DNA here is from genome assembly GCA_052143535.1 of Myxococcaceae bacterium. Taxonomy (GTDB): domain Bacteria; phylum Myxococcota; class Myxococcia; order Myxococcales; family Myxococcaceae; genus JADGRA01. The sequence continues at coordinate 26,987 of JBKQSS010000042.1, read as the reverse complement.
GCGGCCGCGGTTTGGCCGTCTTCGCCATGGTGCTCTTCGGCGCCATGACGCTGGGGAGCGCGCTGTGGGGCCTGGTCGCGGCACGCTTCGGCCTTTCCACCGCTCAACTCGTCGCCGCCGGTGGCGCGGTGGCCTGCATTCCCCTGCTCGAGCACTTCAGCCTTCAGACGGGCGAGTGCCTGGACCTCACGCCCTCCATGCACTGGCCCGAGCCCATCCTCTTCGAGGGCGCGGAGAAGGACCGGGGACCGGTGCTGGTGACGGTGGAGTACTTCGTCAAGGCTACCGACCGCGAGCCCTTCCTCGCCGCGCTGGCCAAGCTGGCAACCGAGCGCCACCGCGACGGCGCCTTTGACTGGGGGGTCTTCGAGGACGCTGCGCAGCAAGGACGCTTCCTCGAGACGTTCCAGCTTGAGTCCTGGCTCGAGCACCTGCGACAGCACCAACGCGTCACCGAGGCCGACCGCGTCGTGCAGGAAGCCGTCCGCCGCTTCCACATTCGCGGAGAACCGAAGGTGACGCACTACATCGCGCCCTCCATAGCCGAGCTCGACGGCTGAAAAAGGGGTGCAAGGGCGGACCCGGCAGTTGCTCGGCCGCGCCGCGCCGTGCTCTCGTGAAGCGCATGCGTTGGACAGCGCTTCTCGTCGGAATGGGCTTCCTCGGGTGCGCGCACCCGGCCACCACGCCCTCCACCGCCCTGACGGTAGACGAGCAGACGGCAATCGAGGTCGCCGCATTCCGGGCTGGCTTACGCTACCAGTCCAGTCCGTCTGACATTCCGGGCGACCTCGCAGAGGTGACGGGGAAGCGCCAGGTCCTGATGTGCCTCGGCGTCTTTGCCGAGGCCTCGCAATTGGCGGACCCGTCGCCCCGCGTGGTGCAGACGCTGGTTGAGGCAGGGGCACTGGTTGCGCCGACCTCTCAGTGCCGCAACCCAGGAATCCAGCCGCCCCTTCTCTACGACGGCTCCCGCGTCGCGCTTGGCGCCGTCCTTCTCGAGCCCGTCCAGTCAGTCCATGACAAGGAGGTTGTGGTGGATTTGTGGCGCGGGGCCTCCACTTCGTTGGGGGCCAGCGTCACCACCTTCCAACACCTCACCTTGGTGCTGGTGAGGACAGCTGACGGCTGGGCCATTCGCGACGTGGTCGAGGGCGCCGTCAATTGAAAGTGTAGTGGCGGCTCCTCGGGCCGCGCCTCCGCAGGGGCTGCTACGAGGTGACTGCGCGCGCCTGCAGCACCTGCTCCACCTCCGAGAGCCCCACTCCCAGGGCCCGAAGGGCGACGGTGAGGTGGAAAACGACGTCGGCCGCCTCGCTCACCGCGCGCCCGGCGTCGGCGTCGGCGCAGGCCGTCACCAGCTCTGCCATCTCCTCCCCCAGCTTCTTGAGGCGCAGGTTTCTGTCCGCAAGCAGGCGCTGGGTGTAACTCTCGGACGAGGCCGGCGTGTTGGCCCGCTCGCGCACCACCCTGTCGAGACGGGAGAAGCTGCCGCTCGAGGGCCCAGCGTCCCCAAAACAGGACGGCGCGCCGGTGTGGCAGGCCGGGCCCGCCGGCTCGACGTCGGCCAAAACGGCGTCCCGGTCGCAGTCCGCCGTCAGCCGGAGGACGCGCTGGACGTTTCCACTCGTCTCTCCCTTCTTCCACAGCCCCCGGGTGCGGGAGCGGTAGTGCATCCACCCCGTCCGTGCCGTCTCCGCCAAGGCTTCGGCATCCGCCTCGGCCACCATGAGAATTTCGCCGCTGTGCGCGTCACGCGTCACCACCGTGACGCGGCCAGCGCCGCGCTCGAAGTCCACCGTTGGGAGCTCCAACGGGAGCGTTCTCTTTCCCACGGGCCTCATCCCCGCACCGCCACCCCGAAGGCTCGCAGCTCCTGTTTGAGCCCGGACAGCGTGGCGGTGCCGTCATGGAGGATGCCGGCCAAAAGCGCGGCGTCCGCCCCTGCCTCCTCCAGCACCGCGCGCAGGTGCTGGGCGTTGCCGGCCCCGCCGGAAGCCACCACCGGCACGTCGACTGCTGAGGAGACGGCCCGCGTCAGCCCGAGCTCGTACCCGCTGCGCGCGCCATCTCTGTCCAGGCACGTCAGCAGGAGCTCGCCCGCGCCGCGCCGAGTCACCTCCCTTGCCCAGTCCAGGACGTCGCGTCCGGTGCCCTGGCGGCCGCCGCGCACCACCACCTCCCAGCCGCTGGGCGTCGCCCTTGCGTCGATGCTCACCACCACGCACTGGCGGCCAAAGCGCGCCGCACACTCCGCGACGAGCTCCGGGCGGGCCACCGCGGCGCTGTTGAGGGCCACCTTGTCGGCCCCGGCTCGCAGCGCCTCGGCCACGTCCGCCACCGAGCGCATTCCTCCCCCCACCGTCAGGGGCACCGTCAGCTGCTCGGCGGCGCGCCGCACCTCTTTGAGAAGCGGCGCGCGGGCCTGGTGCGTCGCGGAGATGTCCAGAAACACCACCTCGTCCGCGCCGTCCTCGTCGTAGCGACGGGCGAGTTCGCTCGGGTCGCCAGCGTCCCGCAGCTGGACGAAGCGGGTGCCCTTCACCACGCGCCCCGCGTCGACGTCGAGACAAGCAATGAGGCGCTTGGTCAGCATCCCCCCTCCTTCCAACTCACCTGCCCCTTGAGGCTGGAAACGAAAGCGTCCTCGGCCAGCGCCTGGCGCAACGCCATGCCCACCGCCTTGAAGGCCGCCTCGAGCACGTGGTGGCGGTTTTGTCCGCGCACCACGCGCAGGTGCAAAGTGAGGCCGGCATTCTCGGCGAAGCTGCGCATCCAATGCTGGTAGAGCGCGTTGGGAAGCTTCCCCCGGTAATAGGGCCGGCCCCCGGCGTCCACCACCGCCTGCACCAGGGCGTCGTCCATCGCCACGCTGCGCTCGCCGAAGCGCGCGGCCGTGTCGGAAACGAGCCTCCGGACGGCCTGGCCCAGCGTAATGGCCACGTCCTCCATCAGGTGGTGCTTCAAGTCTCCGTCTGCGCGCAGCACCAGGGACAGGCCGGCGTAGCGCACCAGGGTGGCAAGCATGTGGTTGAAGAAGACGAGCCTCGTCTGTAGCTCGGAGGGGCCGGCCCCGCGCTCGAGCTCCACCTGCACGTGCGTCTCCTTCGACGTCCGCTCGAGGCGCGTCACGGGAATTCCTCCGCGAGAGCCTCGGCATCCAGCGCCCCGGTGTAGAGCGCCATGCCCAGAATGACGGCTGAGACTCCGGCTTTGGCCAGCTGCCGAATTTCCTCGACCGAGGCAATTCCCCCGGAGGCCTGCAGAGGATGGTGCGTGGTGCCCACCAACTCTTCGAGGAGGGCGAAGTCCGTCCCCTGCATGTGGCCCTCCTTGTGCACCGCCGTCACCAGGACGGCGGCCAACGGCAGCGCCTCCAGGGAAGCCACTAGAGCGGCCACGTCCTGGTCCACTGTCCGGCTCCAGCCGTGCGTCACCACCTGTCGCTCCCGGGCGTCGGCAGCCACCACCAGCCGGCGCGGAAACTCAAAAGCCATGCGCTCGAGCCAGTCCCTGTCGAGGACGGCCCGGGTGCCCAGCACCACCTGCTCGGCCCCGGCCATGAGCCAATGGCGGATGTCGGCCTCCTCTCGGACGCCGCCCCCCACTTGCATTTGCGCGCCTGGCAGCTGCCGCAGCAGCTCCTCCAGCACCGGAGCATTACTGCCCTGGCCGGTCGCCGCGTCGAGGTCCACCACGTGCAGCGCTCGAAAGCCCAAGGCGAGCCAGCGCCGGGCCACCTCCACCGGGTGTGGAAGCCGGAGGCGCTCCGCCTCGAGCGAGCCTCCGACCAGCTGCACGCAGCTGCCTTGGCGCAAGTCCAGCGACGGAAACACTCTCATGGTTGCAGCTCCTCGAGTACCTCGGCCAGAAACCGTCGGCCGGCCGGGCCGCTCTTCTCCGGGTGAAATTGGACGCCCACCGTGCGGGCCGTGCGCACCAGCGCGGGAATGCGCACCTCCTCGTGCTGGCTGACGGCGCGCACGGCAGTCTTGTCGCTGAGGGCGCAGAGGTAGCTGTGCGCGTAATACGCCGTGGTGAGGCCCGAGGCGGCGAGGAGGTTGTCCTCCCCCACGAGCGCATTCCAGCCCATGTGGGGGACGCGGCGAGCTGGCAGGCGTTCCACCCGGCCGGCAAGCACGCCCAAGCCTTCCCCGGGGCCCTCCTCGCTCGAGCCGAGCAGCAGCTGCAGCCCGAGGCAAATGGCGAGGCACGGCAGCCCGTTCCGCAGGGCCTGGGCCAAGTCGGAACGGACTGAAGCGAGCCGCTCGGCCGCCGGGGCGAAGGCGCCCACGCCTGGAAGGACGAGCCCAGAGACGGCGAGGCAGCGCCGCGGGTCCGTCTCCACGGCCAGTGTGGCGCCGCAGGACTCGAGGGCCCTCCCCAGGGAGTGGAGGTTTCCTGCTCCGGTGTCGAGGAGGGTGAGTCTCATCGGGCGCTCTCGGCAGAAACGGCTCGCAGCGCCGCCAGCACGCGCTCCATGGTTTCCCAGGGGCCCACCCCAATGCGCAGCGCGTCCCCCACCTGGGGGAGCGCCCGGAGGATGCGTACCCGCACGCCCTTCTGGAGTAAGCGGGCTCCCCAGGCTCGGGCGTCTGGGACGGGGAGGCACAGGAAGTTGGCCCCGGAGGCCAGCGGGTGGAAGTCCATGCGGCGCAACTCGGCGGCCAGGCGCTCCCGGGCCGTACACGCCGCGGCGGCGTGAGCACGTACCCAGGCCACGTCCTCCCGGAGAGCAGCGAGGGCGGCGCGCTCGGCAAGCGCGTTGAGTTTGTAGGGGCCTCGCACCAGCCCCACTGCCGCCACCACCTCGGGGGCGCCCAGGCCATAGCCGATGCGCAGCCCGGCGAGGCCGAAGGCCTTGGAGAGGGTGCGCGTCACGAGAAGATGCGGACAGTGCGCCAGCCAGGGGATGCTCGAGTTTTCGGCAAACTCGCCGTAGGCCTCGTCGACCAGGACGAGCCCTTGGGCCGCTTGAAGTAGCTGCTGCAGCGCCTGGGGGGAAACTTCGCGGCCGGTGGGGTTGTTGGGGGAGGCGACGTAGGTGACGGGTGCGCGCAGCGCCAGGAGCGCCTCGACGTCGAGCTCGCCATCGGCGCGGAAAGGAATGGCGCGCGGCTCGAGCCCGTTGACGCGGGCGAAGGTTGGCAGCATGGAGAAGGTGGGCGCGCAGAAGGCCACCGCATTCCCGGGCTCGCCGAAGGCACGCAGGGCACACTCGATGACGTCGTCGGAGCCACAGCCCGTCACCACCTGCTCGGGCCGCACCCCGGCGTAGTCGGCCAGCGCTGCGCACAGAGCGCGCGGGTCCGCTTGAGGGTAGCGGCTGAAGGTTTCGGCGGATGCCCCCTGGACGGCTCGCTCCGCGGCAGGAGAAGGCCCCCAGAGACTGGTGTTGTCGCTCACGTCCACCGCGCAAGCAGCCGCTTCCGGGCAGTAGCGCTCGAGCTGCGCGAGGGCCGCGCGTGGCCGGGGCAGCTCGCTCATGGTGCCTCCCAGGCTTGGGCGGCGGCAGCGTGGGCAAAAAGGCCCTCGCAACCGGCCAGGAGCGCGACGTCCTCGGCCAGCGCCGCTGCCCCGGCACGCGTCACCCGCTGCACCGTCGTCCAGCGGACGTAGTCCAAGGTGGATAGCCCAGAATAGGAGCGCGCCAGCCCGCCGGTGGGCAGCACATGGTTGGCCCCGGTGCAGTAGTCGGCGAAGGCGCCGGACGTCGTCTCGCCGATGAAAATGGTGCCGGCGTGGCGCACCCGCGCGGCGACGCTGTCGGCGTCGCCCACCGCCAGCAAGAGGTGCTCCGGCGCCCAGTCGACAACGAAGTCCAAGGAGGCCTCGAGACTATCGACAACTAGCACTGCCCCCCGGGCGCGCAGTGCGGCGGAAACAATTTCCCGGCGCACCGCGCGTTCGGCACCCTCCTCCAGCGCCTCCACCAGCCGGTTGGCAGTGAAGGCCTTCAGCACGAGGGCCACCACGGCTGCTTCCGGGTCATGCTCGGCCTGGGCGAGCAGCTCGCGCGCCACGGCGGCCACGTCCGCACCGCCGTCGACCACGGCCAGGAGCTCCGAGGGCCCAGCCGGCGAGTCAATCGCCACCGTGCCCTGCACTTGGCGCTTGGCTTCGGCCACCCAAGCGTTGCCCGGCCCGACAATCCGGCACACCCGGGGCACGCTGGCCGTCCCGTAGGCCAGCGCCGCAATGGCCCCGGCGCCACCCAGCGCAAACACGCGGTCCACTCCCGAAAGGGCCGCGGCGGCGAGCACCACCGGCGCCGGGAGTCCGTCCGGCCCGGGCGGAGAGCAGAGGACGACTTCGGCCACTCCCGCCACCCGTGCCGGCACCGCCCCCATCAGGACGCTGCTCGGGTAGGCGGCGCGGCCGCCGGGCGCGTAGACGCCGACGCGCTCCAGCGGGTCCGGTCGGCGCTCCACCTGCACGCCGGGTTCCACCTCGATGAGGTAGGCCTGCGGCCGCTGGGCGGCGTGCACCCGGGTGAGGTTTCGGGCAGCGCGCTCGAGCGCTCGGCGAAGGGGGCTGGCCAGCCGGCCCAAGGCAGCCTGGCACTCCCTTGCTGGTACCTCCAGCGACTGCAGCGCAACGCCGTCGTGCGTCAGCGCGAGGGCGCGCAGGGCCTCGTCGCCGCGCGCGCGGACGGCGTCGAGGATGTCGGCCGTCTCTTGACGGAGCCGTCGCCCCCCGCCCTCTTGTGCGCGACAGAGCAGCGCTTGGCGCTCGCCGGCGCCCAGCCCGTCCAGCCGCCCCGTCCAGCGGACGAGGCCACTCATGGCAGCAGCCTCTCGATGCGCGTCACCAGAATGCCCTCGCCGCCGAGCGCCTTGAGTGCGCCCACCGTCCGGTACAGGGCCGACTCGCCCACCACCGCGTGCACTGCAACCAGGGGCCCCCCACCGTGAAGTTCCAGCACCGTCGGTCCATTCAGCCCAGGCAGCACCTCGCGCACCTGGTTGAGAGCGGCTCTCGGCACGTTGGCCATGAGGTAGCGCTTGCCGCGGGCCCGCACCACGCTGAGCAGCGCATCCTGGAGCCCGGCCAGGGCGGCGGCTTTAGCCGGGGGGAGTCCGGGCGCGGCCACCAGGCGCGCGCTGGACTCGAGCAGCGTCGCCACCTCGCAAAGCCCATTGACCTTGAGAGTGCTGCCGGTGCTGGTGAGGTCCACCACCACGTCGGCGATGCCGAGGTGAGGCGCCACCTCCGCTGCACCGGACACAGGCACCACCTGCACTGCCAGGGAGCGCCCGGCGAACCAGGTGGCGGTGCAGCGTGGGAAAGCGGTGGCCACGCGCGGGCAAGGGGGCAGCTCCTCCAGTCGGTGGATGCCAGCGTCGTCCCGGGCGGCCAGGACGAGTCGACACCGTCCAAATTCGAGGTCCAGACGTGCCTCAATGGGGCGCCCCGCCTCCTGCACCAAGTCCCAACCGGTGACGCCAGCGTCGGCGACGCCGTCGGCGACCAGCTCGGCAATGTCCTGGCTGCGGACGAAAATGGCCTCGAATTCGCCTCCCAGGGAGGCGGTGAGAGCCCGGTCGCCGCTGGCGCGAATTTCCAGTCCAGCGTCGGCGAACAAACCTCGGGCCTCCTCGGCGAGGCGGCCTTTGTTGGGGAGAGCGATTCGAAGCATGGGGTTTGGCCTTGGTTTGGGGCTGCGGAGGGCAGAAACGACAAAGGGCCCGGTCGCGGTGGCGAGCGGGCCCAGTCGGGAGAAGCCGAGGTGTGGGGGCTAGGAGTGGTTGGACGTCACGCCATGCGCCCGCACCGACCCGACGGGGCCGTGCTGATGGTGCGCATGGACATGGTACTGGGCGACGCTGACCACGAAGCCCTGGCTAGCATGGCTCGACGGGCGGGGCAACCGGAGGCCCCGGGGCGCCAAGCTGGGCCGAGACGTGCTAACCCAAAGGCACCTGCACCTGCTGCTGCGCCAAAGCAGACACTCGAAAAGGCCTTGGCCCGCATGTCGTTCATGCCTCGCCTGCTACTCGTTCGCTGTGCCATCGCTGCCGTGTGGCTGTACGAGGGCCTCTGGTGCAAGGTGCTCGGACGCATGCCGGAGCAGAGGGCCATTGTCGAAGCGGTGCCCTACCTTGGGCCAATTCCCCCGGCCACCCTCCTCCGTGGCCTGGGGGTGCTCGAGAGCTTGCTCGCGGTGTGGGTCCTGAGCGGCTGGAAGCCCCTCTGGGCGGCCGCCGTGCAAACCGGGCTCCTCCTCAGCATGAATGTCAACGGGCTCCTCTTCGCCCGGAGGCTCATCCACGACCCTGGCGGGATGGTGGTGAAGAACTTTGTCTTCATCATCCTCGTCTGGGTTGCGGGGGCACTCGGCAGCCAGTGAGCACGCCCCCGTCCGTGGCCGACACTCCCTGGGGCCGGGGACGTTTCGACGCCCTGGCCGCTCCGCAGCGAATTCTCTTCGGGCACATGTACGAAGACGTGGCCGTCGAGGCCCAGGCCTTCGCCGGCCGAGGACGGATTTTCTGCATTGCCTCCGCCGGGGACACGGCCCTGGCGCTCGCCGAGCAGCAGCCCGTGGTGGCCGTGGACATCAACCCAGTGCAGCTGGCGTACGCTCGCGCACGCCTCGGGGGGGCGCCGGCGCAAACTGGCACCGCGGAGCGCCTGATGGGCTTCGGCCGCGCACTGTTGCCGCTGGCCGGGTGGCGCCGGGCACGCGTTGAGGAATTCCTCGCCCTGGAGGCGACGGCTGGCCAGCTCGCCTTTTGGCATGCGCACTTGGACACGCGGCGTTTCCGAGCAGGCGTGGACACGCTGCTCTCACTGACTGGGCTTCGCCGCGTCTACGCCTCGCCCTTTCTCGGCGTGCTGCCTCCGCACTTTGGCGCGGTGATGCGCTCGCGCCTGGAGCGCGGCTTCGCCCGCCATCCCAACGCGACAAACCCCTACCTCCGAGCCCTCCTCCTCGGCGACTACCCGCCCGCCGCGAAACCCCGGCACCCGGTGGAACTGGTTTATGCCGACGCGGCTGGGTACTTGGAATCCGCCCGCCCCGGCAGCTTCGACGGCTTCACCTTCTCCAACGTCCTGGACGGCGCCCCAGCGAGCTACCGCGCACGGTTGTTGGCGGCGGCGCAGAGGGCAGGCAGCCCGGGCGCTCGAATGGTGCTGCGCAGCTTTGCTGAGCCCTCACGCCCCTCTCCTACCAACCGCGCCGAAGAGGACCGCTCCATGCTGTGGGGCTTGGTGGACGTCACCGAGCCGGCCAGCATGTCCTGAGCCCCGCCGGCTCAGCCATCCCCCGCCCAGGCGGGTGAGCGCAGGAATTGCGCGCTGGCTCGTGAGCCACGCATCCAATGCCCGCCAACCGCGGCAGGTAAAGGCAACCGTCCAATTTCATTCCGCGTGGCCGGCGCGCGCCGCCGGCAACCTCAAGTGCTCCTCGGCTCCGGGGGGACCATTCTTTGCAGTAACCCGGCAAGGGACAGCGCTGTCGAAATGCCCCTTGGGGTTGGTGTGAAGGACGACCTGGACAAGCTGCTCGAGGCGGAACGACGCCTCGCCCTGCGCCTCGAGCAGGCTCGGACAGCTGCCGTTCGGCTTGTGGAGCTGGCCCGCGTCGATGCGCAGGCGCTGGCGGCCCGCGCTGAAGAGGAGGCTCGAGCCGGCACCGCGCGCATCGAGACGCAGATGCAAGCGGAGCTCGAGGTGGAGCTCCAGCACATTGCGACGCGGGCCGATGCACGCGTGCAGCGGTACCAGGCCGTGACTGCGAAAGGGTTAGAGGACCTCGCGCTCTTCGTTTTGAGAAGTCTCGTCGAGGACGTGCCGGCGGTGGGCCCATGATTTTGCGCATGAGCCGCGTTCGGGTGCTCGGCCCCTGCGGGGTGCTTTCCCCGACGCTCGCCGCGCTCCAAGACCTAGGCCTTGTCCACCTCGCCGCCCCGGCGAGCAGACGCCTCCTCGCCCCGTTTCAACTCGCGGCGCGCGAGCTGCGTCTCGAACGGCAACTCAAACGAATTCTCGACGACGTGCAGGCCGGCCTGTCGCTGCTCGGCGCTTCGGAGCCGAGCGCGGCTGCCGTTGCAGCGCCGACGGGCTGGGCCCGCTCGGCCCGTCTGGCCCGCCGTGTCCGGCGCGAGGCGGAGCGGCTCCAGGCGCACGGGCGAGCACTCCAAGAGGAGCGCGCGCTATTGGCCAAGTACCAGGACGTGATGGCGGCGTTCGGCAAGCTCTTCGAGAACGGGGTGACCCCCGGCGTGCGGGCCTATCTCGTGGTGCTCCGCGCCGGGCAAGTCGGCAGTGTGGAGCGCTTTCGCACCGCGCTCGACGGCTCACTAGGAAGGGACTTCGAGTTACGCACGCACCCGCTGGCGAGCGGCGAGTCGGTGCTCCTTTTGTTGGTGCCTGTGCGCAATGCGCCGCACGTGGAGCGGTTGCTCGCCGAGAGTGGCGTGGAGCAGGTACCCCTGCCGCGTGGTTACGAGGGCCAGTCGCTGGCCGATGCCGTCCCCCACATCGTCCAGCGTCTGCGCGCCATCCCCGCCGAGCTGGAGGCCGTGGCTCAAGCGCGCGCCCAGCTCAAGGGAAAGCTTCCCGAACTCACCACTGCTGCAGCCGCGGTCCACGACCGCCTCGGCCAGCTCGAGGGGCTGCGTCTGTCGGCCTCGACTGCCCATGCCTTCGTTCTGGAAGGCTGGGTGCCGGCAGCAGAGGTGGCGCGGCTCGCGGCGCGCCTCGCCGAGGCCGTGGGCCCATCGGTTTCCGTCGAGCAGCTCGCCGCCGAGCAGTGGTCCGCCGAGGCACCGGTGGTGCTGCACAACCCGCGCCTCTTTCGTCCCTTCCAGCTGCTGGTGGGCATGCTGCCACTTCCCCGCTACGGCAGCATCGACCCGACGCCCTTCGTCGCCATCTTCTTCCCGATGTTTTTCGGGCTGATGGTCGGCGACGTGGGCTACGCCCTGGTGCTCGGGCTGTTGGGGCTGGCGCTCCGCTACCGCTCCCGAGCGGAAACGCCGCTGCGGGCCATCTCCGAAATCTCCCTGGCTTGCGCGCTGTTCACGCTCATCTTCGGCGTTCTCTTCGGGGAGTTTTTCGGGGACCTGGGCCGGCACTGGTTCGGCATGCGGCCGCTGGTGCTCAACCGGGAGGAGCCGCGCGACATCATCTCCTTCCTCGGGCTCTGCCTCGCCCTCGGGCTGGTTCACGTCGTGCTCGGCCTCGTCCTGGGGGTGGTGAGCGCCTTCCGCGGTCAGCCTCGCCAAGCTATCGGGCGTGGGCTGTCTGCAATGATGATTCTGCTCATCTTGGGAGCTCTGTTGGCCGCCTTCCGCGTGCTGCCGCACCAGTTGCTCACTCCGCTGGTGGTTGCGCTGCTTGTCGCATTCCCGCTGCTCATCATCGCCGAGGGACTGATTGCGCCGGTGGAGCTGCTCTCGACCCTCGGGAACATCCTCTCCTACGCACGCATCATGGCGCTCGGGACCGCCTCGGTGATGCTCGCGCTGGTCGCCAATCGTCTGGCGGGTGCCGCCGGAAGCCTGGTGGTGGGCATCATTTTCGCGCTGCTCTTCCACCTCATCAACTTCGGCCTCGCCTTGTTTAGCCCCACCATCCAAGGGCTGCGGCTGCAGTACGTGGAGTTCTTCGGCCGCTTCTACAGCCCGGGCGGCGTCCAGTACCACCCCTTCCGCCATTGGAGGAACACCTGATGCCGCTCCTAGGGATTACTCTCAGCGCCGCGCTCGCCATTTCCATTCCCACGCTCGCCACGGCCTGGGCCCAGTCGCGCATCGGGCCGGCGGCCGCAGCGAGCCTGGCCGAGAAACCCGAGCTCAGCGCCACCGTCATCATCATGCTCGCCATTCCCGAGACGATGTCCATCCTCGGCTTCGTGGTGGCGATGTTCATCATGTTCCGCGCCGGAGGCTGACGTGCCACTGCCCGAGTTGCTGGCCGCTCTCGAGCGCGAGGGAGCCTCCGGCGAAGCGGAGGAGCTCACACGCGCGGCCGACGAGGCCGAACGGCTACGGCGGGACGCCGCGGGCGAGGAAACCGCGCGCACCCAAGCCCGGCTGGCCAAGCATGCCCGCGCACTTCATGGCCAGGCCGAGCAGAGGCTGCTCGAGGCACGCCGACAAGCCGAGAGTCGGGTGCTGGAGGCGCGCCACAAGCTCCTCGACGCCGTCTTCGAGCGCGCTCTCACGCTTCAGGAGGAAGTCCGTCTCTGGAAGTCCTATGGCGCGGCACTGAAGCGCGACGTACACCTGCTGCTCGGCCTTCTCACCGGCGAGGAGCTGGTCCTTCGCTGCGCCGAAGCGGACCGGGCCGCAGTCGCCGCCGCGGCGGGCCCAGGCGCTCAGGTGGTGGCATCCGCCGACGTCACGGTGGGCGTCCGGGTGGGAAGCGCCGACGGCCGGGTGGAGATGGACCGCAGCCTGGCCGCGCGCCTCGCCGGCGCTCGAGCGACGCTGGCCATCCGCGTTATGCAGCGGCTCGAAGGTGGCCAGTGAGCAGCTACGACGAGGTCTCCGCGCGCGCTCGAGGCCTGGCCACCCATTTGCTCTCCAGCGGAGAGTGGCAGGGCCTCGCCGGCGCGCCCGACCTGGCCATGCTTGCCGCGCGGCTGGAGCAGGCGCACGAGGCTTTGCACCTCGACGGGCCGGCAACCGCCGCCCGCGTGGAACGGGCCGTTCGGCGGCGTGCCGGCGAACGCTTGGCACTGCTGGCAGGCTGGTGTGGCGAGCGCCGGGAGCTCCTGGACGTCCTGTTTGCAGAGGAAGACCGGCGGAGCCTGCGTGCGCTTGTGCGCGGAGCCGCGGCCGGCGTACCGCCCCAGGACCGGCTCGCCGGGACGCTGCCGACGCCGGCGCTGCCACTCCGAGCGCTAGACACCCTGGCCGCTCAGCCCAGCATTGCTGCGGTGACCGCACTGCTGGTCGTCTGGCGCCACCCGGCCGCGTCCGCGCTGGCGGGCGCGCCCAAACGGGGGCCCCCGGACTACCTCCTCCTCGAGACGGCGCTTACCCGTGAGTTCGCCCGGCGGGCCTTAGTGGCCTCCCGGCGCGGGGACGCGCTGCTGCGTTGGCATGTTCAGACGCTCGTGGATGAGGAAAACCTGCTGACTGCCCTGGTGCTGGCAGATTCGCCCTCCGAGCTCGAGCTCTCAGCGCTTTTCGTCGACGGGGGAACCGTCAGCTTTGCTGCCCTCGAGCGAGTCGCTCGCACGCCGACGCGGCTCGCGGCGCTGGAGCAAGCCAAGGCCACCTTCCGCGGCAGCCTTTGGGCAGACGCCTTCGTCGGCACCGAACTCTCTCACCTGCCCGAGCGCCTCGCGGCAGCCCACCGGGTGCACCTCCACCGCACCGCACGGACGGAGCCGCTCGGCTCCGCGCCTGTCCTCGACTATGCGGCGCGCCTCCGCGGAGAGGTGGAGCGGTTCCAGAGGCTGGCCTGGGCGATGGCCCTCAATGCTCCCCTCGAGGAGCGGCGTCGGGAGGTCTACCAGTGACCGAGGGACGCGTGCTGGTCCTGTGTCGTCCGCCGTCCGCAGCCGGCTTTGCGCTGGCTGGACTCCAGCCGATGGAAGCTCAGGACGCCGGCGAGGCGAGCCGCCGCATGTCGGCGCTCCTCACCGACACGGACCTCGGCATTGTCCTTGTCGAGAGCAGTCTGTACGAGGGTCTCGACCAGGAGGTCCGCCGCCGCATCTCCTCGCGCGTTCTCCCGCTGGTCATCCCATTTCCCGCCCCTACCTGGACGGAGCGCGCCGCGGCGTCGGACGCCTACGTCGTGGAGCTCTTGCGACAGGCCATTGGCTACCAGGTGCGGCTGCGATGACCGCGCCACTTCGCATCACCCGAGTCAACGGCTCTCTGGTCGAGGCCGAGCCCGTCCCGGCCGTCGCGCTGTACGAGCTTGCGGCGGTGGGACATGGCCGGCTCCTCTCTGAGGTCATTCGGCTGTCGGGCGCGACCGCCACGCTTCAAGTCTATGAGGACACGGGTGGCCTCTCCGTGGGAGAGCCCGTGGCCTTCACCGGGCAGACGCTCACAGTCCGACTCGGCCCGGGCCTCCTCGGCTCCATTCTCGACGGCCTGGGCCGTCCGCTGAACGTCCTCGCCGAGCGCCGCGGGGATTTCATTGGGCCCGGGGAAAGCGCGCCCACACTGGATGCGGCCCGGACTTGGCACTTTGAGCCTGTCCTCCCGGCCGGAATGTCAGTCTCGGGCGGCGACGTGCTCGGCACCGTCGAGGAGCGGCCGGGCTTCCTCCACCGTGTGCTCGTCCCGCCCGGGGTGACGGGAAGTTTGGCCTCGCTCAACCCCGGCGACTTCACTGTCGAGGCGGCGGTGGGCCACCTCCAGGATGGGACGCCCCTTCAACTCTCGCACGACTGGAGCGTACGCACCCCCCGTCCCACCGGGCGCCGACTCCCCGACGACCGCCCGCTACTGACCGGTCAGCGGATTTTCGACTTGCTCTTCCCGGTGGCGGAGGGCGGCACGGTGGCCGTCATCGGCGGGTTCGGCACAGGCAAGACCGTCGTCGAGCAGTCACTGGCCAAACACGCCGATGCCGACGTCGTCGTCTACATCGGCTGCGGCGAGCGCGGCAACGAGATGTCCGAGGTCCTGGCCGAGTTCCCCCGACTGGTCGACCCGCGCACCGGAAGGTCGATTATGGACCGCACGGTGATGGTGGTGAACACCTCCAACATGCCCGTCGTGGCGCGCGAAGCCTCGGTGTACCTGGGCATCACCGTGGCCGAGTACTACCGCGACATGGGTTACCGAGTAGCACTCATGGCGGACAGCCTCTCGCGCTGGGCGGAGGCACTCCGGGAAATCGGCGCGCGCCTGCAGGAGATGCCCGGAGAGGAGGGCTACCCCACCTACCTGGCGAGCCGCCTCGGCGCTTTCTACGAGCGCGCCGGGCGCGCGCGCCTGCTCGGCCGACCGGAGCGCGAGGGAGCGGTCACGCTCATCAGCGCGGTGTCTCCGCCGGGCGGCGACCTGTCCGAGCCGGTGAGCCAGGCCACGCTGCGGGTGGCAGGCAGCCTGTGGGCGCTGGACGCTGATTTGGCCCATCAACGGCAGTTCCCGGCGGTGGACTGGGAAACGAGCTACAGCCTCTATGTCGAGCGCACCAAGGCCTGGTTCGAGCGGGAGGTGGACGCCTCCTGGTCGGCGGTCCGGGCGCAGACGTTCGAGCTGCTGCAGCGTGACGCGGAGCTCAGGGAGATTGTCGGTCTGGTAGGGCCGGAAGCGCTCCAAGACGAGGACCGGCTGGTGCTGCTGGTGGCGAGGCTGGTTCGGGAGGTCGTTCTCGGACAGAGCGCCTACCACCTTAACGACGCTTCGTCGTCCCCTCTCAAGACCTTCCGTCTCGCCGAACTCTCCGGACGTGCACACACGCTGGCCGCCGAGAGGATTCGCGGCGGAGCCCCTCTCGCCGAGCTGGACCTCGGACTCTTTCGTAGAGCACTCATCGCCCTGCGCGACGCGCCGGCCTCAGAGCTATCCTCGCGAGTGACCGACACCGAGGCCACGCTCGCCGCGCTTCGCCCCAAGGAGGCACGGCAATGAGCAGCGGCGTCGCTCAAACGTACCGGTCGGCGGCCGGTGCGGCCGGACCGCTGGTCTTCGTCGAGAGCACCCATGCGGTGGCGCTCGGCGAGTGGGTGCGACTGGAGATTCCCGGTCAGAAGCGCTGGCAAGGCCAGGTCATCGACGCCGGCGAGCGCATCACCATCGTGCAGCTACTCGACGAGTCGCTGGGGCTGGCGCCTGCGCGGGTGCGAGTGACCTTTACCGGCGAGGTGGCCCAGGCGACGGTAGGTCGGGAGCTCCTGGGGCGGGCGTTCAACGGACTCGGCGCGCCCATCGACGGGCTCCCGCCACCAGTGGGTGAGGCCAGGCGCTCACTGGCCGTGGCGCCGCTCAACCCGGCCGCCCGCCTCCCTCCAGAGGAATTCATCGAGACCGGCATCTCCGCCATCGACGGAATGAATACGCTGGTGCGTGGGCAGAAACTCCCCATCTTCTCCGGGGCCGGCCTGCCGGCGCTGGAGGTGGCCGCGCACATTGTAGAGTGGGCGCGCGCGCCGAAAGGCGAGCCGTTCGCGGTCGTTTTCGTCGGCATCGGCATCACCGCTCGCGAGCGGCGCGACTTCCTGGAACGATTCGAGCACAGCGGTGCGCTAGAGCGCAGCGTCCTCTTCATCAACGAGATGAAGGATCCGACGGTGGAGCGACTCCTCGCCCCACGGTTGGCCCTCGGTGAGGCCGAGTTCCTCGCTTTCGAGTGTGGGCTTCACGTGCTGGTGGTCATCGCCGACATTACGCACTACTGCGAGGCGCTGCGGGAGATTGCAACTGCGCGCCAGGAAATTCCCGGTCGGCGCGGCTATCCGGGTACCATGTACACGGACCTGGCCTCTCTCTTCGAGCGGGCCGGCATCGTGCGCGGACGCGAAGGCTCATTGACGCAAATTCCGGTGCTCACTATGCCGGACGATGACCTGACACACCCCATTCCAGACCTCACCGGCTACATCACCGAAGGTCAGGTGGTCCTCAGCCGCGAGCTTCACCGCCGGGGCGTCTTCCCGCCAGTGGACGTGCTTCCGTCACTGTCGCGCCTGATGAACGCCGGCATCGGCGCGGGCCATACCGTCGCTGAGCACCGCGAGTGGGCGGACCAGCTCTACGCGCTTTACGCTCGAGGTCGCGAGGCAAGGCTGATGGCCGCCATCGTCGGCGAGGCGGGCCTGGTTGCCACGGACCGGCGGGCGTTGGGCTTCCTCGAGCACTTCGAACGGGACCTCATCGGACAGGGGCGAACCCGGAGGAAGCTGTCGGAAACCATTGCCGTTGGTTGGGCGCTGCTCGATGGGTTGCCCCGGGAGGACCTCTCGCGCATCCGCGACGAAACGTGGGCACGGCACCGCCAGCCGGCGGGCGCACCATGAGCGCGCGGACGCATCTGTCCGCCACGCGGGTAGGGTTACTGCGCGCCCAGCAGCGGCTCCAACGACTGGAACGCGGGACCTCGCTGCTACGCCGCAAGCGCGAGGCGCTGGTGGGGGAGCTGTTCCGCATCGCCCGGAGCGCCGCAGACAGTCGCGTGGAGATTGACGCTCAAGCGCGGAAGGCTTGGCCGGCCCTTCTGCGCGCACTCTCGGCCGAGGGGAGAGTCGGGCTCCAGGCCCTCGGGTGGCCGGCCCGGGGCGTGCGGGTGGAGGTCCGCACCGACCAGGTGTGGGGCGTCACTGTCTCGGACGTGGCGGAGGCGCCGCGCTTCGCGCGTACCCTGGCTGCTCGTGGAATCGCCCCGGGGGCGTCGCCGGCAGCGGTGGAGGCGGCCAGCGCCTTCGAAAAGCTGGCCGACTTGCTAGTGGGAGCCGCGCCACGGGAGATGCTGCTGCGCAGGCTGGGCGAGGCGCTGGCGCAGACCTCAAGGCAGGTCAACAGCCTGGAGCACCACCTCACCCCGGACCTTCAGCGCCAACTCCTAGTCGTCCGACGGACGCTCGACGAGCGGGAGCGCGAGGAGCACGTGCGGCTCGGCCTCTTGGCCCGCCGCGGACGAGCGCACTAACAGCAGCCGGGGCTGACGGGCGTCCAGTTGGCCCATTTCACAAAACGGAGGACCCTGGTTCCCCCGTCGCCGGCGCACCTCTGGAAATGGCTGGCAACTTCTTGCCCGCACGCTCTCCGGGCGCCGCACCGAGCAGCGTTCTCATGCCGACGAGGATATGACGATGGACGTGGTGTGCGAGGGTCCGCTCGAAGGGGCGCCACAACACGCGTGGCCGCAAGTGGCCGCGGTAGTGCGTCGTGAGGAGCACTTCCGATCCCCCCTCCGAGCGGCGAATTTCGTAGGAGCCCTCGCCCATCGACACGCTGTTCTCGATGCCGAGCTTCTGTTCGAGCACTTCGAAGCGAAGCAAGTGCCTGGGTTCAGCAACGGTAATGCGTTTCACGAGATGGCCTCCGTCGTACTCGCACCGGACGCTGGCACCGACCCGAGTCTTCTCCCCCTCGGAGCGAATAGGCCGCGGCAACAGGGCCAGCAGGAACAGACCGGGCCTTTTCGGAACGTCCTCGTAAAACCGCAGTGCCGCCCAGACCTCCTCTGGTGAGGCCTCGAGTCGAATGTTTGTCGTGACGGCCTCGCTCTCGCTGTTCGCAGGGAAAAATCCACCAAGCCAGTCAACGAACCCGCGCAGCCCGCGCCCCTTTTGCTGCTCGATGCTTCTGTCGACCTCCGCCGACCTGACGTCTCTTTTGGGCACCACCTTTCTCTCCTTGCGCGCGAGCCGCCCGCCAGGCTTGGCGAATGGTCCAGCGACCGCGAGCCGTTGCATTGCCTGCGCCAGCTCGCGCGCTCTGAAGCTGAGGCGGATGGACGCAAAAGCGTGCCGGACGGACGCAAGCATTGCGCTCCAGAGTCGCGCGTCATCCGAGCGCTCAAATCACCATCCTTTCTCTCGACGGCGGGATTGGCCCGAGCATGTGAGGCAACGGCGCCGGCCTGGGGCGTCCAGAGACCGCAGGCCGTCGTGTTCCTGCTTGACGTGAGCCGAGGGCGACCCGCTGCCGCCCCCGCCAAGGTTGAAGGAATCAGCCAAGTAGCCGCCCTGGGTGCCACCGGCTCTAGCTCCCGCAAAAGGACCAGGCGGTCGCCGTCCCCGGCGGGTGCTGCCGACCGTGGACCTTCACTTGGGCGGGCGTGAATTGCGAACGGGCATTCTACTTCATCAGACTTCACCGCTGCGGCGGCTAGACGGAATGCACAAACCTGATCGGACCTGGACGGCAGGCTAGGCTGTAGCGCGCCGTGAGCTTTTTGAAACGTCTTCTCCGTCCCCTCGGTGCCCTCGCCCTGAGCGTGACCTTTCTGGCGGTGGCCCTTCTCGCCTGGGCCCTCGATGACCTCCGGGGGCTTCGTTACCGGCTGCTAGAGGACATCCGCGCACTCACCGAGAGGACCGACGCCCGCCCGGTGCAGGCGCAACCGATTCTTTCCGGGGATTTCGGTCAGCTGGCGACGCAGCCCTGGGCGGCGCTCGCCGCGCTGCAGACCTACTCCTCGGACCTCGAAGACTGCCGGGGCGTGCAGGAGGGGGAGCGGCCCTTCGCACAGGTGCCCCCGGGCTGTCTGCGCCAGCTGTCCCAGAGTGACGAGCCCCTGCGGGCCCTGCTACGGGCTACCCACGCCGAGAATGCCCGGCCCCCGGCGGACCTCGCTGTGCTTGAGGCCCTTGGGTCCAAGGAGCAAGCCAACACTCTAGCTACGGCGGCGTATGTGGGAAGAATGGCGGCGCTGCGTATGCGGGCGCAGCTTGCCTCTGGGCAACCGGTGGCGGCCGTCATCACCTGCGTGGACGTTCTCGCTCTGGCTCGGGATTTGACGTGGGGCACGGGCTTGGTCGGTCGGCTTGCGGCGTTAAGTGTGTCCGAGACCGCCTTGGCACCGTGCGCCGCCGCGCTTAGCTCGGCGCCGTCAGCGGCGAAGCGGCGCGCGGCACTTGGGTTGGCGCTCGTGGCCAACGGGACGCCACCCCTCGCGGTCACCTTCGCCGACACGTCCGTCGCGCTCCGCATGCAACTCTTTGGACCCTACCTCGCTGAGGCGCTGCCGGGAGTACCGACCAGGACCGCCGCCCGGCCCCATCCCAGCCTCATCGAGACGGTGGTCCTTGTCTGGAAATGGGACCGGCTCCAGAGCCTTCTTCTTGCCGCAGTGGAGGCGGCGCGCCTACCCCCGCCGGAGGACCAGAGGCGCCTCCTCGTCCTCGGCGCACGCGCCGCTCCATTCTCGCAAACGCTGGGCGGCTTATTTCCAGACTTGCGAAGCGTCGCCATCCGCGACCAGCGCGCCCGCGCACGGCTCCTCGCGCTTGGCCAATCAGCTCGAGTGAAGTTGCCGCGGCCCACCCCGGCCGACGTGACCTGGGCCAAGGCCAACGGCACAGACGTCACGCTGGCGACCCTCACCTTGGCCAGGGATGCCTACGCCCGGACCTGCAGCCCCTGTCATGCGCTGCCGCTGCCGACAGAATTCCCGGCGAAGCTGTGGCCAAAGCTGGTGGACGAAATGGTAGACGAACAAAACGTCAAACTCTCCCCAGAGCAGCGCCAGCAGATTGAGGAGTTCCTTACGGTCATGTCGCGGACGCGCTGAAGGCCCCCTGGGGCGACCGTTGATGAAGAGGGAAACCTCGTCAAGGCTGCCACAACCTGCTTCAGCGAACGCGCCGCGACATGCCAGTTGCACGCCTTTCGACTTCCCAGTAGCACCCGCGAGCGACAACGAGCCCACGTCGCCGCCCGAGGCGAATTCTTAGAGCGGCCAAACGCGGGCGCCTCCGGCGCAGCACCGCGAGTTGGCAGCTGCGGCTGCTTGATGTACCCAACCGGGGCTCTGGTGTAGAGAGCAACCCCGGCCAGTACCGCCGAAGAATGGAGAATTGGCTGACCGACGCTGCTTTCTGCATCGCTGTGGTTGAAATCTCTGATGGTCAATGACCTAGGCTAGGTAGCTCAACTGGTTAGAGCGGCGGTCTCATAATCCGCACGACAAGGTCATATATGACCACGACTGGTCGTATAAATAGAGTCTTACAGGCTCCTAGAGGCTCGTAGCGCGTCCTGTTGCCACATATTTCCTGCATATTTCGGAGAAGAATAAATACTCCACTTCGTGCGCATCTATCATTGGGGCTTCTACTTAGCGGCCCGGTCAGGAGCGCCCGTAGTCCACTTCCGGGGTGCCTAAGGAGGCTGCCCATCGAGAAGGTCGCTCAGCACATGGGCCAGCGCAGCGTTCAGACCGTCCGGTCCTTGTACCTCGACATTCGCGTGCCGCCGATGGCCGTCTTCTCCATCAACCTGGAATGAACGGCCATAGAATACGCTGGGGTCTGGACCCAACTAGCGCAACGACTTCCCAAGACGATGAACGAGCGTAGCGAACGCCAGATGGTTGATGACGACGCAGCCGGTCGCCCTTTAGTTCTAGCGGGCATGTCCCTGCTCCTAGGCGCTGCCATCTGGGCGGCCTGTAGCAGCGGGGCCCCTTCTCCCGAGTGCAACACGCTGACGTGTGGCGGTTGTTGCACCACGGATGGGCGATGCAACCCCGGAGATTCAATCAACGCCTGTGGCGCCGGCCAATATCTCGCGCGCGTGTAGGTCCTCGGACGAAACGCTCCATGTTCCAGGCAAGTCGAAGTCCCAATAGCGTGCAAAAAAGAGGGAAACCCGAGCATTACGGTGGTTGCAGTGATGATGCCCCCGCGGTATCCGACCGGTAGCGGAACACGAGGGCGCTCGATTAGGCGCTTCGGCTGAGTTGCGAGTGGTGGCGTCATCGGCCATGGCCTCTCCTGGCTGGTGGCAGCTATCTGCATTGTTCTAAAAACCGGCTGTTCGACGCGCGGACTGCTCTGGGCTTGGCGTCACTTTGCTTCCAACGCATGGGAAAAATGGTCGAGGACGGCCCGAACATTCCCCGGGCCGCGCGACTCCTTGTGGAACAAGGCGAACACGTCCACGGAGGGTAACATTGCACCTCCGAGGACGCGCTTCAGACGCCTTCGGCGCAGGTCATCGGCGGCTACCCACGAGGGCAGCCATGCCACGCCCAGGCCTGCGAGCACGAGCTGACGAGTGGCGAGGACATCGTTGGTGTGGATTCGCCCGCCGACAACGACGGACATCGGGCCCTTGCTCGTTTCGAATGACCACTCCCTTGGTCCTGTATCGAGAATGATGCAGGGCGCACGAGCCAGGTCAGCGGCCGTTTCGACAGGACCGAACTTGGCTAGAAAGCTCGGAGCAGCAACTACTACAAGCCCGTAGCTTCCGAGCCGGCGTATGACAACCGACGAACTGTCCTTTGGACGCGGGCCTGCACGGATTGCAACATCGACACCTTCGGCAATGAGGTCGACAGCGTGGTCCTCAAAACGGAGGTCGAGGCGCAGCCGCGGATGTTTCTCCAGCAGCGCTGGTACCTGCGGGACGATGCGTTCCAGGCCAAACGCCGGTTGCACGGCGAGGACCACGCGGCCCACCACGCCGCGTCCAGGTCTCACCGCTTCCCTTGCTTCGTCGAGACCGGAAAGAATCGCGCGTGCGCGGCTTAGGAACTCGCGGCCCGCGTCGGTCAGCATGAGGTGATGCGTAGTTCGACGCATTAGCCCAACGCCGAGCTCTTTTTCGAGCCACAACAGGTGCCGGCTTGCCATGGGTACCGAAAGGCCGAGCGAGCGTGCCGCGCGAGAGATGTTGCCGGATTCAGCAATCTTCACGAAGGTCGCCATCCGTCGGAGCATGGCCACGCGCTAGTCCGGTCTTGCATTTCAGGCAAGACACATTTGCGCTATTCCCGTCTACACGGCAAGCGCTGACGGGCGCATTCATCGGTCTACCTGCACGCCCGCGGAATGGTTCGCGGACATTCCCCGCAGGTCGAGGACGAACCGATGCCACATCTCCAAATCGATGTACCCGGCCACTACCCTGTAGACGTCAAGCGCACGCTGGCGCAGCGAATCGGCAACATGTATGCCGAAATCATGCAGACCACACCCGACTTGGTCGACGTGACGTTTCGTGAACTCGGCGAGGGCAGCGTCTGGCGCTGTGGCAAAGGCGAGCCCACCCCCTCCGCCGTTCTTTCGTTCGAAATCCGCCGGGGTCGGCCGCCGGAGCAGCGTGCACGGCTAGGTGATGCGCTGATCGACGCGTGCGCCGAGGCCCTCGGCCTAAACCCTACTCGCTTGAGCCTCGAGTTCACTCAGCACGCGGGAGATGAGATTTACAAGAAGGACTACGTGGACGGAGTTCTTCGCGGGGGGCTTGGCAAGGACTGGTCGCCCGAGGAGACGACAACACCGCTAATGGAGTCCCTCAAGAGCGAGCTGCGCGCGCGGAAGTAGGGGGCCGCGTGACAGGCTGCCGTCGTACTGAGCCGGCGGCAGACACGCTTGATGGGTGCCCGTCGCTTTGCCTTGATCCCGGGGTTTCCTCACCGACTGCCTCGAGAAAACATTCTCGGAGCGCCGGACTCACTTTGAACGAAACGGAGCGGTTACATGCGCATCTTGGTGCGGCGGGGCACAACGGCTACGAAGAGAGTCCGCCCGCCGATGGCACAGTTGAGGACACAGGTGAAAGGGACGTGACGCGATGAACGTGGTGGTTCGCTACAAAGTGAAAGCGGATCGAGCCGATGAGAACGCACGGCTCATCCAAGGGGTATTCACGGAACTCGGAGAGAAGCGGCCCCACGGTATTCGTTACTCCTCCTACCGACTTGCCGATGGCGTCAGCTTCGTCCACATCGCGACCGTGGACGGCGCGGAGAACCCGCTCCTCGCGATTGAAGCCTTCAAACGGTTCACGAGCGCCATCAAGGATCGTTGCGAAGAGCCGCCGGTGACGACCGACTTCACGCTGGTCGGTTCGTACCCGGTGCATTAGTGGCCCCCGGCACGCCCGGTCTCGAGAGGCCCGGCCGGCCCGTCGTCGGCCCCCACGCTGTGAGGCATTGCGCGGGGTCGGGTTCACACCGGCGATTTGCCTCGCCTCTGCGGTGGCTGTCTCGAATCGTCTTGAAGACCGGAACGAGCCCGGCGCAAAACCTTCACCTTTCGCGCCACCCTGCTGCCTAGAGGGGGCCAGGCCTCGTTTTCAGACCCAGGGTTTTGCGCCAGAGCCTGCTCGGCGGACAATCGCGAGGCGAATCTACGGGGTCCTCGATGATGTTTGCCTGCCTTCCGGCCATCGCCACCATCGCTGAGACGCGCTTTCGGATTCCGGGGAGGTCACGGCGACGCGCCGAAATCTTTATTGTCCGGGTCTCGCTCCATTCGCTGAGCCCAGCACGGATGACCATCGCCAGCTCAGCATCAGCGGGGTCAAGACTCAGACCGTAAAGCCAAAGCGTTTTCGCCGCGGCGACGTACTTCCAGAGATGGGAAATGGGGTCTCCGTAGTATTGCCGGTCGTCGGGCGAACGGTACCGCTCCTCATTCGTCTCGGTGGGCAGATAGAGACGCCTGGGTTCGGTTACTGACCCGTGAAGGTGCTTGACCTTGCTCGTGTCTGCACCTGGCTTGAAGCTCCTTTCGAGCAGCAGGTCCCAATTCGTCGTGAAGAAAACGACCGTTTTCCCATCCTCAAACTCTCTCTCGACGGCTTCGAGAAAGCGCCTGTCGAGCGCCACTTTTTTTTCGTCGCTAGCTTCAATGAGCTTGGCGGCGATGCGCTTCTTCAGCATCTCGTCTCTTCTCAAGTTGTTAGGCCACTCTCTTTCGAGATGTTCGCGCTTCTCGGCTGGGAGGTCGTCATCGGGATAGCTGAATCGCATGTGGTACACATGCTGAGCGAGTAGGAAGCTTGCGAGGTCGCGGTCAACGTCGCCGCAGTCTGCGCCCCACTCCTTGAAGACTTCTTCAATGGCTTTCTGCACCGGCTGCCACGATTCGATGCACACGCCAGTTCCAAGCACGATGAGCGTCTCGAACGGCGGGACTTCACTTGTTCGGTTTCGTTCCACTTTCGCTTTCTAGGCGTGGCTCGGAGGAACCATTCCACAGAGAATCCTCGCATGGTTTCGTTGGTTGAGGCTTTCCCAGGAAGTCCCGCCGAGGCACGCGGTCGAGCTTCAGCTACCGAGCGCTGAAGGCCCTTTCGAGGGTTCGCCTTGGGACCTTGAGCGCCTGGGCGATGGCTCGCCAGGACCGGCCCTCTTCTCTCATCGCGCGAACCTGGCCCTCGTCTACCGGACGCTTGGGCCTTCCAACCGGTCTACCGCTGCGGGTGCGCCCGGTGGCCTTCACGCGGGCAATACCTGACTTCACGCGGTCTCGGATGAGTTCGCGCTCGAACTCGGCCAGGGCAGCTACGAGGTGGACCAGAAGTCTTCCGGTCGGGGTAGTGAGGTCGAGCGACTCCCGTAGCGAGATAACCGCGCACCCGGCCGCAGAGAACTCATCCAGCAAAAGGAGGAGGTCCCGCAGGGAGCGCCCAAGGCGGTCCAGGGCGAAGACCATTACCTGGCGCACCCTTCCCTGCCGCGCAGCCTGTTTGAGGGCGTCCAAAGCGGGCCTGGAAGCTTTGGCACCGCTGTGCCCGATGTCGATGAACTCGACGGTCTGATTCCAACCACGGGCCTCAGCAGCGCGTCGAAGGGCGTGAAGCTGGGCGGCACCATCTTGGTCGCTCGTGCTGGTGCGAACGTAGAGCGCGAAGGATTTGGGCTCTCGGGACTGCGCGGCCCTCTTGGGCATGGCTCGGTCTGCGGTAACTCTCTCGGCGGCGCGTACCAGTGCCACTTGGCGCCCGACAGCGCAATGGGTCACCCCGCACCCTCAGTCAAAATTCCAGTGGATACGTTTCTTGGGTCAAGTCTCGATCTGTGTGTAATTTGACGGCGGCGTGGAGCTCCCCGGCGGGTCAGGCTGCCTTAGCCTGATCAGCGTTCAGCTGAGACATGTCGAGATAGAAGCGCCGGCCCCAGATTGCCGTCACGGCGATGGCGACCGCGGTGATGAGCCGAAGGGCGCTGGAGCGGTCGGGAAATGCGCCCACGGACTTCGTGCGGCGCTTGACCTCGGCGTGGAGCCGCTCAAGGCCGTTAGTCGTCTTGATGCGGCGCCAGTGGGCCTTGGGGAAGAAGTAGAACTGGGAGGCGGCTGCGAAGCCGCCGTCGAGAGTGGCCATAGCCTCGGGAAGCTCCCGGCCGAGACCCACCCGCAGGGCCTCCAGGCGCTTCTTGGCGTCGCCGACGGTGGGAGCTGCGAAGATGTTCGTAATCTCCCGCCCGAGGCGTCCACGGAGGCGCCAAGGTGTTTGAGCGAGCACGTTTCGCTGAAGATGCACCACGCAGCGCTGCAGTTTAGCTTCGGGCAGGTGATGACGGACGGCGGCTGCCAGGCCCCCGTGCGCATCCGCGATGACCAGCTTCACCCCACTCAGCCCGCGCTCCGTGAGCTGACGCAGCAGCTCGGTCCAGCTCTCTTCCGATTCCTGCGCTCCGATGGTGATGCCAAGCAGGCGCCGCTTGCCGTCGGGCCCGATGCCATAAGCGACGAGCGCGGCCACGTTCTCGACCTTCCTCGCCCAGCGGACGTCGAGGAATGTCCCGTCGAGGTAGAGGTACGTGATTGGCTCCACAATCGGTGCTCGGCGGAGCTCCTCGACCTGCTCCTCGAGGCGACGGGTAATCCGGCTCACAGTCGACTTGCCCACCTCCTCGCCAGCAAGTGCTCCCGTAACTTTGCCCATCTTCCGGGTGGAGACGCCGTTCACGTACGCGGCGACGATGGCCTCATCGACCTCCGGCATTCGCCTCTGGTAGCGGCCGAGCACATCGGCGGCGGAGCCGCTCCCGCGAGTCCTCGGCACATCGACATCGAGATAGCCCATCGACGTGATGAGGCCCCGCAGGTAGCTGCCGTTGCGGTGGTCCTTCCGTCCGCCGATTCGAGACCACCGGCTGGCACCCACCATCCCGCGGACCTCCTCCTCGAGCAGGGTCTCCAGCGTCATCCGAATGGCTCCAAGGAACACCTGGCGCAGATCTCCACGGACGTCTTCTTGGGACAGGGCCTCAAAGTCGCTAACGTCATCCACGGGGAACTCCTCGGCCTCCCCGCCAAGGGAGGACCATTCGGGTTTGGTTTCCCGAGGAGCTTCCCCGTCATTTCCGTCGACAGCGACTTCATCAACTACACACTTTAAGAGACACCACCTCCCGGAGAGCGGGTCAACGAGGAGCGCGAGCTGGCGCTCATGACCCTACAGGCAGCCCTCCCCCGGCGGCCCACGGACCCTAACCGCTGCCTCAACGCGATCGGGAGTGCCTCTGCCATCCCCACTACAGATCAGGGATGGATCCAAATGGCAAGCTCGACCCACTCAACCGAGCAGTGGGGTTAGGTAGGCCCACGTGCTGAGGGAGATCCTCAGCGCACGAGATCACACGCGGCGTCGTCGCCG
>JBKQSS010000041.1:0-208215 GCA_052143535.1 Myxococcaceae bacterium | reverse complement strand
CAATGCCGTTCACTTAGGGGGCGACCTTCGAGTCCACTTCTTGTCGTAATTGCTCATCTTTATCTTCACGGCTCTGGGGAAAGTGCGTTCCGGCCGACGCTCTGGGAGCAGCAGCAAGCGGAGCCGCTGACGGAGGTCAGTGAGCGCGTCAGGAATTCGGCCAGGTGCCTGTGGAGGCGTCGACCAGACCACCCAGGCATGGCAAATCATGGAAAGGGCATTGACGAAGCTGATGCGCGTCGGCGGCACTCCGGCCTCGTCCGCCGCACGCTCCATCTCGACGCGGACCAGGTTGTAAGCGAGCCCGATGGCCCACAGCTCCTGACGTACGCCAGTGGGCTTTCGGCTTCGGATTGCCTCTTCTCGGGCGAGCATGTGCGTCTTGATCTCGTCGTAGCCGAGTTCGATCTCCCACCTCTCGTGGTACAGGCCGACGACTTCCTTCCGTGGATACTTTGCTGCGTCCGTGAGTGACGTCAGCAGGGTCGATGGGGGAAACCCCTTACGCTCGTAACGAATCGCTCGGGCGACCCACTTCTTGGGCAGGCCCGGGTTCACCCGGCGGGTCTCGGCCGAGAGCTGAATCTCCACGAGCTCATCACCTGGGCCGAAACGCTGAAGCGTTTTCAAGTGCGTCGTCCTCTTTGCCCGCGTCAGCCAGTGGCGATTGGTGCCGTCGCCACAGAGCTGATTCAAGTCGGCCGCGACGAGGAAGTTTCGGTCCACGATGGTCAGAGAGTCGTTGGGGATAGCCGGCCAAATCTCTCTGGCGAGTGAGACTTCCCCCGTTGCAAACGTGCCTATTCGCATCGCGGCGAGCGTGTGCGACCGGACCGCCATCAGGCCCACTACCCGGACCGTTGGATAGGCGCTCCCCGCTCGCTTGCCGTTACCGTCCTGCCCACCGAATTCAGTCCAGTTCTCGTACGAGTCCGGAACACGAATCGTACTTCCGTCCAGCGCGTACAGGCCGAGTCCTCTCCAGCGGTGTGCTTCTGCGCTTCGGGCAGACCACTCCGCGCCAGTTGCCGAGAAGACGTACTCCACCGGCTCATCACCCAATCGCTGACGCGCTTGGGCCAATGCGCTCGGAGCGACAAGCCGACCCGTGGTCGACGGCAACGCGATACTGAGCAGCGCCGCCACGCGCTCAATGGATTCGTTGCGCATTAGCGCCATCCCCACTACCAGCCACAGCACCTGGTCCGCCGGGAGCCGGCGTCGCCGCATCGAGGCCGTCCCAGTGGCGATGAGCGCGTCCTCAATCCACTCCGGATTCAAGTGCCGTGCGAACTGGTCGAAATTCCCGGGCAAAAACCCCGGAACAGCCGAAAAGGCCTCCTCCAACCCCATGCGGCGACCCCCATCCGAGCGATCGCCGCACTATGATCCCCTCCCAGACCCGCACAAGGCCCTGCTAACTGATCGGCATTGCGCCTAGCGGGCCGCCTGTGGCGCCGGCTTCGCCTCCACCACCTTCACCACCGCGGTGGAACCGGGAATTTTGTCTCCCGGCAGCGGCTCGGCCCGGCCCCCGAGGTACTTCTGCAGGAAGAGTTCGGCCCTCGCGTTGAAGTCAATGCGGTTCTCCGGGCGGGCGAAGCCATGCCCCTCGTCCGGGTACAAAACGTAGGTGACGGCGAGCCCCTTCTTCTCCATCGCCGCCACAATTTGCTCGGACTCGGCCACCTTCACCCGCGGGTCATTGGCTCCCTGGCCAATGAGAATGGGGATGCGGATTTTGTCCACCGAGAAGAGCGGTGACACCTCGTGCAGGTAGGCAGCGTCTTTCGGGTCATCGGGGTTTCCGAGCCGCACGTTGAAGGTGGACTTGGCCGTCTTCCAGTAGGGCGGGATGGTGGCCAGAAGGGTGAGGAGGTTGCTTGGGCCGACAATGTCCACCGAGGCGCGGAAGACGTCCGGGGTGAAGGTGGCGCCGGCCAGCGCCGCGTAGCCGCCGTAGCTGCCTCCCATGATGGCCAGCTGCTTCGGGTCCGCCACGCCCGTCTTCACCGCCCAGTCAACAGCGTCGATGAGGTCCGTGTGCATCTTCTTTCCCCACTGTTTGTCCCCGGCGTGGAGGAAGGCCTTCCCGAAACCGGTGCTGCCCCGGTAGTTGACTTGCAAGACGCTGTAGCCGCGGTTGGCCAGCCACTGGGGGTAAGGGTTGTAACCCCAGAAGTCCCTGCTCCAGGGGCCCCCGTGCACGAAAAGCACCAGCGGGCCGGGCCCCGAGGCGTTGAGGGGCCGGCTCAAGTAGCCACGAAGCTTGAGCCCGTCTCGAGCCGGAAACTCCACCGCCGTCATCGTCACCAGCGGCGCGCTGTCCAGCTTGGGCTGGGCGGAAAACATGAATTGCGCCGTCTTGGTGGCCCGGTCCCAGCGGTAGTAGCGCACCCCGCCCTGGTCGAGCGTGTAGGCGACCAGCCACGTCTTGTCGGCCCGGTCCCGGGAAACAATTTTGAACGCCCCGGCCGAAGCCTTGGCCAAGGCATCGAAGTCCGGCCGCACCGACTCGTCCACCACCATCCAGAAGGGCATGCCCGGGTCGAACGCCACCGCCTGCACCACGTGGTTGACGGGGTGAATGGCAACGTCCGTCGCGTCCGAGGCGGCACTCTGGGCCACCACCTTCTCCGCGCCCGTCTTCACCGAGCGCTGCACCACCCGCGCCGTGTCCTGGCCGAGCGAGCTGATGAGGTAGGCCGAGGAGCCGTCCTTGCTGAAGTCCATCAGCTGCAGGTTTTCCGTGGCCGGGGCGGCCAAAAGCACGTGCCAGGGCGACTTGGCTGAGTCGCGCACCCGCAGCTCGGTGCTGCCGTCGGGGAGGCTGGCCTGGGCGCCCTTGACGAAGAGGTCATCGGTGGCGGCCCAGTCAGCGACGTCGCCCGGGTTGGTGGTGTCGAGCTCCAGGGCACCCGTCTTCAACTCCACTCGGTAGACGTCGAAGAGTTGCCGGTTGCGGAGATTCATATTCACCAGAATCCGCCCGGGAAGCTTGTAGCTGGTGGCAACCAGGCTGGCGCGAATGCCCTGGAAGGGGGTGAGGTCGCGCACGCTTTTGGCGGTCAAGTCCACCGCGTAGACGTGGTAATTCTCATCACCGTCCGAGTCCTGCAGGTACAGGACGGTGTTGGAGTCCTCGGCCCAGAAGTACTGGCGGATGCCGCGCTTCTTGTCGGCGGTGACGACCGCGTCGTCGTCCTTGCCCACCGTCTTCACCCACACTTGCAACACGTCCTTCTTGTCCGGGGCAAGCCAAGCCAGCCGCTTGCCGTCCGGGGAGAGGTCGGGCTTGGCGCGCTCCGGGTTTCCGAAGAGGGTGTCCCTCGGGATGAGGGCCGGCGGGGCCGAGGCCTTGGCCGCCGGTGCCGGTGCGGCCGGCGGCGTCTGCGCCAGCGCCCAAAGCGAGGAGCTGAGCATCAACAGCAAGGCGGAACGGCCGAGGGACGAAGCGCGCATGAGTGGGACTCCCGGAAGAGGGCTAGCGAGGCGGGGAGAAAATGCGGGCGCACCCTACACCCCGGGCTCCGCGCCCCTCAACGCTTTGGAGCCCCCGCACAGACACAAACGGCCGCGGAGTCCCTCCATTGCAGCTTTTTTCTTACCCCTTCGCCGGCCTCCCACCGAGCTCGGTGTGGAAGAAGGCCAGCGTCCGCTGCCAGGCCAGCTGGGCCGCTTCGGGCGCGTACACGGTGGGCCGTTGCTCGTTGGCGAAGGCGTGGTCCGCCTCATAACGGTACAGCGTTTCCTGGACGCCCGCGGCGCGCAGCCTCCGCTCGAGCGCGTCCACTCGCTCTGGGGTGACCGAGCGGTCCCGGGTGGCGTAATGGCCCAGCACCTTGGCCGAAATGTGCGAGACGTCTGCCAGGGCCGCCGAGGGAATTCCGTAGAAGGCGACGACGGCCTTCACCTCCTGGTGGTGGGCCGCGGTGGCCAGCGCATAGCCGCCCCCCATGCAGAAGCCGAGGACGCCCAGACGGCCCTGGCTGCGCAACAGCAACGCGCGGACAGCCGCCCCTAAGTCCACGAGCGCCGCTTTGCTGTCCAGCGCTTGCATCAACTCGGCCGCCTCGGCCGCGTCCTTCGTCACTTTCCCCCGGTAGAGGTCCACCGCGAAGGCCAGAAAACCTTCCGAAGCAAGGCGGCGGACGATGCCTTTCACCTGCTCGTTGACTCCCCACCACTCCTGAATGACGAGCACCGCAGGCGCGCCCTCGCCGGCCGACTCGTCGAGGAAGCCCAACAGCGGGGCGCCGTCTTCACCGAGAAGCTGCGACATGGGGCCGCTCCTTCGCCCCCTAAAAAAGCCGCCTTCAAAAGAGCCCTTCCAAAAGCGCCTTTGCCCGGGGGCCGCGAAGGGGTTGCACCACCTTTTTGCCGCAAAGGCCAGAAGCGGCGTTGGTTTGGCCTTGTGTTGGCGCGGCTGGGGCGCCTAACAGGACGCCCCCCCATGGGAAACAGCCTCCTTCGGGGAAGCGACTCGCAAAGCGCCGGCCCCCCGAGAAGTTACGGGTGCCAACCCGGCCGTGGAAAGTTAAGCACCACGCCCGTTGGGCTAGCCGCGCTCGGCCCACCTCAAGGACGCCAGGAGAGGACACCCCCCCATGAATTTCCCGCTCGTCGCCGCCATGGTGCTGCTGGGCCAGACGCCGGCACCGCCCGCGTCTTCGGACAAGCTCCCGCCGTCGAATTTCTCGTCCCGCGGGCTTCCGGACCCAATGGTGCCGCCCAAGGACGCGGGGCTTCCCATGCTGACGCTGGACCAGGCGCTCACCGAGGCGCGCACCCGCAACCTGGACCTCAAGGCGGCGGTGGCCCACTACGAGGCGGCCAAGGAGATTATTTGGAAGACGGCCTCTGGCTACCTGCCCCAGCTGTCGGTGCAAGGCAGCTACACCCGCAACAACATCGGCGCCTCCTTCGCCGCGCCCACCGGCCTGTACATCCGCCAGGGCGTCCCGGAGACGCAGTACTACGCACCGCCTCCAGCCAACTTGCCCGGCACGGTGCCCACCCCGGCGCTCACCGTCGTCCCCACCTACGAGAGCATTGTGGTCCAGGAGCAAAACCAGTGGAACGGGCAAATCGGGGGCAGTCAAAACATCCTGGCGCTCTCGCTCATCGCCTCCATCCGCGCCTCGACGCTGACCGCCCGCGCCGCGGAGCTCAACTTGGACAACACCCGGAGACAGATTCTTTTCGGCGTGGCCCAGCAGTACTACAGCGCCGCCGGGTTGCGCCGCGCGGCCGAGGTGCAGGCGGAGCTTCTGGAAATACAAACCTTCCGCGAGAACGACGCCCAGTCACGTTTCAACGCCGGCTCGGTCAACAAAATTTTCCTCCTCAGCGCCCAGATTGGAAAGACGCAAGCCGAGCAAAGCCTGCGCGCCTCGCGCTACGCCTACGCCTCGAGCAAGGCGGCCCTGGCCATCCTGCTCGAGCGCAGCCCGGATTTCGAGGTGGACCTCCCCCCCGACCCGCAGCTGCCAAGGGACCTCGAGCAGCTGGAGGACATCGCGCCCGCCACGCGCCCTGATGTGCTCTCCCTCAAGACGCAAGCCGAGGCCGCTGGGGCCACCACCACCGCCGTCTGGCTCAGCTACTTGCCGACCATCAAATTCAGCGGCGCCTACCTCATCACCAACGCCACCGGCTTCACCGGGCTGCAAAACAGTTGGTACTACACCGTCGGCCTCAACTGGACGCTGCTCGACGGCGGGCTGCGCGAGGCCAGCCTGCGTGAGGCCCAGGCCAACGAGCGGGCCGCCGTGGCCAGCGCCGAGTCGCTGGACTTGCAGTCCAAGGAGCAGGTGCACACCGCGCAGCTGGCGCTCGAGTCGGCCCGCGCCAACCGCACCAAGGCGGCGGACCAGGTGAAACTGGCCCAGGAGAACCTGGCCCTCATCAAAATCAACACCCAGGCCGGGGCGGCCTCCTACCTCGAGCAACAGGACGCCATCAGCTCGCTCGACACGGCCGAATTGACGCTCATCCAAGAGACGCTCAACGCCCAGCTGGGGGTGCTGGCGCTGGAGAACGCGGCCGGCATTTACGACCCGCAGTAGGGGCCGGCACCCGGGCGCTGGGGGCTTAGTCCCAGCGCCAGTTGGCGTAGCGCTCGCGCAGCGCGGACTTGAGAAACTTCCCGGCCGAGGTGCGGGGAATGGCCTCGAGGAAGACGAAGGCGTCGGGGAGCCAGAAGGCAGCGAAGTGCGGGGCGAGGAAGTCCCGCAACTCGGCCGCGCTCACCTGTGCCCCTTCCTTCAGCACCACCGCCGCCAGCGGGCGCTCTGCCCACTTGGGGTGGGGCACGGCCACCACCGCCGCCTCCCGCACCGCCGGGTGCGCCATCAGGCGGTTCTCGAGCTCGACGCTGGAAATCCACTCCCCGCCGGACTTCACCAAGTCTTTCATCCGGTCGCACACCTTGATGGAGCCCGTCCTGTCGATGGTGACGACGTCGCCGGTGCGGAACCAACCGTCTTTTGTCCAGCGGTCCAGGGCCTCGTCGTTCTGGTAGTAACCCGAGGCCACCCATGGGCCGCGCACGTGGAGCTCCCCCGGCGTAGAACCGTCCCACGGGACTTCCCCCGCTTCGCTCACCGCGCGAATGTCCACCCAAGGCACCGGCCGGCCCTGCCGGGCGCGCTGCGCATAGCGCTCGTCGTCGGACCAGGACGGTGCCTCCGGGCCGAGCCGGCTAACCGAGCCCACCGGAGACATCTCCGTCATGCCCCAGGCATGCACCACCGACAGCCCGTGTCTGTCGAAGGCCCGCAGCATGGCCTCCGGCGCGGCCGAGCCGCCCACCACCATCCGCAGCCCTTTGGCCAGCGTCCAGCGGTGGGGCTCCTTCTCGAGCGCCTCGAGGATGGCCATCCACACCGTCGGCACCCCGGCCGCGCAGCTGACGCGTTCGGCCTGCATCAAGTCCAGAAGGCTGACTGCGTCCAGGTGGGGCCCGGGGAAGACGAGTTTGCAGCCCACCATGGTGGCCGCGTGCGGCAGTCCCCAGGCGTTGGCGTGAAACATTGGCACCACTGGAAGCAGGGTGTCCTGGTGGCTCAAGGCCAGGCTGTCCACCAGTGCCACGCCGAGCGCGTGGAGGGCGTTGCTGCGGTGGGTGTAGACGACGCCCTTCGGCTGGCCGGTGGTACCGGAGGTGTAACACATGCCGGCGGCGTCCCCCTCGGACAGCACCGGCGGCGTCCAGCGGCCGGTGGCGGTGCCGAGAAAACCCTCGTATTCCCCGCCGCCGGTACTGGGCACCACCACCACCCGTTCCAGCTGGACGCGGTCGCGAAACTTCTCGAGCAGCGGCAGCAGCACCTCGTCCACCACCAGGAAGCGGTCCTGTGCGTGGTTGACGATGTAAGCCAAGTCATCCGGGTGCAGGCGCAGGTTGAGGGTGTGCACCACTGCGCCGGCCAGAGGCGCCCCGAGGTACAGCTCGAGGTGCGCGGCGTGGTTCCACATGAGACTGGCCACTCGGTCCCCAGGGCTCAGCCCCCAGCGCTGCAGCGCCTCGGCCAGCCTCCGGGCCCGCTGGCACACCTGGCCGTAGGTGGTGCGGTGCAAACTTCTGTCGACGCGCCGGGAAACAACCTCCACCCCGGCGAAAAGCTTCTCGGAGCGCTCCACCAGACGGTCGAGGGTGAGCGCACCGTCCATCATTGTGGCCAGCCCTTGGCCCATGCCGCAGCCTTTCTTCGAGGCGGCGCCTAGGGAGCCGGCGCCGAGAAGGTGTCGCAAGCCTCCAGCTTGCCCTCTTTCAGCCCGCGGCTAAACCACGTCACCCGCTGCTGGGAGGTGCCGTGGGTGAAGCTTTCCGGGACGACGTAGCCCTGGGCGCGCTTCTGCAGCGTGTCATCCCCAATGGCAGAGGCCGCTCTCAGGCCGGCCTCCATGTCCCCCGGTTGAAGCAGCGGCCCCCGCCGGTTGGCTTGGTTGGCCCACACCCCGGCGAAGCAGTCCGCCTGCAGCTCCTGCCGGACGGACACGTGGTTAGCGAAGGCGCGGTCCCCCTGCCGGCGGAGGGCGTCCGTCTTGTCGAAAATGCCGAGCTGCTTCTGCACGTGGTGCCCCACCTCGTGCGCCACCACGTAGGCCTGAGCGAAGTCGCCGGGAGCGCCGAAGCGCCGCGTCAACTCGTCGAAGAAGGAGAGGTCCAAAAAGACGCGGCTCTCGAGCGGGCAGTAGAAGGGCCCCGCGGCACTCTCGGTGTAACCGCAGGCCGACTCGACGCTGGAGCGGAAGAGGACGAGTTTCGGAGGCAGGTAGCGAATGCCCCTCGCCGCCAGCAGTGGCGTCCAGGTGTCCTCGGTGCTGGCCAGCACCACCGAGACGAAGTCCTTCTGGCGCTCCTCCTGAGGGCTGCCCTTCACCGGGGCGGTGGAGGTGGGGGCGCTGGCCGGGGCGGAGCCGGTCTGGCTGAGCAGCGCCAGCAGCTGTGAGGGGTCGACGCCGAAGAGCCACCCCAACAAAAGCGCCACCAATGTCACGCCCGTCCCGACCGCCACCGGGCGGCCGACGCCGCGCCTGTCCTCGACGTTGTCGCTGCGACGCCCTTGTTCCCAGTCCATGAGCCGCGCCCTCCCACTTGGTGGCGGTGGGGAGTCCTTCCTCGAAAAGGCGCTCTAGCACGCCCATGGGGCCGCTTCCTTGGCGGGCGGCTACAGCTTCTCCAGGAAGTGGATGTCCCAGAGGCTGGCCGAGGCCTCGACGGCCACCAGGGCCTTGGCGTGCTCGGCCAGCGCGTCGAAGTAGTCGAGGTACACCTCATTCACCGTGCGCTCGGCGTCCAGCACCTCGAGCAGCGTCGCCGAGCCGCGCTGGTAGCTGTAGAAAGTGGCTTCGGCCACCTTGTCCGCGTCGGAGAGGACGCCTCCGGTGAAGAGCTCCACCCGCCGCACCGCGGCCTGGTAGCGGGCCAGAGCCTGGCGGACCTCAATCCCCACCGCCAGCTCGCCCTGGCGCAGCACCAAGGTGGCCTGGGTGCTGCCGGCCACCGCCGCGTCCACCTCGCCGTTGTAAATGCGGGCCAGCGGCAGCGGAATGGAGAAGCCGAAGTTGAGCGAGCTGAAGGCGGGCTGGGCAAACGCCCCCCCGCCGGGGGCGGAGTAGCCGTAGCCGACGTTGAGCGTCAAGTCTTCCCAGCGGTTGGCGTGGGCCAGGTGCAGCTTGCCCTCGGCCACCTCCACCGCGTAGCGCTTGCTTTGCAAGTCCGGTCGGCTGGACTCGGCGCGGGCGACGAGAATGTCGACGTCAAAGGTGCGGGAGGCAATTTTGAGGCTGCCGCTGGGGGCAATGCCGCCGGCCGAGGCCCCCAGCCTCAGCCCCAGGGCGAGGCGGGCATTCTCCGCGTCGCCCTCGGCCGCCAGCACCTCGCTGACGAAGCGCTGAGACTCCACTCGGGATTGGATGTAGGCAATTTGTCCAATGTCCCCGGCGCGCAGCCGCTCGGCGTTGACGGCCACCAGGCGCGCGAAGGCCTCTTGTGTCTGCTTCTTGCGGTCCAGCACCAGCCGCGCGTGCAGGGCGTCGATGAAGTCGTCGGTGGCGTTGCTGCGCAGCGTCCGGAAAAAGTCGTCGAGGTCGCTCTTCGCTTGGGACGTTCCGGCTTGGGCCACTTCGATGCGGCTGCCCCGCTTGCCGCCAATCTCGATGGTTTGCGACAAGCCGACGTCGTAGCTGGTGGGCGAGCCGTTGTTGCTGACGTCGATGGAGGACACCCCAGCCGACAGCACCGGCTCGGGAAAGACGCGGGCCAGGGAAATTTGGGCCTCGGCGATGGGCACGTTGAGCTTCTGGGCGGCAAGCTCGAGGTTGCCCTTGCCCACCTGGGACAGGTACTCCTCGAAGCTGATGACGCCGGCGTCCCCGACGGTGGTGGCGGCGGCC
Organism: Myxococcaceae bacterium; assembly: GCA_052143535.1. Taxonomy (GTDB): domain Bacteria; phylum Myxococcota; class Myxococcia; order Myxococcales; family Myxococcaceae; genus JADGRA01. The sequence continues at coordinate 198,312 of JBKQSS010000041.1, read as the reverse complement.
CAGAGGCTAACCAGGAGGACTGCCGAGCTCATGCCCGGCTTCCCAGTGGCTCGGGTGCGGCGCCCTCCGTCCGGACGACGGGGTGGCGGCGCTGGGCCCAACGCTCGATGACCTCGTACAGCACCGGGAGCACGAGCAAGGTGAGAAGGGTAGCCGACACCAGGCCGCCCACCACCACCGTGGCCAGCGGGCGCTGGACGTCGCTGCCAATGCCGCGGGCCAACGCCGCCGGGATGAGGCCCAAGGTGGCCACCGTGGCCGTCATCAACACCGGGCGAAAGCGCTCCTCGGCGCCGCGGGCCACTGCCTCCATCAAGTCCAAGCCGCTGTCGCGCAGGTGGTTGAGGTTGGACACCATCAGCACGCCGTTCTGCACCGAGATGCCAAACAGGGCGATGAAGCCCACCGCGCTGGAAACGTTGAGCGTCATGCCGCGCAAATGCAGCGCCACCATCCCGCCCAGCACCGCCAAAGGGACGTTGATGAGGATGAGCGCCGCGTGGCGCAGCGTCCCGAAGGCGCCGTAGAGCAACAGGAAAATGAGCGCCAGCACCACCGGCATGATGAGGGCCAGCCGGGCCTGGGCGCGCTGCTGGTTCTCGAAGAGGCCACCCCAGCTGATTTCGGTGGTGGACCTGTCGTAGTGCACGTCGGCGTCAATCCGCTCTCGGGCCTCCTTCAGGAAGGAGGACAAGTCCCGCCCTCGCAGGTTGAGCTTCACTGTGAGGTGGCGGCGGTTGGTCTCGCGGGTGATGGTGCTCTCGCCGGACTTGAGCGTGACGTCGGCCACTTGACTGAGCGGGATGCGGGCGCCGCCCGGCGCGGTGAGGGTGAGGTCCCCAATCTCCTCGGGGTTGCTGCGCACGCCCGGGATGAAACGCACCGCAATGTCGTAGCGCTTCTCACCGAGGAAAAGCTGTCCCACCGCCCGGCCGCCGATGCCTACCTCGATGAGGTCAGCAATGTCCGAGACGTTGATGCCAAAGCGCGCTGCCGCTTCTCGGTTCACCTTGACTTGCAGCTGCGGCAGCGGCGGCTCCTGGTCGATGGCGACGTCCACCGCTCCGGGCGTCTTCTCCAGGGCCGCCACCACTTCGTCCGCCACCCGGCGCGTCTCGGCGAAGTCTTTGCCATACACCTTCACCACCAGCTCGCTGTGTGCGCCGGCAATTTTGTCGTTGACGCCATCAATCATCGGTTGAGAGAAGCCCACCGACACCCCCGGGATGCGCGCGTAGCGCTGGCTCAGCTTCTCGATGAGGTCCCGCTTGGTCTCCGAGCCTTTCCAGGTGCTGTAGGGCGTGAGCCCGATGGCCGCCTCGATGTGAGAGGGCGTCCAGGGGTCGGTCCCGTCGTCGTTTCGCCCGAGCTGGGTGACGACGTAGGAGACTTCCGGGAATTCGCGCGTCGCCCGGCGGAGCTCGCCGGCCATCTCGCTCCCCTTTTGTAAGGAGATGCCGGGGGGCAGCTGCACCTGCAGCCAGATGGAGCCCTCGTCTAGCTCCGGGAGGAATTCCTTGCCCACGGTGATGGTCAGGATGATGGCCACCAGGAGCGCCACCCCGGCCGGCACCAGCGCCAAGGCCGGACGGCCCAGCACGCTGCGGAGGTTCTTGTCGTAGGCGCTGGTCACCCAGGCCAGCGCTGGGTTTTTCCAAAACTTCCGCGGCCGGGCGTAGGCGGCGAGGGCCAGGCCAGGGACGAGCGCCAAGGCCACCAAAATCGCCCCGGCCAGCGCGTAGCCGACGGTGTAGGCCATCGGAGAGAAGAGCTTCTTCTCCACCCGCTGGAAGGCGAAGAGGGGGATGTAGGCGGTGATGATGATGATGGTGGCGAAGAACATTGGCCGCGCCACCTGGGTGGCCGCGGTGCGGGCCTCTTCCAGCGTCACCGGTTGCTCGGGATGCGCTTCGCGGCGCCGAAGGATGTTTTCCATCACCACGATGCTGCCGTCGACGATGATGCCGAAGTCGATGGCCCCCAAAGACAGCAGGTTGGCTGGGATGTTGGTGAGATTCATCAGGATGAAGGCGATGAGGAGCGCGAGCGGGATGGTGATGGCCACAATCAGCGCACCGCGGACGCTTCCCAAAAAGAGCATCAACACCAGCACCACCAGCGTCATCCCCTCGAGCAAGGTGCGCGACACGGTGTGCAGCGTCGACTTCACCAAGTCGGTGCGGTCGAGGTAGGGCACCACCTTCACGTCAGGCGGCAATAGGCCGCGGTTGAGCGCCTCCACCTTGGCGTGCAGCCCTTCCAGCACCCGGGACGGGTTCTCGCCGCGCAACAGCAGAACGATGCCCGACACACCGTCCGGGTTGTCGTCCTTGCCGAGGATGCCGTTGCGCTCGAGCGCGCCGAGCCGGAGCTCGCCCAGGTTGCGCAGCAGCACCGGCGTGCCGTTCTTCTGGTTGATGACGATGTTGCCCAAGTCGTCGAGCGAGCGGATGAGGCCGATGCCACGCACCACGAAGGCCTCGTCCCCGCGCCGCACCACGCTGCCGCCGGCGTTGGAGTTGTTGGACGAGACCGCATCCATCACCTGCTTCAGCGACAGGTTGTACTGGGCCAGCTTCGAGGGGTCGAGGAGCAGCTGAAACTGCGTCGTCTCGCCACCGAAGTTGGTGACGTCGGCCACGCCGAAGACTTGCTTCAAGGTGGGGATGACCACCCACTCCTGCAGCTCTCGAAGCTCGCGCTGGCCGCGACTCGGCGACTCGAGCGTGTAGCGGTAGATTTCGCCAATCGGCGAGGTCAGTGGGTCGAGGCCGGTGGTGGCGCTGGTGGGCAGGTTGACGCCGTTGATGCGCTCTTGAATTCTCTGCCGGGCGAAGTAGTCCTCCACGCCGTCGCGAAACACGAGGGTTATGAGCGAGAGCCCAAAGGTGCTCTTGCTGCGCATCACTTGCAGCCCCGGGATGCCGTTCAGCTCTCGCTCCAGCGGTACGGTGACCTGCTCCTCCACTTCCTCGGCGGCGTGGCCGGGGTAGAGGGTCACCACCTGGGCGGTGGTGTCGGAGATGTCCGGGTAGGCCTCGACCGAAAGCTCGGTCCAGGAGTACACGCCGAACACCGCCACCAAGAGAAAGAGCGCCACCATCAACCATCGGCGGTCGAGGCAGGCCGAGACGAAAGCGTCAATCACTGCAGCACCACCGCCGAGGTGGTCACCACCCTGGTTCCGGCGTCGAGCCCCTCGGTGATGACTGTCACGTCGCCTTGCTGCTGGCCGGTGACGACGCGCCGTGGCTCGAAGACCCACGGGGCCACCTCGACGTAGGCGAAACTCTCGTCGCCCCGCAGGACCAGAGCAGTCGAGGGGACCACCACTCTTGGGATGGAGGTCCCGGAGAAGCGGACGGTGGCGAACATCCCCGGCTTGAAGCGGCCCTGCGGGTTGTCGACCGCCACCCGCACCTTGACGGTGCGGGTGTCGAGGTCCAGCAAGTCCGCCACCGAGAATACCTTTCCGACGAAGCGCTCGTCGGGGTAGGCGGAAAAGACGGCCGCCGCCTCGTCTCCCACCTTCACCTTTCGGACGTCCTTCTCCTGCACGCTGGCGGTGAGCCACACCGTCGACAGGTCGGCCACCGTCATCAGGACGGCGTTCGGGTCATTCTTGAACTCGCCGCCGGTGACGGCGAGGTCCACCACCCGCCCGGCGATGGGAGAGCGCACCACCAGCGGGCCGGGCGGCGCGTCGACGGACACCCCCAGCTGCTCGAGGCGCTTGCGGGCCCGTTCCAGCTCACTCTGGGCAACGGTGCGGTCGGCCTCCGCTTGCTCGAGCTCGCGCTGGGCGCCAATGCCGTGCTCGGTGAGGTCCTTTTGGCGGGCATACGTCTTTTGGGCCTGGGACAGTCCGCTCTTGGCACGGACGTAGTCCGCCTGGGCCTGGGCCAAGTCCGGCGAGCTGAGGAGGAAGAGCGGCTGGCCCTTCTCCACCCGGTCTCCCAGGTGGACGAGCAGCTTCTCGACGTGGCCGGCAAGGGGAGGGGAAATTCTGGCCAACCGGGCCGGGTCGCTTTCCACCGAAGCCGTGGCCAACAGCTGGCTCTGGATGTCCTGCTCGGTGGCCGGCGCCACCTGAATGCGGCTTCGCAGCGGCGAGCTCTCCGGCACCAGCACTTTGGTGCCCTGACGCTCATAGAGGTCCGGGGCCGGCGCGGCCGGCTTTCCTCCCCAACAGGCCGTCACACCGAGGAGCAGCGCGCCGAGACGCCACGGACGGTGACGGGAGTGCGCCAAGGAGGCCACATTGGAATGAGGGACCAGTGGGAGGGCCATGGCTGACGGCTAGCTATAGCTAGCACCCCCTTCGGCGAGGCAGAAAGCACTCTGAGAGCAACGTTCCTGTGGCACCCCAACCGGAAGGAGCCACGGAGGGCATTTCTCCCCTCAGCGGAGCTCCCCGGCGAGAAAGCGCAGCGCCTGGCGTTCCGCCCAGAAGCGGGGCGCCCACAGCTGGCCCGAGAGGAAGCCGACGTGGCCACCCCGCGGCGTACGCACCACCGTCAGTCCACCCGAGGCGCCGTCCGGTGCAGGCAGCGAGGCAGCCGGAATCATCGGGTCATCCTCGGCATTGAGTAACAGGGTGGGCCGCCGCACCTCAGCCAGCCGCGGGCCACTGGAGCAGCGCCGGTAGTAGTCGAGCGCGCCAGCGTAGCCGTTGCTGGGGCCGGTGAAGGCGTCGTCAAAGTCTTCCAGCTTTTGGGCCCGGCGAATGCGCTCGGTGTCCAGCCCGTGGCCCGGGTGGCTGGCCAGCTTGGCCAGCGCTTTCCGCTTGAGGGTTTTGAGGAAGTGCCGGCGGTATACGGCGCAGCCGCCCCAGGGCCGGTCCAGCGCGCGGGCGCAGGCCAGCAAGTCAAACGGGGTGCTCACCGCCACGGCGGCGACGAAGGGCGCCGCGTCCTGCGTCTCGGCCAGAAGCTTGAGCAGCGCGTTGCCTCCCAAACTGAAGCCCACCGCCAGAAGCGGGCCACCGGTGCGAGCCCGGAGGTGGTTCGCCACCTGCAGCGGGTCAGCCGTTTCGCCCGAGCAATAGGAGCGCAGCTTCCGGTTGGGCTCTCCGCTGCAGGAGCGGAAATTCATCGCCACCGCGCCCCAGCCCAAGGCCTTGGCCTCGTGCAGCGTCTGACCGACGTAGCCCGAGGCGCTGCTGCCTTCCAGTCCATGCAGCACCAAGAGGTGCGGCCGCTCCGGTGGCGCCTCCAGCCAGTCCACGTCCAGGAAGTCGCCGTCAGGGGTAACCAGCCGCTCGCGCCGCAGCGGCAGCGCCCGAGGCCGCCGCAGCGCGTAGGCGAGCAGCGTCTGCGCCTGCGGGTTTCCAAGGCCGGGGGCCGGCTCAAATGGCTCGGCGAGAAACGTCAGGCTTGGACCTTGTCGCACTCCGCTGCGCACGCCGCGCAGCTGTCCGCGCAAGCCTTGCAAATGGCGTGGTGCGTCTCGTGCTTGCGGCAGGCCTTCTCGCAGTCCCGGCAGATTTGGGCGCACACCGTGGCCAGGGCCTTCAGCCGAGGCGAGCTCTGCACCGCCAGCTGGGCGAGGGCCTCGCAGGAAGGCAGCATGGCCGCGATGGTGGTGGCGCACTCCGCCAGGCTCGTGTCTGCCTTCGCCAAAAGGGTGAGACAGTGCTGCTGGCAAGCGTGGCCGACTTTGATGCAGGCGAAGGCCGCGTCGATGAGGGCTGCATGGGCGCCTGCTGAAGCGGGCGCTGCCAGGGCAGGCGGCTCTGCCGCCCTGGCCCCGAGCGCCAAGACCACCGCCGCGGCTCCCACACTGCCCAGCACCACCTCGCGTCGATTCATCGGCAACTCCCCTTGTCCCTCATGAAGTGAGGCACTCAGAAAAAAGCAGCGTCCGCCCTAGAAGTCTCCCCTGTCAATTTCGAAAAAATAGAAATGGACGCCCCAGGGCGGGCCTTTGTTTTTGGCCTCAGCGCCTACGGACGAGCCGGCGTGCGCGGCCGAGGCGTAAGCAGCTCGAGGCACTCCCCTTCCGGCGTGGAGTGGCCTCGCCAATGGGGTCCGGGCACACGGCGCGCAGCCGGCAGGTGCCGCACTCGGCGCCGCTCCACACCGCTTGAAAGAGGGCCCGCAGCCTGTCCAGGACGTCGAAGTCCTCGGTGAGGAAACCGAGCTCAAAGTTGCGCGCGTCGGCGTGCTTCGCCCCCAGCCCGGCCCCGGTGAGGTTGGCGCTGCCGAGGTAGGCCCAAGCCCCATCCACCAGAACGCATTTGAAGTGGACGCGGGGGCACACCTTCAGCTCCAGCCCCCCGCGGACGAGCGAGGGGAGCCGGTCAAAGGCCCGCCGGAAGGGGCGGCTCGGAAGCTCGGCGTGGAGCAGCCGCAACTCGACGCCCCGCGCAGCGAGCGACCGGAAGAGGCCCAGCACCGAGTCGAAGCGGCCCTCCTGCTCGATAAACATGGCCTTCACGTTGGCCGTCGCAATCCACGCCGACTCGCGGGCGTGGGCCAGCTTCTCCAGAATGACGCGGCGGTAGAGCGCCTCGCCACTCACCAGCTCGGCTTGGAGGTTTCGCAGCACCGTGGGGGGGACTACTCAAAAGGAAGGGGTAGCACGCGCCGACGGCGGCGTCCCGAAAGCTGCCCGTGTAGCTGCTAGGCTGGCCCAGCCGTCTTCCACCTTTACGCCTCCGTGGCCTCGCTCACCGTCCACCCCCACCCGCTTCTGGCGCTGCGCGCCTTTCTCACCCAATTCCCCGCGCCACTTGGGGCGCTGCCCCAGGAGGCCTACGGGGGGCTACTTTCCGTGTCGGCGCAAGTCCCTTTTGCGCCGACGGACACCACCCGCGCCGCCATTCGGGACTTGTTGCGCCAAGGCGGCTTCAAGCCCACCGGGCGCAGCAAGCCAGCCCCGGAATACCTCGTCCGGGCGGCCACCGACGGGCAGCTCAAACCCATCAACCCGGCGGTGGACGTGGGCAACGCGGTGGCGCTGCACACCGGGCTTCCCTTTAGCGTGGTGGACGTGGACCGGCTGGTGCCACCGCTTCTCGTCCGGCTGGCGCCGGCCGGCAGCCGCTACGTCTTCAACGCCTCGGGGCAAGAAATAGATGTCGAGCAGCTGCTGTGCCTCGAGGACGGGGCCGGCCCGTGCGCCAACCCGGTGAAGGACGCGCAGCGGACAAAGACGGACGGCGAGACGACGCACACGCTGACGGTGGTGTGGGGCAGCACTGCGCTGGGGGAAGTCGTGGATGAGGCAGTGGGCTGGGCCTGGGAGCTACTGGCCCGCGTCGGTGCCACCTGCGAAAGCGTGGCCTGCATTCCCCCGCCTCCCTAAGCCGCGGAGGGACGGACTTCAGCCGTCCAGCGGCCCGTCCACGGTGCGGGCCTGCCGCGGGCTGAGCGCCACCACCTCCGCGAAGGGGTCCGTGGTGGAGAAGCCCCATTCGGCGTCGAAGCCGGCACGGAAGCGCGCCAGGGCGTCGGCCCGGGCGTGGCCCTCCAGGGCGTAGGCGTTGGAGACGTGGCGGGCCAAGTCGGCCAGGACAATTCCCCACGCCGCTGGGTCGCGGTAGGCGTCGGCGCGTACTGTCACGTGGAGACGTCCTCGGGCGGACCAGAAGCGCAGCACCTCCCGGGCCTCGTCATCGGCGGCGGCGCGCGGGGGAATGGACAGCTCGTTTTCGTGTGACATCCGTCTTTCTTTCCTTAAAGCGAAGCTTAAGTCTCTGGGCCGACGCGCCTCAACGGCTTCCGCGCGGCGCGCGGCGGCGCACCGGTTTGGCCCGGGCGCGGGCGGACGGCAGAGGTTGGGCCTTGGCCGAGAGCGGCACCGGGGCGCGGTCCGGCCCGGTGGAGGCCACCTCCCATTCGGCGTCCAGGCCCTCGCGAATGCGCTCCAGGGCCACCTGCAGAGGTAGCCCCTTGCGCTCGTAGCTGCGAGCCGCTGCCACCGCCACGTCCACCAAGGCGACGCCCCACGCGGCCGGGTCTCGCCACAAGTCCCCCCGCAACTCGACAGCCACTTGCTCGCCCGACACCCACGCCCGGAGAAACTCCAGCGAGGCTGGATTGGCTTCGGAAAGCGCAGGGGGTTTGAGAGCGAAACCCACCGGGGGTGGGTCGCCGAGGAGACCGTCGTGCATGTCGCGGCCACTCCTTCGCAGGATTCGTGCCGTACCCTTTGAAATTGTCGACGCCAGGGCTTTCCGTTTGGCGCGGCCTCTGGGCTGCGGGGTAAAGCCGAAGGCGACGGCGACTGTCCCCCACAGTGAAGCACACGCGACCCAGGGGCTTTCGGGACCGCGCTATGGTGACAGCCATGACGCCGCAGGCCGTAGGTTTCGCCTGGGACGCGGGACTCTTCCACGCGCTCAACCGGGACTTCGGCCCGGTGGTGGACGGCCTGGTGCGCTTCTTCCACGGCCCGCGCTCGGCGCTTTTGTGCAGCGCTGCGCTACTGGCCTTCTGCCTCTGGCGGTGGCGGGCCCGCGCTGTCCCCATTGTCCTCGCGGCGACGCTGGCCACCGCCGCCACCGACGTCCTCGGGGCCCGGGTGCTGAAGCCGGCCTTCGCCCGGACGCGGCCTTGCTATGCGCTGCCACCGGGGACATTCCGCCAGCTGGTGCCGGCGACGAATTCCGGCGCCCTGCCCAGCCTCCACGCCGCCAACTGGTTCGCCGCGGTGACGCCGGTGGCAGTGGCCGCGCCGGCGGCGGCGCCGGTGCTTTTCGCACTGGCCGCACTGGCCGGCTTGAGCCGGGTGGTGGCCGGGGTGCACTGGCCCTCGGACGTCCTCGTCGGCGCCCTCCTCGGGGTGGCGATGGGGCTTCTCGTCAGCTGGCTTGTGCGCTGGTTGGGCCGCCGGTGGCGCTGGCGTGCGGCGCTACCGCCGCAGCCTCGGGGCCTCGGGGCCGGTGCTACGGCCCGCCAAAAATGAGCGCCAAGGTGACAAACAGGGCGCGGGGCGGCGCGGCGGTGAAGGTGTAGGCCAACAGCGGGTTGCGCGGCGCGGTGAGGTTACCCACCGGAAAGTTGGCGTTTCCGTAGAAGGGCGTCAGCGCGTACTCGAGGTTGGTGATGTTCTCGACGCGGAAGCCCAACTCCACCATCCGCCAGCGCAGCGTGGCGTCCGCGTCCAGGGTGAAGGTGGCAGGCGAGCGGAAGCCGTCCCCGATGGGCCTTGAGCCCAGGTAGCTGGCCTTGGCCGACAGCTTCCCCACCACCGGCGCCCCGTCGATGGTGATGCCCGGCACCGGGCCATACACCGCGCCGAAGAGGCGCGCCACCCAGGCAGGCACCAAAGGCGTGAGCTGCCCGGTGTCATTCTGCGTCGCGTCGGCATAGGTGACACTCCCCAGGATGTCGAACCAGGTGCCGGTGGCTCGCGAGTCGGCGACGAAACCAACCCGGGTACTCCCGGCAGTCAGCTGCGCATAGCCGAGGTCCGGGTTGAAGAGGTAGGAGCTCGAGAGAATGCTGTAGAAGCCCACCGCGCGGGCCGTCAGCTCCATTGTTCCGAAGCGTCGTTTGTACAGCACCCCGCCCTCCACCGCGTGCTGCTCGGAAAAGGGCGAGACGTGCGGCTGCCCGACGTACTGCGCGTCGAGCGACTGGGCTCCCACGCCGTAGCTGACGGACAGCGTCACGCTGGGGGTGACTTGCGCCAGCGCAGTCACCCTCGGCTCGAAGATGCCGGCCGCGGTTGACTCGCGTTCCGGAACCAGAACCGGCTGGTTGTTGGGGCTGGTGCAGATGTTCGCAAGCGGCGTGCCCGGCACGTCGGCACCGGACAACTCGTTGCAATTAAAGAGGACGTCGTAGTTGAAGTAGTCCTCGCGGAAGCCGCCGCGGAGCCGGAACCAGTCGGTGGGGCGGAAGTCGATGTCGACGTAGGCCGCGAGGTTGACGACATCCGCAATGGTGTCGTTCTCCAGGGCGTAGGGCGTCGTCGTCCCCTCGAGCAGCCTGGAGACAATGGGCGTTGCATGGTCGTACCGGGCGTAAGTCCCAATCTCCAGCGACTGCTCCCGGCCGAGCCAGTCTCCGGCCATCCGGTAGCTGCCGCGGCTGCCCACCGTCATGGCGGTGTAGGACTGCTGAATTCCCTCGCCCACCACCCCGGGAGGCGTCTCCGGCGGGTTGACCAGAAAAATGCCCTCGAAGTTTTCGAGAATTCGGAGCGTCTTCCAGGAGAGAAAAGCCTGCAGCTTGAAGACGCCCCCGGCGGCCGGCACCTCGATGTCGCCGCCAAGGTTGAAGGTTTGTGCATTGCCCCCGAGAAGCGTGTCGTAGGTGCCGTAGAAGGGGACCAGCCCAGCCTGCACGTCGTCCTGCCGCACGGCCCCGGCGGACTGGTTCTGCACCGCGTAGCCAGTCGCTAACAGGTGCCACAGCCCCTTGGCCCCCAAGGTGCCTTCGTATTGGCCCATGGCGCTGACCGCCGTCCCGGAGCGATTGGCGCCGTAGCCGTTGGTGGTGACGTAGGAGAAGGCGAGGAAGGTGCCGGTACGCTCCTCGTTGGGAGCGATGATGCCGAGAAACCGGGCGGTCCCGAAGCTGCCGTAGGTGAATTGCAGGCGGGTCCCTCGCTCGAGTACCCCCAGCTCAAAGTCGGCGCTGCCAGCGGCGGCGAAGTCCCCCTGGCGCGGGTCATAGGGGCCTTCCAGCACCACCACCTCGCGCACCACCTCGGGAATGAGGAAGTTGAGGTCGGCGTAGCCTTGGGCGTCGGTGTTGGACACCTGGTTGATGGGGATGCCGTTGAATGTCATCTCCACCGCCGTGCCCTGGTCGGCGTTGAAGCCCCGCAGAATAATTTGCTGCGCATGCCCGAGGCCGCCTTCGTCGCCGATGACGATGCCCGGCGCCAGCTCCAGGGCTTTGGCAGCCGTCGCCCCGACGGTGGAGGCGAGCTCGCCTAACTCAATTTGAAAGTCGCCCGTGCCGAAGTCCTGGTGGCGGGTGCCCCGGACGGTGACGTCCTCGATGGACTCGGGCTCGGCCGGGCTCGGCGGGCCTGGCGGGGGGGCCGGCAACGGCACCACCACCGGGTGTCCGGGCCCGGGCGCTCCACTGGAAATTGGCGGCGGCCCGGCGTCGGCTGAAGGTGGTGGAGGCGAGGGCGGTTCGAAACGGAAAGGAATTCGGATGCGGGCCGGAACGGGCGCCCCATCGCGCAGCGCCGGGTGAAACGTCCACCGCTTCACCGCCTCCAGCGCGGCGGCGTCGAAGGCCGGCCCTCCACTCTGCACCACTTCCGCTTCCGTCACCTTGCCGTCGGCGTCCACCGTCACCCGGGTGACGACGGAGGCCTGCAGGGTGGAGCCCGCCGGGTAAATGGCCGCCGGACTGTCCACGACAGTCGGCGCAACAATGTCCGCCCGAGCCAGACTGCCCCACAGGAAGACGACGCAAAGCAGCAGTCGGGGTGGTGTCATCTGACGAAGTGCACCGTGATGGGTGGGGTGAGACCGGCCACACTGCGGCCGTCGTCGTCCAGCTCCGGACGGAAAGGCTCGCCGAGCGCGCAGGCCTGGGCGGCCTCGGAGAAAGACTCCTTGGGGCTGTCGAGGACGTCCACCGCCCGGGCTCGGCCGTCCGCCGCCACGTGGATGCGGATGCGCACCAGGGCCTCGTGCAAGTCCGAGGACTGCTCCTCCTCGGGCCAGGGGCAACTCCAGTCCCGACGGGCCGGGCTCGCTGGCCGCGCCTTGCCGCTCGGGCGCACCACCCGCATCGGCTGCGCCACAGCCACCGTCGAGGTGCCGGAGGCGGCCGTGAAGCCGCCGGCGTAGGCGTCGCTCTGCCCCACCGGCATGGAGAAGGACGTCAAGTCCACCGGCTGATTGGGGTTGGCCACGGCGGCCACCACCTTGCCGGCCGCGGCAGAGGGAGCGGCGCGGTGCGGCCGGGGCGGCGGCGGTGGCTCGGGCGGTGGCGGCTCAGCCGGCGGGGCTGGCGGATGCTCTAGCGTCACCACCTGCGACTCCCGGCGAACGACGGGCCCATGCTCCCGGTCGCCGAGGACTGCCAGGAAGACGAGCAAGGCGTGTACCGCCAGCGTCACCCCCAACGCCGTCGGCCAGCGCCAGGCCGCGCTGTGGCCGCCGATGCGCTCGGCAATGCCGTAGGGGCCGCCCGACACGTCCCCCACGGCCGCGTGTGGAACGCGGTACTTGAGGACGTAGCCCTTGCGGCGGGCTGGACTCACGGCGCAGCAGTGTCCGGTTGGACGGCGAAGGCAATTTGCGTCACGCCCGCCTGAGACAGCAGGTCCATCGCCTTCACCACCCGGGCATGGTGCACCTCGCCGTCCGCTTGGATGACGGCGCGCAAATCCGGGTGCCTCTGGTGCTCGGAACGGGCGAGCGAGAGAAACGCCGCGTCGGAGGCCACCGGCTGGCCGTTGACTCGGCTCACCCCATCCCGCGTCAGGGTGACTGCAAACACCGGCGTCACCTGCTCGCCACTGGAGGCGGTGGGCAGAGTGAGCTTCAATGCGGCGTTGGGCGCCACCACCATGCGGGCGGTGACGATGAAGATGATGAGGAGCACCAACACCACGTCCACCAGCGGCGTGACGTTGATGCCGGCGATGAGGCCACTCGTGCCGTTGTCTTGGTTGCTGGCCGCCATCAGCCACCCCTCGCCGGCTCAGCTTGAGAGTTGGCCACGGGCAGCGCCGGCTCCTCGGCGTTGAGGTGTGCCAGCAGCACGCTGGTGAGCGCCTCGCTTCGGGCCAGGATGGTGGAGATGCGCCGCTGGAAGTAGTTGAAGGCCGCCACCGCCGGGATGGCGACCGCCAGGCCCACCGCGGTGGCCACCAACGCCTCCGAGATGCTGCCCATGATGGCTTGCGGTGCCAGCGCCCCGCCGGTGGCTCCCGCCCCCTCGGTGCGGCCGAGCACCTCGAAGGCTTCAATAATCCCGATGACGGTGCCAAGGAGCCCGACGAAGGGGGCGTTGTTTCCGAGCGTACCGAGGAAGGCCAGGCCGCGCTCCATGCGCGTTCTCTCCAGGGCCAGCGCCCCGCCGATGGCCTTCTCCGCGGCCATTGGGCCTAAGTCCGCGTTCCGCAGACCGGCCAGGACGGCCGCCGCCTCCGGGGAGGGAGAGCGGGCCATCGTCTCGATGGCCTCGCGGTAGCGCCCAGCGCGCAGGAGGACGTCCAGCTCACGCGCTAGCCGGCGTACGTCGTCGCGCAGCGACCGGAAGAAGAAAGTTCGCTCGGCGATAAGCAGGACGCTGGCCACCGAGAGGATGAGGAGAATCCACAGCACCCACGCAGCGCGCAGGTCTAAGAGGACGTGTTTGAGATGCTCGACGATGCCCATGTGCTTCCTCGCGTGGGATGGGCCCGCCTCCTTCAGGAAGGGGGCGGGGACTACCCAAGAAATTCTGGGAAATGCCGCTGAAGGCTCTACGGGGGGCGGCGGCCGCGCTTTCTGCGGGGCCCGTCGGGCCCCACGGACGGCGGGCCCAAGGGCTGTGCAGAGACGCACCCGCCCGACAAAAAAACGCTAAGCCGTCGGCGGCGGAGACTGCTTGGGCGCGCGCAACAGGATGGCCGCGTCAGGACGGCGCGCGGCAGCGCTCAGGGGGCGGACGCCGCTCGCTGCAACGCTTGGAAGCGCCGGCGCAGCATGCGCCGGTGGTGCCCCCCAGTGACGGCGCGAGGCCTGCACCGGGCAGTGGTGGTCGTCCTGGTCCTCGAGTTGGCTGGCGGACTGGCCCGCGTGCAGGCCGACGTCCGCGTCCAGCGCCTCCGGGACAGAAGCGACGCGCTCTGCGCGGCCGAGCTCGGTGACGGTGCCGTGCTCCCAGCAGACGCCGTGGCGCTCGAGCGCGAAGTGCGCCAGCCCCAAAAGCTGCAGGCCCACCAGGAAGAGAGCCAGGCCGTCCGCCACACGGCGACTGCTAGGGCGTTGTCGGCGAAGGCTCTGCATTCCTTGTGGCGGCACCCTTTGGGCGCCAGTCTACCCTCAGTCTGTAATGCACCCGAGCCCACGCACGCAAGGCGAGGGCCCGGTGGCCCAAGGCCTGTCGGCCTCTAGGTGGCCTGCCTCGACAGTCCCTGGGGAGGGCTTGCGAGGTTTGCAGCCACCGCGCCACCGCCCTGGCGGCGTGGCTCGTCCGCCGGCCATCTGCCCCACCCCAAGGGCGAAGCGTGAAACTCTACCCCTCCCAACGGAGGGCCTTGGCTGTCAGGCTGAAGCAGGCAACAAAGCCAGCCGCTTGTCCGCGCCGTGAAGGAAGCCGTCCCCTCCGGGCTCGCAATTGGGGTAGGGAGCCCCTTGGCATGCTGACGCGTCTCTTCGCCGCCGCATCGGTGCTCCTCGTCACCCCGGCCCTCGCTGACGTCCAGCGCGTGGGGCCTCCGCATTACCAGCCCTTGCGGCCCGCCTCCGAAACCTCGCAGTGGCGAGCCGGCAGCTTGTCCCGCGGAGAGGACGCGACTGAACCCACCTGCTACACCGCCATGGGCAAGCCCATCACCTGCACCGCCGACATTCAGTACTTCGGCGGCCCCGTTCTCTCCAACGCCAAGGTGTACGCCGTCCTGTGGAGCATCGCGGTCAGCCCGGACGTCGCCTTGGGCGTGGGCGGCTTCTATGCCGCCGCCACCAACAGCGAATGGGTGGACTGGCTGACCGAGTACTCCACCACTCTCGCGGCCCAAGTGGGGAGCCACCAGGGCCAGCCTGGCACCCAGCAAGTCATCGGCCGCGGGACGTTCGCCGGCAGCTACACGCTGCCCGGCCTGTCCCAGGCCTACCCACTGTGCACGCCCGGCGGGCAACTCACCTGCATCAGCGATGCGGACATCCAGAGCGAGCTCGACTGGCAAATTCGCAATGGGTCTCTTCCGGTGCCGGACGCCCACACCGTGTACATGGTGCACTTTCCGGCCAGCGTGGTGATTAGCGACCCGGAGGCAGTCTCCTGTAAGCAGTACTGCGCCTACCACAGCAGTTACTTGGGCACCTACCAGGGCGGCCCAGCGCAAAATGTTGCCTACGCCGTGGTGCCCGACGTCGGAGCCAACGGTTGCGAGAACGGCTGTGGCCCCGGGACGACGTTCGAGAACACCTGCCTCGTCGCCTCGCATGAGCTGGCCGAGTCCACCACCGACACCGCCATTGGCCTGGTCAGCAGCGTCGCCGACTACCCACTGGCCTGGTTTAACACCGTGGAGGCGACCCCCTCCGACACCGAGATTGCCGACCTGTGCGACCAGCACCCGGACAGCGTCGGCGAGAATGGACTCACCGGCTGCACCCCTTCCGTCGACGCCGGCTGCTACGTCATCCAGCAGCTCTTCTCCGAGGCCGTGTGGAACGCAAACGTGGCGCTCCAGCCGAATGTCGCCGCCTGCGTCAGCAGCCACTTCGACACCGACGACTACTCCATTGCGCTCGCCCCCAACACCCTCACGCTGCTGCCGGGGACGACAGCCACCGCCATTCCAGTCGTCACCACCCTCACCAACGGCACCCCGCAGTCCCTGACGCTGACTGTCACCGAATCGCCGCCGGGCGTGGACGCTGGGTTTGACAACGCCTCGCTGAGCGTCGGCGGCGTCGCCAACCTCACCGTGTCGGCCGAGCCAAATGCGGTGCTCCTTCGAGACGGCGTCCTGGTCGTCCGTGCCACCGGCACGGCGACGCATTCGGCGGCCCTGCTGGTGCAACTGGTGGCCTCGGACAACGACTGGAGCCTCTTTTTGTCTCCCACCGCCGTGGTGCTGCTGCCTGGAACCAGCCAGACGGTGACGGTGGGCGGACTGGTGACGTTCGGCAGCGCCGAGCCGGTGTCCCTCTCGTCGGCGGTGGCCGGACTGCCGCCGGGGGTGACCGCCTCCTTCAGCCCCTCGACGCTGACGCCGGGCGCCTCCACCGCTCTCCTCACGCTGACCGCCTCGCCAAGCGCGCCCGGCGCCGCTCCCTCCACCATGCTGGTGAGGGGCGTCAGTGCAAGTCAGCCGCTCGGGCACGCCACCACCGGCGTCGTTCAGGTGAACACGCCCCCCACTGTTTCCATCAGCACCCCGACGCAGGGAGCCACGCTGAGCGGGGCCGTCACGGTGCAGGTGGCCGCCGTGCCCGGAGCGAACGTGGCCCTGTCGCGCATCACCATCGGCATCGACAACAACGCACCGCTTTCCTCGGGCAGTGTCACCAGCGTCCAGTGGGATACGCGCGCCACGGCCAACGGCAGCCACACCATCAACGCGACGGTAAAGGACTCCGACGGCGCCACCGGCTCGGCCTCCATCAATGTCACCGTCTCCAACGCCTTCAGCGACTTCAGCTTTCAGGTGGCACCGCAGAGCGTGCTCGTGCCGGTGGGCGGCAGCGCGCAGCTCACCGTCACCACCACCGCGTCGGGCACTGCCGAGCCCATCGCCTTACGCTTCGTTGCGCTTCCGGGCGGGGTCAGCGCCAGCTTCAGTCCCGCCTTGGTGACGGCCGGGAATGCCTCCACCGTGACGCTCAGCGCCACGGCCGGGGCCCCGGAGGCGCCCTCCACCGCCGTGACACTGGTGGGGACAACCCCGTCGCAGCCGATGGGACATTCCGCCGCGCTCACTGTCAGCGTGGGGGCCGCCTCGAGCGGCGGAGGCTGCGCGTCCTCCGGCACGGCTTCCCCCAGCCTCGGGCTGCTGCTTCTTTGGGCCGCGCTCTTTCTCCGGCGACGGCCCTCGACAAAAGGCCTCTAGAGAAACACGCACCCTGAAAGGCACCATGCGTCTGCTCGTCCTCAGTGTTTTTCTGCCAGTCCTCCTCTCCTGCCAGACACTTCCCCCAGAGCCAACGACGGCGTCGGTGCCGTTGCGCTTCGCCGTCCGCTATCCGGCGGCGCTGGCACCGGGCCCCCTCGACGGGCGGCTGCTGGTGCTCATCGCCGTGGCCGACACTCCGGAACCCCGACTCCAGCTCGACATCGAAAACAGCAGCGACGCCACGCCCCAAGTCTTCGGCGTCGACGTCAACGACTGGAAACCAGGCGCCGAAGCCGTCCTGGATGCGGACACCCTGGGCTACCCAATGGCTGCGCTCGGCACGCTTCCGCCCGGCGAGTATTGGGTGCAGGCCGTCCTACACCGCTACGAGACGTTTCGCCGCGCCGACGGCAGCGTGGTGAAACTGCCGCCGGACCGGGGCGAGGGGCAGCAGTGGAACAAGGCCCCGGGAAACCTCGTCTCCACGCCGCGGCGTGTGTACGTCAACCCTCACACCGGGTGGACGGTGGCGCTGCAGCTCGACCGCGCGCTGCCGGAGCTGCCCACGCCGGCCGACACCCAGTACTTGAAGCACGTGCACTTTCGCAGCGAGAAGCTGTCTCGCTTCTGGGGGCGAGACACCTTCCTCAGCGCGCTGGTGCTTTTGCCCGAGGGCTGGGACAGCCACACCGAGGCGCACTACCCCCTCGTCATTTACGAGTCGCACTTCTCGCCCACCCTGGACGGTTACCGCGGAGAGCCGCCCGAGGCTCAGCTTCCGCCCGTGGACTTGGCCGGCCTCGCCCGTCACTGCCCCAACGGCCACGAGGACTGCGTGCCATACGGCTACACCCGCATGGTGCAGGAGTACGGCTGGCGCTTTCATCAGCAGTGGACGGGGCCTGGGTTTCCCCGCGTGCTGCTCGTCCAGCTCCAACACGCCAACCCCTTTTACGACGACTCGTACGCGGTGAATTCGGCCAACGTCGGCCCCTACGGCGATGCCATTACCGAGGAGCTGGTGCCCTACCTGGAGAAGACGTACCGAGGCCTCGGGCCCTGGGCCCGGGGCCTGTATGGCGGTTCCACCGGCGGGTGGATTTCCCTGGCCGACCAGGTGCTGTACCCAGACGCCTACAACGGAGCCATCGCCAACTGCCCGGACCCGGTCGACTTCAGCGCCTTCATGACGGTGGACCTCTCCACCGACAAGAATGCCTACTTCAGCGAGGGCACCTTCCGGCGCACGCCGCGCTCTTCTACCCGAAACGCTGACGGCTACACCAAGAGCACCATAGAGCAGGACAACCTGGTGGAGCTGGTGGCCGGAGCCAGCACGCGCTCGGGCGGCCAATTCGACGCCTGGGAGGCCGTCTACTCGCCGGTGGGGCCGGACGGCTACCCGAAGCGAATTTGGGACAAGCGCACCGGCACCGTGGACGCCGAGGTGGCTCGCTACTGGCACGAGCACTACGACTTGACCCACATTTTAAAGCGGGACTGGGCCACCCTCGGCCCCAAGCTGCAGGGAAAGCTGTGGGTGAACGTCGGAAACCTCGACACCTACTTCCTCGACGGTGCGGTGCGCCGCCTGGACGCCTTCCTCCGCTCGACGTCCAACCCGCCCTCGGACGCAGTGGTGCACTACGGCGAGCGCGACGGGCACTGCTGGAGCGGGGACGCGGAGCACATGAATTTCGAGTCACGCCTCACCTACCACTCCCGCTTCATCCCGCTCCTGGTCGCGCATTTCTTGAAGACGGCGCCAGCGGGCGCGGACACAACCAGCTGGCGCTACTGAGGCGCTGGCCCCCCGGCCAGCACAGTACAAGCAAGAGGGCCATCCCCTCGGTTCAAACTGCGCTGGTCCCTCAGCCGCCCGCCGGTTAAAGCCCCCTCCTCGAAGGCGCCCCACCGCGCGCTCGCAAGGAAGAGGAGACGCTTCATGGCACAGCCCGTGCGGGCCCACCGGACGCTGCTCTTCGAGCGGGTGGCGGAAAAACTGAGCGACGCCATCGCCGCCGGCATCCTCACCCCGGGAGACCGACTTCCCTCGGTGCGGGAACTCTCGCTTCAGGAGCGGGTGAGCGTCTCTACCGTGCTGCAGGCCTACCAGCTGCTCGAGGCCCGGGACTTGGTGGAGGCACGGCCGCAGTCCGGCCATTACGTGCGGCTTCCCGTCCGTCCGGCCCCGGCACCGGAGCCCTCCACCAGCCGCCCCTCGCGCCGTGCCGCCGAGCCGGAGGTGAGCGACCTCGTGCGCCGCGTCTACGCGGCCGCAAGAGACGAGCGCATGGTGCAACTCGGCGCCGCGGTGCCCTCCACAAAGCTGCTTCCCAGTAAGCCGCTCAACCGGGTGCTGGCGGCGCTGGCCCGCGAGGTGGGGGCGGTGGGCCTGGAGTACGACATGCCCCCGGGCTGGCCGCCCTTGCGGCAGCAGCTTGCCCGGCGCTCGCTGACTTGGGGGTGCACCCTCGCCGCGGAGGACTTCATCACCACCTGTGGGGCAAGCGAGGCCGTCTCGCTTTGCCTTCTGGCCGTCGCCCGACCGGGAGACATTGTGGCGCTCGAGTCGCCGGCCTACTACGGCGTGCTGCGGGTGGTGGAGGCCCTCGGCCTGAGGGCACTGGAAATCCCCACCCACCCCCGCGACGGCATCCAGCTGGACGCCCTGGCCGAGGCCCTTCGTCGGCACCCGGTGCGGGCAGTCCTGGTCGTCACCAACTTCAGCAACCCCCTCGGCACCGTCATGCCCGACGCTCGCAAGCAGGAGCTGGTGGAGCTGGTGCGACGGGCCGAAGTGCCGCTCATCGAGGATGACATTTACGGGGACTTGCACTTCGGGCCCTTGCGCCCGCGCGCCGCCAAGGCCTGGGACAAGGACGGCTGGGTGATGCTGTGCGGCTCCTTCAGCAAGACGCTGGCCCCCGGCTGGCGGGTGGGGTGGGCGGCGCCCGGCCGCTTCACCGAGCGGGTGGAGCTCTTGAAATTCGCGCAGACGGTGGCCACGCCCACCCTGTTGCAGATGGCCATCGCCGAGCTGCTCCAGGCCGGAGGCTATGACCGGCACCTGCGCACCCTGAGGCGCACTCTGGCCGGGCAGATGGAACGCATGCGAAACACGCTGAGTCAGGTGTTTCCCGAGGGAACGCGCATCACCCGTCCTGACGGCGGCACGCTGTTGTGGGTGCAAATGCCGGACGGCGCCGACGCGCTGGCACTGCACGCCGAGGCGCTCGAGCGCGGCATCGCGGTCGCGCCGGGTCCCATCTTCTCGGCCACCGGCACCGGCTACCCCAGCTGCATCCGCATCAACACCGGCATCCCCGACGACGAGCGCATCCACGCCGCGCTGCGGACGCTGGGGGAAATTGCCCACCAGCAGCTGCGCCGACTGCGCGCGCCCTCTTTGCGGCGGGCCTGAGAAACACGCCTCCGGCACCTTTCGGGCCCGCTTTGGGGTGCCGGCTGCAAGTTGGCGCTTCCCCTGGCAGGCGGGTGCTTGGGAGAGTGCCCTCATGGCCCACCCCTTGCGCCGAAGCGCGTCCGTCCGCCTCGTCCTGCTTTCTGTGCTTGGCCTCTTCCCCAGGGCCCACGCGGCCGACGAGGGGTTGGCGCCGCCGGCGGCCCCGCTGGTGGCCCCGCTGGCGGGAATGCCGGAGCTGCCGTTGGTGGGCCCGCGCGGGACGCTTGGCGCAGACGTCTACCGGCGTCGGCGGCGCGCGTTGATGGACAGCTTCAAGACGGGCGCGGCGCTGGTGGTGAACGAGATGCGCTTCGAGGGCCTCCGCGAGGGGATGGACTTCTACTACCTCACCGGCATCGACGAGGAGGGCGCGGCCCTCTTGCTCGAGCCCACCGCCCCGGCCACCCCCTTCTGGACAGCTGCGCGGGAGGCCCTCTTTCTGTCCTCCCGCGACGTGGAGGCCGAGCGCGTCTATGGCGCGCGGGCCGAGCTGCCCAGCAAGGCCCTGGAGGTGGCCACCGGCTTCGCCGTCCTCCACCGCAGTCGGATGCTGCCGGCGGCCCTGGTGGCGGCGTGCCTGTACCGGGGTGGGCTGACCTTCCTCGGAGACTTCAAAGCCGAGCCGGCACCAAGGCCCAAAGTGATGGAGGCCTACAGTAAGGCCCTCGAGCGGACGTACGGCTGCAAAGTGAATGACTTGAATGGCACCCTCGCCCGGATGCGGGAGGTGAAGGAGCCCGAGGAGCTGGCCCTCATGCGCCAGGCCATTGTCTACACGGCGGCCGGGCATGCGGCGGGCCTCAAAGCGGTGCACCCCGGCGCGCATGAGTACGAGGTGAAGGACGCCGTGGAGGCAGCCTTTCGCAAAGCCGGCTCGCGGCACGTTGCCTATGACTCCATCGTCGGCTCGGGCTCGGACTCCACCTTCCTGCATTACGGCAAGGACGACCGCGTGATGAAGGCCGGCGAGCTCATCCTCATGGATGTCGCTGGCGAGGCGGAATACTACGCAGCCGACGTCACCCGCACCCTGCCGGTGAGCGGCAAATTCACGCCCGAGCAGCGGGCCATTTACGACGTCGTCCTGCGGGCCCAGGCAGCGGGTATCGCCGCCGCCAAGGCCGGCGTCCGCGTCGGAGACATCGACCAGGCCACCCGTCGAGTCATCCAAGAGGCGGGCTACTACGACTACTACATCCATCCCTGCTGCCACTTCGTCGGGCTGGAAGTGCACGACCGGGGGGACTACGACGCGCCGCTGCCGGCCGGCGCCGTCATCACCGTCGAGCCTGGCATCTACCTGCCGCAGCGGGGCTTCGGGGTGCGCATCGAGGACGAGATTCTCATCACCCCAACCGGGGCCCAGCTCCTCACCGGCGCCATCCCCAAGGAGCCGGCCGAGCTGGAGAGGCTGATGGCGGCCGGGCAGTCGCCCCCTTAAGGAGAGCGCTTGCGGTTGACAGCCGGGCGCGCGCCTGGGCAGCGTCCGCAGCCGACCATGAGCGACAAAAAGCCCTTCACGGTGGGACTGGTGCAGCTGCGCTGCTCGGTAAACCCAGCCGAAAACTTGGAAAACGCCGTGGTGCGCATCCGCGAAGCGGCTCAGCGCGGCGCGCAGGTGGTTTGCCTGCCGGAGTTGTTTCGCAGCCAATACTTCTGCCAGCGCGAGGACGTCGCCCTCTTCGACTTGGCCGAGCCCATTCCCGGGCCGTCGACGGAGCGCCTGGGGCCGCTGGCCAAGGAGCTGAAAGTCGTCATCCTGGCGAGCCTCTTCGAGAAGCGCGCCCCCGGCCTCTACCACAACACCGTGGTGGTGCTGGACGCCGACGGCTCCAGCCGCGGCCTCTACCGGAAAATGCACATTCCGGATGACCCGCTCTTTTACGAGAAGTTTTATTTCACCCCTGGAGACCTCGGCTTCAAGAGCTTCGAGACGGCCCACGGGCGGCTCGGCACACTCATCTGCTGGGACCAGTGGTACCCGGAGGCAGCCCGGCTCACCGCCCTCACCGGCGCGGACATTCTCTTCTACCCAACCGCCATCGGCTGGCACCCCCAAGAGAAGGCCGAGCATGGCCCGTCCCAGGCCTCGGCCTGGCAAACCATTCAGCGCTCCCACGCCATCGCCAACGGCCTCTTCGTGGCAGCCGTCAACCGGGTGGGCCACGAGGGGCCGCCCGGCGGGGGCCTCGAATTCTGGGGAGGAAGCTTCGTGGCGGACCCTTTCGGCGTGGTGCTGGCCGAGGCCTCGCGCACCGAGGAGGAGGTGCTGGTGGTGCGATGCGACCCGGCCCGCACCGAGGAAGTGCGGCGCAACTGGCCCTTCCTCCGCGACCGACGCATTGACGCCTACGCCCCCCTCACCCGGCGCATGCTGGACGAATGAAGAGGACTCCCGCGGCATTGGGCTTCCGCATGCCGGCGGAGTGGGAGCCGCACGCCGCCACCTGGCTGGCCTGGCCGCACGAGCGGACAGACTGGCCCGGGAAGTTTCCCGCCATCCCATTTGCCTACGCGGACCTGGTGCGCTGGCTCTCCGGCTCGGAGCGGGTGCGTCTCGAGGTGAATGGCAAGCCGGAGGAGGGGCGGGCCCGCCGTCTTTTGCAGAGGGCGGGCGTGGACTTGGCTCAGGTGGACTTCTTCTCCTTCCCCACGGACCGAGCCTGGACGCGCGACCACGGGCCGCTCTTCGTCAAGCACGCGGACGGCGAGGTGGCCCTCACCCATTGGCGCTTTAACGGCTGGGCCAAGTACTCCAACCACCACCAGGACGACGCAGTCCCGGACCGCATCGCCCGCGCGCAGAAGCGCCGGCAGTGGAAGCCGACGGCGCGCTTTGGCGGGAAGCTTCAAGAGGTGGTGCTGGAGGGCGGAAGCATTGACGTCAACGGGGCCGGGACGCTGCTCACCACCGAGGAGTGTTTGCTGTCCCCCATCCAGGCGCGCAACCCCGGGCTGTCGCAGTCGGCCTTGGAGGGCTTGCTGAAGGAGTACCTCGGCATTCGCAAGGTGCTGTGGCTGGGCGAAGGGATAGTCGGCGACGACACCCACGGACACGTGGATGACTTGGCACGCTTCGTCGACGAAACCACCGTGGTGCTGGCCACCGAGAGAAAGCGCAGCGACGCCAACTACGCGCGGCTGGAGGACAACCGCCGGCGCCTGGCTTCCATGACGGACGCCGACGGGCGGCCGCTGCACGTCGTCCCTTTGCCCATGCCAGGGTGTGTGGAATGGAATGGCCAACGGCTGCCGGCCAGCTACGCCAACTTCTACATCGCCAACCGGCACGTCCTGGTGCCGACTTTTAATGACCCGGCCGACCGCGTGGCGCTGGGGACGCTGGCCCGTCTCTTCCCCGGGCGCGAGGTGGTGGGCATCCACGCGCTGGACTTGGTGTGGGGCCTGGGCACCCTGCACTGCATGACGCAGCAAGAGCCTGCCTAAACGGGGGAGCAGTGTGCCCGGCTGCCTGTTCTCCGAACGAGCTTGGGGGGGACTCTGTTGTCCCAGAAGCCCCGAGAGCCTCAGGGGCTGTGAGAGACTTTGTGTCACGTGCGCTCGGCGCACGGGCCAGCAGAATTTACCGCGGCGCGTCGTCGTTCTGTTGTTGACTTGCCGGTCAACACGCGCGAGCGATGCGCTTCCTTTTCCGCTCTCTTGGGGTGTTCCGCATGCGCGCTCGTCTCCCGCTGGCCTTGGTGTCGGCTGTCCTCACCGTGGTGGCCGCCGGTTGCAGCACCTCCACCAGCAGCGGCGGCACCGTCGCTGTCACCATCACCCCTTCCGGGCCGGTGACGGCCGCGCCGGGTGGAAATTCGACGGGCTTCACCGCCCGCACTTACAACACCAGCAACAATGTGACGTGGTCGCTGTCGCCAGCCACCGGGGCGGGCACCATTTCACCGACAACCGGGCGCAGCGTCGTCTACACCCCGCCGGCGGCCATCGGCAGCGCCACCAGCGTCACGCTGACGGCGAGCGTCAACGGGGCGAGCGCCTCGGCCGCCATAAACCTCGGGCCGACGGTGGTGACCGCGCAAACCATCCCCATTCTCAAAGCGGCAGTCACCGTCACCTACGACGCGCGCGACATCCCCAATATTAGCTGCCAGACGCAGCCGGACTGCATCGCCGTGCTGGGGTACCTGCATGCGCACGACCGACTCTTCGAGATGGACTTCCTCCGCCGCGAGGCGGAGGGAAAGCTCTCCGAGATTCTCGGGGAGAACGCGCTTTCGCAGGACCAGCAGCTTCGGACGCTCTTCACCACCCCCTTCAGCAACCCGCCGGGCAAGGCCCTGGGGGACGCCTTGCTGCCCGAACTCGACCCGGACGAGCTCAACCTGCTTCAGGCCTATTCCAATGGGGTGAATGCCTACATCTCGGCGATGCAGGCCGGGGACTCGAGCGCGCCCTTCCCGGCCGAGTACAGCCAGCTGGCCATCCCCTTCACCCTCGGCCCCTCGGTGGTGGAAATGTGGATGCCGAGCGACACGCTGGCCATCACTCGGTTGTTCCAATGGCAGCTCTCCGAGACGCTCTCCGACGAAATCGACAACACCCAATTCCTCGAGCTGTATGCGCAAGGGCCCGCTGAGGACTTGGCCAAAGTCAACGCCTGGCTGCGCTGCCAGCAGCCCGTCCCCAACGCGTACACCATCACCGCCGCCGCCACCGCCAGCCCGCCACCGTCCGCCTCGAGGCCGGCTACACCTTTCAAGTCCAACCTGTCGGTCCCGGCGTTTCCCGGTGGCGCCCAGGCGTTGAGCGGCCTGTCGGCACGACTGAAGGTGCTGAAGCAGCCCTTCAGCAGCGGCACGGAGCGAGCTGGCTCCAACAACTGGGTGGTGATGGGAAGCTCCTCCGCCAGCGGGGCCAGCATGGTGGCCAATGACCCGCACCTGACGCTCCAGTACCCCCCCTACTTCCATCTCTCTTCAATGACGTCGGCTGACGGGTTGGAAGCGCTGGGCGCTTCCTTCCCCGGGACTCCTGCCTACGAAATCGGCCGGAGCGCGCACATCGGCTGGGGGGTGACCGTCGTCGGGTACGACGTCACCGACGTCTACCTCGAGACCATCGACCCGGCGACAGGGAAAATTCTCTTCGGCCCCCCGGGCAACGAGATTCCCATCCTTTCGGTGAGCTCACCCATCACCGTCCGCACCGGCAGCGTCGGCACGGCCAACGACACCATGACGGTGCCCTACGTCGTGAACATGTCACCCGTCCACGGGGCCTTCATCCAGCAGCTGTCGCCGACGCAGTACCTCAGCTGGCGCTGGACGGGGCTGGAGGTGAACCGCTGCGGCGAAACGAGCAACGGGCCGTGTAACCCGTTGAAGGCCTTCCTCGGGCTGCTCACCGCGGCCAACGTCGACGCGGCCTTCGCCGCCTTCGCCAACTTCGACACCGGCGCCCAGAATCTCGTCATCGCCGACGACAGCGGAAACATTGGCTATGACCCGCACGCCTTCGTCCCTCAAAGGCCGTGGGCTGGAAACGTGGCCAATCTCGGCCCGGCGGGGACGTTTACCTTGCTGCCCTGGGCGGCACTGCCGGGCGTGGGGGTGGCCGAGTGGGGCGGCGCAGACGGGGGCCTCTGGGTCCCGGACGCTCAGCTGCCGCAGGGGAAGAACCCGGCCAAGGGGTACTTCGCCACCGCCAACGCCGCTCCCTGGGCACAGAATTGCACGACGGACCCCACCGTCCCCGCCCCGCTCTCACTGGGGCTGATGTCGAGCGGCCCTCCGGCCGTGCCTTACCTGAGCTTTGCCTGGGATGACCCGACCGCCTTCAGGGCCGCTCGCATTGACTCGCTGCTCGCCTCTTTCACCGCCGACGGCGGGAAGGTGTCGGTCTCGGACATGGAGGCCATTCAGACCGACCACGTCGCCACCATCGCCGCCGCCTTCCTCCCGCTGCTTCCAGCGGCAACCTCCACCACCGGCTCCTACGCCGCGGCGATGAAGCTCCTCGGGACCTGGCAGACGGACGGCCTGAATTGTCCAAGCGGGCTGACCGGGACCGACCCGGTGGCAAGCCCGCCCGACACGAGCGGCACCAACGCCACCGACTCGGCCGCGTGCCTTCTCTTCCACGCCTTTCTCAACCGGTACATTTCGGACATCTTCCTTGCACCCCTGGCCGCCGCCGGGCAGGGCATCAACCCGGTCAACGCCCTCAAGGCCGTGCTGTTCATGCTCACCCCCGGGCTGCCGGCGCCGTACCAGAGCTTCTGTGCAAACAGCAATTGCGCGGCGCAGGCCCAAACAGACATGGCTGCAAGTTATGACCAGGTGAGCCAAACCCTCGGCGCGCAGAGCAACTGGATTTGGGGGCGGGTGCACAGCATGACGCCGGCCAGCTACGGCGTGTCGGCGGGCGTCACCGGCAACACCTACAACCCCGGGCCCTTTGCCCGGCCGGGCGGCGACTTCACCGTCGACGTCGGGAGCAGTTTTCGGACGGACAATGTGCTGAGCTTCCCTTACACCTCAGGCGGCAATGTGCGGTGGATTGCCGTCCTGGACGGCTCGACCACCAAGGACCAACTGCCCGGTCCCATTATGGACGGGCCGTTCTACCCGGGGAGCTCCGGGCTCCTGGGGGAGTGGGTCGTCAACCAGTACTTCGACTTTCCCTGGGGAAGCAGCGCCATCAGCGCAGCCACCGTGCGCACGCAGACGTTTTCGCCACCCTGAGGCCGCCCCGCCGCCCTGGGGTTGAGCCAGGGGCGGCGCTTTCCTCGCGGGCCCCCCGCCAAGCGTCCGCAGGGGCGTGGGCCCAGACTGCTCGCCAGTGGGCAAAGCAGCTCGCAAGCGGCACCCGGGGCCGGGTTGACGGGTGCGCGGTGGGCTGTCCAGACTGCGCGGGCGCAACCCACCCCGGGGAGGATGTGATGGCTTCACCTGATGACGACCCGGACTTCTCAGACGTCCAAGCTGGCGGCTCGTCCGTGTCACTCGACCCCAAGCAGCAGCGGACTTACACCGTGGTGAAGGGCGACAGTCTCTCCAAAATCGCCAAAACGTTGATGGGGGACGCCCAGAAGTGGCGGCTCATCTACGAGGCGAACAAGGACACCATCAAGAACCCGGACCTCATTTACCCGGGGCAGGTGTTGAAGATTCCCGGCAGCTGACGCTCCTTCGTTTTTCGCCGTCCTCTCCCAAAACGAGGTCTCTATGACACGGTTTCGCGGAGCTCTGACGCTCGGCCTGTTGGCCGCCGCCGCCACCCTCTTTGGCTGCAGCAAACCCGCGCCGCCGCCGCCACCACCGGCCCCGGTGCAAGCCCCCACCCCACCTCCTCCGCCGCCGCCTCCTTTCGCGGTGACCGTCCTCGAGCTGGGGAAGGCCGTGGGCATCGACAACCGGGTGACGGCACCCACCGACACCTTCGGCCCAAAGGACACCATCTACCTGGCCGTCGTCTCCGAGGGCATCGCCCCGCAAGTGGCGCTCCACACGAAGTGGACCTTTGGCCCGAAGGCCACCCTCGTCAGTGACACCACCCAGCGCATCGCCGCGGCCGGGCCCAAGGCCACCGAGTTCCACATCTCCAAGCCCTCCGGCTGGCCGGCCGGCCAGTACACAGTGGCGCTCTTCGTCGACGATAAGCCGGCGGGCACCAAGCAATTCCAGGTGGTGGCCAAAGCGCCCGCGAAGAAGAAGAAGAAGTAAGCCAGGCCGCGGCTGCCCCTTTTTTCGTGTCTGCGTCCACCCGAGGAGCGCTCTGTGGGCTTGCCGCCGCGGCGCTCTTCGGACTGAGCGCTCCACTGGCCAAGCCCCTGCTCGGGACCACCGCGCCCCTCATGCTGGCGGGGCTGCTGTACCTCGGCGGGGGGCTGGCGCTGAGCGTGGCTTCCGCGCTCCGCCGTCACACCAATGAAGCGCCACTGCGTCGGGGTGACGTGCCCGTGCTTGGCCTCCTCATCCTCGCTGGAGGAGTGGTGGGCCCGGTGCTGATGCTGGTGGCGCTGCAGCGCTCGAGCGCCTCGGCGGTGTCGCTGTTGCTCAACCTCGAAGGCCCCTTCACTCTGGCCTTGGCGGCGCTCGTCTTCTCCGAGCACGTCGGGTGGCGCGGGGTGGCCTCGCTGGTGGCGGTGGTGGCCGGGGCGGTGGTGCTGGCGCTGCCCAGCGGCGGCTTGCAGCTTCCCCTCACTGGCGTCCTGTGCGCTGTCGGAGCCTGCTTGGCCTGGGGACTCGACAACAACCTGACGCGGACTCTTTCGTTGCGCGACCCACTGGCGCTGGTGCGCGCCAAGACGCTGGGCGCGGGGGCCTGCACCCTGGCCCTGGCGGGCTTGACGGGCCAGTCGCTGCCTGCGCTTCGCACCCTCGTCTTTGCCCTGGTGTTGGGCGCGGCCAGCTATGGCACCAGCATTCTTCTCGACGCCTACGCGCTGCGGCTGCTCGGTGCGGCGCGGGAGGCGGCGTACTTCGCCACGGCGCCTTTTCTCGGCGCGCTCGGCGCGGTGGTGCTCCTCGGCGAGCCGCTCTTGGCTTCCACACTCTTGGCCGGGGCCTGCATGGCGGTGGGGGTGTGGCTCCTACTCTCGGAGCGCCACCGGCACGCCCACAGCCATGAGGCAGTGGCCCACGAGCACCGGCACACGCATGACGCGCACCACCAGCACCGCCACGCCGGGCCCTTCACCGAGCCGCACAGCCACCCGCACCAGCACGCCCCGTTGACGCATGACCATCCCCATGTCCCCGACGCCCACCACCACCACCGGCACTGACGGCGGGCGGCCGACGGGCCCGTATCGCCACAGAGAGGAGCCGCGTTGAAATACACCACCCTCGGTCGCTCCGGCCTCACCGTCTCGCGCATCGCGCTGGGCTGCATGAGCTACGGCTCGCCCAGTTGGCGGCCCTGGGTACTCGACGAGGCTGCGGCGCAGCCCTTCTTCCGGCGGGCCATAGAGCTGGGCATCAACTTCTTCGACACCGCGGACATGTATTCGTTGGGCGTCAGTGAGGAAGTGACTGGACGTGCCCTGCGGAAATACGGCCGCCTGGACGAGCTGGTGGTGGCCACCAAGGTGTATTTCCCGATGCGCGGGGACGTCCAGGCGGACATGCGCGGGGGAGCCCCCAACATGTCGGGCCTCGGACGAAAGCACCTGGTGCAGGCCTGTGAGGCCAGCCTTCGGCGACTCGGGGTGGAGGCCATTGACCTCTACCAGCTGCACCGCTTTGACGCCGCCGTCCCGCTCGAGGAAACGCTTCTGGCACTGGAGCAGCTGGTGCATCAGGGCAAGGTCCGCTACGTCGGCACGAGCTCCACCTATGCCTTCAAACTGATGCAAGCCCTGGCTCTGGCGGACCGCCACGGCTGGCCGCGCTTCGCCTCGATGCAAAACCACTACAACCTCGTCTACCGCGAGGAGGAGCGGGAGATGCTTCCGCTCTGTCGGCAGGAGGGCCTGGGCGTCATCCCCTGGTCCCCGCTGGCTCGCGGGCTCCTCGCCGGCTCACGCCGACGCGGGGAGCAGCCCACCACGCTGCGGGCGGACGCTGACGCCGGACTCGCCTCGCAGCTGTATGACGCCGAAGAAGACTGGGACGTGGTGAAAGCGACACAAACGGTGGCCACCGCCCGCGGCGTCTCTCCGGCCGAGGTGGCCTTAGCCTGGCTGCTGCACCAACCCGGACTGACGGCGCCCATTGTCGGGGCCACGCGGCTCGAGCACCTGGAGGCGGCGGTGCGCGCTGTCAGCCTCAGCTTGAGTGACGCCGAGTTGAAGACGCTCGAGGCGCCCTACCGTCCGCACGCCGTCCGGGGCTGGCTTTAGACAACCAACGGCACTGCCAACCGTCGCCTGGCCGAAGACACTTTTGGAGGCTTTCCTGACTCCAAACCCTGGTGCGGCGAGGGAGCCTTCTTGACAGCCGCTCATGAGAATGAGTCTTATTCTCAATATGCTCCGGGCGCCGGAAACGGTTGGCCGGGCCGGTGTCCTGCTGGGGGGAGTCCCTTTGCGCCAACGACGGAAACCTCAAAACGTCGAGCAGCTCGACCAGCTCTGGGCCCTCCTTCTGCGCGCCAATGCGCTGCGCTTGGGAGACGCGGGCCGGCTGGCCGCTCGCGCCGTCGACCCACACGCCCACACCACCCACCGCGTCCCCGCGCCGGGCTACGCGCTGGACGTCGCGCTGCAGAAGCGGCGGCTGCACCTGACGTTGCGCGGCTTCTTGGACGCTGCCGAGGCCGAGTCCATGCTGGCCGAGCTCCGCGCTGCGCTGGCGCAACTTGGCCCGGGCTTCGACGTCGTCGCTGACGTCTCGGCGCTTGGCGGGTTGACGTCGGCGGCGCTTCCTTTCTTTCGGCGGGCGGCGACGGCCTTCGTTGAGGCGGGAATGCGCAGAATGGTGCGCGTCGTCGGCTCCGCCCGGGGCGCGGCCACCGCCGTCGCCCGTGCCTCCGAAGGCCTTTACGAGGCGCGGGCGGTGGCCTCCGCGGCAGAGGCCGCACTTCTCCTCGACGGTGAACTCGCGGCGGCCGAGTCCGCGCGGGAAGCCTCGCCGCCCACGGCGCGCCCGAAAGGCCGTCAGGCGGCGGCGCGACAGACCGCCAAGCACGGCACCAAGCGAGGCCATTGAGGGAAAGCGCAATCCGCTTGGGCGGCATGCGAGCTCTTCGCGGCCAGCCCTAAGCCCCTCAGGGCGTCCACCACCCGAGCGCGTCCCCTCCGCCCTTGTCGCGGTTTCTCGCGATGGCCAATGTCGCCCTTGCCGTTTGAATTGCAAAGGCAGCTCTCTCGTCTCTAGGCGCCAAGGAGGACATGAGAATGCAAATTCGCACCCTGTCTGCCATCGCGGCTTTCTGGCTGTTCCCCGGCGTTGTCCTCGCCCAGGCTGAAGTCCAAATTAACGTGGGTGCACCGCCACCCGCGCTTCGGGCGGAGGTGCAGCCAGTTGCACCTGGGCCCGGCTACGTCTGGATTGCGGGCCACTGGCGCTGGGAACACGGCGCCTACGTCTGGAGAGGCGGCCACTGGGGGCGGCCGCCCGCACCGGGCTCAGTCTGGGTTCCGGCAGAGTGGGTGCGACGAGGCGGCGCTTGGTACTTCAAAGACGGGCACTGGAAACAGCCGACGGTGGTAGTGGCGACCGGCCCAACCCCAGTGGCCGTCTACAACCCGGCGCCCGTCGCGGACGTGGCGGTGCAGGTGGCCCCTCCGGCAGCCCGCGTCGAAGTCCAACCGGCGCCGCCGTACGCGGGTGCGGTGTGGGTGGGCGGCTACTGGTCGTGGAGCGGCAACGCCTACGTCTGGGTGCCTGGGACTTGGTCCGCCCCCCGGCCGGGGCACGTCTGGGTGGCCGGCCATTGGAAGTCGACGCCGGGCGGCTGGAGGTGGGTGCAGGGCCACTGGCGTCACGTGTAAAAGCCAGCAGCCCCCCTTTGGGGCGCTACCTCTGGACGTTGAGGTGCGCCTCGAGCATCCACAGCCACTTGTCCGCGCCGCGCGAAATCTCGGTGTAGATGTCCGCGGTGTCCGCGTCGCCGAATTCCTCGCCACTGGTTTTGATGGCGTCGCGCACTGCTTTGCCGAAGGCCGCCACCCCGTTGGAGAGGTAGTCGACGTGCTCGATGCCCTCGGCGAGTAGCAAGGGGTAGGCCTTGAGCGGGCTTCGCTTGGCCACCGTCGTCGCCGTCCCCTCGGCCACGCCACCGAGCTGGACGATGCGTTCGGCCAGCAGGTCCGTGTACTCCTCGAAGTCCTCGTTGATTTTGTCGAACAGCTCGTGCAGCGCGATGAAGTTGGCGCCCTTCACGTTCCAGTGCGCCTGCTTCGTCTGCAGCATGACATCGAGGCACATGGCCAGGTGCCCATTGAGCATCTCGGACAGCGCTTCGCGCTTCTTCGCTGGAAGGTCATTCTTCGTCGCGTACATGACTCCCCTCCTTGGGGTGGAGCTCGGGTGGAAGGCTTTTGTCTTTCAAAAACATAACCATTCCCCACTGGAGCCGCAGGGTCCTGCATCACCCAGCCGAAAATGGCCCTGGGGGGTGAGCCGCCGAGGGAGTTTGCGGTAAAGCTGCTTCTCAATGGAGGCCTCGGGCACCATCCAGCGCCGTGCTTTCAATCTCCCGTCGTCCGGGCTGGCCGAGCCCCGGGCGCAAGGCTTGCGCCTGGCCCTCGCCGCGACTGCGCTTGCGCTTTGGGGCTGCCAGTCGCCGGCGGCCGTCCCCGGCAGCGGCGTTCCCTCCCAGTGTCAGCAGCAAGTGCCCAGCATTCAGACGGTGAAGACAGACATCCTCTTCGTCGTGGACAATAGCGGCTCGATGGCGGCCAACCAGGAGCGCGTCGCCACCGACATTCCCGTCTTCGTCTCCGAGCTTCAGAAGTCCGGAGGCGTGGCCAACAGCTTCCGGGTGGGCGTGACGACGACGTCCGTCTACCTGGCCTACGAGTACTTCAACTCCATTGTCTACTACTACTACCCGGAAGCCGGGTGGCTGATGGACATTCCGCTGCTCGACGGCGGAGTCAGCACCGAGCGCTACCTGGACGACACCAACCCGGAGCTGGTGCCTCGCTTTGCCCTGGCCATGACAGCGGTGGGCATCGACGGAAGCGGTCAGGAGACGCCCCTGGAGGCCACCCGCATCGCGCTCCAAAACGCGGTCGCCCCCCTCAGCCTCCCGGACGGAGGGCCGGCCAACACCGGCTTCTTGCGCGACGGGGCTCGGCTGATGGTGGTGGCCGTCAGCGACGAGGACGACTGCAGCGAGATGCGCCGGCCGCCGCTGGTGCACGAGGACGACGCAGACGGCGAGAACTTTTGCATCAACCAGGCCGCCAATTTGTCGCCGGTGGGCGACTATTTCACCGAGCTGCAAAACCTGCCGGACGGCCAGGGGCGAAACCGCGATGTGGTGTGGGGAGCCCTGGCCCCGGTTTCGCTGCTCGACAAAAGCGCCGAGGCCGTCCCCTGTCCCGACCAGGACGCAGGCTTCGCCCTGTGCAACGTGGATTGCCCCACCAGCAACGCCCCCGGAACTCGGTTGCGGGAGATGGCAGTGCTGTTCGACCTCGGGCTGGACAACCTCTATTCCATCTGCGCGGACAGCTACCATGACCAGCTGCTCGCCCTGGCCGACATCGCGGCAGTCCCCCAGACGTTGGATTTGGACATGAATGTCCCGGACCCCACTCTCTTGGTGGTGACCATCGTTCGAGCCGACGGTAGCGAGCAGCTGTGCACGGTGGACAACGACGGGCTTCTCTATGAGCCGGCACCGGACGGGGGCTTCCCCCGCATTCAGTTTCAGAATGCCTGCGTGCGTCGACAGTCGGACCAGGCGCTGACGGTGAAGCTGTATTGCGCCGGCTGAAGCGAACCGCTTTCCCTACACCTTCACCCGTCTGCGACGCCGCCCAGCGGTTGAGCCGCGCCCTGGCCGGGGTGTGGCCGGGGCAGCCTTCCCCGAGCGCTGGGTTGGCTTGGCGCCCGAGCGGCTGGGTTTGGGAGTGCGTGCAGGCCGAGCCGCCAGCGCGGCCTGCGCCTCCTCCAGTGTCAGCCGCGCCGCCGCCTCCCGGTCCAGCTCCGAGAAATGCGACTGAAACGCGGTCAGCACCACGGCATGTGCGCCCGAGGGCGTGTGCCGCGAGCGAGCCACCACCCGCAGCGCCGTTTCCAACTCCAGCCGCAACCGGCCCGTCGCCTGCACCGCCTCTTCCCGCTCCACCTGCTGAAGCAACTGGTGGGCAGCTGGAGAAAGCGCTGGCCAAAGGGCGGCCTCGGCTTGCACTCGGAGCAGGGCCGGCCACAGTCGGCGGTGGACGTATGTCTGTTTGCCGTCGAGAAGCTTGCAGAGAAAGACGTCCGGGTCCTCGCGCAGCCCTTCAAGCGCACGGAAAATTGAATGGCTTGCAGGGTGCCCCCACCAGCTGCCCTGGACCGCCTCGCCCGCCGCCGCGTCCACCAGGGCGCGCTCGGACACGACGCCCTCGGCCCGCACCAAGGCCGAGAGTGACGGAGACGTCTCGACGCGCGCCATGGTGAAGCCCTCCGAAAACTCCGGGGCTCGACTCCCGGAGCGACTTGCTACAGGGTATGACCCCGGCATGAGCTACCCGGTCACGGTCGAATTTCCCATCCACTGGGGGGAGATGGATGCCCTAGGGCACGTCAACAACGCCCACTTCTTCACCTGGTTCGAATCCTCGCGCATGGCCTTCTTCCAGGCAGCAGGAATCGCCCTGTCCCGCCAGGACGCGGTTGCCCCCATCCTCGCTGCGGCGCACTGTGACTACTTGGAGCCAGTCGTGTTTCCCGCTCGGGTGGTGGTAGGGGCACGGGCCACCAAGCTGGGCAACACCAGCCTCACGCTGGAGCACGCGGTGTGGCGGCTGGGCGCCCCGGAACGCCTCCTCGCGCGCGGGAGCTCGGTGGTGGTGCTGCTCAACTACGCCACCGGAGAGAAGGTGCGCATTCCGGAGGCAGCCCGCGCGGCCATCGCCGCCCTCAAGGCGCCCAGCTGAAGAGGTGGTAAGGAGCGAGCGCGATGGCCAAACCGACGACCGTTTTCCTCTGGCTGGACTTGGAAATGACCGGCCTCGAGCCGGAGAGTTGCGCCATCGTCGAGGTCGCGGCGCTGGTGACTGGCCCGGAGCTCGAGCCGCGCGACGAGTT
The DNA here is from genome assembly GCA_052143535.1 of Myxococcaceae bacterium. Taxonomy (GTDB): domain Bacteria; phylum Myxococcota; class Myxococcia; order Myxococcales; family Myxococcaceae; genus JADGRA01. The sequence continues at coordinate 163,494 of JBKQSS010000041.1, read as the reverse complement.
CGAACGCGTGGTGTGGCAGCCGGACGAAGTCCTCTCGCGCATGGAACCCATCGTGCGTGAAATGCATGCCAAGAGCGGTCTCACCGACCGCATTCGCGCCTCTCCCTACTCGCTGCGCGAGACAGAGCGCGACCTCTTCGACCTGGTGGCCAAGCACTGCGGCCCCGGAGAGGGCATCCTCGCCGGCAACACCATCCACCACGACCGACGCTTCCTGGCTCGCTACATGCCGCTGGTGGAGCGCTACCTCAGCTACCGGCAAGTGGACGTCTCTAGCCTCAAGCTCCTCACCCGGGCCTGGTACCCGGAGTCTCCAAGCTTCCAGAAGCCGGAGTCCAACCACCGGGCGCTGGCCGACATTCGCGCCAGCATTGCCGAGCTGCGCTACTACCGGGAGACGTTTTTCAGGGCCAACCCGGGTTGACGCAGGGGCCCGCGGGCCAGGCGCCCCGGCGCTCGCCCGTCCCCCGCCGCTCGAGGAGGTAGACGAAAGGAGCGGCACGAGCCCGCGGGCTGCACCTCGTCAGGCGTCGAGCAGGCGCCACACCTCTTGCGTCCAAGCCACGCCCCAGGGCCGGGCGCAAGACGTAGGTCCAACACGCAGAGCCTGCGCCGGCCATCGCTCGCGCGCCGGGGCGAGCCCGGGCTACAGTTTGCACAGCAATGGCTGAGGCGGAGCGAGAATTCTCGGTGCTTCTGGTCGTCGACGACGATGCGTTGGTGCGGACGTTTCTTCGCGATCAGCTGGAGGCCCTCGGCCACACTGTGCTCACCGCCTGCGATGCCGAGGAGGCAGGGACGCTGCTACGCCTGGTGGCCGAGCCGGTGGTGGTGTTGTTGGACCTCCTGCTTCCAGGGAGGACTGGCGTCGAGATGCTGGCTGAACTCCACCCGCTCTCCGCCCGGTATTTGCGCGTGGTATTGGTTTCCGCGAGCGCCCGGGTGCAGCAGGCAGCAGCCCACCACCCGCTGGTGGTGGGGCGACTGGAGAAGCCCATCGACATGACGCAGCTGATGCAGCATGTGCATGCCGCCCAAACTCAGCTGGGGATGGCCGCCGCCTGAGGCGTCGTCAGTTCTGGACGAAGTCGAAGTTCTGCACGTTCATCTGCAGCTGCTGCGCGGGCACGTCCACCGTCGCGTAATTCATGTAGTTGAGTCCGCTCGGTAGCGTTTTGAAGGTGGCGGTGAGCTGGACGGCCTGGCCCTGGTAGGTGGTGTTCACCGACATGCGTGCCGGCTGCCGGGTGGCGGCATTGGTCCAGATGGTGAGCGTGTCCCCCGGCTGAACGACGCTGCCCCCGGCGGTGGTGAGAAAGCCCTCCGGGCCGGGGCCCGTTGTCTGCGCGGTGGTGAGGAAGTTGAGAATCGCCCCGCCGGTGGGCAGCGTGTACTGGTCGAGAAGGGCTTTCAGGCCTTTGAGGTAGGCCTCCATGTCCTTGATTTTGTTTTCAGCCGCGTTCCTGCGGAAGAAGCCCCCCGGGAGCGGCGCATGCTGGTCGTTGACTACCGTGCACTGCTTCACCCCACCTGGCGGAAAGGTGCAGACGTCGATGCGGAGGTCGACGCTGCTGCCGTTCTTCATGATGTCGATGCGCTCGTTCCAGGTGTAGCTCTGCATCATCATCGCGTTGCGTTGGCGGGCCTGGGTGATTTGCACCGCGATGCTCGCCGTCGCCATGGTGGGGGTGGGAGGGGCGTACTGCGGCGGCGGGGGGTACTGGGCAAAAGCCACCCCTGCGGAAAGTGTGAAGAAATACACAATGATGCGGGCGGACGTAGTCATAGGGTACCCCAGGGGGTTGAAGCGCGAGGCTGAATAGGAAAGTTTGCGGACCGTCTCAAAGGCAATTGGGGTTGGCAAGCGCTTTTCCAGCGACACCTGCAACGGCTCCGGGGGTTGGTGTCTTGTTTGGGGAACCGGCAGTTTTTGAGGAGGCAGACCCGTGAAGCTGAAAAAGCTATTCCACGCGCTGGTGCTGGTGGGCGCAGCCATTGGCATCGCTCATTGCGGCGGCGGTACGACGGGAGACCCCTCAGGCAGTGGCAGCACCGGCGGTACCTCGCTGTTGCCGGACGGCGGCGTCGCCGACGCCGGCATGGGATTTCCGCCGGGAGCCCCTGGCGGCTGGTGACGACGGCTTTGGAGCCGTCCCTGCAGGACGTCGTCGCGAGTACCTGGGGCCTCCGCTACCGCATCGAGACTGAGGCCTCGCTTCGCTTCGGCGTCCTGGCCCGCAGGCTCGAAGCCTTCGGCGCGCCCCGCGCGCTGGTCGAGCTGGGCGAGCGTGCTTCCCGAGATGAGACGCGCCACGCGGCCCACTGCGAGCGCTTCTTCCGCGCCGTGGGCGGAACGCACCTGACGGCCGTCGACCGTGTCATCGAGTATGCCCTCAAGAGCTGGAGCGAGCCCGTGCGCCTCACCTACGAGGTTGTCGCCCAGTGCTGCGTGGCCGAGACAGAGAGCACCGCGACTCTCGTCACCCTTTTGGAGGGGGCGGAGAGCAAGGAGCTCAAGTCCGCCCTGCAAGAGCTCGCCCGGGACGAGGTCCACCACAGTCGGCTGGGCTGGGCCTACCTGGCTTGGGTGCGGCCCCGGCTGGATTTGGCCTTCCTCGGGGCGCTTCTGCCAGGGATGGTTGCCGGGAGCGCCGGGCCGGAGATTTTCAAAGCCCCCACCGCCGCGGCAGACCATCCCGACTTGCTGCGGCACGGTGTCGTTCCCCAGTCGGTACGCCGTCGGGTCTACATCGAGACGCTACAGAGCGTCGTTTTCCCAGGTTTCGACACACTGGGCGTGGACACCGCGCCGGCCAGGCGCTGGCTCGGCGAGACGTTGGCCGCCGCGCCGGCCGCGGTCTCGTGAGAGCCCGCCCGCAAAGTCCCTGGTCGCCGCGAGCTCGGCTACCATACGGCTGCAGTTCGCTCAAAGGCTGCCGCCTTGGTAACCCCGGGAGGCGTCCGTCGTAATCCCGAGGGAGCAGTCCCCGCCGAAGGGTTAGCTGGAGGCACCATGGAGCGGAGGTGGCGCGCAGGCAGCGTGGGCCGCGCTGGGTGGGTGCTTCTCTTCGCGCTCGGCGCCTCGCCTGCTTATGCCGACCGCACCAGCCACCTCTTCGTCGACGAGACGCAGGTGCTTCCGGAAGGAGACGTCGAGCTCGAACAGTGGGTATGGGCCGAGGGCCAAATACCGTCCAAGCCCGGACTTCCCGTCACTGGATGGATTTGGCTTGGCCCAACCGTTGGCTTCAGCCAGCACCTCGAGATGTCGCTGCCCTTGGTGGTGGTCGCGTACCCCGAATACATGCAGCTCAGCTCCATCAGCTTGGTTGCGCGCTACCGTCTCTTTGCGCGGGAAGAAGAGGACGGCTTGCAGCCGCTGCTGCGGGTGGAATACCAGCAGCCCCTCGACGGCTACGTCTATTACAAGTACCCGGCGAGCCCGCCGGAGCTGAAAATCCTCCTCGTCGCCACCTATGGCAACCCGAAAGGGGTGCAGGGCACGGCCAACTTAGGCGTGCAATTGGGTCTGCCCTTCCTGCAGTCTTCGTCGCCTCTGTCCTTCTCTGCGCTCGGAACGGCGGCGCTGGGCATTTCTGTCCCGGTGGGCCATGAGCTGCGCCTCGCTGCGGAGCTCGACGGGCAGCTTCCGCTGGCGGGCCAGACGCCCTACCCCAACCTCGCACAACTCTTCCTCGGACCTTCCATCGCGTGGACGCGGGGGCAAATGTGGGTCACGTTCGGGACGCTGTTTGGACTGACCAACAACTCCAACCGCTTCCTCCCCAAGGTGCTGTGGGGCATTACCTTCTAGCCGCCCTGCTGGGCGTAGCGGTGGCCGTCCCGGCGGCCGCAGCTGACGTGGCAGGGTCCGTCCGCCTCGAGGCCAATGAGCCGCTGGCCAGCGCGCAGCCCATCGTGGTGTACCTCACCGGTTTCCGCCAGCCGCCCCCCGCCGGCTCGCCGGTCATCTCTCAGAAGAATAAGACCTTCGTTCCCAGCCTGAGAGTCATCGTCGCCGGGCAGTCAGTGCAATTCACCAATGACGACCCAGTGGTTCACAACGTCTTCTCCACCTCGTCTGCCCGCTCCTTCGACTTAGGAAAACCGGGACCGCAGCAAACGCGCGAAGTCTCCTTCCCGACGCCAGGGCTGGTCGACGTCTACTGCAACATTCACGAGGCGATGTTTGCCAACGTGCTGGTGTTGCCCAACCGAGCCTTCGCGCTGGTCGACGAGCAGGGCCACTTCGTCATCCACGACGTTTCGCCCGGCCGCTACCCACTCCACGTCTGGGGGCGCAACATCGAGCCCTTCGAGACCGAGGTCAGCGTCGGCGAGCCGAACTCACCGCCGGTCGAGTTGGTGCTTCACCCGCGGGTCTTCAACCCCACCCACCTCGACAAGTTTGGCCGGCCCTACCGAGCGCGGGCCGGGTACGCTCCCCAGTGAGCGCTCCGGGCGAAGGCGTCGAAGCGCAGGCGGCCATCCCCTGCCTCGACGAAAACGCCGTTGCGCTGTACCTGGCCACCGAGACGTCGGACCAGGAGCGGGACGCGGTGCGCGCACACCTCGACACGTGCGACAACTGTCGGGAACTGGTGGCCGGCCTGGTCAGGACGCTGGTCAGCGCCGAGCCGGACGAGACGGCGGCACGGCCGTTGCCACGAGGTACCAACCTCGCCCGCTACGTGGTGCTCGACCCGATTGGCAGCGGCGGCATGGGAGTGGTGTACAGCGCCTATGACCCGGAGCTGGACAGGAAAGTCGCCCTGAAGCTGTTGCGCGCCGACATGGTCGCGCCAGGAGCCGGTCTGGGCCGCTCGCACCTCTTGTCCGAGGCGCAGGCCATGGCACGGCTCTCCCACCCCAACATCATCACCGTCTTTGACGTCGGAACGTGGCAGGACGAGGTCTTCTTCGCCATGGAGTTTGTGCGCGGCCAGACGCTGCGCAGCGCGCAGGCGGCCCCCGACATTCGCCCGCGGCGCGTGCTGGAGTTGTACCTGGCAGCTGGGACCGGACTTGCGGCCGCTCACCACGCCGCCATCATCCACCGCGACTTCAAGCCCGAGAATGCCCTGGTGGGTGACGACGGCCGCGTCCGCGTCACCGACTTCGGCCTGGCGCGGGCAGCGCATGACGTCGACACCCGCCTGGCGGGAACTCCAGCCTACATGGCACCAGAGCAATGGAAGGGCGCGCCCTCGGACGCCCGGACCGACCAATACAGCTTTTGCGTCGCGCTCTACGAGGCCCTCTACGGCCGACGTCCCGCCCGCCGGCCCTCTCTTCCCTCTGCCACCCCCGCCCCTGCCGCCATCCGCGCCAGCACCCGCGTTCCGGCGGGTGTGGGGCGGGTGCTTGCCCGGGGGCTGGAAGTGGACCCGGCGGCACGCTGGCCGTCGATGGACGCCCTGGTCGGCGCGCTGCGAGAGGCGCGGCGGCCCTTCCGCAGCAGGACGCTGGTGGCCGTCGGCGCGCTGGTGCTCCTCACTGCCGCGGTGTGGGCGCGACACGCGCTGGACGTCCTGCACGTGGAGCATGAGCTGACCGCTGCCGCCCAACGACTGCCGGACCTGTTGCGAGCTCAGCACGACCTCATCGACCTTCAGGCCAGCATCGGCCTCCGGGCCGAGGGCGTGCTCGAGGCCTTTGGGCAAGCGAGCAACATGGACGCCGCCCTGGGCCTTGCGGAGAACGCGTCCAAGGACGAGCAATTCGCCGAGGCCCACGAGGTGATGCGCTCGGCCGACTTGCCTGGCCTCAAGGAGCGGGACGTCTTGCTGCTGGTGAATGCCTGGGGACGAGTCATCCTCAATCTCGCCGACCTCGAGGCCTACGGGGCCGCTGCCCCGGCCTTTCCCCTGCTGGTGGGGACGATGGACGAGGTGTCAGGCGACGAGCTCTGGTCTGCAGCGACGCTCGAGTCTTTAGGCATTCCCCTCGCCAAGCCACTCCGGCGGGAGGACTTGCTCCTCGTCTCGGCCCGGCCCGTCATCCGAGGCGCCTCGGTGGTGGGAGCGATGCTCACTGGAAGCTGGCTGGGCCGCGAATTGTTGGAGGAGCTCAGTCGCTCTGCCGGGGCACGCATTGCCCTCCGCGCGCCGGACGGCGGGTGGGCGGGGCAAAAATGGACGAGCGCCCCCCCGGTGGGGCGCTTCACCCGTCTGAATTCCAAGGGGCGCGACTTCGTCATCTACGGAGTGCGCCTGGGCGAAACCGGGTCGCATACTCCCCGGGGAGAAGGCTTCGTCTACCGAGAGCTTGCCCCCGAGACCGGACTCGCCTCTGCTTGGCTTCGCTGGAGTCTCGCCCTCTTCTCGTTGGCAGCTCTGAGCTGGCTCGCGTGGCTCTGGTTTCGGTACGAGTGATAGGGTGCCTCTCCCCCAGCAAACATCTGTGAGCTCCTTTCCATACTCGAGCGTGTTTTGGGGAGGGCTGCGCAGCGCCTCTGCCTTGCGCTCCCGGCCCGGAATCGACGAGCACCTCGGGCTGCTCCTGGCCAACGCGTTGCAGGCCAGACCCTCCCTCAGCGTCGACGCGGAGGCCTTCGTCGCGCATTGGGCGACCCAGCTGTCGCGCAGCAAAACCCCCGAGGCCGAGTTGGACCGACTGCACTTGGCCGACCTCTACCTGGCCTTCGCCTGTGGCCACGGTCACCCCGAGGCGCTCCGGCTGTTTCAGGCCGAATTCGTCCCCATTGCCAGCTCGACAGTGCGCGGTGTCGATGCATCCCCGGCTTTCGTCGAGGAGGTGACCCAGCAGCTGTTGGAGCGAATTCTGGTGGCCACACCGGCCGAGCCCCGAATCCTCGAGTACGCCGGACGCGGCTCGCTGGAACACTGGCTGCGGGCCGCAGCGCTGCGCCTCGCACTCAACGCACGCCGCGGCGCGCGGCGGGCCCCCGACCAACTGGCCTCTGACTCGCAGCTGGAGGTCGCCGCGCCGACCGCCGACTTGCAGCTGGACATCCTCCTCGCCCGCTACGGTCCTGACTTCGGTGCCGCGCTGAAGGAGGCGATGGGCGCGTTGAGCGCACAGGAGCGAAGCCTGCTCAAGCTTCACTTCATCGATGGCTTAAGCTTCAACCAAATCGGCGCCGTCTACCAGGTGAACAAATCCACCATCTCGCGGCGCCTGAGCCTCGCTCGCGAGAAGCTCCTCGCGACGACGCGAGCGCTCCTGGAGCGGCGCTTCCACCTCGGCGCCCCCGAGTTGGAGAGCCTGCTGCGGCTCCTCGGCCCCGAGCTGGCCCTCAGCCTCACTTCGGTACTGGCCCCCAGCTCCTCGGACAGCACCTAAGCGGACTGCTGCTTGGCCGGTGGCAGAACGGCCGTCCACCCGCCGTGTTTCCTCGACTTCGGAAGTCTCCCAAGGCGATGCTCGGGAGTTTCCCTTGGAGGATGCCCCCCCTTTGAATGGCAAACGCTTGAAATTGGCCGTGGCCGTGTTTTTCATGCTGGCCGGCCTGGGCTGCAACACCGGCGGCATCAGCGAGAACGACTACACCTGCAATGGCTTCTGCAACGGGGAGCCACTTCCGGCGCTCATCATCCAGGCACCGGACCCAGGCACGGCCTGCACGGAATTCTTGGAGACTTGTCGAGGCGCGGGGACCTGCACCAGCTGCAGCTGACCTCCCCGGCACGACGTCGCCCCCACCTCCTGCTCTAGGCTGGCTTCATGGACGGCCGGCCCTTTGATGTCCTGCTTTATGGCGCTGGCGGCTTTACCGGCCGACAGACGGTGGCCTACTTCTCCTCGCATGCGCCCGCTGGCTTGCGCTGGGCGTTGGCGGGCCGAAACCCGGGAAACCTCGAAGCAGCCTTGGGTGCTGCCACTGGGCCCTCCCAGCCGGTGGCGGTGCTGCAGGCCGACAGCCAAAACCAGGCCTCGGTGGACGCCGTGGTCTCACGCTCGCGCGTCGTCTTGAGCACCGCCGGGCCGTTCGCACTCTACGGGGGAAGCGTGGTCGATGCCTGCGTGCGCTTCCACTCGGACTACGTGGACATCACCGGCGAGACGCCCTGGGTCGCGGACCTCATTACCCAACACCACGCCCGGGCAGCGGCCGACGGCGTACGCATCATCCCTTGCTGCGGCTTTGACTCGGTTCCCTCCGACCTCGGGACGCTGTTGCTCGTCCAATTCCTCCGCTCGCGAGGCACCGCCTGCGGACCGGTGAAGGCGGCTTTCCGCTTCCGCGGTGGGCTCAACGGAGGCACCGTGGCGTCCATGGGCCAGCTCTTCAAGAGCGGCCAGGCGCACCGCGTCCGCGACCCGTTTTTACTCGACGCGCCCCAACGCCATACGGCCGAAGAAAAAAAGGCGGCCCGGGACCCGACGCGAGCCGGTTGGGACAAAGACTTGGGGCGCTGGCTGGCGCCTTACTTCATGGCCCCGGTCAACACGCGCGTCGTGCGCCGAAGCGCGGCACTCGTTACTGGAACCGCCTCCGAGTACGGACCGCGGTTCGCCTACCAGGAGATGCTGGCCGTCCGCGGCCGCCTCCAGGCCTCCGCGCTGGCCGCCGGAATTTCGCTGGTCCAGGCGGCGCTCGGCACCCCGGCGCGTTCCGTCCTGCAGCGACTTTTGCCTTCCCCCGGCACCGGCCCGTCGGCGCAAACCATTGCCTCGGGATGGTTCCAGTGTGACTTGGTTGCCGTCGGCGAGGATGGACAGAAGGCGTATGGCCTGGTTCGGGATAGGGGCGACCCGGGTAACGCCGTCACCGTGAAGTGCCTCTGCGAGTCAGCGCTGGCACTGGCTCTCGACGCATCTCGCCTGCCGGGAGGGGCGCGCCGCGGCGGCATCCTCACTCCGGCCACTGGGCTCGGCGACGTCCTGGTAGACCGGCTCCGCGCCCGGGGCATGGTACTGGCTGCTGCGAGCAGTCCCCCCGGAAGCTCCTGATGGCGGCGCTTCAGTCGCAGAGGTCGACTTGCACGCTGACTTCAAGGTGCTCGTCGCCGCCACCCACGAAGATGGTTCCCGAGGTGGGCGTCGCATCGGCGTAGGCTCGTCCGCAGGCCACTCGGACGTGGTCGGTCTGGGTGAGAATTCCGTTGGTCGGGTCGAAGCCGCGCCAGCCGACTTCGGGCAAATACACCTGGACCCAAGCGTGGCTCGCCTCCGACTGGGGGTGCCGCAGGTTTTTCGGGCCGGTGTAGACGTAGCCGCACATGTAGCGCGCCGGCACACCGAGCAGCCGCATCATGCAGATGAAGAGGTTGCTGAAATCCTGACAGACGCCGCTTCTCGTCGAATACACCTGGAAGGCGGTCGTCCCCAGGGTGGTGCTGCCCTGGACGTAGCGGAACTCCTTGAAGATGGTTGCATTGACGTCGAGCAGCGTGTCGAACAGGTCGTAGTCGTTTCGCAGCACGAAGCTCATCGCGTATTCAGTGAGGTCGTTGAGCTCGCTCTCCGGAAGTTCAGGGGGCAGAAGGAAGGGGGCGAGCTGGTTGTGTTGCCACGGCATCCAGACCAGCGGAAAGGACGACTTGGCTCGGAGCTGGCGGAAGGCGAAGGGGTCCGTCTCGAGGAGCTCGACCCGGCTTTTGGCCTCAATCACCAGCTCGGTGAACGGCGTATCCACCCGGACCCGGCGGACGCGATTACCGAAAACATCATCATAGTCACGGGCCTGCCCTTCCACCGAGACGCTGAGAGAGTGGTCGAGCACACTCTGCAGGCGGTCATGCATGGGGATGAGCCGCAGGACATGGACGCTCTGCTGGACCGGCTCCGCGTACCGGTAGACAGTCCGGTGGAGGACCTGGAGCCGCTTCGTCTCTGCCATCTCAGGCCGGTGCAGACGCTTCTGGCTGTGACCGTTTCGCTCGCGCTGGACGGGGGGACCGGGAGCCCCAACGACCGCGCGCAGCGCGCCCTGTCGGATGACCCACAGCGAGCCTGCGTCGAGCGGTTGCCAAGCTGGCTCGACACCGCCGCCGACGGCAGTCAACGGCCTGCTCGAGATGAAGATGCCCTTCCGACTCTTGATGCCATGCCGGGTGAGGTCGATGGTCACGTCTTTGTCGCCGACCACCACCTGCTGGTAGGGCGGCAGGAGCTGCCACGTGCTGAGCCCGCTCTGGTGTTTGTCCGCATAGGCCAGCACGTCTCGCCCATCGGAGAGGACGACATTCAGCGTGCCGAGCGTGTTGATGGTCCCGAGCCAGTCAAGCAAGACGGCTGGGTCGGCCTCGCCCAGCGAGCGCCACTTGTGCTGCGCGAAGCGGTTCAGCAGGTCACAGAAAATGACTTCGCTGTCCGTGGCGCCGATGGGTTCGAACAGCGAGTCCAGCGGCAACTCCGGCCGTCGGTCCAGGCTTCCGCTGTGTCCGAAAATCCACTCCCGTCCTCCCCAGGCCCGTGCAAAGGGCTGGGTGTTGGCGTCACTGAGCGCCCCCCAGGTCGCGGTTCGCAGGTGCAGAAGAAAGATGGAGGAAGCGAAGTGCTCGCCTCGATGCAACACCTCCGCTTGGGAGCTGGCGTACGTCGGCGCTGACTCCTTGAGCAAGGCCACCGAGGGCTCGCCTGGTGGGTAATACGCAAGTCCCCATCCATCCGGATGGCTCGACCCAGGCTGTAGGCAGCGCAAATCGAACGTCGGGGAGAGCTCCCCCTCAAAACACATGGCCAGCAAGTTCGGCACGCTCGGACCCTAATTCACGAATCTGTCGAAACTGTGACTGCCCCGGCGTCCGTGTCCGGTGTCGGCTCGGGCAGCGGGTGGTCGCCCGGAAACCGCCGGAGGTCGAGTGTGAAGGGTGCCTCTGGGCTCGGTGGCACTTTGCGTGCGCTGACCGGCCACGGCAATGGCGATTCAACCGTAAAGCGCTGAGCCCGGCGCGCCTCGGCTTCGGAGGCAGTCAGCGGCGGCTTGTCGAACGCGCGTCCTTCCGCGTGCCACACATGGTAGCCGCAGGCGCCGAGCGAGCGCTGTCCCCAGGTGTCGATAACGTCAAAGCGTAAGGGGTGGTGCACCCCGAGGTGGGGGTGCAGGCTGTGAGGCGGCGCCCAGGCGCGAAAGCGGACGCCGGCAACCGACTCGGCCACCCTTCCCGTGGGGTGAAGCGGGAGGTCGACCCCGTTGACCAGCACTTGGTGCCGTTCCGGGACGAGCCCCTCGACGCGGACCTCCACCCGCTCCACTGAAGAGTCCACGTAGCGTGTCGTCCCAGTGGTGGTCGGCTCCTCACCCAGCACCGGCCAGGGCTCGAGCGCATCGCGTACCTCGAGCACCACGCCACCCAGGTCGAGACGTCCCGCCACCGGACAACGAAGCTCGAGGAAGGGCCGGTAGGCGGCTTTGGGCAACGCAATGCCGCGCTCGGACAGAAACTCGAGCACTTCTTCAAAATCGCGCCACATCCAATAGGGCAAGAGAAAGCGGTCGTGAAGTCCGGTGCCCCACCGGACGAGTGGCCCGCGGTACGGTGCTTGGGCCAAACCAGCCACCAGTGCTCGCACCAGCACTGCTTGGGCCACCGCCAGCCTCGGGTGAGGCGGCATTTCGAAGGCCCGGAGCTCGACTAGCCCTTGCCGCCCGTGCGGGGTTCGCCAGTCAAAAAGCTTGTCGATGCAGAGCTCGGCGCGGTGGGTGTTGCCACTGACGTCGACCAGCAGGTGCCGGAAAAGACCGTCCACCCGCCAGGGCGGCAGCGGCGCCTCGGTCGACTCGAAAACCTTGGCGAGGGCAATTTCCAGCTCGTAGAGCGCGTCGTGCCGAGCCTCGTCCACGCGCGGTGCCTGCGACGTCGGCCCGACGAAGAGGCCAGTGAAGAGGTAGCTGAGGGACGGGTGGTGCTGGCAGAAGGTAATGAGGCTGGCCAGCAGCTCCGGCCTCGCCAGGAGCGGGCTCTGCAAGGGCTTCGGACCACCGAGGGTGAGGTGATGACCACCACCGCTCCCGGCGATGCGCCCGTTGAGGAGGTAGCGCTCGGTGTGCAAGCCGGCGTGGAGAGCGGCCTCGAAGGTCGTCTCCAGCAGTGCGGCGTGGGCGCGGCCAGTGGAGGAGGGGGGAAGGTTGGCCTCGAGAACGCCAGGGTCCGGTGTCACGGCAAAACGCTGAAGGAGCGCAGAGCGGGGCGGAAGGTAGCCCTCCAGCTGCACCTGCAGCCCGGTCTCGGACCGCACGGCATCCACCTCTCTCACAAGCGCGACGAAGTCTCGGCCGGTGGCCAGCGGCGGCAAGAAGACGAAGAGCGTCCCGTCTCGTACCTCGACGCAGAGGGCCGTCCGCAGGGCGCGCGGCGTTGGCGCTTCCTCCTCCGCTCGGCGGGGGTCGCGAGGGTTCACTGGCTCCTCCTCCGGCTCAGGCACGTAGCCTGGAGGCAGTGAGGCCAGCGGCAGCCGAGTGCCCATCGGAGCATCGCCGGGAACGAGAAAGAGGTTTCGACGGCGGAAACGCCAGCTGTCCGTCACCCAGGTCCCCGAAAGGCGCGCCAGCGGCAGGACGTACCCGGCTTCCTGCCCCAGGCCTTGGCTCAGCACCCTGGCCAGCCGACGGCGCTCCTCGGGGTCGCTCAAATTTGCCTTCAACGGGTCCACGTCCGCGGCCAAGCTGGCTTCGGCCTCCACGAAGTGCCAGGGGTCCTCGAAGGCGGGCAAGACACCGTGCGCGACACCAAGCCGGCCAGCGAGCGCCTCCGCGAAGCGCTTCGCATCGGCCAAGCGGCTCCGTTGCGGCACCGGGCCAATGTCCCCTGTCCAGAGGGCTTCCCCCTGGCTCACGCCCACCATCTCGAGGGACCAGCGAGGAAGGCTCTCCCCGGGATAGTGCTTGCCCTGGCCGATGACGAAAGCGGCGCCGGGCATGAGGCGCGCGCGAATCTCCGCACATAGCCGCAACCCTTGTGTCCACTTGGTGGGCCCGAGCGCTGCGCCATTCCATTCGGCAGCCTCCGGATGTTCTCGGGAGTTAAACGTCGGCTCGCCACCGGTGGTCAGATGCAAGCCGGCTGACTTGAGAAGGGCATCTGCCCGGTCCGCGCCTCCCAGTACCGCTTGGTAGACGCTTTCCGGGAAGGGAGAGTTCGGCCGCACCTCGTGACCGAGGCGAGTGACGCTGAGCTCGAAGGAGACGTCTGTGGCAACAGTGTCCGAGGTGCCCTCCACCGGCGCCGCCATCGCGGGACTGGACGCGCACGCCAGTGGGATGTGGCCCTCCCCGCAGAGCAGTCCACTGGTTGCGTCGAACCCAATCCAACCCGCGCCCGGAAGAAAAACCTCCGCCCAGGCGTGGAGGTCCACCACGTCACGACTCACGCCGCGGGGCTGATCCGGGAGCATTCCCTCATCGGCGAGCTGAACCAGATAGCCGCTGACGAAGCGGGCGGCCAGGCCCCGGGAGCGGAACAGTGCCACCAACAGCATCGCCGAATCGCGGCAACTGCCCCTCCCCTGCTCCAGCGTTTGCTCAGGCGTCCAAACACCGGGCTCGCTGCGAACCACATAGCGGATGCGGTGGTTGACGGCCTGGTTGAGGCCAGTCAGCAACCCAAGGGTTGGGCCCGCTCGCGGCAGCTCGGCGTCGAAGGCCCGGAAGCGGCCCCCTTCCTCCAGGGCCGGCGTTTGACGCGCCAGGAATGGCCCCAGCTCGGCGAGAAGGGGCGCCGAGTAGGGAAGTGGGACGCTCTCCGCTGCCTCTTCCAGGAGGAAGTCAAAGGGGTTGACTGGCCTAAGGTCGAGCGCTACCTCGACCAGGAAGCTCATGGAGTCGAGGCGAACGTCTCGCGCGAACACCACCCGCGCCAGGTGGTTTCCGTTGGGGTCCTGCTGCCACCGCACGTCGGCTTCCGGCTCGACGGTGAGACCATAGGTTTCTACGCGGGCCCGCGCATGACTGGCCGGACGCAGGCGCACCAGGTGTGGCCCAAGCGCGGCGGGACGTGGGTAGACATACCGACTGCGGTGCTGGATGAGGAGGCGCACGACGGGCTAGCTTAGACGCACGGTGTCAACAACTGGCAGCCCCCCCCACCCGTCGCTGCTCGACGGGTACCCGGCCCTCGCCGGCGCCTACGACGAATTGCTGGAGGCGACCGGCGCCTTGCGGCCCGAGTTCCGCGCCCTTGTGGGACTCGGCCGCGTTAGCCCAGAAGAGTTCGCACGCACCCAGGAGATGGCAGAGACGGCGCTGGTGAACCAGGGAGTCACCTTTTCCGTCTACTCGGACAACCGCGGCATGGAGAAGGTATTTCCAGTGTGTCTCGTGCCCCGCATCATCTCGGCGGCCGACTGGGACCGGCTCGAGCGAGGCCTGGTTCAGCGGGTGCTGGCGCTGTCGCACTTCTTGGACGACGTCTACGGCGAGCAACGGATTCTCACCACGGGCACCATCCCGGCGGAGGTGGTGCTGGGGGCGACGCATTACCTCCCAGCGCTCAAAGGAATCCGCCCGCCGGCGGGCGTGCGCCTTCACATCTCCGGCATCGACCTGGTGCGCGACGGCAAAGGCGTTTTCCGAGTGCTGGAGGACAACCTGCGCACGCCCTCGGGCGTGTCTTACGTCCTTGAAAATCGACTTCTCTCCAAGCGCCTCATTCCCCAGCTCTTCGAGGCGGCGCGCGTTCGACAGGTGAACCACTACCCGGCGCGTCTGGCTGCAGCGCTGCGCAGTGTCTCTCCGGTGGACCCCGACTTGAGCACCGTCGTGGTGCTCACACCCGGCCCGTACAACTCGGCGTATTTCGAGCACAGTTTTCTGGCGCGCCAGATGGGGGTCGAGCTGGTTCAGGGCGCCGACCTTTTCGTCGACGACGACCGGCTCTTCCTGCACACCACCCGGGGCCGGCGACAGGTGGACGTCGTCTACCGCCGGACAGACGACGCATTCTTGGACCCAGAGATGTTCCTCCCGGACTCGGTGCTGGGCGTCCGCGGGTTGATGCGTGCCTGGGCCAAGGGAAACGTCACCCTGGCCAACGCTCCAGGGAACGGCGTCGCCGACGACAAGGGCGTCTATCCCTTCGTCCCGGAGATGGTGCGCTTCTACCTCGGGGAGGAAGCGCTCCTCGAGCAGGTGCCGACCTACCAGTGCATTCGCGAGGACGACCGCCGCTATGTGCTCGAGCACCTCGAGCGGCTGGTGGTGAAGGCGGTGGATGAGGCCGGGGGCTACGGGATGTTGATGGGACCGACTTCCACCAGCGCCGAGAGAGAAGAGTTTCGCCGGCGCATCCTGACCGAGCCGCGCCGCTATATCGCGCAGCCCTTGGTCGAGCTCTCCACCTGCCCCACTTGGGATTCGGAGCGCCGGCGCATTGTCCCTCGACGTGTCGACCTGCGGCCCTACGTCCTCACCCGGAAGGACGGGCCCTGGGTGCTTCCCGGGGGGCTGACCCGGGTCGCGATGCGGGAGGGCAGCTACGTGGTCAACAGCAGCCAGGGCGGAGGCAGCAAGGACACCTGGGTGCAACGAGCGAAGGGATGATTTCCCGCGTCGCCGACCACTGTTTCTGGCTGGGCCGCTACCTCGAGCGAGCCGAGAGCAGCTCCCGCGTCCTGCGGGTGACGTCGGCCCTGGCCCTCGACGGGATTCTTCCGGCAGGGCAAGTGTGGGGTTCCGCGGTGACAGTCAGCGGCGAGGACGAAGCGTTCGGAGCGCGCTTCTCGCCTTCTGCGCGCGGGGAGGGCGAGTTGGTGCAGCAGTACCTTACCTGGGACACCGAGAACCCGGCGAGCATCGCTCGCTCGGTGAGCGCAGCGCGGGAAAACGCACGGAGCATCCGCGAAGTGGTGTCGCTGGAGGTCTGGGAGGCGATCAACGAGTTCCATCTCTGGTTTCACGACAAGCGTGGTCGCGACGAGTACGCGCTGCGCCGTGAAAGCTTCTACCGACGCGTGCGCGAATCGACGCAGCTCGTCCTGGGCGCCATCCAGAACAGCATGCTCCATGACAACGCCTATGACTTCATCAGCCTGGGCGTTCTGCTGGAGCGCGTGGGGCAAACGGCCCGCATCCTCGACGTGCACCACCATGCGCTGCTGCAGCTCCCCTCCAGCATGATTCTCGAAGAAACGCTCTGGCTCTCTTTGCTTCGGGCCTGCTCCGGTTTCGAAGCATTCATGAAGCGGAGCGCTGGCCGAGTGACGCCGTCGGCGGTCGCAGCCTTCCTCGTTCTGGAGCCGGGGTTTCCCCGCTCCATCCGCTTCTGCGTCCACCACGCCTCTCGGCGCCTAGCGAGCATCCGTTCCCCGGAGGAGCTTGTGCTGCCCAAGCTGGAAAGCCAGCGGCGGCTGCGCACCCTGGAGGAATTCATCTCTGGGCAGCCGCGCTGGAGCGAGGGTGGAGAGAGCCTCCACCGGCTGCTCACCCACATCGTCGAAGAGACGACCAGTGCCTGTGAGGAGCTGGGACGCGAGCTGCTTGTCGGGCCGGCCGTCAGGCGCGCTGAAGTCGAGACCGATTCAACGGCACCGACGCAGTCCCAGACGGCGGGCGCCTCTCAGTCGTAAGGAGCGCTGCCCTCCCTGCGCCCGCCACCGCAAGCCTTCCCAAAGGGCGGGACCGAATGGCCGCCGCATCGCTTGCTTCCCTTGCCTTATCCGTGAGAGGCGTTGGCTTTACGTCCGGGCCATCCGATGCGGACAGACAAGGACAACGCTTGAAACGCGCTCTGCTGGCGGTGGTGCTTGTGCTGTCGCCGGGGCTGCTCTCGGCTCAGCCGGCCGCCGACGTGGAAAGTCGCCGCAAGACACTCGACGCGCTGGTGAAGGAGCAGTGGGAGTACAACTTGCGGACGAACCCCGAGTTCGCCTCCATTCTTGGAGACAAGCGCTACAACGACCGGTTGCGGGATTACTCCCCAGCCTTCGTCGACAGCGACCTCGCTGCGACTGCTGACTTTCTTCGACGCTTCGAAGCCGTCGACACGACCGGCTTCCCCGTCCAGGAACAGCTCAGCAAGCAGCTGATGGTCCGGCAGCTTCGCCTGACACTGGAGGGGGCGCGCTTCAAGGACTGGGAGATGCCGGTGTTCCAGAATTCCGGCATCCACGTCGACCTTCCGCACCTCGTGGCCTCCTTGTCCTTCGAGACGGTGAAGGACTACGAGGATTATCTCGCGCGTCTCGAGCAGATTCCGCGCGCCTTCGCCGAGACCACAGCGCAAATGCGGAACGGCATGCGGGACGGCCTCATGCCTCCCCAGTTCCTTCTCCCTAAAATCGTTCGACAGTGTGAGGACATCTGCAATGCCAAGCCGGTCGATTCCCCGTTCGCCCAGCCACTGTCCAAGTTCCCCGCCAGCTTCTCGAACACGGACAAGCAGCGGCTCCGAGCTGCCATTCTCGCGGCCATCCAACGGGACGTGAATCCGACGTACAAAAAATTCGCGGCCTTCGTGCAGAACGAGTACTTCCCGAAGGGCCGCCAGCAGGTAGGCGTCTGGGCCTTACCCGACGGCGATGCCCGCTACGCCTTCGACGTAAAGGTCTCCACCACGACCGACCTCACCCCGGAGCAAATCCATCAAGTGGGACTGAGCGAGGTGAAACGCATCGAAGAGGAGATGCTGGCGGTGGCACGAAAGCTCGGCTACCAGGACCTCAAGACCTTCAATGCCTCCATCCAGAGCAACCCAGCGCTGCGTCCCAAGTCTCGTCAGGAGATTCTCGACCTCTTCACCACCTACATCAACCAGATGGACGCCAAGCTCCCTCAACTCTTTGGCCGACTTCCCAAGGCCAAGCTCACTGTCCTCCCCATTGAAGAATACCGGGAGAAGGAGGCGTCGACCGCGTATGACCAGGGCACCCCAGACGGCTCGCGTCCTGGACACGTGATGGTGAATACGGGCGACTTCCAGGACCAGACCACGCCGGAAATCGAAACCACCGCCTACCATGAAGGCGTTCCAGGGCACCACCTGCAGATTTCCATCGCCCAGGAGTTGCCAGGCCTTCCTCCCTTCCGACAGCAAGGAAATTACAACGCCTACGTTGAGGGCTGGGCGCTCTACGCCGAACGCCTCGGCCGGGAGGTTGGCTTCTACACCGACCTTTACAGTTACTACGGCCACCTCGAGGACGACATGCTGCGGGCCATCCGACTGGTGGTGGATACCGGCCTGCACTCGAAGCACTGGACGCGGCAGCAGGTGGTGGACTTCTTCCATGCCCACGTCGGTCTCGACGAGATTGTCGTCCAGAGCGAGACGGACCGTTACATCGCTTGGCCCGCGCAGGCGCTCGGCTACAAAGTCGGCGAGCTGAAAATTCTCGAGCTTCGCGAATACGCCAAGCAGCAGCTCGGGGCGAAGTTCGACATCCGAGCCTTTCACGACGAGCTGCTCAGCGCCGGTGCCTTGCCTCTGGACACACTGGAGCAGCGCATCAAGTCTTGGGTGAAAGCTCAACAGGCCTAGCGTCCGAAGCGCAGGCGTCCCTCAGACTGCCTCACGCTTCGGGCCGCAGCCCGGCAACAAGACTCAGCGCCCGAACCACAGTGCCCCGACGCCGGAGTGTGGTGGAACTCCGACGACCCGGGGGGGGGGGAGGGGACTAACGAAGGCGTTTACTGCTTGTCCAGCCAGTCGGCGACTCCGCCGTGGCTTGAACAGGCCCCTTCGTGCTGCTTCGAATGGGAGTACGTCCCATCCTTGCACTTCGCGATGGCACCGGTCGGGTCCGAATTCGGCCCGGTCTTCGACGGCGTCCCCTTGGTGGCGGGGGCTGCAGCAGGAGCAGCGGCAGCGGCCGGAGCAGGAGAGGGGGCGGGAGCTGCCGCCGGAGTTGCCGCCTTGGCGGTTGAGCCGGCACTCTTGTCGATGCCTCCATGGCCGCTGCAGGCACCCTTGCCGCCCTTCGAGCTTGTCCCGTCCTTGCAGGTCACCGTTGCAGCGTCCGCCGCGGCCGGCGCCGCTGCCGCTGGGGCCGTCGCCTTAGCAGGGGCAGCTGCAGCAGGGGCGGCGCTCTTGTTCACGCCTCCGTGCCCGCTGCAGGCACCCTTCCCGCCTTTCGAGCTTGTCCCGTCCTTGCAGGTCACCGTTGCAGCATCCGATGCAGCCGGCGCTGCCGCCGGCGCTGCGGCAGGGGCCGCGGCTTTGTTCACCCCTCCGTGCCCGCTGCAGGCGCCCTGCCCGCCTTTCGAAGTCGTCCCATCCTTGCAAGTCACTACGTCGTCAGCATGAGCGGCCGTTGCGAAGCCAAATCCGAGACTGAGCACCAGGGTGCAAATCCGCGCGAATTTCACATTTCCTCCGGCGACCGCGCATGGCGGCGTGTGCTGCGTTTCAAAGGCAACAGCGCATCCGTAAAGACGCCGTCGCGCCAAGCGCGACCGCGACGACGGCCACCAACAGCTTCAAGTAGCTGAACTCCCCCTCTGTGAAAACCGACACCAGGGCGGAGGCATGCACATTCCAGGTCCGCCTTTGCCGGCACTTAGCGCCTTGGGCCAAACGCCGCAAGAGCGGCGTGACGCATGCCGTCTCAGAGGGACAGGCTCCGGGGCGACACCAGCAAGCGCCGCCTCCCGCCAAGCTGCGGGGCCGTCCGTTCCAGTCTGACCACCCCGGCGAGCCTATGGTACCGTCACCAGGCTGCATCGAAGAGGGGACGAAAGCCATGCAGACGCTTCGCGTTCTGGCCGTCGCGGTGCTTGCAACCAGCCTTACTCACTGCAGCTCAAGCAGCAATAGCAATCCCAGTAACCCAGTGACGGTGAGCGTTGCCCCAAGCGCACAGACGCAGACCATACAAATTCCAACCGGAGGCGGGCCCGTCACAGGCTCAGTGAATCTGCCCCCCGTGACCACCGTCCCTCCCAACCCGGGCGGGGACCTCACTGTCGGTTTCCAATCGGGAAGCAGCGTCCCGTTTGTGCGCGCCTCACCACAGGAGCCGCAGTCTTTCGTGAAAGTACGAAGTTCGGACGCGGCTTTTCCTGGAGGCCCGTACCTGTTCGTGATGACCATCACCGCACAGTTCGGGTTCACGCTGGCCTCGGTGCCCGGCTTCACTTTGAATCTCGGCACTCTCGGCTCGAGCGCGCCCAACGCCGCGTACGTGCTGGTGGTCGAAGCCGGTGCGGGCGCGACCTATCAATTCCCCACCACCGCTCAAAGCGACGTCATCTCTTTCCCTGGCGCGAGCCAGTCGCTGACTGTCGCTGCAGGGGGCGTCATGAAGTTTGGAATTGCCTTGGCGAGTAACGTTCCTCCCAACGTCAACAGCTTCACCGCTTCGCCGAGCAGCTTGGCCGACGGAGGAACCGTCACCCTCGCCTGGAACGTTAGTGGGGCAACGGCTTTGAGCATCGACAATGCGGTCGGCTCAGTGACTCCGGTGACCGTCGGGAGCGTGACAGCCAACGTCGCCGCTAGCACCACCTTCAATCTGATGGCGACCGGTGCCGGCGGGACGACGACCGCCAGCGCCCCGGTTTGCGTCGCGGCTCCCGTGACTGCCGTAATTACCAGCCCAACGTCCTACACGGCGTGCACCGACTCCTTTCTCACCTCCATCGTGATGACCAACGGCTCCTGTCAGGTCGTGACCATCTCCGTCATCGGGTTCGTGTCCACCGCTGGAACGTGCGGCTTCAACGGGCCCGCGGACTACACCAGTGCCAACGCGAACCTCCCGTTTTCTGTCGACGCCGGCGAGACCGCGACGGTGTTCGACTTGACCAACGGAGAAATTGGTTGCTGTACCACGCAGCCCTGCAGCATTGATTGCAACGACACCTTGCAGTGGACCTTGACGACCAACATTGGTCCGGTCAGCGCAGTTGCCCAGCCCTTCATCATCAACGTGTCGAACTGCAACCTGATGCTTTGCCCACCGTAGACAGCAGCTTCAGTCGCCCGCCGCCCCACCGGCGAAAAGCAGTCAGGCCGAGGCGAGCAACCGAGGTTCGCGACTCACCGTCAACGCTGCGCGGAGGATGGCGGCTACTACTTTTTCAGCCTCGCGAGGATGGCGCTGATGCGCTTCTTGTCCGCAGGGTCAGTGCTCAGGGAGAGGGCTTTGCTGTAATTCTCAATCGCCCCCTGCTTGTCGCCCGTCTGGGCGAGCGCTTCCCCCAGGCTGTCGTAGACGTTGAACGAGGCGGGGTAGTCCTTGACGTTTTTCTTGAAGAGGGCGATCGCCTCGTCGTACTTCTTTTCTCCGAGGAGCTGATAAGCAAGGTTGTTGATGTCGGCTTCGGTGCCGAGCTTCATCGCTCGGGCCTTGAGCTCCGCGGCAGCCTTTGCGTCCCCCTTCTTTTCGAGGAAGCCTGCCTTGGTGCGGAGGTTTTGGAAGGTTGGCTGCATTGCGATCGATCGATCGACCCACGCGAGCCCCTGGTCGAGGTCATAATCGTTGCGCAGTGACCACTGGGCCGCTTGGTTCCAGTCTTGCCAGAAGAAGCGACCAAGACCACGGAGCTGACCCTTGATGCTTTCCAGGGTGACTGCCTTCGTGTCGACGCTGATTGGGAAGGCAATCTGGAGCTTTTCCCAGCGGAGAACGACGGTCACCGAATTCTCAGTCGGATTCTCGAATCGGTACTCTAGGCTCTCCTCAAAATCCGCAGGCGCCGGCTTGACCATGAGGCGGACCGCGTCTTCCTTCTCGTCGTAGCTGAAGCTTCCCCACGCCGTGGCCACCGTGCTCAAGATGATGGTCCAGTCTTTCTCGGTCGGGAGCATGTGGAACCCGTAGGTTCCGGCAGAGAGTTTCTTGCCTCCGATGGTGACCGGACTCGAGAAGCTGATGGTGGTGTTTTGGTTGGCGCCCGCACGCCACACCTCACCATAGGGGACCAGCTCGCCCCAGATGGTCCGCTTGCCCACCGCGGGCCGGTGGTAGGCGATAGTGATGTCGGTCAGTCCTACGCGCTGCGTGACAGAGGCGCTTGGGCTCGGCTCGGGCAAAGTCAACAGCGGAGCTTGCGCCAGTGCGCTGGGCGCGCCGACGAGGAGAAAACCCAGCGCGAGGGATAGGTACGGCTTCATGTGAACCTCCCGAAGGAACTCCTGCCGAGCCGTCAGCTCACTTCAACTCGGACCGCATCGCAGATAGCGTGGATTCGCCCCAAAGCCTCGACCGAAAAACTTGGCCGAGCCGTTTACCGCCAAAACCAATGCCCAACACCTTCAGCTCCGAGAGGGAACGGGCCGAGGTGACGGTGATTGCATCCCCGGCGAATGACGTCGGCTTTATTCCGCCACCGGGGCAAGGACAGACCTGGGGCGGGCGGCGGCGTCACTCCGCTGACGAATTCAGGTAGGAGCGTGCCGCCCGAGCGGGGCCTGGCTCAGTTTTTGTAGGGGCTGCGCCGGCGTTTCGAACGCTTAGCCGAGAGACGGCCGGCCGTCCTTTTCAGTGCCTGGCGAAGCTACCTGCGGAACGCCGGCCTGTCCTTGTGTCCATGTACGTCGACAGCGTGCAGGGTTGCGGCCCGGAGGACTTCGTCCTCCTCACCGGCGATTGTCAACGTGCACTTCGTCTGACTGGGCATCTCACGACAATCAATGAATTTCCAAGACAAGCCGCACCTCCTTCGGGACTTCTTTCCGTAATTGCTCGCGCCATACCAATCGACCACGACGACGGGCTCGTTTCCGACGACCCAGGGGTCGTGCAACGCGTGCTCGCGGGCATGCTTCCCGCAGCCCCGAAGTTCACCAAGGGTCTGCGTCAAGCGTGACGCGGTGTGATGAGCAGTGAGCCCCCGGACTGTGCACGGGCTCCCTTCATTGCACTCGGCTTTGGCTCGGCGGGCCTGCCTCCACCGCCAAGGCCTGGGCCTCGAGACGTAACGGGTGCGTCGGGCTGAGGTTGTCCGAAAACTGCTTTTCAGCTTCGCTGGCCAAAGCCCGGCCCTGTTCCGGGTGCCCGGCGGCCCGCGCGACGCGCGCCCGCAGCAGTGTCGCCTCACCCACCCAGGCGCTCGTCTGCCCGGGGAGAACGGCTAGCCGCGCCAGAGCCAACGCGTCGTTGGCGGCTTGGGAAGCCGCGTCCACCTCACCCACCGCGAGGAGCCCCTGGCCAAGCGCGAGGCGTCCCTGAAGCACTGCGAGCCGAGTGCTCGACTCTACGAGAACGGGGTCGCCAACCAACCGCAAGGCGGTGCGGAGCGACTCCAGTTGATTTTTTATGGCCACCGGGTCATTGCCGCGCTCCAAATCCGCCAATCCAATTCGCAGAGCGTTCACGGCTTGACGCGGGCGCTGCGTGGACTTCTTCGCTAGGGTTTCAACTTTGGCCAGTTCCGATTCGGCGTCGGTAGGCCGGCCGGCACGCAAGTATATTTCCGCCAGAAGTCGCCGACCCGACAGGACGCCGCTCGGGGCGCTAGCCTTCTCGGACTGCGCAATCGTCAGCTGGCTTAGTTCAATGGCGCTCGCCAGCTCGTTTGTGGCGAGGGCGTGTAGTGCAAACCCGAACAAGAAATAATAAGGCAAGGTATCGCCACCCTCGCCGCTAGAACGAAAATCGGCTGAGAGCTTCTCATCTTCAGCGCGTGCGTCGGCGATACGCCCCAAGGCGAAGAGCAGCTGCGAAGTCCTTTGCCGCTCGATGTAAGCACTGAGCGTGTCCAGGCTGCCGAGCGTGTCATCCAGCGCGAGCGCTTTTCGCGAGACGTCCAGGGCCTCGGCGAACTGGCCGCCCATTTCATAGACGAATGCCAGCGAGCCGAGCGATACGATGTAAAGATTCGTCTTTGTCAATCCATCGTCTTCGATGCGCCGCAAGAGTTTCTGCATCTGTGACACGGCTCGCACACGGTCGCCGGTCCGCGTGGCCAACATGGCATCGGCACGAAGACACTCGAACATGGCATCCGTTAGAGGGAGGCTAGGTTTGCTCATCCACATCAATCCTCGCACCACGTGTGGACGCGCCTCCTCGACCTGGTCCGCCTGGATCGCGTCATAGGCGACGATGCATTCGTTGGTTGCCAGCAGAGAGGGATCTCCGGTCCTTTCTGCGATCGCTCCGAACTCCTTCATCACCTCCTCTTGACGGTCGTCCAATCCGGCTTCGTCGTATCTCCCTGCCAGCTCCAACAGGAGAAGCGCGTAGATGATGGGTTCGTCCGCGTACCGCCGCTGAAGCAGCTCCCGGGCTCGATCCAGTCGGGCGCGCATGGCCGACGACGCGCCGCCGCGCATGGCGTCACCAAAAATTTGGCTTAAGAATTCGTGATTGGCACGGGCGACCCGCGCTTCAAATCTCGCCTCTTGAGCACTCGCTTCAGCCCGCGCTGCCTCGAGCCGCGCGGCCCGCTCCTGCCAGAGCGCCGCAGCCGCACCGAGGACAATCGCGGTTACCACTGCCGCTCCCGCGGTGACCAAGGCTCGGTTTCGTCGGATGAACTTCCGCGCTCGGTACCACGCGCTGTCCGGGCGAGCGAGCACCGGCTGGCCCGCCAAGTGGCGCTCGACGTCGTCGATGGCGGCGTTGACTGTCGCGTAGCGGGCGGTCGGAGCCTTTTCCAACATCTTGAGGATGATGGTGTCCACGTCTCCAGCAAGGCCGGGCGCGAGCCCGGATGGCGCCGCACGACTCGGACGTACCGGGTCCGCTGCCAGAATGGCCTCCTCGAGCGCCCCCATCGAGCTGCGCGTCAACTTGTAGGGCCTTCGCTCGCAAACGAGCTCGTAGAAGACGACCCCCAACGAGTAGGTGTCTGACGCGGTGGTGAGGGGTTCACCACGAATCTGCTCCGGCGAGGCGTAGTCTGGCGTCAAAGCCCGGCCACCCAGCTGTGTGAGCTCAGTCTCGTGGGCGGCCCCGTCCGCCAGCAGTTTGGCCACGCCAAAGTCGAGCAACCGGACCTGGCCGTCGCGCGTGACCAATATGTTGGAGGGTTTCAGGTCCCGGTGCAGGACCAACCTGGCATGTGCGTAGGCGACGGCGCGAGCCACCTGCAGAAAGAGGTTGAGGCGCTGGCGCAGGTCGAGGGCGTGTTCGTGCGCGTAGCCGTCAATGGGAACCCCCTCGACGTACTCCAGTGCCAGGAACGGTTGGCCGTCCTCCGCCACTCCGGCATCGTAAAGACGCGCGATGTTGGGGTGCTCGAGAGAGGAGAGAATATCGCGCTCCCGTTCGAGCCGCTGCGCCAGCTGTTCTCGCGCCACTCCCTGGTGCGGAAGCTTGAGCGCTACCTTGCGCTTCAGCATCCGGTCCAGTCGCTCGGCGAGCCAGACGGTGGCCATCCCGCCCCGCCCGAGCTCTCGCTCCAGCCAGTACGGCCCGATTGCGTCTCCCGGCGAGTGCGCTGGCGTCAGAGCGGGCTCGGCGCCAAGACCCGTGAGGGTGAGCTTGGGCAGGGTCCCGAGAAAATCGGCTGCCTCGAGCGCCGCCGCTTGAGAGAGCAGCTGCTCCACGACCGGGCGGAGTTCCGCATCCTCCCCGCCGAGCGTGTCGAACCACACGGGACGCTGCGCCGCCTCCAGGGCCAGCACCTCGTCGAGCAGACGCCCGAGCCGGCTCATGCGTTCGGCAGTCAACTGAAGGGCCATTGTCTTCCCAACGCAATTTGGGCCGATTTGCGGACATCAAGCCAGCCCCATCGCTGCGGCCGGAGGAGAGCCGCTGGTATGGTTTCAAGCCGTGGGCGACATCACGGAGCTCATCAAGCGCGCCAAGGCCGGGGACGATGTGGCCTGGGAAACGCTCTTCGCGGAGCTCTATGAGCCGCTCCACAACCTGGCGCGCTCTCGGCTGGCCCGCGGCAGCGCCCAGACACTTCTAGACACCACTGGGCTCGTTCATGAGTTTTACCTCCGTCTGGAGCAGGCCGGGCGGGTGCTGGTGAACGACCGAGAGCATTTCATGGCCTACGCAGCGACCGCCATGCGTTCGGTGGTGGTGGATTTCGCACGTCGCCGTGCCGCCGAGCGGCGGGGGGGTGGCGTAGAGCGTGTAACCCTCACGGAGAGCCTCCCTGAGCCTGGTAGCGAACAGGAAATCCTGCAGGTGCACGACGCTCTGGAGACGTTGCAGAAGGTCGACCCTCGTCTCGTCCGGGTGGTGGAGATGCGTTACTTCGCCGGGATGACAGAACAGGAAATCGGCAAGGCCCTGGGTGTCACCGAGAGAACTGTCCGGCGCGACTGGGAAAAAGCCCGGCTACTCTTGGCTGTAGCGCTGAAACCGTAGCCGTCTCACCCCCTTTGTCCGGTTTCAGGCCCGTTCTGCGTCTTCTCAGACAGGGGGCCACGATGGCCCTTCCGCACAAGGGGACGTCACCGTGGACTTCATGCCTTACGAGGGTGTCGCGCGCGAGCGCGGACACGACTTGGAACGTTGGATTCTCGCAGTTGCTTTCGGAGCGGCCCTGCTCCTCGGGGCCTTGGGACTCGCAGCGTCCACCCCAGTCTCCAAGACGAGTCCCTCTGGCGAGACCAGGATGAACGCGCCTTCCGCGACGTTGGTGGCCAAAATCGCGGACAGCGACAGCGACCGAGGCCCTGGTGAGACGGAGCCGGAGCTCGCCAGCCATCCGGTGGGGGCGCGCTAGCTGCTCTTTACCGGAACGCTCGTCAGGGGACTCATGGTCGGCACAGCCCCTCCCGAGCAGCCGATTCGTCAGCACGCACCGCGACATTAAGACAGCTCGTTGTTGACATATCCGTCATGAACGTGATGTGTAAATGGAGTGCTGCTATCCGACCGGCAAGCCGTTGAGCTGTTTCACCTCCATGCCCTCAGGATTCTTGCGACCGGTCCGGACGTGAAGCGGCTTGCCCTCAAGGGCGGATGCAATCTCCGGTTCTTTTTCGGAAGCGACCGGTACTCCGAGGACATGGACCTCGACACCTTCGGAATCTCCCTCCACGTCCTAAAGGCGAAGGTCGATCGAATCCTCGAGGGAGCGCCGCTCCGCCTCGGTCTTCGAACTCGGGGAATCGAAGTGTCGAACGTCAGTGCCCCGAAACAGACCGAGACAACCCAACGCTGGAAAGTCGAGCTGTCCGTCCGGGGTCAGACCCTTCCTCTTCGGACCAAGCTGGAGTTCTCTCGCCGACAAATCGCAGGAGACTCGGAGGTCGAGGCGGTCAGCCAGAAACTTCTGGCCGAGTACCAAGTGATGCCCCTGCTTGCCCCCCACTACACGCAGGCGGAAGCCATCCGGCAAAAAATCTGGGCGCTGATCGGACGAACCGCCGTTCAGGCGCGTGACGTCTTCGATCTGGCGGTTCTCTTCTCCAAGGGAGGGAGCCTTGAACAGGTACTAAGGCCGGTTCGGGCAGACATCCCCAAGGCCATCGCCCGCGCAATGGAAATTTCCTATCCCGATTTCAACTCCCAGGTGGTCGCCTTTCTGGCTCCTTGGGCGCACGACGAATACAGCAACCCCCCGGCCTGGGAGGGACTGCAGGCGATGGTGGTGTCGGGTCTGCAGGATGGTTTGCGATGAACGGCCTCGAGGCCCTGGCCCGACTGCGCAATCTCGGCGTTCCGGTGGTCACCACCGCTGACGCCGCCGCGGTTCTGAGACTGTCCACCGCGGCGGCCAGTCACACCCTGCGGCGTCTCGCGCGTGCCGGGCTGGCGGTTCCAGCCCGCAGGGGGCTCTGGGTGCTTGACCGTGACATGGACGCCCTTCTGCTCCCCGAGCACCTGACTGCGCCCTACCCCAGTTACGTCTCTCTCCAGACGGCACTCTTCCGCCACGGGATGATCTCGCAGATCCCTTCGATGACTTACGCGGTAACCCTTGGCCGGAACCGACGCATCGACACCCCCTTGGGCAACTACAGTTTCCACCACCTTCCTCCCGAGCTCTTCGGCGGCTGGGCAGTTCCCCCGCGCTCCGGGTTGAAGATGGCGACTCCCGAAAAGGCGCTGGCGGATTTCCTCTACCTGACGCCCACACGCACCCGACTGTTCGCCGCATTGCCCGAGCTTGAGCTACCGGCGGGTTTTCGACCCGCACAAACGCGCGCCTGGCTCCGCCGCATTCGATCCCAGCGCCTGCGGACCATCGCCGAGGCACGGCTAGAGCAACTCCTCACCGGTCCCGCCGCAATCGCCTCCGGAGGCGCGCGCCAAGGCTAGAAGCCCAAGACTGGTGAGAGCCGAAGCGCCTTTCGCTAAGCCGGCCGAGGAGTCGCAGTACCGGCATAGCTAGCCATTTTCCAGCGTTTTACTGGCCCGAAAGTCGTACCTCGCGGAGGAGTTGTAGCGGTGGCAGCGGTCGGCAGTCGTGTTCGGTCGACACGAAGGCGGTCGGGAAGGCGTTTACTGTCGGCAGACTTCGCCGCGGGGGCATCGGACACGGCGGCCTTCTCGACCGAACAAGAAATCGCCAATTCGCCTCCGTTTGATTGGCCCAGATGTGCCATGAGAAAGCCGACCAACTTTGGGGGAGGGACGCAAATGGCGACGGCTGAGGACCTGAGGCTGGGAGAGGCAAAGCGAGGCGCCGCCTGGAGGCGCTGGGGGCCGTACCTCTCCGAGCGCCAATGGGGAACAGTCCGAGAGGACTACAGCTCGGATGGGAACGCTTGGGATTACTTTCCCCACGACCACGCGCGTTCTCGGGCGTACCGTTGGGGTGAGGATGGGCTCGCGGGATTCTCGGATGAGCACCAGACCCTCTGCTTCGCGGTCGCCCTCTGGAATGGCGCTGATCCAATCCTTAAGGAACGCCTCTTTGGACTGACCAACGGCGAGGCGAACCACGGGGAAGATGTGAAGGAGTGTTACTTCTACCTCGACAGCACTCCCACGCACTCGTACATGAAGTACCTCTACAAGTACCCGCAACAAGCTTATCCCTACCAGCAACTCATCGAGGTCAATCGACGCCGTTCACGCCAAGAGTCCGAATATGAATTACTCGATACTGGCATCTTCGCCGAAGGCCGTTATTTCGACGTATTCGTCGAGTACGCCAAGGCGGACCCCGAGGATTTCTTCATCCGAATCAACGTGGTCAATCGCGGAACGGAAGCAGCCTCGGTCCACGTACTCCCGACACTTTGGTTCCGCAATACCTGGAGTTGGGGCGACGCACCTCAAAAGCCAATGCTTCGGAAGGCAGAGGGGCGGGGCCGAGAAAGCGTCATCGCGGCGAACCACGCCGAGCTTGGGGAACGCTGGCTCTTCGTCGAAGAAACGGTGCCGCTTCTGTTCACCGAAAATGAGACCAACAATGCCCGGCTCTTCGGGTCGGCGAACGCCAGTCCTTTCGTGAAGGATGGCCTTCATGACTTCGTCGTTCACGGCCGAAAGGACACCGTCAACTCCGCCGGGTTTGGCACTAAAGCAGCCGCGCACCATCAACTGACCATCGGCCCCGGACAAACTGCCACGTTGCGCCTTCGGCTGACGGACAAGCCTCCCGCTGTGTTGGGCCGACCATTCGAGGACTTCGAGGCAACGTTTGCCACCCGATTACAAGAGGCAGACGCCTTCTACGCATCCATCACGCCAACAGGGACGAGCGAGGATGCTACGCGCGTCATGCGACAGGCTTTCGCAGGAATGCTTTGGTCCAAGCAGTACTACGGCCTCGACGTACAGAAATGGCTCGCGGAGCACGGCGTCGGTCCCTTCTCGGCGAGTGGTCGCGTTCGGAACCAGGAGTGGGCTCACATGGTCAACGACCATGTCGTGTCGATGCCGGACAAGTGGGAGTACCCCTGGTACGCGGCCTGGGACCTCGCCTTTCACTCCATCGTCTTCGCCTCTGTAGACGTCGCTTTCGCCAAACAGCAGCTCGACCTTTTGCTCGGTCCCAACTACCTGAATCCGAGCGGGCAAATCCCAGCTTACGAATGGAATTTTGGGGACGTGAATCCTCCCGTTCACCCGTGGGCCACCCTCTTCATCTACCGAATGGAGCAGGCGCTTGAAGGCACCGGCGATATCGACTTCCTGAAACGCGCCTTCGGCAAACTTCTTTCGAATTTCTCCTGGTGGGTCAACCGCAAGGACCGCTTCGGGAAGAATGTCTTCGAAGGTGGATTTCTGGGCCTCGACAACATCGGCGTTTTTGACCGCTCAGCGCCGCTTCCCACCGGAGGACACCTCGAACAAGCTGACGGAACAGCGTGGATGTCGCTGTTCTGCCAGAACATGCTCGAGATCGGGATAGAGGTCGCCTCTCACGATCAGACGTTCGAAGACTTGGCCGTGAGATTCGTCGACCATTTTCTCCTCATCGCACGTGCCATGAACCGGGAGGGCTCTGAGGGCATGTGGGACGAGGAAGACGGGTTTTATTACGATGTCCTGCGCAACCCCGACGGAAGCGCAGAACGGCTGAAAGTTCGGTCGATGGTCGGCTTGCTTCCCCTGTGCGCCACAACGGTGGTTGAGCCGTGGCAGCGCGAGCGCATCCCGAACCTCATTGCCCATGTTGAGGACCGCGTGCGGCGAACACCGGAAATCATTCGCAGCATCCACGCTTGGGGGCCCCGCCACTTTGGCCACGGCCAGCGCGGCATGATGGCCGTTGTGAATGGTGAGCGCCTGCGTCGTATCCTGACGCGGATGCTGGACGAGAACGAATTCCTAAGCGCTTACGGTGTCCGCGCGCTCTCCCGTTACCATTCCGAACATCCCTACGTCGTCCATGTTGCCGGTCAGGAGTACCGCGTAGCGTACGTGCCTGGTGACTCTGACAGCGGGATGTTCGGTGGTAACTCCAACTGGCGTGGCCCAATCTGGATGCCAGTCAATGTACTCCTCATTCGAGCGCTCCTTAACTACTACCTCTATTACGGTGACTCCTTTCAAATCGAGTGTCCCACTGGATCGGGTCGTCTCATGAATCTGTTCGAAGTCGCGAAGGAGATTGGGACGCGTCTCACCCGGATTTTCTTGAGAGACGACCAAGGCCGGCGCCCTGTGCACGGCAATGCGGAGGAGTACCGAAGCGACCCGCACTGGCGCGACCTGGTTCTCTTCTATGAATATTTCCACGGAGAGACAGGCGCAGGGATTGGCGCCAGTCACCAGACTGGGTGGACCGGACTCGTCGCGAGCATTATTCGAATCTTCGGTCGGCTGGACGCCGCGCAATATCTCGAAGGCGGCAAGACCGCGGCATTCGGGACGGGGCTGGCACCATCTGCAGCCTCCGTCGGCGGTGCTCCCTAACAGACTTCAGGTAGGCCTCGAGGGAGACCCTTCGATACGACCCTGTGTTTTGTCGGACTTCCGAGGTTGTTGAGCAACTCGGCGAGCGAGCCGCACCAGGCCTGCGGGCAGCCGCAACGGGGCGGAGATGCAGAGTGGCGTCTTGCCAAGAGATCCTCGGTTCCGGGCACTGCTAGGGTCCGGCTCATCCACAGGCTGGGTCGACTGTGGCAACCACCGTCCACACCTTCGGCCGGTCCCGGCTCGAGTCGCGCTCGGGTTGGTGTCGCTGGAGGGCGTCCGGGAAGGACTGCTCGCTGGAGAGCCTCTAACAAGTCTCTCAGCTATTGAGACTGTCGCCTCGATAATCGAACGGTGAGCTCCACGAGAGTGTGAAGCGGCTCGCACACTTCCGGCCGAGCTTTCAGTCCGGTGGAAGCTTGAGCCTAGCGACCAGGGCGGCGAAGCGAGGGTCACTCCGCAAACCCTTCATCAAAGGGTCGTACTTAATGTAGCGAAGCCCAGCGTCGACCTTGGCGTGCGCCGTCTCGAGCCACTCGAAGGCAGCGTCGCGCTCGCCGCGCCAAGCGTAGGCTTCGGCGATTTGGTACATCGCCGCGCCCGAATTGATGGACTTCAGGTGGTCCAAGGCCGCCTTCGAGGCGGCGTCGTTGCCGAGGCTGTGCTGGGCGAGCACGGTGCCCAAATCCCGCATCCAGTCGATGGGGTTGGTCTTGAAGACGGCCAGCGCCTGAGCCGGGTGGCCGTCCAGGAGCTCGGTGAAGCCCAGCTCCCGAATGTTGAAGGCGGATTCGGGCGCAGCTTCTAGCGACTTCTTCAGCACGGTTCGGGCCAGTGCGTACTGGCCATTCGCGTTGTAAAGCGCTCCGAGCTGGTAGGCCGCCAAAGAGGAGACGGGGTCTAACTCGTACGACTTCCGCGCGGCTTCGACGGCCTGGGGGACTCGCCCCAGGGCAGCTAGGAGCGAAGCTTGCGCCATATACGCGCTGGTCGAGCTCGGGCCCAAAGTGACGGCGCGGTCAATATCCGCCTGGGCGCCCGCCCAGTCCCAGGTGAGGATGGTCCGGCCGCGGGCGCGGGCGACCAGCGCCTCGACGTCATTGGGGTCGAGCTCGACGGCGCGCTCTGCCTCCAGTACGGCTCGGTGGTTCCATTGCCGGGTTTCGAATTCGTCGCTGAGCGAGTTTCCGTACAGGAGTGCGGTGATGGTAATCGCCGCATGCGCCGGGGCGTAGTCGGGGTCGAGGGCCAGCGTCTTTTCGTATTCCTCGATGGCGCCCTGGTAGCCAGCCATCGACCCTCTATTCTGGAGCTCAAGACCCCGCAGGTAGTGCGTGTAGGCCTCCGGGCTGGTGGTTCTTCGAGCGCTCGCCGACCCAGCCGCCGGGGGAAGCACTTTCATTTTCAGTGCGGCGACAACAGCGCTGGCAATCTGGTCCTGAACTGCGAAGACGTCGGCCAGGTCTCTGTTGAAGCTTTGCGACCACAGCTGGTAGCCGTCCTGGGCACTCACCAGTTGCGCGGTGACACGCAGGTGGTTGCCCGATTTCTGGACACTGCCCTCCAGCACGTTGGCCACGCCCAGCTTCTGCGCCACCGTTCGCACGTCGTCGTTGGTGCCTTTGAAAGAGAACGAAGAGGAGCGCGCCGCCACGTGCAGCCCAGGCACCTGGGCCAGGGCATTAATAATCTCCTGGGCCACTCCGTCCGAGAAGTACCCCTCGTCGTGCTGGGGGCTCATGTCCACGAAGGGCAGCACGGCGATGGAAGGCTGTGCCGTGGGCGCGCTGGCAACGCTGGCTGTCGCGGCCGGGGGCGCGCGGCGGCGGCCCACCACCACGCCGGCCAGCACCAGCGCGAGGAGGACGGCGGCCCCGAGGGCGACGGGCCACCGTCGCGTGGGCCGAGGCTTGAGAAGCGATGCCGCGACGTCGGCTGCCGAGGCAAAGCGCCTCGTCGGGTCCAGCTGCAGACAGCGGAGAATGGTGCGGCTCCAGCGAGGGTCGAGGCCGGGGACAGTCAGCTCGGGCTTCGGCGGTGCCTCGTTAAGACGCCGCGAGGCGGTGGCCAGGGGTGTGTCGGCGGAGAAGGGAAGTCGGCCCGTCACCATCTCGTAGAGGACGACGCCCAGCGCGTACACGTCGGTGGCCTGGGTGACTTGTCCCCCGGTCACTTGCTCCGGTGCCATGTACTCTGGCGTTCCCACCACCCCCGCGTCTCCGGTGAGGCCGCTCGACCCCGCACCGTCCTGCTCCAGCGCTCGGGCGATGCCGAAGTCGGTGATGGCCACCCGTATGCCCTCTTGCGACGCACGTGCCGCCTCAACGCTCCTCTGGACAAGCATGACGTTGCTGGTCTTGAAATCCCGGTGGATGACGCCCTCGGCGTGGGCGGCGGAGAGGCCGCTGCACATCTGCTGCACCAGGGGAAGTGCCTCCTGCGTCGCGATCCGGCCGGTGCGCGCAATGCGCGCCGCCAGGGTCTCCCCGTCGAGGAATTCCATGGTGAGGAAGTGGCAGGGGGCGCCGGCGGCGGTCGTCGAGTGGTACAATTCATAGACGCGGCAGACGTTGGGGTGGCTCACCCGACGCGCGAGGAGCACCTCCCGTCGGAAGCGCTCCATGGCCTCGGCGTTGGCAACTATTGTGCCTTGAAGCACCTTGAGGGCCACCCGCGTGCGGAGGATGGCGTCGTTGGCCTCGTAGACGGCCCCCATTCCGCCGCGGGCAACGAAGCGGAGGATGGTGAAGCGGCCGGCCAGCGGCTCGTTGACGGAAAGCCGTGGCAGCTTGTCCGCGTCAGTGTCCGACGTAGTGTGCTCGGGACCAAGGTCTGAGGTCGAGCTACCCGCACGCTGAAGGGTGGCCGGTAACACGGCCCCGTCCTCCTCCCGCTCGGGCTTCTCGCGCTCGCCGCTCATTGCGCCAGGCCCAGCGTGGCACCAACCGACCAGCGCCGTAAATGCACTAATCAACGCCGCCGGGGACGGCCGACCGAATTCTGCCGGACGCCCTCCCGCGGTTCGGTGCCATTCCAGCGGCGCTCATCGGCCGGTTAGCCCGTTTCGAGCAGCGTGATCGCCTCGGCTTGCGTCGGCGTCGTTACGGACGCGAAGGCCCAAGTGGTAGGGTTCTACGACGCGCTTGGGTTCGTGACGCTGGAAGGCGTCCGGGAGGGGCTGCTTGCTGGCGAACCCGTTCCAATGCTCCTCGGCATCGAGACTGTCGGCTCGGCGATCGAGCGCTAAGCCCGACCATCAGCTGCGACCACGTTTCGCTGTCGCCGCGGCCGACAAGATGCTGTGCTGACGCCCAGTGGCGACTCCTGAGGCACAGAGCGCAATCGAAGCCATCTGGCGAATTGAGTCAGCGAGAGTCATCGCTGGCCTCGCAAGGGTAGTACGCGACGTCGGCATCGCCGAGGAGCTTGCTCAGGATGCTTTCGTCGCTGCACTCGAGCAGTGGCCGGTATCGGGCGTTCCGGAAAGGCCCGGCGCTTGGCTTCTGATTGCGGGAAAACATCGCGCCATCGACCTTCTTCGAAGGCGGAGGCGATTCGAGAGCAAACAGGACGAGTTCGGCCGGGGCGTCGAAGAACGCCGGGAGGCGAGCGTCGACGCCCTCGACGACGCCCTCGACGACACAGTGGGGGACGACCTTCTTCGACTGATGTTCATCGCCTGCCATCCTGTGCTTTCCCAGGAGTCGCGCGTCGCGCTCACCCTCAGATTGCTCGGCGGGTTGACGATCGAGGAGATTGCCCGCGCCTTCCTCGTACAGGAGACGACCGTCGCCCAACGTATCGTCCGCGCGAAGCGGACACTGGCCGCACAGCGAATCCCGTTCGAGGTGCCGCCGCCACCTCAACTCGCCGAGCGGCTGTCGCCCGTGCTCGCGGTCATCTATCTCATCTTCAACGAGGGGTACTCGGCCACGGCCGGCGAAGACTGGGTCAGGCCCTCGTTGTGTGAGGACGCGCTCCGACTCGGCCGAGTCCTCGCGGAGCTCGTCCCAAACGAGGCCGAGGCCCATGGGCTCGTCGCCCTCATGGAGATTCAGGCCTCGCGCTTGAAGGCAAGGACCGGTCTCTCGGGCGAACCCATTCTCCTCCTCGACCAGAACCGCGCCGTGTGGGACCAGCTCCTCATCCGTCGAGGCCTTGCAGCCCTCGCGCGCGCCGAGACGCTGGGCGTGGCGCCCGGTCCGTACGCCCTCCAGGCCGCCATCGTCGGCTGTCATGCGCGAGCCCGAAGAGCTGAAGAGACAGACTGGACGCGCATCGCATCGCTCTACGAAGGGCTCGCGCGCGTAGCGCCCTCCCCCGTCGTCGAGTTGAACCGGGCCGTCGCCGTCTCGATGGCGTCTGGTCCGGTTGCTGGCCTCGCGCTCGTGGACACGTTGGCTTCCGAGCCCTCGCTCGAGCGCTACCACCTTCTGCCGAGCGTCCGCGGAGACCTCCTCGTGAAGCTCGGGCGGCTCCGGGACGCGCAGGCGGAGTTCCTACGCGCGGCGTCACTGACCAGGAATGCGCGGGAACGGAGCCTCCTCCTCGAGCGCGCCAACGCCTGCCGCCTCTAGCATCCCGGGCATCCGACGTCATCCTCTCGGGTCGAAGTTCACCGGTCTTCCGTACCCCCACGCCCGAGATTTCTTCTCGAGCGGTCGAGCGAAACAGCGCGGGCGCGTCACTACGGCGGAAGCGGCGTGTCAGAGCCAGCGAGCTCGGAATAAGTGCCGACACCATCGCCAAGGAGCTGGTGATGCTCCGAGCGGCGCCACACCCTGATGAAGTGGCGGACGGAAATCCTGGCTTACCTGGCCACCTTTCTCACCAACGGCCGAAGCTTACGGCGATAGATCTTTCGCTAACGACCGTCTCAGACTCCTCAAGGCGTGTGCCTAATCAGCTTTCTTTTCGTCAAAACCCATCACTGAGTGACAAGAACCCAAGAACCCCACTGTGTGACAAGAACCTAAAGGCTGGAAATCAGTGCCCAGGGGCGGAATCGAACCACCGACACGGGGATTTTCAGTCCCCGTAGCAGACTGGCCAAGCCCCCGTACCTCCAAGCGAAAACCGCTCAGCTGAGGTCGACTGCATCGTCAGTGTGGCAGTTCGAGCTGTCCACGAGCAGAGAAGCACTCTCGTCGAATGAGGTCGTTGGGGTGTCGCGTCTAGTTCATCCGACAGCGCCGCCGGTGCAAATCGAGCCTACGCCAGGACACTCAATAGGGGGGCCGCAGCCAGCGTCAAGGACCCAACGGCGAGCGGGCATCGCAATCTCGCCTAGGAAGGACTGATAGGACACTCCAGCGGCCTCAGACTGCCTTTCTGCACGTATCACGGAACAGCCGAGCCGGCAGCGGACGTCTCGTTTCGGGATGGCCGCTGTCGACGCAGAACTTTAGGAACAGCGAAGGACGGTAGGCCGGCCCGAGTAAGGAGGCGGTCGGAGGCTTCGGATTCATTGCTGCGTCTGTGGAGCGTAGGCTGGAGAAGCATGTTCGAAACTTTCAAGCGAGAGCTCCTGACTCATGACGCTCCCGGCTACCACAACTGCTTCCATCGGCCGGAAGTTGCGGTAGTGGAAGCCTGGTTCAGGGCACGAAATCTAGATCCCTCACCTTCCTACCTCG
The DNA here is from genome assembly GCA_052143535.1 of Myxococcaceae bacterium. GTDB lineage: Bacteria > Myxococcota > Myxococcia > Myxococcales > Myxococcaceae > JADGRA01. The sequence goes on along the minus strand of JBKQSS010000041.1, from coordinate 126,793 downwards.
ATTTCCTCGCTCAGATAGGACCCGGGCGGTATTTCGCCGGGCATCTTGAGATCCATCCGCTGACCGCGGAGCAGGGTTCTCCGAGATCGCTCGAGACAGAACTGAAGGCCCTGAAGGAAATGGCAGAAATGATCGAGGAGCCTTTGCCGTGGCTACCGTTCGGATACGACGGCACGACGGAGATGAGCTATTGCCTCAAGGCGACCGGCAAGAGCGACTCTGTCTACTGGTTCTCCTGGGAGGACGGTTCCAGCCGGGTTCTCGCGCCGACATTCGCCAATTGGCTTGAAGCTCAGCCGAGCGAGCTCTTCAGCAAGAGAAGCTACGCCGGCTACAAGAAGCTCACGCATATCCCCGCATTTGAGGCGGTCATGCGCGAGCGGGCGGCGTTTAGCTTGCGCCTCCTTCGTTACGACCCACGCCTTCAGAAGCAAGAGCCCACTGACTTCTTCGCGCGGTATCACAGGATCACTCTTGAAGTGACCAAAGCGCGGTCTGTCTCGATCGATCGCCTGACTTTCATGGCGCGGCGACTGGGTAGCAAATACGGGCCGGACAATGTCCACTATGTGAGTGTGCCGGTAGGTGACGTGGCTGTCGGGATCCCGACCGTAGTGGAGTGCTTCGTTTTCGACCCGTTCAACGTTCAACGTTCCATTTAATGATCTAGAGATTCATTTCGACCCGGTGATCGATCTGAATTCGCCGACGCGGACAGCATTTCGAGAAATCGCGAAGCTGTTGCGAGCTCGTTGACTCCGAGGCGCAAGAGCCTAGGTCAGCGGCGCGGTGCGGCGGCGCGCCGGAGCCTGTCCAGCACCGCCAGCCCAAGTCCAGCTTCCTCGGGCACCACCATCACGGCAACGGCAATTGGCGCAGGCTGCGCTGCACGTTGACATGTACGGCGAGTTGACGTACATTCATTATTCATGGCTACCGCGGCGAAGAGCAAGCAGAAGAGGGAGTTGAAGAGTCAGAGGCTCGAGCTGCGTGTCGCTCCTTCGGCGAAGGCCCTCATCCTTCGCGCCATGGCGGTCTCCGGCCTCCCCGCGGCTGACCTCGCCTTACAAGGCGCAAAGCAGGTACTCGACGACCACGAGCGCATGGTCCTCCGCGGAGCCGACCGTGAAGTCTTCCTGGCAGCGGTCCGCAACCCGCCGAAGCCTTCGCCGCGACTCACCGAGGCCTTCAGGCTCCACGCGGCCAAGGTTACCCGTTAGGGCTTCTTGGCGATTCACATCGAGCAGCTCCAGAAGCAGCACGACCGTCGTACGTTCAGCTGCGGCGAGCCCTCCCTGGATGATTGGTTCAGGAACAGGGCGCGTCAGGACACCAAGCGGGACCTCGCCCAGGTCTTTGTTGCCGTCGACGACGAGCTCGGCCTTGTTGGCTTTTACAGCTTGAGCGCGTTCGCGCTCCAGGTGGACGAGCTCCCCGAGGACCTGGGCAACAAGCTCCCCCGGTACGGTGCAATCCCCGCCGCTCTCATTGGCCGGTTAGCGCGTGACCTTCGGAGCCGGGGGCAGCGGGTGGGAGACATCCTTCTGGCGGACGCCATCAACAGAGTACTCGCCGCCCGAGAGAGTCTCGGCGTTTACGCCATCGTCGTTGACGCGCTCAATACGACGGCGCGGCACTTCTATGCCAGCTTCGGCTTTACACCGCTGCCGACACGTCCGGACAGACTGTTCCTTCTCACTTCTGTCGCAGAGCGGGCTCGCGAGTGACGCCGTCGACTTCTCACTTCGAAGCTTCGGGCAGGTGAAGACACACTCCTCCCGATAGGCGTCCTCCCTGCTTTGCCTCCGGCTCAGCAAGCCACTGAAGCGAGCGGGGCTCGGACACCTCGGGGCGCGCCCTCGCGCAGCCGGCCACCCCACGGTAGCCTCACCCACGGAATGCTTTTGAACCCGCGCGCCTTCGCAGGTCTTCTCTCTGAGGTCTTCCTCACCGCATGCGCAGCGCAGCCTCACGTCGAAACCGCTCCACCTGAAACCGTCGCGCCTCAAGTTGTCCTGACCGCTTCCGTGACCGTTTGGCTACTGCCCGAGCTCTCGTCAACCGGCGAACCAGGATTCGAGGTGAAGCTCGAAAGAGGCGGACGAGCCGTCGCCGAAGGAACGACCAACGGCGAAGGGAAGTTCCAGACGGCTGTGCCGCGTGGCTGGTACACGGTCACTGCGCAGAAGCCCGGGTTTTGCTCCGTTGTCCGTCGCGAGTTCATCGACGACGACGACTTTGAACTGCGTTACGCCCCGCTTCGACCGGCCGATGTTCATGGAACGTTGAAGTTCCACGGCCGTGGCTACCCCAACGCGACGCTGCGTCTCGAAGATGGGTACCGACCCGCCTGTACCGCAACGGTGACGTCGGACGCCGAAGGGAAATTCTCCGCCGCGGGAGTGTCCTCCAACATCGGAAGTTGCGCCGATTGGCCACGTCCGCGAGCGCGCGATAGCCGTCGAGAGGGACTGGTTCTCACGGGACGACGGTCTGCAGGTCAATGTGGTGGATGAAGACGTCTTCCCACTCGAGGTGCGTGTCTGGGGAATGAAAATCTCTCGCGAGCGTGACCTTTACGCCGAACCGATGCTCGACGCAGAAAACATTCGCCGGGAGTTCGGCTGCTCCCGCTCGAAGGCCTACGAGTACCTTCACGCCGCACTGTCATACTTCAACGTCAGGCTGGAGCCTGGCATGCAGCTGCGCATCCGTTGGAGCACATGGCAGCGCTATAAAGAGTCGAGGATTCCATGGGCAAAGACACATACCGACTCACCAAGCGCGGAAGGGTCTGGCACGCGTACTTCTACGAGAACGGCGTCCGTCGCCTCCTCTCGACGCGCTGCACGGACCTCAAGGGTGCTGAGCTCAAGCTTCGACAGTTCGAGCGCGACGGAGCAAATCCCGCCCACGCAGCCACGCAAAAAGCTTCGCTGACTGACGCGCTCCAGCTTCTACTTCAGCGGCGAACGGAAGAAGCGACGGCCGGACGCAAGAGCCATGAGACGGTCTCGTTCTACAAGCGCAAGGCAGGACACCTCACGCGACTCTTTGAGCATTCGGCTGAGGGTGGCTACCGGCCCTTCCTACTCAAGGACCTGACTGCGGCGGACGTCGACAGCTACATCTCCCAGAGAAGGGCTGAGGAGGTAAGCGACCACACCATCGCCAAGGAGCTCGTGACGCTTCGAGCCGCGCTGAGGCTAGCCAAGCGTGGCGGCCTCTGGCTTGAAGAACTCGACGCGCTCCTGCCGGCTGGCTTCGCCCCCGAGTACAGGCCGCGGACGCGTGCCCTCTCGGGCGAAGAGCTCGGGCGGCTACTCGCGAGGCTTCCGACCGCGCGCGCCGCCCAGGTGGCCTTCATCGTAGCGACGTCGGCTTGCTGGGGAGAATCCGTCCGCGCTCGGCGGGAGGATGTGCAGCTCGAGTCAGGCTGGGTCCATGTCCGGGGGACGAAACGGGCGGCGCGCAACCGCCGCATCGCCATCCGCCATCCAGCGCTGCTGAGCCTTCTCCGCTACGCGTTGAAGCACGCACCCGGTGAGGAAGAGCTCTTCCCGGCCTGGACGAACGTGCGGCGGGACATTCACCTAGCCTGCGCCCAGGCCGGCATTGAGGCCTGCTCGCCCAATGACCTCCGGCGGACTTACGCCAAGTGGATGCGCCTGGCCCGGGTGCCCGCGGAGATTGTCGCGCCAACCATGGGCCACCGGGACACGCGCATGGTGGAGCGCGTCTACGGCCGCCTGTCGCCCGAGGAAATCGACGGCCTGCTGTCAGCACACTTCGCCGACTGCATCACCGGTGTCGCAGACAAAGTGGATTTGGGCGGAAAAAGTGGACGGATTGGACTTTTGAAGACCGCTAAACGCCTGAATTCAGTGCCCAGGGGCGGAATCGAACCACCGACACGGGGATTTTCAGTCCCCTGCTCTACCGACTGAGCTACCTGGGCGTACGGTTCTTTCCCCGCTGCTCGGCCGGCGAGCTCCAGGCGACGGGGGCGGAAGGGATGCCACGCGCCTCCTCTGCTCGTCAAGCTTTCACCGCGCCCAGGAGTGCACCGCGTGCTTCCTGCGCTCGTCCAGCAAAGCTCAGGCTCACCGGCGGGCCCGGGCGCCTCGCGAGGCGCCTCAGCTGTCGACACTTTCCTGAGCTGGGGCCGATGGTGGTAGCTCCGGATAGCGCGCTTCGTGCAGACGGACGTCCCGGACGAGGAAAACGGCTGCCGCTGTCAGCACGCCGGCGTCATCCAGCCAGCCGAGGATGGGTATGAAGTCCGGGATGAGGTCGAAGGGCCAAATGAGGTAGCCCACCGCAGCCACCCCCACCAGCTTGCGCCAAAGCGGCACCCGGCCGTCGCGGAGGTAGCGCCACAGCTTGTGCAGGATGCGCGTTTTCTCGAAGGCCACGGCTCGCCCTCTCTACGGCGCGTCCCCTGAGCCCCCGCTGCCGTCCTCGCCGTCCTCACCAGTGTCATTCGCCTCTACGTCTTCGGCCATCGGCGGGGCGTCCTCTTCGGCAGGCACCTCCGGCACCTCGCCCTCGCCCCCCCGCTCCTCCCCGCCACCGTTGGTGTCCGCCTCCTCGGGGAGTCGTGACAGTCCAGTCACCTTCTCGCCAGCGTTCTCCAGCGTGATGAGCCTCACGCCTTGGGTGTTTCGTCCAATCACGGAGATGTCAGCAACCTTCATCCGGATGAGCATGCCTCCTGAGGTGACGAGCATGATTTGGTCGCGCTCGCGCACCGGGACGGCCCCCACCACCAAGCCGTTTCGCTCGGTGGTCTTGATGTCGATGATGCCTTTGCCTCCTCGGCCTTGAACCCGGTACTCGGCCTCCTCGGTGCGCTTGCCGTAGCCGTTCTCGGTGACGGTGAGGATGGCAGTCTCGGGCTCCACCAGGTCCGCACCCACCACCTCGTCGTCCTTCTCGAGGGTGATGCCCTTCACGCCGAAGGCGGTCCGGCCCATCGACCGGACCTCTTCCTCGGGGAAACGGATGGACATGCCCTGCGCCGTGGACAGAAGGACATCCTTGCTCCCGTCGGTAATCCGCACCGCGACCAGGCTGTCGCCGTCCTCGATACCGAGGGCGATGATGCCCGCAGACCGGACGTTGGAAAACGCGGCCAGGTCCGTCCGTTTCACGACGCCCTTGCGGGTGACGAAGAAGACGTACTGGTTTTCGGGGAAGCCCTTGGTCACCACCACCGAGGCGAGCTTTTCTCCCTCGGCCATGTGCACCAGGTTGACGATGGGCTTGCCGCGGGCCGCACGGCCGGCTTGTGGAATCTCGTGCACCTTCAGCCAGTACAGCTTGCCACGGGTGGTAACCGGCAAAATGTAGGCGTGGGTGGAGGCCACGAAGAGTTCGCTGACGAAGTCGTCTTCCTTCGTCGCCGCCCCCGTCTTTCCCCGTCCGCCCCGCCGTTGGGCACGGTACTCGGTGAGAGCGCTGCGTTTGATGTAGCCGGCGTGGGACACGGTGACGACCATGTCCTCCTCGGCGATGAGGTCCTCGTTGGTGAAGGCCGCCGCGTCGCCGGTGATTTCGGTGCGCCTTTCGTCTCCGAATTTCTCGCGTACTTCCGTCAACTCGGCACGAATGACCGCCAGCAGGGAGGACTCGTTCTCGAGGATGTCGCGGAGCCTGAGCACCGAGCGCGTCAATTCCACGAGCTCGGTGAAGAGCTCCTCACGCTGGATACCGGTGAGGCGCTGCAGTCGCATCTCCAGAATCTGCTTCGCTTGCTCCTCGCTGAAGCCGCTCCCCTCGTAGTGGTGCTGTAGCCCGGGGTAGCGCGGCTCCTCGGCCTTGGCCCGCGCCACCAGCTGCTCCATCTGGACCATGGCCTGGTCCAGGTCGAGCCGCGGCAAGTCGTGGAAAGTCGGGTGCTGGTAAAGCGTAGCGGACAGCACATGGGTCAGCCCCCAACGGGCCTCTTCCGGGTCCTTGGAGCGACGGATGATGGTGATGACCAAGTCGATAATATCCTGAGCGACGAGCAGCCCCTCCACCACATGAAGGCGCTTTTCGGCGTTCCTCAACTCGAAGCGACTGCGCCGGGTAACCACTTCCCGCCGGTGGGAGATGAAGCGCTCGAGCATCTCCTTGAGGTTGAAGGTCCGCGGCTGGCCACCATCGATGGCGAGCAACACCACGCCAAAAGTGGTCTGCAGCGGGGTGAGCGCGAAGAGGTTGTTGAGCACCACTCCGGCGATGGCATCGCGCTTGAGCTCGAGCACCAGCCGCATGCCCCGGCGGTCGGACTCGTCGCGGATTTGCGAGATGCCGTCGAGCCGTTTCTCATGCACCAGCTCGGCGATTTTCTCCACCAGCCGGGCCTTATTCACCTGGTACGGAATCTCGCTCACCACGATGCTTTCCCGGTCGCCGTCGCGGGCTTCGATTTCGGTTCGGGCCCGTAGCGTGAGCTGGCCGCGGCCGGTCTCATAGGCGCGCTGGATGCCCTCCCGCCCGAGGATGAAACCGGCAGTGGGAAAATCCGGCCCGGGGATGAAGCGCATCAAGTCAGCGACCGAGGCCTTCGGCTCGTCGATGAGATGCAACGTGCCGTCGACGACCTCCCGCATGTTGTGGGGTGGGACGTTGGTGGTCATCCCCACGGCAATGCCCGAACTCCCGTTCACCAGGAGGTTTGGAAAGCGCGTCGGCAACACCAGCGGCTCAGTGGTGGCGTCGTCGAAGTTCGGTCCGAAGTCGACCGTTTCTTTCTCGATGTCGGCAAGCATCGCCTCGGCGAGCTCGGTCATCCGGCACTCGGTGTAGCGGTAGGCGGCGGCTGAGTCCCCATCGATGCTTCCGAAGTTGCCCTGCCCGTCCACCAGCAGGTAGCGCATGTTCCACGGCTGAGCGAGTCGAACGAGCGCGTCGTAGACGCTGGCGTCGCCGTGAGGGTGGTACTTCTTCAGGACTTCGCCCACCACGCCGGCGCATTTGCTGTACTTGCGGTTGTGCAGCAGCCCCTCGTCCTGCATGGCGTAGAGAATTCGCCGGTGCACGGGCTTCAGCCCATCGCGCACATCGGGCAAAGCCCGCCCGACGATAACGGACATCGAGTAGTCGAGGTAGCTGCGGCGCATCTCGTCTTCGATGTTGATGGGAACGAGGTCGCCGGCCCCGCCGGGGGGCGCAGGGGGAGCGGGCGGCGTGGGAATGTCGTCGGACATGGGCGGGGGCCTAAGCGGGGGAAGAGGGCGGCCCACGAGGGGCGTTAGACGCGGCCTGTTACACTCGTAACTGCCCGGAACCCTTCAGTCAATCCGTCCCGAGCGGGGATTCAGCAGTGCAGCTGGCGGCTTCCCTCACATGCGAAATTTCCGCTCCCACCATCCTCAAAAACAGCTCTTAGGGAACCACTCTCTGGCCAAAGGGCCAGAGGGCGACGAGGGCGAACTTGAGGTGCTGCACGGCGAAGGGGATGCCGATGATGGTGAGGGCCGAGGCGATGGCCAGCCCCAAGTGACTGAGGCAAATCCAGAAGCCGGCGAAGAGGAGCCACAGCACGTTGGCCACGGTGTGAATGGCGCTGGCGGAGACCGGGACGATGTCCTTGCCGAACGGCCATGCCCCCAGACCGGCCAGCTTGAAGCACTGCAAGCCGAAAGGAATGCCGATGACGCTGATGCACAGCACGGTTCCGGCGATGAGGTACTCGAGCGCAATCAACCAGCCGCCGCCGAGGATGAACCACAGGAAATTGAGGATGAATCGCATGTCTACTCCTCTCTCACGCCGGGCGAGCTCGGCGATTGCGCTGAGCAGCGCTGGGGGGGGATGGAAGCTCCCTACGTCCTCACCCCAAGGGCACCGGGCGCTCGGGCGAGGCGCCGGCCAGACGGCGGAGCAATTCTTCTGCCTCGCGGCCCACCTCGCCATGAGGGTCGAGCGCGCGGGCGCGCTCGAGCGCAACCCGGGCCTCCTCCCGCGCGCCCTTGAGCCGGAGTGCAGCGCCCAGGTGCAGGTGGGCCCGAGGGTTGTCTCGCTCCATCCTCAGCGCCGTGCGAAACGCCTCGATGGCACGGTCCACATCTCCCGCCAGCAGCTCTTCCTTCCCGGCCTCGACGAAACGGCCTGAGTCGTTGACGAGCTCCACCGAAAGCACGCTCTTGCCGGCAACATTCACCAGCAAGGCACGAAGAATGCCCGTCCAATAAAACGTCAGGCCCTCGGCGGCGATGACCGCGGCCAGCGGCAAGTCCGGCAACAGCTGCCGGCCACGGAACTTGAAGCGCACCCGGGTGTAGCGGCCCTTGTTGGCCAGGGCGCCGAACTCTGCCCGAAGCTTCTTCAGCATCTCCTCGATGCGGCCTGGCTCGACGTCCACGGTGCGGGCCTTCGAGTCGTCGGACTTGGAGGGCCGGGCAGCCCGCGGGGGCGGGCCCGTCCGGGGCCTTGTCCTGCGGGAGCTGGCGGCGGGGTGTCGCCGTTTGGGTTTCTTCAAGTCACGAGCCACGGAGGCGCTCCTCGGGCTGGAGTTCGCGGACTCCCTTGGAGTCGACGGTGAGAAGGAAGAGCGGCTTTTCAGCCTCGCGCCGCTCGTTGAAGGTGGTGCGGCCAGTGGCGCCGTCGAAGTCCTTCACCGCGGCTAGCCCGGCGCGCACCCCGTCGCGTGTCAGGGGAGGCTTCTGGGCCTCGAGCACTTGCCGCAGGATGCGCGCCGAGTCGTAGGCCACGGCGTCCAGCAACAGTGGCGTCGCGTCGGGGTAGGCCTCGGTGTAAGCGTGGACGAAGCGCCGCGTCGCCTCGCGGCTGCTCTCGGCGTAGAAGCCGTCGACGAAGACGCTACACAGCACGAATTTGCCACCGCGCTCAATCAGCCGCGGCACCCCCTCGGCATTCTTGGGCGAATCCCAGCCCTGGCCGCCGAGCAGCGTGACCGTCTGGATGTCCGTCTTGCCCGTCGTCTTCTTGAGCTTCTCAATCTCCTTGGCGTCGCAGGTGTTGGTGATGATGTCCTCCACCGCCAGGGCCGGGGCGATGAGCCCCACTCGGGACCACTCGTCGGGGATGAAGAGCGCTTCGAAATCCACAATTGGCTCGAGGTCCTTCTTGGCCTTCTCCAGCGCCTTGCGGCGGCGGAAGGCGTCCGCGTTGTTTTCCTTGTTGGCTTCCCTCAGCTCCTTCAGCACCCCGAGGTAGTCGGTCCGGTCCTCCAAGTAGTACCGGCCCACCAGCTTTTTCGCCTCGGTGGTGAACGTCGTCTGGTCGTTGGCGTACGCCTCCGCGCCGCGCACCGCCGCTCCCTTAGCGGTGACCTGGTCCCAGAAATCGTTCGTCATCTCCACGCCGTACGAGGTGTTGGGGTAGAGCACTGCGAAGCTCTTGTAGCCCATGACGTCCACCGCCCAGGACGCCAGCGCCCGTCCTTGGGCGGAGTAGGTGAGCATGTTGCGGAAGACGAAGGGCCCAATTTCGGTGATGTCCTCGTTCCGGGTCAGCGTCAAAAGCGGCAGTCCCAGGTCCTGGGCCACCACCGCCGCTCGACGGCTGTCCTCTCCGAAGAGTGGCCCGATGGCGGCCACTGCTCCGTCCTCGAAGACCAGCTCTTCCACCGCCGCCGCCGCCCGGGCGGGGTCTCCTTGGGTGTCCTTCACCAGGAGGTCGATGTCGCTCCCTTTGAGCGCCAGCTTGACGCCCCGCATCACTGCTTCGCCGAGGCGCTGGTACTTGCCAGTCAGTGGAACGAGCACCCCCAGCGTCCGGCCCCGGACGGCACCCACTCGGTCCAACCGGACGAGCATGGCTTGTGCCTGCTGGCTGTAGGGGCTGCTCGGCGCTTTCTGGAGCAGCGCCTCCAGCGTCGGCTTGAGCCGGCTGTCGCGCAGGTGGGCGTAGACGCGGGCCAGCTTGAAGGTGAGCATCGGCCAGGCCGGATGGGACGGGGACAGCTCGTCCTGGACACGGGCCACCTCGTCATAGGGCACCGAGGTGTCGACGAGCGACGCCACCTGGTCGAGAGCCGCTTGGCGCTCCTCCGGCGTCGCCGCGGACTCGGCTCGGTCCAAGGCCAGCCTGAAAGACTGGTTGGCCATCCGCGCCCCCTCGGCGGCCCGCCGGAGCGCGTCCTCCAGCTCCGCCCGCTGCTCGGGGGGCACCTTCTCGCGCAACGGAAGCAGCGTCTGGTAGGCGTCGCGGTAGGCCTTCAGCTGCAGCGAGCTCTCCCCCAGCTTCAGTCGGGCGTCCAACGCCTTGTCGAAGAGGGGGTTCTCGAAGAGCAGCTCATTGAGTTGCTTGCGCACGACGGCGTACTCCCCGAGCTCGTAGGCGAGGCTGGCGGCCCGGTACAGCGCCTCCTCCCCAGCCACCGTCGAGGGGTAGGCCTGTCGTACACTGAGGTAAATCTCCACCTGCTTCGGCTTGGGCTGCCCGGCAGCCGCCGTGTCAGCGGCTTTGAGGGCATCGGCCGCGCGGGTGTCCGGCCGCGGCTCCACCTCTGGTTTGCGGCCCATTGGCGGCACGTTGGGGTTTTCCGGAACGTGCGTGGTGGCACAGCCCAAGACGAGGAGGCACACCGGTGCCAGCCGGCGGAGTCCCCTCGGAGACGGAAAACGGCACATGGTGGGTTGCATAGCAGAAGCCCCGTGGCGCCTCACCGCTTCAACGCGCGCGCAGCGGGACGCTTGCACGCCCGACGCCAACCCAAGAGGGCGGCTTCCTTTAGACCAAAGCAGCCCCGTCCGGCATTCCGGGGTTTCTGACGCACTCGGTAAAGGCCTTCGAGGGCGAGCGGCCAATGGGCCACTCCCCTAGCCATTACCCAAACAGCTCGCGCACCTTTTCGAGGAAGCTCTTTACCTGAGGCTGCGAGCGCTCGCCCCCGAGCTCGGCGAAGCGCTCGAGCAACTCGCGCTGCTCAGAGGAGAGGTCGGTGGGCGTCTCCACCACCACCCGGACGTGCTGGTCTCCGCGGCCTCCGCCGTGGAGGTGGGCAATGCCCTTGCCCTTGAGCCGGAACACCTTGCCGGACTGGGTGCCTGACGGCACGCGCATCTTCACCTTGCCCTCCAAGGTGGGGACCTCGAGGTGCGTCCCGAGGGCAGCTTGCACGAAGGAGATGGGCACCTCGCACAGCACCTCGGCGTCTTCGCGGACGAAGATGGCGTGCTCCTTCACATGCGCCACCACGTAGAGGTCCCCCGGCGGACCGCCCTGCTCGCCCGGCTCGCCTTCCCCCACCAAGCGGATGCGCGTCCCGTTGTCGACCCCGGCCGGAATCTTCACACTGAGCGTCGTCTCGGCCTCATAGCGGCCCACACCCCGGCACTTTGCGCAGGGTGCGGTGGCCACACTGCCCGAGCCACCGCAGGTGCCGCACGGGCGACTCACCGAGAAGAAGCCTTGGGTGTGGCGCAATTCCCCTGAGCCCCCGCAGGCCGGGCAGTGGCGGACTTGCTTGTCCTTGCTGCCGGTGCCTTCGCAGGCCTCGCACCGCTTGGGGCGAGGAATTTTTACCGACACCTCGGTGCCGAAAGCGGCTTCCTCGAAGGACAGCTCGAGGTTGTAGCGGAGGTCCGAGCCCCGGGAGCGCCCACCCCTTCGCGTTCGGCCCCCGAAAATGTCGCCGAAAATCTCCGACAGCACGTCGTTGATGCCGGAGCTGTTGAAGCCGCCGAAGTCAAAGGGCAAACCGGAATGCCCGAAGCGGTCATAGTGGCCGCGCTTCTCCGGGTCGGAAAGCACCTCGTAGGCCTCGGATGCTTCTTTGAAGCGGTCCTCAGCTGCCTTGTCGCCGGGATTCCGGTCGGGGTGGTACTGCATGGCGAGCTTCCGGTACGCGGACTTCAAGTCCGGCGCCGAGGCTTGCCGTGCTACGCCTAAGACTTCGTAGTAGTCGCGCTTCCGAGCTGCTGCCGCGGGCAATCTCTAGGCTCCTGACAGGTGCGAGTGACTATAACGCGCGATTCCCCACTGGCCACCCCGCTTCGGCGGTTGCTCGGGCTACTGCGTCCGTACCGACTCCGGGTGGCGCTGGCGCTGCTGGCGGCGGCGGTCTCGGCCGCCGCGGCCGCCGGCTACGCTTGGCTGGTGGGACCGCTGTTGAAGGGCGTGCTGCTCGGCGGCACTGTCCAGTTGGGCCCGGTGGAGCTGCCAACCACCACCTGGCGCTGGGTACTCCCGGCGGCCGTGATGGCCGCGGCCCTGGTGAAGGCGACCGCCCAATTTCTACAAACCGGGTGGATGCAGTCCGTCGGGCAACGTGTGCTGGCCGCCTTCCGGGCAGAAGTGTTTGAGCACTTGGTGTGGGTGCCAGCGCGGACACTGGAGGACCGCTCTTCGGGGGACGTGGTGGCCCGCCTCACCGCCGACGTCGCCCAACTGGAATTCGCTGTCACCCAAGGGCTCACCTCCTACGTACGCGAAGGCCTGCAACTCTTGGCCCTCTTGGTGCTGTGCGCCGCCCTGGACTGGCGACTCTTCGTTCTGTCCTTCCTCGTGCTGCCGGTGACGCTCGTCCCGGTGCTGCGCTTTGCCCGCGCCGTCAAACGCGTGGCGCGCTCGACGCAAGGCAGCCTCGGCCGACTGACGGCGCTGGTCGGCGAGCAGCTGCACGCTCTGGCCATTCTTCAGGCCTTCGGTGCCGAGGGCAGGGCAACGGAACGCTTCGACGCCGAGCAGCGACTGTACCTGCGCGAGATGGACCGCTCTCTCTTGTTGCGCGGAGCGGCCAGCCCGACGGTGGAGGTGCTGGGCGTCACCGGGCTGGCGCTGGCTCTGGCGGTGGGGGCCCGGGCCGTGGCGCGCGAGCCGCCGCTTGCCACGCACCTGTTGAGCTACGTGGGCGCGGTGATGCTGATGTATGGCCCGTTGAAGAGCCTCTCCGGCACCTTCGCCCAAGTGCTCTCTGGGCTCGGCGCAGCGGACCGCCTGTTGGAGCTCGAGGCGCTCCCTCCGGCCAACGACACCGGCGCTGAGGCGGGACCGCTGAGAAAGGCTTTGCGCTTCGAGGACCTCCGCGTCCGGTACGGCCCTGAGCGCGACGAGGCGCTCACCGGACTCACCCTGGCCGTTCCAGCCGGCAAGACGGTGGCGCTGGTGGGGGCCTCGGGCGCTGGGAAATCCACCGCCTTCGCCGCTCTGTTGGGTTTCGTGGAAGCCTCCTCCGGGCGCATGTGGTGGGATGATGAGGACCTCCGGACGCTGCGGCCCTCCGCCCTCCGGGCGCAGATGGCCTGGGTGGCCCAAGAGCCGGTCCTTTTCTCGGGCTCGGTGCGCGACGCGGTGCTGCTCGGTCGCCCAGCGGCGACCGACGCGGAAGTGTGGGAAGCGTTGCAGCTCGCGCACGCCGAGGGCTTCGTCCGAGGCTTTCCCCGCGGCCTGGACGAAGAGGTGGGCGAGCGCGGTGCGAAGCTGTCCGGCGGGCAGCGCCAGAGACTGGCCATTGCCCGTGCCTTCTTGCGTCAGCCCTCGGTGCTGCTCCTCGACGAGCCTTCGAGCTCGCTCGATGCGGCGTCGGAGGCTGAGGTGCGCCAGGGCTTGCGTGACTTGATGGTGGGGCGAACGACGCTCGTCATCGCCCACCGCCTGTCCACGGTGCGCCACGCTGACGTCCTCTACGTCCTCGAGGGGGGCCGGGTGGCGGAAAAGGGAACGCACGCTGAGCTGGTGGCACACAATGGCCTGTACGCGCGTCTGCTCACCCAAGGTGGAGCGCTTTTGGAAGAGCCCGAGGCCAGCCCCCAGGGCACTGGCGAAGGCTAAAGTGGCCGCGCCTGGGGGGGAGCGCTTCGGCGCGGGCCCTCCTCTGTTGCCCCTCTTTCGTCTCGCCGTGTCGCCGGGCGATGCTTTAACCCTCGGAGTGAGTGGACCCGGCCGGAAGGACTTGGCCTCCGGGGGACTGTCCTCGAGCCCGCATGGCCCGCAGCAATGCTTCTTTTGAGCGCCGCTTCGAGGGCTCGGACGTCCTCGCGGAGCTCCTCGCGTTGGGCGGCTCTCCGTATGGCCCCGAGGAGGTGGCGGCGCAGTTCCGTGAGGCGCGGAAGGCCGGCCTTCAGCCGGCCGACGTCCTCCCGACGCTTTTCCCAGCGGAGCCGCGTTTTGCAGACCCGAGCCAGGCCCGGCGCCTCTTCCAGAACCTCCTCGGCCTGTGGGACGTCTGCCCAGACACGCTCAGCCTTGGCCTCGCTGGGCCCCGGCCGAAGAAGCCCAAGCCCGTCCGGCCGGTGCCGCTGGCCGGTGGCCCTCCCACCGAGGAGTGGGTCGAGTCGGCCTGGCGCTTCCTCGAGCAGGACACCCGGGCACACACCCGTTTGCTGCACTCCTTCGAAAATCGCCAGGACGCCTTGGTGAGCTTCCTTGACGAGGAGCCCCTATCCGATGAAGGGTATGGGGTCCTGCGGCATCTGGCCTTCGAGCTTCATGCGATGCTCGAGCTGGGGTGCGGGGCAGCGCCGGCCCGGGTCGACCCCGCGGCGTTGAAGACAAGCCCCGGAGGCGAGGGGGGCCCGGCCGCGTTAATTGCCTACGCGGACGAAGCGCTCTTCGAGGCCGAGCAGGACGAGGAAGCGCCCGTAGCGGCGAACGAAGCTGCCGCGCTGCGGGGATGGGTCAGAAATCTCGTCGCGGCCCTGTGGGCAGCGCGGCGCACGTGAAGGTGGTGGCAGACATGCCCAAGGACGACGAGGGCGGCGGTTTCAGCGGGAAACGCAACAAGAGCTGGCGCGAGATTGATGCCCAGCGCGGGAAGAGCAAGTACCACTCGCGCCAGGACGACCCCGCCCAGCAGCGCATCGAGCGCAGCGCCAGCTACAGCCGCTACAAGCTGGCCGCCGACTCACTCTTCAAAGGAGGAGAGCTGCCGGAGGGGCTGGCCAAGACGTTTGACCCGGAAGGCAAACGCAAGGCGCAGCGCGAGGCGATGCTGCAACTTCGGGAGATGGACCGAAAGAGCTGGGTGCAGGGAGTGCTCGACTATTTGGAGAAGTACCCGGAGCTCCCGGAGGACCCTTATTTCCTCGACTCACTTTTGGACCACCCCCGCGAGCGGGTGGTGGGCCAGGCGCTCGGCCGCCTCGAGGCCCTCAATGACGAGGGAAAGCTGAAGACGAAACTCCCCAAGAGTCTGGATGAGCGACTCAAGTCCATCGAGCTGACCAGCATGGACCCCGAGCTGCAGGCCCGGGCACGGGCGCTCAGGGGACAGCTCTGGCCTTGAGGGCCTAACCTCCGGCGCCGTGGCACAGGTCGACATCCCGGCCCCCCACGGGCACCTGGAGGGCATGCTCTGGACCCAAGACGCCCCGCGCGGCGCGGCCCTGGTGTGCCACCCCCACCCGCTGGCCGGGGGAAACCTGCACAACACCGTCACCTACCGTGTCGCCGCGGCCTTCCGGACGGCCCGCTGCAGCGTTCTGCGCTTCAACTTCCGCGGCGTGGGCGCCTCCACCGGGGCCTATGACAGCGGCCCGGGGGAGCTCGAGGATGCACGCACCGCTCTGGACTGGCTCGAGGGGCAGGTGCCCGGAGTGCCGCTGGCGGTGGCCGGGTTTAGCTTCGGTGCCCGGACCGCCCTGGAGCTGGCGGCGGTGGAGCCACGGGTGGCGCGCGTGCTGGCAGTGGGCATGGCCACTCGCCTCTTCGACCTCTCGGTGGCCGAGTCGTTGCACCAGCCGGTGGCCGTCATCCAGGCCCAGCGGGACGAGTTTGCTTCGACCGAGGACGTCCGCGCCCTCGTGGCGCGCATTCCCCATGCGCGTCTTTTCGAGCTACCGGATGCCGACCACCTCCTCACCGGGAAGCAGCGCGAGTTCGACGCCGTGTGCGCCTCGGCCGTGCACTGGCTGCTCGAGACGTCGTGACGCCCCTCGTGCGGCAGGCCCGGAGGGAGGACGCGCCCACCCTGCGGGCGCTTCGCCTCGAGGCGGGGTGGGATGCCGACGCCGTCCCCGAGTGGTTTGAAGCGGCGAAGCGGGGCGAGCGCGCCATGTGGGTGGCCGAGCTGTCCGGCCGGGTGGTGGCAATGGTGGCTTTGGACTTCGTGGACGTGGACCCGGATGTTGCCGACGGGCGCACCGTCGCCACTGTCACCAGCCTCGCGGTGAGTGCCGCTGCAGGCCGCCGAGGGCTCGGCCGCTCACTGACGCTCTTCGCCGAGGCCGAAGCCCAGGCCCGGGGCATCCGGGTGCTGACCCTCAATACCCGGCCCAGCAATGCCGCCGCGCTGGCCCTGTACCGCGGCCTGGGCTACCAGCCCTTCAAGCACGCGTCCCGCTCTTGGGGCGACGCGGTGTTTTTGCGGAAAGCTCTGGAGGGGACGCCATGAGGGCCATGGTGCTGGAGCGCATCGGTGGCCCGCTGGCCATGCGTTCGCTTCCGGACGCGGTGCTTGAGCCCGAGCAGGTGCGACTCGACGTCTCTGCCTGTGGGGTGTGCCGGACAGACCTCCACCTCCTGGATGGGGAGTTGCCGAACCCGAAGTTGCCCCTGGTGCTCGGCCACCAGGTGGTCGGCCGGGTGGTGGCGCGGGGGGCCTCGGTGGAGCACCTGGCCGTGGGCCAACGGGTGGGCGTGCCGTGGCTCGCCTGGACGGACGGCAGCTGCCAGTACTGCCTCTCCGGGCGTGAAAACCTCTGCCCCCGGGCCCGCTTCACCGGCTACCACCTCGACGGCGGGTACGCCGAGCGCACTGTCGCCAACGCCGGCTACTGCTTCCCGCTGCCGGACTCCATCGACGACGTCCACGCGGCGCCGTTGTTGTGCGCCGGCCTCATCGGCTTTCGCTCGCTGCGCCTTGCAGGCAGCGCCGAGAAGCTGGGCCTGTACGGCTTTGGCGCCTCCGCCCACCTCGTCGCCCAAGTCGCCCGCCACCAGAGCCGGCGGGTGTTTGCCTTCACGCGCGATGGCGACGTCGCGGACCAGCAATTCGCCCTCAGCCAGGGCGTGGAGTGGGCCGGCGGCTCGAGCGAGAGGCCGCCCGAGCCCTTGGACGCTGCCATTGTTTTTGCCCCGGTGGGCAGCCTGGTGGTGCGAGCGCTGGAAGCAGTCGGTCCGGGCGGCAAGGTGGTGTGTGCCGGCATCCATATGAGCGACATCCCCTCGTTCCCATACAAGCTTTTGTGGGAGGAGCGTCTGGTGCGGAGCGTGGCCAACCTCACAAGAGAAGACGGCGCGCAGTTTCTCCAGCTCGCGCCCCGGGTGCCGGTGCGCCCCGAGGTGACGGTGTTTCCGCTGGAGAAAGCCAACGAGGCCCTCGAGGCACTGCGGCAGGGGCGGTTTCGCGGGGCGGCGGTCCTCACCGTCCGCAGCTGACGCTCGGCCGCCTGCGGCCCTCTTCAGGGGTGGGCGCCGGCCAGCGGCACGCACCAGGAAGGACAGGGAGCCCGGTTGCACACTTTGCGGTCGCAACGCTGGCCCTGTCCGCAGTCGGCGTCCGCCCGACACGGCTTGGAGGGCCTCTCGGAGGCCGCCCCTGGCACCGGCACTCGCAGCCCGTCCTCGGCAAAAGTGACGGCCCCAGAGAAGGAGGCGCGTACCGAGGCCAGCACCTCGGACTGCTGCACCGAGACGGCCGGCGGCAGGTGCGTCAAGAGGAGTGCCTTCACGCCTGCCGCCGCGGCCGTCTCGGCGAGGCGCTTAGGAGGACTGTGGCGTTGGTAGAGCGCCTCCGGTGAGCCGGGCGGGTCGAGGACGGCGCAGCTCACCACCAGGAGGTCCGCTCCTTTGGCCAGCTGCGCAAGAGAGGCAAGTCCTGAGGGGTCGATGTCGCCCGAAAAAACGACGCTTTGCTGCCCGAGGCCGATGCGGAAGGCCACCGCTGGCGTGTCGCCGTGGTGGATGGCCTGAGCTTTGACGGAGACGCCGCCGGGAAGGCTCACCGACCGGGCCGGCGAGCCGAGCTTGGCCGGAATGTCCTCGGCGGAAACGCGCATTTCCGCGCCGAAGTCGCGCAGGTAGCGGTAGAGGCCGCGCGGTCCAAAGAGGCCATCGACGAAAGCCACGGTCGAGGGAAAGAGGCTGCTGCCGCTCGGGCCGAATACCCTCATCTGTACCGGCCCGCTCGCATCGAGGGCCCGCGTCTTGACGAAGGCGGGAAGCTCGGCGGAATGGTCGACATGGAGGTGGGTGAGCAGCACCGTGTCCAGCGCCGACAAGTCCACACCGGACTCGCCGGCCCGGACGAATGTCCCTGGGCCGGCGTCCACCAGAATCCGCGCCTGGCCTTGGACGAGAAGCAGGTTTCCAACCGAGGCGCGCTTTGAGACGCGAGGGCCACCGGAGCCGAGAACCAACACCTCGAGCGCCGGGGGCGGGGCCTCGGCGGCTCGCGCCTCGAGCGCCACAGTGACGGCCAACAAAACTGGGAGAGAAGTGCGCATGGGAAAAGCCCTCCTGGCAGGACGTTGCCTCGCCCCCCACCCCCTACGGGGGGTGTCAGCCACCCGCCTCAGTGGTCGACCACGAAGCCGCACACCGAGTCGAGCTGCAGCGTCACTTTCTGCAGCGTCTGCTCGAGGCTGGTGGCGTAGGCGCGCTCCATCGCCAGCTGCGCGGCCACCGCCGCCTTAGGCACGCCCTGGTGCGCGAGCGCCCGGGCCAGACGCTCCAGGGTGAGGTCCCGCTCAGCGACGAGCGCCTCCCGGGCACGCGCCCGCAGCGTCGAGAGCTGGTCTTCCGCGGCGCGGCGCGCCTCGGCCACCCCGGCGTCCACAAAGGTGGCCAAGTCCGGGAAGGCGGCTCGCACCTGGTCGTGTGGCAGGGCGCGCCCGTCCTCTTCCAGCACTTCGAGCAGGGCCGGGTCGACGAGTGGCTTGCCGCCCGGGCCGGCCACCACCGCCACCCGGATGAGGCCAGCGTCCAAGAAGCGCGCCAGCTGCCTCGAGGGGACGCGGGCCCCGGGGGAGGTGTCTTCGGGTTCCGGCGGAACCAAATGGAAGAGCACCTCTAGCCCTCGCGCGCGCTTGGCGCCTCGGCGCTGAATGCCGCGGAAGCCCGTCCGGCCGTAGGGCCCGTCGCGGAGGAAGCCGAAGAGAGCCTCCACCACCGGGTGCCCGGTGGCGAAGAAGTCAATCTCCTCCTGCTCCACGGCAGTGTCGCGCCAGAAGGTGCCGAGCACCGTCTTCTCCTGGCTGACGTCCAGCCCTGGCAGGGCCTCCACGGTGAGGGCATGCCCGAAGTGAAAGGCGCACTGGAAGGCATTCACCTCGCGGTCGGTGTCGACGCCGATTCCCACTCGCTCGGCGAGCTCCGTCACCGCCTCCTCAAGCCGCTCGTCCAGGTCGCGGGCCACGCCCCACAAGGCCTCGTCCAGGGTGGACTCAGAGTCGGGCTCAATGCGAAGCCGTGCCTGCGCCCGAGTCACCAGGGCTTCCACCGCCTCCTGGTCGAAACTGCGGACGTCGAGCAGCGGGTCATACGCCCGCCGGGCCGCTTCGCGGGCCGAGGCCACCGCCACGGCGAGCTGCTCGCGGTAAGCCCTCCGGGCCTCGGAGGGCTCCAAGGCGAGCTCAAGCAGGCGCCCCTCGACGCCCTCCAGCACCGCGTCCAGTCCGCCGACCGTCTCGCCGAAGACACCCACCGCGTCGGCCAGCAACACCAGGACGTCGGCGGCCAGGGTGCCCTTGACGTCGAAGACGTGAATTTCCACCGGGTGCGTTTGGCCGATGCGGTCCAGCCGGCCGATGCGCTGCTCCACCGTGGCCGGGCTCCAGGGCAAGTCGTAGTGGACGAGGTGGTGGGCGAATTGAAAGTTGCGTCCTTCCCCGCCGACTTCGGTGCACAACAGCAGCAGCGGGCCGTCCGGGTCCCGGAAACGCGCCACCTGCCTGTCCCGCTCCACCAGGGCCAAGTCTCCGTGGTAGCCGAGCGCTTCAATGCCTTCGGCGCGCAAGAGCTCCCGCAGTGCCTCCAGCGTCTCTCGGGCCTCGGTGAAGAGGAGCACCTTGGCCCCTGGCTCGCGTGCCCAGACGTCCCGCAGGAGTTTGAGGAGCGCGAGAAACTTGGCGTCCCGCGCCGGGAGACTGCTGGCCAGCGCGGTGACGGACGGCACACTGCGCGCCGCTTGGGCAAAGGCGGCCGGCGAGGAGTCAAGCCGTCGGAGCAGCCCAGCCAGCGCTGCGCCGCGCAGCTTGCCTTCTCCGACGGCCTTCAACACCGCGCTTCGGGCCGTCCGCTCGGCCTCGCCAAGCTGCACCGGGTGGCGGTGCAGTCGCCGCTCGCTGAAGCCGCCGACGCGGGCGCGGCGGTTGCGGATGAGTCGGTCCGAGAGGCTGTAGGTTTCTGCCAGGTGGGACAGCAACGCACCGGGCTCGCGCAGCCGCGCCAGCCGGGTGTCCTCCGGGAAGCGCGCCCTCAAGGTAGCGAGGGCTGCTGCCGGGACCTTCTCCGGCGCGACGAGCAGGGCGCGCGCCACCTCCGAGAGCTGCTCTTGACGGGCCAGCCTCTCGGCCAGCTGCTGCCGCGTCGGTGCGGTGGACGGGTCAAGCAGCAGCAGTAGCCGGCGGTACTCCTCGGGGTCGAGCTGCATCGGCGTGGCGGTGAGGAGCAAAAGGCCCCAGCTGCGCGGGGCGAGGGCGGAGACAGCGCGGAAGGCCGCCTCGGCCCGCAGGTGGTGGGCCTCGTCGACGATGACCAGGTCCCAGCCGGCCGCGGCCGCTTCGTCCGCGAGCGCCTGGCTGCGAGCCAGCAACTCGAGGCTTGTCACCACGGTGGGAAACCGCGCCCAGGGGGAGACATCCGGCTGCTCCTCCCGGCTTGCAGCGAGGCGCTCGGCGTCCATCAGGGTGAAGAGCTGGTTGAATTTATGGAAGAGCTCGGCCAGCCACTGCACCGTGAGGTGGCTCGGCGCCACCACCAGCACCCTCGCGGCCAGGCCGGAAAGGCGCAGCGCCGAGTACACCATGCCGGCCTCAATGGTTTTCCCGAGGCCCACCTCGTCGGCCAAGACGAAGCGCGGCGCGCGGGCCGAAAGCACCCGCTGCACCACCCCCACCTGGTGTGGTTTCACCATGATGCGAGAGGCAAGCAGTGCCCCCAGCGCGTCGTTGCGCCTCTCCTCGTCCAACCGCAGCGCCTGGCGGCGCAGCAAGAAAGCGCGCGCGTTGGCCACCCGTCCTTCCCGGAGGGCAGCCAGCACGTCCGGCGGGGGTGCCTGGGCGTGGACTTCGGACTCCGGCAGCTCGTCCTCAGCGCCGTCGTCGAAGCGAACCTCATAGCGGCGGAGGCCTCGGCCGCCCGGCACCTCGCCCGTCACCACGCCCGCGCGGCCCTTGCCGGTGCGAATGCGGTCTCCGGTTCCCAATGGCTGCGGCACCAGGGCGCCGGACTTGGTGGAGACAATGGTGGGCTCGGGCCGAGAAGGAAACACCACCTCGGCCTTGCCGCCGTCCACCGAGAGCCGCACCAGGTGCCCCACGCCCCACTCCGGCTGGGGGAGGTAACGCACCTTCATACCGGGGACGAGAGCCATGGCGCCGAGGGGAAAGGTACGCGCCCGGGCCGCGTCCGTCGACAGCGTTTGGCAGCGTTGGTGCTTTCCTGTGGCCGTTGGCCGCCTTCAGCGGCTCGGCACCCGTCGGATGGGACAGCGGGCGATGTCCGTCACGCCGGGGCAACAGTGGGCCAGCACCAGGCGCTCCAGGGGTACCACCGCCGACTCGGGCACGCCCGGAGTGGCCTCCAGGGTGATGCAGGGCTGACTCGCGCTGGCCTTGGTGGAAACCGCCTTCCAGGGCACCTTCTCCTTGACGCCAGCGAGGATGGCGGCCGTGGGCACGTCCTGGAAGGCCCACAGCCCGAGCACGCCACCTCCCGGACCTCGGAGGCTAAGCTGGAAACTTCGCGAACCCTGGCGCGTGGGGGCGATGCGCAGGATGAATTCGCCAGGCGTCACCCGCCGGGCGAGAAACCAGACTCCCAGGACAAGGGCCAAGAGGAGAAGCGCGGCCCCCATGGAAAACAGCACCCGTCGGGCAATGGGTAGGGAGCCCTCACGCGTCATTCACACTCACCATGTCCACCGGGCAGACGGCGCGCAGGGCTCGCAGCAGTGCCTCGGTGGTGGACGGCGGGAGACTGGGTGAGGCCTCGAGCCGCAGACAGGGCGCCCGCTGCGCCGCGGGGCCGGTGGAGGGCGGCACCGCAGCCTGCACAGCTCGTAGCGTCACCTCGTCCAAGTCCACGTCCGCCACCCAGGCCCCCAGTCGCTCGCCGCGCGCGCTCCACAAGGTGAGGGCCACCACCCCGGGCACCTCCGGCCGGGTGATGGCCTGCAAAAGCTGGCGCGTCCCGGGCCGTGGCAGAAAGCCGGCCCAGCGCTGCAGCGCTTGCGCCAGCCGTTCGCTGGTGGTGGCGGGAACGTGCTCGCGGCGCAAGGCCTCTGCCTGGAAGGCCCGCCAGGCGGCGGAAAATTCGGCCGTCAGCGCCGGTGGCGCGCTCCCAGTGCAGAGCGGCTGGTGCCCCATGCCAGAAAGGGGGCAGTAGGCCTTCTCGCAAGCCTCCGCCAGCCGCGACAGGCTGACCCCGCGCCCGTACCCCGGGGACGCGTGAGGAGAGTCGAGGAGCTCTCCCCAGGCGAACTGGCAACCGGGCTCCCGAAAGAGGGGAAGGCAAGCCCGAAGGGCGTCCTCGGCGCTGGCCCCACCGGACTGGCGCTGAAGTGCCGCCTGACAGCTGGCCAGGGGGCTCGAGGCCCAGAGGGGGGGCGCCCACGCCCCGAGGAGGATGACCAAGGCCAAAGGAGGAGGAAGCGACGTCACGGACACAAGCACGATGCCTCAGGCAGGCGGCCGCTCGCCAGAAAGCGTCCGCTCGCGGCTTTGGGAGACTGGAGTAGCCTGCCGCCGGTTTTAGACATGCGGCCCCGTAAACTCTTCATCGCCGGCTCCAGTGGCGCCACCGGGCGGCAAGTCATGGCGTTGGCCGTCGCCTCTGGGCTGGACGTGGTGGCTCACCTTCGCCCCAAGCCAGGGAGGCGGCCGGACACGCAGCATGCCGTCTTCGAGCTCTCTGACACCGAGGCGCTGGTGGCCGCACTTCGCACCCGCACCACCATCCTCCAGCTCATCGGCACCGTCCGCCGCCGCTTTGCCTCCGGCGACACCTACGAGACGAGTGACATCGGCACCACCCGGGCGCTGGTGGACGCCGGCCGCGAGGCAGGCGTTGACCATCTGGTGCTCCTTTCCTCGGCCGGGGCGGGCTACCCCATCGGCGCGTACCTGCGGGCCAAGGCGGCGACCGAGCAGCTGGTGCAAGCGAGCTCTGTGCCCTGGACAATTTTTCGGCCCTCGGCCTTCCAAAGCGACGAGCAGCAGCCGCCTCGAGGTTTTGCGCTGCTGACTCGGGCGCTTGGGCTTCGCCGCTTCCAGCCCATGCCTTTAAGTTGGCTTGCCCGGGGGCTCCTCCGCAGCGCGCAGGAGCGCGCGCCGCTCGGCACCATTCTGGAAGGGGCGGAGCTTTTCGGCTGGGTCAACCCGACTTCTCGGTGAGGCCATGCAGCTCGAGTGCGTTGTCGCGAAGCACCGCCTCGGCAATTTGCAACGCGCGGTCGCGGGTGATGAGCCCTTCACTCACCATTTTTCCCAAAGCCAGCGCCAGCGCCTGACGGAGGGTTTCCGTCCCGAGCAGCGTCAGCTCGGGCCAGCGCAGCTGCGCCGCGGCCGGGTTGGACCAGGCGTCGGTGGCGAAGAGCACCTTCTCCGGCGCGAGTTCGAACCACCAGCGCAGTGTCTCGGCCAGCTCGGTGGGCGAGCGCACCTGGTCTTGCAAACTGGTGTCCGCCCAGACGTTAGGACGCAGCAGCAGCGGTGCCGCCTCTTTGTCGAAGGGGAAGCCGCCGTGCACCAAGACGAAACGGGTCTTCTGGGTGTTGGGGTCATTGAGCATCGGCTCCAGCAAAAGGGGATTGCCGTTGCCCACGTCTCGGCCCGCGCCGCGGGCCATCCCGGTGTGAATGTGCACCACCAGCCCGAGGCGGCCCGCTTCGCGGGCAATGTAGCGGAAGGCGTAGTCCTGGAAGGCCTTGAGGTCCGCGGCCGAGGCGCCTAGCTCCCCCGCCACCACCAGCCGCCCATAGGCGGCGCGGGCCACTTCGGCGTTCACCTCGTCGAAGTTGAGAGGGCGGTACTCAGCGATGGCCACGTCCAGGCCGACCGCACCGCCGCCCAACCACCGCTCGAGGCCAGGGGTGACAATGCGCTTGAGGAATTCATCCAGCGTCTTGGGAAGCGTGTAGGTGCGCGCGGCAATGAAGAAAGGCTTCAGCCCTTCAGCGGAGTCCTGGCTGAAGGGCCGAAGAAAAATGTCCACCGAAGGCAGGAAACGGAAGCGGCCGGTTGGACCTCCCTCCGGGGTGGGCGGTGGTGCACCCTCCACCAGGGCCAGCTCCACACCGGCCACGTCGAGCATGCTGTCGGCAAAGGCCGCACCCTTCTCCCGCCGCACCTTCTCCCGCGCTTCCTGCAGGAGGGCGATGGTCTCGTCCGTGTCCGCGTCGGCGAGATTGATGTGGTAGAGCGCCTTCCAGGCCCGCGTCCATTCCGGGCCTTCGCCGCGAAGCCGCAAGGGCAGCGTCGCCGGCTCGCGGCGCGACGGCGCCGCGGCCGCCGGCTCCACCGCATTCAGCTGAAGGCGCGAGTGCGCATCGACGCCTTTTATTTTCTGGATTTCTGCGAGGAGTTTCGCGTCCGGGGCCTGCGCAAGGGACGCGGAAGAGAGGAGAAGGCCAAAGGCGGCCACCACGCGAGGAGCCATCACAACGCTAAGGGCTAGCACAGCCCTGCGACGCGAGGGGGGCGGCCCTAAAGCCGCTGCCGGCAACCCACACCGGCGCACCCGTCAGGCCCCTTGGGGAACGGAGGCTTCGGTAAAGACGAATGTCCCCACGGACGCAGCGAGGAAGGTGGGGGCCACTGTCTTGAAGCATGAAGAAAAACTTACCGTCCACACTCAGCGTGCGCGCGGGGACAGACGACGCACGCCCAAGCGGCCGGCACCGGCAGCGTGGTAAGCCCAAGGGTGCATGGCTCCCGGGGATGCTGCCGGGCCCTCCTCGTGGGGCCGCTACCCGCACGTTGTCCAGCGCTCGGTCCCGCTTGCTTGGGCAAGCGACCCGCTTCCTGTCGGTGCCGAGCCTCTGCTGCCCTATGGGCTCGGCCGCAGCTATGGGGATGTGTGCCTCAACCCGGACGGCCCCGTCCTGTTGACGCGAGGCCTACGGCGCTTTCTTGCCTTCGACGCGCAAAGCGGCGTGCTGCGCTGCGAGGCGGGCTGCACCCTGGGAGAGGTGGCGGAGTGGTCGCTGCCCCAGGGCTGGTTTCCGCCGGTCGTCCCGGGCACGCGCTTCGTCACCGTCGGCGGAGCGGTGGCCAATGACGTCCATGGGAAGAACCACCACCGCGCCGGGACGTTTGGCCGCCACCTTCGCGCCCTGGAGCTGCTTCGCGGCGACGGGACGCGGCTGGTGTGTGGCCCGACCGCCAACGAGGAGCTCTTCCGGGCCACCGTGGGCGGACTCGGGCTGACGGGCCTCGTCACCTCGGTGGAGCTGCAGCTGGCCCCTGTCCCAGGGCCGTGGATGGAAGTGGAGGCGGTGCCCTTTTCTAGCCTCGAGGACTTCGCCGAGCTGGCCGCCGCCTCCGACAAGACGCACGCCTATACCGTCGCGTGGGTGGACGGGCTGGCACGTGGGGCGGCGAGCGGCCGGGGGATTTTCTTCCGCGGAAACCACACCGAGGGCGGCGGCCTGCTGCCGGCCCCGCGGACGTGGCTCTCGGTGCCCTTCACCGCGCCGGATGCACTCTTGTCGGCCCCGCTGCTGCGGGCCTTCAACTTCTTGTACCGCCGCTGGCCGCGGCCCGGCGCGCGGCGTGTCTCGCTGTGGAAATTCCTCCACCCCCTGGATGCCATTGGGGACTGGAACCGCCTGTACGGCAGCCGCGGCTTGCTGCAGCACCAAAGCGTGGTGCCCGGGCCAGACGCGGTGGCGACGTTGCTGGCCACCGCAGCAAATAGCGGCCAGGGCTCCTTTCTCACCGTCCTGAAGACGTTTTCGGACGTGTCCAGCCCGGGAGTGCTTTCCTTTCCCCGTCCCGGATGGACGCTGGCGCTGGACTTTCCCGGCCGGGGGGAGGCCACCTTGGCACTCTTGGACAAGCTGGACGCGGTGGTGCTGGCGCACGGCGGCCGGGTGTACCCGGCCAAAGACGCGCGCATGTCCAAAGACACCTTCCGAGCGGGCTACCCGGAGTGGGAGGCCTTCAGGGCGCACGTCGACCCGCGTTTCTCCTCGGGTTTCTGGCGGCGTGTCGGCGGGGAGGCTTAGCCCCCATGCCGCCGCGCCGCGTCCTCCTCCTTGGTGCCACCAGCGCCATCGGCCAGGCGGTGGCCCGCGTCTACGCCCAAAGCGGCGCGCGGCTCGCTCTGGTGGCGCGCAATCGGCAATACCTGGAGGTGGTGGCCGCGGACCTCCGCCTCCGCGGCGCCTCCGCCCTGTGGAGCGAGGTGGCGGACTTCTTGGACGTCGAGCGGCACGCCGCCTTGGTGGAGCGCGCGCAGCAGGCCCTGGGCGGGCTGGACGTCGCCTTGGTGGCCCATGGCGTGCTGCCGGTACAGGCCGACGCGCTGGCCGATGGCCGCATTGCGCAGCTGTGCTGGCAAACCAACTTCGTCAGCGCCGCGTCCCTGTTGGAGGCGGTCGCCCGCCGCATGGAAGAGGCAGGCCAAGGGACGCTGGGCGTCGTGTCTTCGGTGGCCGGCGACCGAGGCCGGGCCGAGAATTACGTGTACGGCGCCTCCAAGGCAGCCCTCTCGGCCTACGCCAGTGGGCTTGGGCAAAGGCTCGCTCCCAAAGGAGTGCGGGTGGTGACGGTGAAGCCCGGGCCGGTGGCCACGCCGATGACGGCGGGCCGGACGACGCGCCCGGGGCTACTCGCCGACGTCGACGAGGTGGGACGGCGAATTCACCGGGGCCTCGAGCGCGGGTGGCCGGTGGTGTACGCGCCCGCCTACTGGCGTCTCATTATGAGTGTCCTGCAGCTGCTCCCGACTCGCCTCTTTGAGAAACTGCCGGGGTGAAGCGGGGGCCAAGCAGTCCCCGGTGCGCCCGGATTCGGGCGTCAATTCAACGAGTTGCCGCGGCGGCGGGCCAGTGCTTTCAGAGCTACAACCCCTTTCCCGGCTGTGTTAGAGGGGCGGCCCCCTCCCCGGGGGGCTTTCCGGGGCGAGGCGGCGCTGAAGCGCTCGCAGCAGTGCGGGCGGCCAACCCCCCTCGACCTTCTCTTTGAGGAGTGGCTCACCATGAATGCGGTCTCGTCGCGGACACCGGGGCCTGCCCCGGTCATTCGGGGCCAGCGGAGGCTCAGTACGCGCCTCGTCGGGCTGGTTGCTTTCTGTCTGGCTCCCATCGCCTCGGCTGGTGAGGCAGACCTTCTTTTGCCCGACCTCAGCTCGGTCAGCTTCCTCGGTACCTCGGGCCGCAATCTCCTGTTGTGGGGCCTGCTCATCTGCGTGTTGGGGTTGACGTTCGGCGTCTACCAACTGATGCGGCTGCGAAATCTCCCGGTGCACAAGGCAATGCTGGAGATTTCCGAAATTATTTACGAGACCTGCAAAACGTACCTCGTCACCCAAGGGAAATTCATCCTCATCCTCGAGGTGTTGGTGGGCGGCATCATCGTCCTGTACTTCGGGGTGCTCCGGCACTTCCCGGCGGCAGTGGTCGCCACCATTCTCTTCTTCAGCCTGGTGGGCATCGCCGGCAGCTACGGGGTGGCCTGGTTCGGCATCCGCGTCAACACCTTCGCCAACAGCCGGACCGCCTTCGCCAGCCTCCGCGGCAAGCCCTACCCCTGCTACGCCATCCCGCTCCGGGCCGGCATGAGCATCGGCATGGTGCTCATCAGCGTCGAGCTCTTCATCATGCTGTGCATCCTGCTCTTCATCCCGGCGGACTTCGCCGGACCTTGCTTCATCGGCTTCGCCATCGGCGAGTCCCTCGGCGCCTCGGCGCTCCGCATCGCCGGCGGCATCTTCACCAAAATCGCCGACATCGGCTCGGACTTGATGAAGATTGTCTTCAAAATCAAGGAAGACGACGCACGAAACCCAGGCGTCATCGCCGACTGCACCGGCGACAATGCCGGCGACTCGGTGGGCCCGTCCGCCGACGGTTTCGAGACCTACGGCGTCACCGGCGTGGCGCTCATCACCTTCATCCTGCTCGCCGTCCATAACCCGGTGGTGCAGGTGCAGCTGCTGGTGTGGATTTTCGTGATGCGCATCGTGATGGTGATTGCCAGCTTTCTCTCCTACACCGTCAACGAGTTCGTCCAGAAGGCCCGCTTCGCCGACGCCGACAAGATGAATTTCGAGCACCCCCTCACCGCGCTGGTGTGGCTCACCTCGGTGGTGTCGGTGGGAATGACGTACCTGGTCTCCTGGCTACTCATCCCCACGCTGGGCGATGGGAGCTTCTGGTGGAAGCTGTCGACCATCATCACCTGCGGCACGCTGGCCGGTGCCATCATCCCGGAGCTGGTGAAAGTCTTCACCTCCACCGACTCGGGGCACGTGCGCGAGGTGGTCACCGCTTCCCGTGAGGGTGGTGCGTCGCTGAATATTATTTCTGGGCTGGTGGCGGGTAACTTCAGTGCCTACTGGACGGGGGCGGCGATTGTGGTCCTGATGGGCATCGCCTACGGCGTGAGCACCCTCGGCTTGGGCGCGCTGTTTCCGGTGGTGGGGAGCTCCATCGACGCAAGCCCGGTCTTTGCCTTTGGCCTGGTGGCCTTCGGCTTTCTGGGGATGGGCCCAGTCACCATCGCCGTCGACAGCTATGGCCCGGTCACCGACAACGCCCAGAGCGTCTACGAGCTGAGCCTCATCGAGGACGTGCCGGACGTGAAGAACCAGGTGAAGCGAGACTTCGGCTTCACTCCGGACTTCGAGAAGGGAAAGCACTTCCTCGAGGCCAACGACGGCGCGGGCAACACCTTCAAAGCGACCGCCAAGCCGGTGCTGATTGGGACCGCGGTGGTGGGAGCCACCACCATGATTTTTTCCATCATCGTGGTGCTCACCAACGGCCTCACCACAGGGCTCGACAACCTCACCCTGTTGCACGCTCCGTTTCTGCTCGGTCTGGTGATGGGCGGGGCGGTCATCTACTGGTTCACCGGCGCCTCGATGCAGGCGGTGTCCACCGGCGCCTACCGCGCGGTGGAATTCATCAAGCGCAATATTAAACTGGAAGGAGTCACCAAGGCGTCGCTGACCGACAGCAAGCGGGTGGTGGAAATCTGCACTCAGTACGCGCAGAAGGGGATGATTAATATTTTCCTGGCCGTCTTCTTCAGCACGCTGGCCTTCGCTTGCCTCGAGCCGTTCTTCTTCATCGGCTACCTCATCAGCATCGCCATTTTCGGGCTCTACCAGGCCATCTTCATGGCCAATGCCGGTGGCGCTTGGGACAATGCCAAGAAGCTGGTGGAGGTGGAGCTGAAGGCCAAGGGGACGGCGCTCCACGACGCCACGGTGGTGGGCGACACGGTGGGCGACCCCTTCAAGGACACCTCCAGCGTCGCGCTCAACCCGGTCATCAAGTTCACCACCCTCTTCGGCCTGTTGGCGGTGGAGCTGGCCATCACTCTGCAGCGCTCGACGAGCATCGTCCTGTCGGCCGTCTTCTTCCTGGCCTCGCTGGTCTTCGTCTGGCGGTCCTTCTACGGGATGCGGATTGTCGCCAGCCCGGCCAGCAGCGCCGGCGCCGAAGCCAAGGCGGCCTGAGCACCGGCCCCACCGGAGGCTTCTCCCCCGTTTTTAGAGCGCGGGGGGAGGCCTCCGTTTCCCCCTTACGGGACTGTACCGGCGCCCAACCCCGACGTGGGCCTTGCGGCTCTCTCCGTGTCGACGCTGGCCCCAGGCCTTGGCCCCGCACCCTTGGCGCCGGCCCCAGGCAGTGTGTTAACCGCTCGCCTCGCTGTGGCCTCCGCCGGAATGTCGGTTCTGCGCTTCACCTTTCTCGGCACCTCGGCCGCGCAGCCCACCATTCACCGAAACCTGTCTGGGTTGAGCGTCAAGGCGGACGCGGACTTGCTGCTCTTCGACTGCGGAGAAGGCAGCCAACGGCAGATGATTCGCTACGGCACCGGCTTCAGCGTGGATGCGGTGTACTTCACCCACTTTCACGCCGACCACTACCTCGGGATTATTGGCTTTCTGCGCACCCTCGGGATGATGGGGCGCGAACAGGGGCTGACACTCTACGGGCCTCCCCCGGCCAAGCGCCTCCTCAACCAGGCGGTGCACCTCGGGGTGGAGGCGCTTGGGTTTCCGCTCGAAATTCTCGAGCTGAAGGACGGCGAGGCAATTCACCGCTCCGGCTACTCCGTCCGGGCGGTGGCGGTGCAACACCGGATTAACGCGCTCGGCTACGTGCTGGAGGAGGACGAGCGAACGGGCCGCTTCAACCTGGAACGGGCGCGGGCGCTGGGCGTCCGAGAGGGCCCGGACTTCGGACGCCTGCAGCGCGGCGAGGCGGTGGTGGCGCTCGACGGCAAACAGGTGACGCCGGAGGAGGTGGTCGGGCCCTCGCGCCCTGGACGGCGCCTGGTGCTGTCCGGCGACACCCGGCCCTGCGAGGCGATGGTGGAGGCGGCCCGCGACGCCGACGTCCTCATCCACGAGTCCACCTTCTCCGACGACGAGCAGCAGCGGGCACTCGAGACGCGGCACTCCACCGCCCGAGAGGCGGGCCGAGTGGCCAAGGCGGCCGGCGCCCGGCGCCTCATCCTCACCCATTTGAGCTCGCGCCATGACACGGACCCGTCCCGGCTTTTGGCCCAGGCGCGGGCGGAGTACGCAGGCCCAGTGGACGTGGCGCATGACGGGATGACGGTCGACGTCGCCTTGCGCGACTAACGGCACCGGGCCGTCCTCCCGTGGGGTGGACAGCCCGCTTCGCTGGTCCGAGTTTTTTCGAAATACTCGGCTTTTGAGGAAACCCCCGGCTCTCGCTGGCTGGCCGGGGCGCAGAGCGCGGGCGCTCAAGCACCCGAGCGGCCGGCCTGCTGGCTGCTGGGGGTAGCACAAAGGCCGAGGCCTCCCTTAACTTCGGGCGCCGGCTGGGGTGTGCCAATTCTGGGCCGAGCGCTTCGATGCGGGGCTCCTTTGTTGGAGGTCAGCACATGCAACCCTTGCCTTTCGGTGCACGAGGCCTTTGGGCTCTCGCGTCAGTGTTGAGCGTCCTCGGCTGCAGCGGCGGGACGGGCTCGAATGCCTCGCAGACTGGCGGTACGACGCC
The DNA here is from genome assembly GCA_052143535.1 of Myxococcaceae bacterium. Taxonomy (GTDB): domain Bacteria; phylum Myxococcota; class Myxococcia; order Myxococcales; family Myxococcaceae; genus JADGRA01. Next base: position 95,532 of record JBKQSS010000041.1, on the reverse strand, counting down.
AGCCGGTGGGGCCGCGTCCACAGCGGACGCTGGCACGGCGCCGAGCGCCGCCGGAGGCTCGGCCACCCGCGTACTGCGCTGCGCCCCCTCGACGAGACAGCTCGACGCCTGCTCCGGCATGGCGGCGGGCGCAAGCTGCTCGCTTTCAGGAGGAAAGGACGGTGGGTGGAGCTGGCCCGGCACGTGCCGCCCGACATTCGACGGCACTCAGGTGGCCTGCGTCCCCAACCCGCCGACGCCTCCAGCCGCCTTGGTGAGTGCCTGCACCGGCAAAGCATCCGGGGCAGCGTGTGAGGCGCAAGGCAAGTTCGGAGACAGCTTCAACGGCACCTGCCGCAGCACTGCGGACGGCGCGACACTCTTCTGCGGGCGGGAACACGCCCACCACCTGCCACCGGCCGTCGCGGGCGCCTGCGGCGGCCTGGACGCGGGGGACACCTGCACGCGCCCAGAGCGCTGGGACGCCGGCAGCAAGGCTGGCATCTGCCGGGAGGGGTGGAATGACGCGGGCCTCTTCTGTGGGCCGGCCGTGGCGCCTGGCGTGGACGCCTGCACCGGGCTGGACGCTGGCGCGAGCTGCACCTTTGGCTTCGGGCACAAGCGGGGCTGGGGTGACTGGAGTGAAGAGGCCCCGACGGGCAGCTGCGTGGTGCCCGCGGCAGGCGGTCCCGCCAGCTGTCTTGTCCCTTGCGAAGACTTGCGCCACCACCGCCGACACGGATGGAAGGGGCACGGCGGCTGGGGCTGGGGCGGCGGCTTTGGGCCAAAGGGCGCCGACGCAGGCACCAACGCGCCTTAGCGGCACTCCTTCCGCGAAAAAACAGAGACGCCCTTTGGGGGTAAGCCCAAGGCCTCCCTCTCGAGGCCTACCGCGGCGCGTCAGCCTCTCGTGTAGGGGGTGTGGCCGGCGCTACAGCAGCCGCGCGCCGGTAGCGGCCCCGGCTACAACCCCCTCCTCCGCCCGGGGGGAAGTGCCCGCACTTGCTGGAAGTCCCTGCTTGGCACCGGGGCTGCAGTACCTCCGAGTGTCCCGAGCGACTTTCCGCCCGGGAAACACCGGAGTCCAGTCATGACCTCCAACGCCCTGTTCGCCTCCAGCCGTCAAAGCCGCTCACTGGGGTTGATTGTCGCCGCCAGCATCCTGTTTGCGGTCGGCGTCGGTGGCTCCGGCGCGCTGGTGAGTGCCTACACCGGTGCCTCCGCCCAAAGCCCGGTGGCTGCCTCCGCCGTCCGCGTTTAAGCAAACCGCCCCAAAACCAGTAAACGGGGCAAGTCAGAAGGGCGAGAGCGCTGGGCCCGCAGGGAAAGGGGCCGCTCTCGCCCTCGTTGTTTTTTCTGGGGCCGGGGCTAGCGCGCGGAGGCCTCGCTGAGCGCGCGGTGCACCGCCTCCAGCGCCTTTCGGGCCTCGAGCAACTCGGCCCGCTCGGCGGTGAGCTCCGCCACCTGCCGGGCCAGCAGCTCTCGCTCGGTGGTGAGGGCAGTCACCATGCGACGAAGCGCATCCAACTCCTCGCGGTAGCTTTCCACCTCACTGGCCAGGCGCTCCTCTTCGGCCAGGCCGTCGGCAATTTGCTTGTCCTTCTCGGCCAGCTCGCCCTGCAACCGCTGCTGCTCCTCGGTATTGGCGCTCTCTCGGGCGCGCAAGTCCTGCACCGCTAGCAGCATCTCGTCGCGCTCTCCCTCCAGCGCGGCCAACTCCTTCTCCAAGTCCGCAAGCAGCTTGGTGCGCCCGTCCACCTCGGTGGCCAGCCGCTTCGCCTCGTCCACCCGAAGCCGCGCTTCCTCCAGGGCCCGCTCCGCCTGCCGGCGGGCCGCCTCCAGCTCCTGACTCAACCCGAGGTTGAGCGACCGGGCTTCGGCCAGCTCCGACTGCAGCGCAGCAATACGCTCCACCGCCAAGCTGCCCGCCGCCGCCGCGGTGGCCGGTAACGGGGCCGGCCGGGGCTGCTCCCGGGCTGCCTTCAGCCGCTGGCGCAGCCGCTCTCGCCGCGCCGAGGCGCTCTCCGTGGCCGGGGGGGAAGACGGTGCGGCGGCTCGGCTGGGGGCAGAGGGCTGGACGGCCGCGGGGGGCACCGCCGCATGCCGGGCCAGCATGTCCGCGACGGCCTCGGCGCCGCGCCTCCCAGACGCCGCCGGCAGGCTGGTGTCGGCCTTCGCCGAAGGCGCAGGGGGGGCCGCCGGGCCGTTGGCCACAGGCGGAACGCGGGCGCTGGGCGGCGGGGGGGCCGGGGGGGGCACCGTCGGCGCCGTAGCCTCGGGGGGGCTGTCTGTCTCGGCAGCGGAGGGCTCCTCCAACAGGCTGCCCAGCTTCAGGCGCGGCCGAGCACGGGAGACGTTTTGCTCGAAGGCCTTCTTCATGCCGTGCTCCTCACCCGGCTCTCTTCTCGTCCCGGCCGCCGCCGGTCAGCCGACCGTGGGCGGCCTCAATGCGGGCCAGCACCTCGCTCACCATGCCGTCGATGTCCGTAGCGCCCTTGGAGTCCCGGTCGGCAAGGAAAACCGGGACGCCCTCGGAGGAGGCCTGGGCAAACTTGGTGCACTGGCGCACCATGGCGGTCAGCATGTACTCCGGGTAGTGCGTCTTGAGCGCCTCCAGCGCCTCCTTGGCCAGCTTAAACGTCTGGTTGAAGGCGTTGACGATGATGAAGACGTGGTCCAGCACGTGGGCCAAGTCCTCCTCCAGACTCTGCACCGTCTCGAAGAGCAGCTTCAGCCCGTGGAAGGAGAGGAAGTCCGCCAGCACCGGGACAAACAAGTCGTCGGCCGCCATCAACGCGTTGAGGTTGAGCAGGCCGAAGGAGGGCGGCGCATCGAAGACGATGGCGTCGTAGCGCTGGCTCACGTCCTTGAGGGCATTCTTCAGCTTGAATTCCCGCGCCGACATGGGCATCAGCGCCAAGTCCACGGTGCTCATGGTGAGGTTGCTCGGGACGAAGTCCAGGTTCGGCATGGGCGAATGCTGGATGACTTCGTCCATCGGCGCTTTGCGCACCAGGACGTTGAGCAGCGTCTTCTCGAAGTCCTCGCCCTCGAAGCCGAGGCACTTGGTGGCGTGCCCTTGGCTGTCCAAGTCCACCAGAAGCACGTGGTAACCGAGCTCCGCCATGCGCCAGGCGTAGGAGGTGGAAAGCGCCGTCTTCCCGGTGCCGCCCTTGAAGTTGAGAAACAGCTGGCGCCGGTGGCCGAGGGGCCTCGGAAAGTGGTGCAGGGTGTGGCGGATACTCCACAGGTCCACGCCGGAATACTTCTCCAGCTTGAGGGCGGACTGCAGGGTGCGCAGCGGCAGTCCGAGGACTTCGGCCGCCTCCTTCGCGCTGTAGCTGGGTGCGTCCATGGGTTTTTTGGTGTCCCCCGCTTCTCAAGCCACGAAGAGTTTGATGCCACGCCGTACCACCTGTCCCCGGGCGGTGAGAAGCGCGCAGGCGCTCTCAATCACCTCGGGAGGTGCGGCCAACAGCCGGACCAGCTCTGCCAGGGTGCACCCCCGCATCGCCGACTGCAATTCTCCAAGCACCGGCTCGCACAGCGCCTCCGCCCCAACCCGGCCCACCGGCTCCACCACCGCCACCTCGGTGCGCTCCAAACGACGCTGCGGCTGGGGGAGACTGCCCCTGGCCGTTAGCGGGGCCAAGGGAAGCCCGGTGAGGCGTCGAATTTCTCGCCGCCGCGGGGGGCCCTCCAGTCCAGCCACGCCTTCCACCTCCACCCCGAGCAGCCGCGAGAGGCTGCGCGCTGCCGCCTGTCGCACCTCCAGCGCGGAGTCATCCAGCGCCGCCAACAGGGCGCCGCGGGCATGGTGGCCTCCAGTGGCCCCCGCCGCCAAGGCCGACACCCGCCGGACTTCCGGGTCTACGTCCGTCGACTGCTGGCGCTCCAGCTCGGCCGCATATTCGCGCGGCAGCTGCAGCCCAAGCAGCGTCGCGCGGCGGCGGACACTCGGGTCCGCATCCCGCGCGGCGCGCTGCAGCTGCGGGACGGCGTGGCTTGGGTCCAGCGCCACCAGCGCCCGCAGGGCAGAAATGCGCACCTCGGGCTGGGCCGCGTCGGCGAAGGGCGCCACCACCGCCGCTCCCTCCTTGCCAGCCAACAGCCGCAGCGCCTCGAGGAAGGCCACCGTCGCCCGCGGGTCCCGCTCCGCGTGCAGCGCCGCGGAGAGAGCAGCCGCTGCCCCGCGCTCCTGCAGCGCCCCCAGCCGCTCGGCGGCGCGAATGCGGGCGCCCACCTCGGGGGCCGACAGCTCCCGCACCGAGAAGCCGTAGAGGGTGTCCTCGAGAATGGCGCGCGGGCGCCGTCCCGGGCCGAGGCTGCCCAGCCGTCCTTCGGCCTGCAGCCGCTCGGCCAAACGGGTGGTGGATGAGACCTCCGGCACGGCACTCCTCAGCGCCTCCCCGGGGGCCCAGCCGGCCAAGGCCGGCCCTTCGGCGTCGAGCTGCAGCACGGCCCGCGCCGGCCGCTCCTCCAGGGGGCGGCCGTTGGCCACCCCCCGGGCACCAGAAGGCGCCACCCCAGGCGCCTTGTCCGGCTCGCCCCACACGCCCTGGGCCATGTGCCGCGCCACCTCGGCCTGGAAGGCCACCGCGTCGTCGGCCGGCTCCTCCTCGACGCCGGCGGCCGCCACCGGCAGCTGCATCCCCTCGGGCGCACCCCGGGCGGCGAGCACCTCGCCCCGCAGCTGCGAGATGAAGGCCGCCAAGTCGAAGGAGCCGTCGTCGTTGGAGAGGACACCGCGGATGGAGGCCGCATCGAGGAGCTGCTCGAGCAGCGCCGTCCGCTCGGCCCGCAGCGAATCCACCACCCGCCCCAACTCCTCGCGGTCGCGGTGCACGCGCCCCAGCGCCACCTCCAGCTCGGCCAGCTGCTGGCGCAACTCGACTTCGCGCGCTCCGGCCGCTCCCAGTTCTGCCTTGAGCCGGTCCGCCTCGGCGCGCGCCGTGGCAGCGTCTCCTTCCAGCTGCCCAGAGCGGGCCTCGAAGTAGACGATTTTCTCGAGAGCGCTTTTGAGAAGCGCCTCCGCGCGCGCGTCGCTCACCGTCTCCACAGCCCTCCGCGCTTCAATTGGGTGGCGAAGCTTACAGGACAGATCCGCCATCCGCACTGAGGGAGTGGTTTTCCCCGCCCGGCGAAAGCCCGACTCCCGGCCGGCGTGCCCCGCCAAGCAGTGCTTGACACCCAGCCGGCTGAGCCACGAGCGTTGCCCCGGGCTCGCCAGCCGCCTCGTTTTTACCCTCCCGAAAGAGGACACCCATGCTCAAGCACCTTGCCCTTGCCGCTGCTCTCTTCGCCGCTCCCGCTTTCGCCGCCGCCTCCGTGGACGCCTACCAGGTGACAGGCGTCGTCAAAGCCACCGACGCTGACACCCTCACCGTCATGAAGGGCACCGAGCGCTTCGAGATTGCTCGCGGTGGCGACACCACCGCGGTCAAGGTTGGGGACAAGGTGACGGTGCACTACAAAATGACGGCGACCAAAATCGAGGTGAAGACGGCCGCCAAGGCGACCAAGTAGCCCCTCACGCCCGGTGGATGGGCTTGTAGCGGATGCGCTTCGGCTGCAAGGCCTCTGCCCCGAGCCGCTTCTTTTTGTCCGCCTCGTAGTCCTGGTAGTTGCCCTCGAAGAAGACGGCGCGGCTGTCTCCCTCGAAGGCGAGGATGTGCGTCGCCACCCGGTCTAAAAACCATCGGTCGTGGCTGATGACGACGACGCACCCGGCGAAGCCGAGCAGCGCCTCCTCGAGCGAGCGCAGCGTCTCCACGTCGAGGTCATTGGTGGGCTCGTCGAGGAGCAACAGGTTTCCGCCGCTCTTCAGCATCTTCGCCAGGTGCACCCGGTTCCGTTCGCCGCCCGAGAGGTCCTTCACCCGCTTCTGCTGGTCCTGCCCCTTGAAGTTGAAGGCAGCGAGGTAGGCGCGGCTCGGCACCTGCTTTCCCCCCAACTCCACCAGGTCCAGCCCCCCGCTCACCTCCTGGAAGGCCGTCTTCTCTCCGTCGAGTGCGTCGCGGCTCTGGTCGACGTAGGCCAGCTTCACCGTGTCCCCCACCCGGAGCTCCCCCTCGTCCGCCTTCTCCTGGCCGGTGAGCATCCGGAAGAGCGTCGTCTTGCCGGCGCCGTTGGGGCCGATGACGCCCACAATGCCGCCGGGCGGCAGCTTGAAGCTCAAGCCTTCCACCAACAGCCGCTCCCCGTAGCCTTTGCGCAGCTCGCAGGCCTCCACCACCAGGCCTCCCAGCCGGGGGCCGGGCGGGATGAAGATTTCCCCCGTCATCTCCCGCTTGTCCGGACCGGTGGCGGCCAGCTCCTCGTACGCCTGCAGCCGGGCCTTGCTCTTCGCCTGGCGCGCCTTGGGGCTGCTGCGCACCCAAGCCAGCTCTCGCTTCAGCTGCTTCTGCCGCGCGGACTCGGCCTTCTCTTCCATCTCCAGCCGCTTCTGTTTCTGCTCCAGCCAGGAGGAGTAGTTGCCCTTCCACGGGACACCCTCCCCCCGGTCCAACTCGAGTATCCACTCGGCAACATTGTCCAGGAAGTACCGGTCGTGGGTGATGCTCACCACCGTACCCGGAAACTGCTTCAGCGCTTCCTCCAGCCACGCCACGCTTTCGGCGTCGAGGTGGTTGGTGGGCTCGTCCAGCAACAGGAGGTCCGGCTTCTCCAAGAGAACGCGGCACAGCGCCACCCGGCGCTTCTCGCCGCCGGACAGCGTCGCCACCGAAGCGTCACCGGGAGGCAAGCGGAGCGCATCCATGGCCACCTCCAGCGTCCGGTCGAGCTCCCAGGCGTTGGCCGCGTCGATGGCATCCTGCAGACGGGCCTGCTCGGCCAGAAGCTTTTCCATCTGCGCGTCGCTCTGTGGCTCGCCGAGCTTGTTCGACACCTCCTCGAAACGCACCAGGAGGTCTCGAATGGGTTTCACCCCGAGCTCGACATTTCCCTTCACGTCCAAGGAGGCCTCGAGCTGAGGCTCCTGGGGGAGGTAGCCCACCCGCGCCGACGGGTCTTTGCGCGCCACGCCAAAAAACTCGGTGTCCACGCCAGCCATGATGCGCAACAGGGTGGACTTGCCAGCGCCATTGGGGCCGATGACGCCAATTTTCGCACCCGGGAAGAAGGACAGGTAGATGCCCTTGAGGATGTCTTTTCCGCCCCGGACCTTGCGCAAGTCCTGCATTGTGAAGATGAAGTTCTCGGCCATGGTGTCCCTCTGGCCCGCTTTCTACCTCGCCCCTGGAGTGCTAGGGGGTTCCCCAAGGGCATGCCTTCCTCGCTCGACTACCAGCTGGTGACCAAGCTTGGCGAGACCGCCAGGAGCGCAGCGTGGCTCGGGCGAAACCTGGACAGCGGCGCCAACGCGCTGGTGCGCGTCTTCCATGGGACGCTGTGGCGCCGGCCGGATGCGCGCGGCCACTTCGTCGACCGCGCCGCCGCGCTGAGGGCCATCCAGCACCCCCACCTGGCGCGGCAGCTGGAGGCCGGCTGCCTTCCCGACGGACGGCCCTTCGTGGTCAGCGAATACCTCGAGGGGGAGGACCTGGCCACCCACCTGCGCCGCACCGGACCGCTCACTCCAGACCAGCTCGCGCTGCTCGTCCCGGGCCTGTGCAGTGCGCTCACCGAGCTGCGCGGCGCGGACATCCTCGTCCACGCGCTGCCGGCCGACCAGGTGTTTCTGGTGGGCGGCCTGTCGCGCTACGCCCCGAAGCTGGTGGGGCCAGGGCTGGCCGATGAGCCGGCCGCCGACGTCGAGACGGACAGTCGCGCGGACGTTTGGGCGGTGGGCCAACTGATGCGCGAGGCCCTCGGGGGAGGCCCCGGCGGCTGGCTCGAGCCAATAATTCGCCGCTGCCTGGAAGCTGTCCCCACCGACCGCTTTGCTGACCCCTCCGCCCTGGCCCGGGCGCTCGACGGGGCCCAACCGAGGACCCAGGAGCTCCGTCAACGCAACACCGGCGCCACCCCGCTGCTGCTGGTCGAGGAAGCGGTCCGAGAGCGCGAGGGGGACCTGCTGGGCCAGTACCAGTTGGAGCGGCTGCTCGGGGAAGGCTCGATGGGCCGCGTCTTCCTCGCCCGACACGTCACCTTGGGACGGCCAGCCGCCATCAAGGTGCTGCGGGCCGAGCACGCGCAGAACCAAAACCTCATCCAGCGCTTCTTTCACGAGGCGCGCGCCGTCAACCAAATCAACCACGAGCACATCGTCGAGATTCAGGACTTCGTCCATGAGCCCGGGCCCAGTGGCCGCACGCGCGTCTACTGCGTGATGGAGATGCTCGACGGCCACAGCGTCACCGAGGTGCTGGCCGCCGACCACCTCAGCGTGGCACGGGCGGTGGACATTGCCCGGCAAGTGGCCAGGGCCTTGGGCGCTGCCCACCAGGTGGGTGTGGTGCACCGCGACGTGAAGCCGGACAACCTCTTCCTCGTCCGCCGCGGGGCGGAGCGAGACTTCGTCAAGGTGCTGGACTTTGGCGTGGCCAAGCTGATGACGCCCATCGGCGACTTGCCCCTCACCTCCACGGTGGAGGGCACCATCGTCGGGACGCCGGCCTACATGGCGCCGGAGCAGGCCAATGGCCTCGGGGCGGATGCGCGGACGGACCAGTACGCGCTGGGGTGCGTGCTGTACGAGATGCTGGCCGGACACCCCCCCTTCTCCGGGACAAGCTTCGGCCAGTTGGTGGCCAAAGTCCTCACCGAGCCGGCCCCGCCCCTGCCGGCGCGTTGCCGCTCCGGCGAGCGCCTGCCAGCCGCGCTGCGGGGGGTGGTGCTGCGCTGCCTGGCCAAGGACCCGGTCGACCGCTTCCGCGACATGGCCGCCCTGGAAGCGGCCATGGCCGCGGCGCTCCTGCCGCCGCCGGAGCGCCAGTGGGGCCGCTCCGGCTGGCTCGCGGCGGCCGCCGTCGGCCTGGGCGGGCTGCTGCTGGCGGGCACTGGCCTGATGCTGCGCCACCCCGTCCCGCCGCCCCCCCAAGCGGTGGCGGCGCGCCCCGCGCCAGCGCGCGAGCCAGAGGCCGCCCCTCCGGTGGCCGTCGAAGCCGCGGCGCTGCCGGCTCCGGCGCTCTTGCAGCTGCGGGTGAGAAGCACCCCCAAAGGGGCGCGCGTCGAGCGGATGGACACCGGGGAGGTGCTCGGGACGACGCCGCTGTTGGCGGAGCTGCCCGAGACGGACGGCAAGCTGGTGCTGCGCCTCAGTGCGCCCGGGCACGCGCCGGTGGTGCGCAGCGTGGCCGCCCGAGGCCACATCCAGCTCGAGGTGCGGCTGCCGCCGCGGCGGCGCGGCCCGGAGACACCAGCCAGCCCAGCCACCGCCGTGCGCACCAGGCACCCGGACCCCTTCAAGCTGTAAGCGGACGCGCGGCACCCCCTTGTTTCGTTTTCCTGTGGGGCCGATTTGGAAAAAAAGCGCTCCATTTGAGGCGGCAGCCGCGCGGCAAATGCGTTAGAGGGCCGGCACCCCAGTGGCCGCCGCCGTCCTGCAAGTCGAGAACCTCGTCAAACGCTACCGCGACGTGGTGGCCTTGGATGGCGTCTCGCTGGACATTGGTGCCGGGGAAATTTTCGCCCTGCTCGGGCCCAACGGCGCTGGAAAAACCACTCTCATCGGCGCGGTGTGCGGCCTGGTGAAGAAGACGTCCGGCCGCATTCGCCTCTTCGGCACCGACTTGGACGTCGACCCGCTCGGCCCGCGCTTCCAGGTGGGACTCGTCCCTCAGGAAGTGAATTTCGACCCCTTCTTCACAGTGAGCGAGTCCTTGCGCATCCAGCTCGGCTACTACGGCCGGCCGCCCGACGAGGCCCGCATCGCCGAGGTGCTCGAGGCGCTCGACTTGACGGCCAAGGCCAATGCCCAGACACGGGCCCTCTCCGGTGGCATGAAGCGTCGGTTGCTCATCGCCAAGGCGCTGGTGCACCGCCCGCGGCTGGTGTTTCTGGACGAGCCGACGGCCGGGGTGGACGTCGAGCTCCGGCGCGACCTGTGGCGCTACGTCCGCCAGCTGTGCGCCGAAGGGACGACGGTGGTGCTCACCACCCACTACCTGGAGGAGGCCGAGGAGCTGGCCGACCGCGTCGGAATTATTAACGAGGGCCGGCTTTTGCTGGTGGAGGACAAGCGCCTGCTGCTCCAGCGGATGGGCAAAAAACGCCTGGTGGTGGCCTTCGACACCAAGGTGGCGCAGCTCCCGGAGGAGCTGTCCGGTGGCAGCGTCCTGTCGGCCGACGGCAAAGCCCTGGTGTACACCGAGCGCCCAGGGCACCCGCGCGCCGGCGAAGTGCTGCGCATGCTGTACGCCGCCGGGCTCCCCGTCCAGGAAGTCGAGACGCGGGCCAGCAAGCTTGAGGACGTGTTGATTGAAGTGCTCCACGGGCGAGGTGGGGCGGCATGAATTGGCTCGGCCTGAGGACGCTGTTGTCCAAGGAGGTGCGCCGCTTTTTGCGCGTCCCGGGGCAGACGGTGCTCTCGCCCCTCATCTCCACCTCGCTGTACTTCGTCGTCTTTGGCGTCTCTTTGGGCGGGAGGATGGAGCAAGTGACGCACCAGCCCTATCTGCCCTTCATCGTCCCCGGTCTCATTTTCCTGGGGATGGCCAACAACGCCTTCCTCAACAGCAGCAGCTCGCTCTTCATCATGAAGATTCAAGGGACGGTGGTGGACCTTTTGGTCGCCCCCTTGGGCCCCGGGGAGATTCTCCTCGGCTTCGTCGGCGGCGCCATGGTGCGTGGCCTGATTGTCGGGCTCCTCACCTGGGCGGTGGCCCTCCTCTTCACCCCACTGGCGCTGGCGCACGCCGGCGCCACCGTTGGGTTTCTGGTGGGAACGGCTTACGTCTTCAGCGTGCTCGGCCTCATCGCCGCGGTGTGGGCAGAGAAATTCGAGCAAATTAACTTCTTCCCGACGTTCGTCATGCTGCCCCTCACCTTTCTCGGTGGCGTCTTCTACTCGGTGAAGCAGCTGCCCGAGCCCTGGCACACCGTCAGCCTCTTCAACCCAATGGTGTACATGGTGGAGGGGCTGCGCTACGGGATGCTCGGCACGAGCAGCTTTCCGCCGCTGTTGGGCAGCGCCCTCCTCGCCGCGCTGGCGCTTCTGGCGACGCTCGTCACCTATGCCCTGCTCGCCCGGGGCTACAAATTGAAGCAATAACGCCAAAACGCCGGAAGAGGGGCGCGGCCAGCCGGCGCCCCTTCCCTGGAGAAGAGGCTTTAGGAGAAACCATGGCCCCAAAGACGCTGTCCCCAGGGCGCGTTTGGCTTCTGGCGGCCGCCGGCCTGGGCGCCCTCCTGGGGCTGGCCCTCCTCCTGGCCAGCGTCCCGGACGTCCCGGTGGAAGCGCTGTTGCCCAGCTACGCCAATGGCGCTTCGAAATTCCTAGAGCTGCAAGGGGTGCGCGTCCACTACCGAGACGAGGGCCACGGGCCGCCACTGGTTTTATTGCACGGCACCGGCGCCAGTCTGCACACCTGGGACGCCTGGACGGCGGCGCTGTCGCCCACCCACCGCGTCCTGCGCATGGACTTACCGGGCTTTGGCCTCACCGGGCCCAACCGCACGGGCGACTACTCGGTGAAGGGCTACGTGGCCTTTGTCGAGTCCTTCCGCGAGGCCCTGGGCCTTGGGCGCTTCGCCCTCGCCGGAAACTCCCTCGGCGGCCAAATCGCCTGGAATTACGCCGTCGCCTACCCGCAGCAGCTGACCGAACTCATCCTGGTGGACCCGGCCGGCTTCAAAATTGCGCGGCGGGCGCTCGTCTTCCGGCTGGCGCGGGTGCCGCTCTTGTCGACGCTGCTTTCCGTCCTGGACCCGGGCCCGATGGTGAGAAAGTCGCTGCGGGACGCCTATGGCGATGCGAGCAAGGTGACGCCCGAGCTCCTCGAGCGCTACCGGCGCCTGGCGCTGCGGGAAGGCAACCGCGCCGCCTTCATCGCCCGTGCAAGGCAACCGGAGCCGGACCGCACGGCCGACCTCTCCCGCATCTCCACCCCGACGCTCGTCCTGTGGGGGGCCGAGGACCGCCTCATTCCGGTGGCCGATGCGGAGCGCTTCGCCAGCGCCATTCCGGGCGCCCAGCTGCGCATTTACCCCGGGGTGGGTCACGTCCCGATGGAGGAAATTGGCGCGCGCTCGGCCGCCGACGTCGAAGCTTTTCTGGCCGCGGCCCGAGCCCCACCCTGAGGCCCTTCCCCAGAGGCAGGGGCCTCGGGCCCGCCCTCTAAAAAGCCCCTCTCAGGCGGCGAGGGTTGCCAGAAAGCGGTCCAGCGCGGCATTGACGGCTTCCGGGCTGTCCAGCTGCAGCCAGTGGCTGACGTCGTCGAAAAACTCGCACCGCAGCTCGGGGACGGCCAGGCGCAGGGAGAGTGGCCCGTCCAAGCTGCGCACCGCCAACAGCGCCTTGGGCCCCGGAAAGCAGCGAATGGCCTGGGCTGGGTCAAAGCCGAAGAGCGTCTCCATGGCCGCTACGTAGACTGCCCGGGGGGTGCGCCGAAGGGTGGCCAGCACCCGGACGCGCGTCTCTGGCGTGGCCGGGGCAAGCAGCTGCAGAAACCAGTCGCGCACGCTGTCCGCGAAGCGCTCCGGCGCCATGCTGGCGCGCCACGCCTGCAGCTCCTCGGCAGGAAGTCCCCGCACGTCCCCCGCCCCGTCGAGGAAGAGTGCCCCCAGCAGGCGTTCCGGAATCCGCTGGCAGGCCGCCGCCACCACCGAGGCGCCGAAGCTGTGGCCGACGAGGACGAAGCGTCCGAGGCCCAGCGCCTCGGCCACGGCCGCTACGTCATCCACCATCTCTTCCAGGGCGTAGCCGCCCTCGCCCGGGGCGTCGCTTTCGCCCATCCCCCGCATGTCGAAAGCCACCGTCCGGTGCCAGCGGGCCAAATGGGGCAGCGTCTGCGCCCAGTGCGTCCGGTCAGCGCCATTGCCGTGGACAAGCAGCACCGGGCGGGGCCCGCTCCCGGCCGCCTCGACGCGCAGACGGCCCGCCTTCCCCTGGACCCAGGACAGCGCGGGGGTGTGCGAGCTCGACACGTCTGCCCAAGGGAGCTAGCCGAAGGCCGCCCGGGAGGCAAGACGGCCCGGGCCGGTGCTAGAGGAAGGGCGTCCCATGCTGGCCGCCCGCCCCCACCTCGAGCCGCACCGCACCTCCAGTGCCGACTCGGTGGTGGTGAGGGAAATTTACCTCTCCCTGCAGGGCGAGTCCTCCCACCAGGGGCTGCTCTGCAGCTTCGTCCGTCTCACCGGCTGCCACCTGCGCTGCAGCTACTGCGACAGCGCCTTCGCCTTCCACGGCGGCCAGCGGATGAAGGTGGCCGAGGTGGTGAGGCAGGTGCACGCACTGGGCGCCCCTCTGGTGGAAGTCACCGGTGGAGAGCCTTTGCTTCAGCCAGGCGTCTACCCCCTATTGGAGCAGCTTTTGGCCGCCTCCCTCACCGTGCTGCTCGAGACGTCCGGCGCCATCGACGTGCGGCTGGTGCCAGCCGAGGTGCACAAAATCGTCGACTTGAAGACGCCCTCCTCCGGAGAGTCGGACCGGAACGACTTTCGCGTCCTCGACTCGATGACGGCGCGGGATGAGTTGAAATTCGTCATCGGCACCCGCCAGGACTACGAGTGGGCCCGGGCCCAAATAGAAGGCCGCCGACTCGAGGAGCGCGACTTCTCCCTCCTCTTCAGCTGCGTCCACGGGGCGCTTTCCCACCGGACCCTGGCCGAGTGGATGGTGGCCGACCGCCTCCGGGTGCGCTTTCAGCTGCAGCAGCACAAAGTGGTGTGGGGCCCGGAGGCCCGGGGCGTCTAGTTAAAGGGGTCGGCCGCCAACAGGCTGGTTGTCTGGTGGATGGCGAGCAGCACCGCTGCCAGGCCGAGGCAGGCCAGCCAGCCGCACACCAGGGCCGCCTTGCGCGGGTGCTGGAAGTGTCTCACGGCGAACCAGAAGACGTAGAAGGGGATGAGCAGCACCATCAACCCAGTCCCCAGGCTGCGCTGGAAGGCGAAGCGGAGAATGGGCAGAGAAAGCCCCGCCGCAGCGAGTGCGAAGAAAGCGGCTCCCCAGCCAAGCAGCGTCACGTAGAGTGCATCCTTAGCTGGGCCGAATAGCAGGACTTCTGACGGCTTCCCAACCCTTTGCCTCGCTTTCGAGGAGCCCCCGCCGATGAATGCCTTCCGCAAACTGCTCCTGTGGGTGACGTCCGGCGGCCTGGTGGGTGGACTTGTGACGTCGCTCGCGGCCGAATTCCTGGTGCCGAAATTCAACGCCCCCATCAGCGGGGTCTACGCCCAGTGCGACTGCGCCTCAGTGACGTTGGGCACGGCGGCGTCGATGTTTCACTGGACGCTGATTGGGACCCTGGCCGGGGCGGCCGTCGGCCTGTTGTTGGGCATTCTCGGGGCGATGGCGAGCGAGAAGCAGCCCGCCGCCCCACCCCCCGCTTCGGGGAAGCCTTCCTGAGCGCGCGCACCAAGGCCCACTTCTCCGGCCGGCGGAGCCGCTTCAAAGCCGCCTCCCGGCGCAGCGCTGCGCCCTTGTCCCTGGCCGGCTCGCGGTAGACGAGGCGCACCGGGCAGCGACTCCGGGTGTAGGCGGCCCCCTTGCCTGCGGAATGGGCGGCCAAGCGACGCGGGACGTCGTTGGTGATGCCGGTGTAGAGGCTGCCGTCGCGGCAGCGCAACATGTAAACACTCCACCCCTTCCCGGGCACGGCGCCAAAGGGTAGCACCCTCTCAAGGCGCGCTAGCCCCGCCGGGGGCAGCCGTGCTAGGCGAGCCCCCCGCCCATGAAAGCAAACCCACTTTTGCACCTCGCCTGTCTCGCCTCGGCGCTGGCCGCGGCCGGATGCTCGCGGTCCCAAGACCAAGTCACCTTCGACCTCCGAAGGCCCTCCCAAGGCACCCCGGTGGCCACCTACAACGGCGGCGTCATCACCGTCGAGGATGTAAATAAGGCCGTCGGCCAGCTGCCGCCGATGCTGCGGATGCGCTACCAGACTCCCGCGGCGAAGAAGGAATTCATCGAGCGGCTCATCACCCTGGACCTCCTGGCGCGCAACGCCGTGGCCACCGGCCACGCCAAGGACCCAGAGGTGGTGGAAAGCGTGAAAAACGTCCTCGCCCAGCGGGTGGTGAAGGAGGCGCGCGACAAGCAGGCGCCAGCGGTGAGCGAGGAAGAGGTGAAGGCCTGGTACGACGGCCATACCCAGGACTTCATCCGCCCGGAAACCTGGCGCGTCAGCACGCTTCTGTTGGCCATTCCGCCCGGCGACGCGGCCAAGAAGACGGCCCAGGACGCCAAGGCGGCCAAGCTGTTGGCCCAGGCGCAGAAGCTGAAGCCGGACGACTTCACCGCCTTCGGGGCGCTGGTCAAGGCCAACTCCGAGGACCCCTCCAAGGCGATGGAAGGTGACCTCCGGGCGCTCACCGCAGTCGAGCTCTCCACCCGCTATGGCCCGGAGGTGGCCGCCGCGGTGGAGGCCCTGAAGGAGCCGGGGCAGCTGACGGCCCTGGTGCACGGCCGCACCGGGGTGCAGTTTTTCAAGCTGCGCGCCCACACCCCGCAGACGCAAACCCCGCTGGCCGACGTGAAGGGGCAGATTCAAATTCGCCTCCAGAACGAGCGCCGCAACCAGGCCTACGAGAAATTCCTCGCCGACCTCAAGGCCAACGCCAATTTGAAGGTGGATGACGCCGCTCTGGCCAAGGTGCTGGTGGACGCGAGCCCGAGGCCAGAGGAGCCTTCCGGCGCGGCCCTCCACCCGATGGGCCCGCCGCCCGGCAGCGGCCCCCAGGGCCCGCTCCGAGCCCCGCCCCAGGCGCCGCCCGCCAAGCCATGAGCCGGCGGGCCGGCCGGCTCGCCGCCCTCCTCCTTCTGGCAGCGTGCACGCGGCGAGGCCCGCCCCAGCTCGACCCGGCGGTGGTGGCGCTGGTCAACAACGAGGCCATTCCGGTGACGGAATTCGCCCGAGAGCTGGCCCTGGCCTACGAGGTGCCGGAGGGGGCCACCGCCCCTGCCCCGGACCAGCTTTTGGCCTTGAAGCAAACCGTGCTGCAGGAGCTGGTGGACCGCCAGCTGTTGCTGCAGGAGGCAAAAGCCAAGGGCATTTCCGTCACCCCGGAGGCGGTGCAGGCGGCGGTGACGCACCTCAAGGCTGAGTACCAGGACGGACGCTTCCAGGAAGCGCTCAGCCTAGGCCGGGTGAGCGAGCCGGAATTCGAGCGGAAGACGGCCGAGCGGCTCACCGTGGAGAAGCTGGTGGACGAGGTGGTCTACCAGAGGGTGGCCGTCACCGAGGAGGAGCTCCAGGGCTACCTCGACTCCCACGCCGAGGAATTCCAGGAGCCGGAGCAGGTGCACGCCGCCCAAATCGTGGTGAAGGAGCTGGAGGACGCCCGCCGGCTACGCGACGAGCTGCACCGAGGGGCGAAGTTTGGCGACTTGGCCCGCGCCCATTCCCTCTCCGCGGATGCTCGCCTGGGAGGCGACCTGGGCTGGTTCCCGCGCGGAGTGATGCCCCCGGAGTTCGACGCCGTGGCATTCTCCCTGCAACCTGGGCAAATCTCCGACGTGGTGACTTCCGAATACGGCTTCCATCTCTTCAAAGTCCTCGAGCGCCGTCCGGCGCGAAAGAAGGACCTGGCCCAGGTGCGGCGCGAAGTGGAACGGCGCCTGTTGCGCGACAAAAAGGAAAAGGCCCAGGCGGCCTTCGTCCAAGCCTTGCGGGAGCACGCCTCCATCCGCACCAACGAGGCGGCAGTGGCCAAGGTGAATGGGCCGCCGTCGCCCACCCCGACACCTGAGGCGCGCCCATGAGGCCTGGACGTACCTCGCGCGCCACCCTGGCACTCGGTTTGGCCTTCGGACTGTTCGCCCCCAAGGCGCGGGGCGAAATGGTGGACCGGGTGGCGGCGGTGGTGAACAACGAGATTATTACCCTCGGCGACGTGATGAAGCGCGCCAGTGCCGAGTTCCAGAAAGCGGACCAGGACACCACCCCTGAAAACCGCCCCAAGAAGCACGATGAGATTACCCGCCGGATGCTCGACCAGCTGATTGACGAGCGCGTCCTCGACCAGGAGCTGCGCGAGTCCAAGCTCACCATCGACGACAAGCAAGTCGACGCGAGCATCCAGGAGGTGATGAAGCGCTACAACTTCACGGCGGACCAGTTCGCCCAAGCGGTGGTCAACGAGGGCCTGACGCTCTCTGAGTACCGCGAGCAGATGCGCAAGCAGCTGGGCCGCTACCAGCTGCTCCGGGAAAAGGTGCAGAAGCTGGTGAAGGTGTCCGAGGCAGACGTCCAGAGCGAGTACGACCGGATGGCGCGCGAGGAGGGCAAGGAGCTGGAGGTGCACGTCCGGCAGATTGTGATTCAGGTGCCTGGCACCGCCACTGCTGCCGAGGTGGACCAAGACTACGCGCTGGCCAAGGCCATCGCTGCCGAGGCCCGTCAAGCGGGCGTGGACTTCGCCACCTTGGCCAAGCAAAAAAGCCAGGGCTCGAGCGCCCAGGATGGCGGGGACTTGGGCTTCTTCCGCCACGGGGCGATGGTGCCGGCCTTCGAGAAGGTGGCCTTCAGTCTCAAGCCGGGCGAGGTTTCCGAGCCGGTGCGCACCAGCCTCGGCTGGCACGTCCTCAAGCTGGAGGAGGTGCGCGCCATCGGGCTATTGCCGCTGGCTGACCTCAAGCCACAGATTGAGGAGAAGCTGCGGCGTGAGCAAGGGGAACGCGCCTCCTTGCAGTACGTCAAGCAGCTGCGGGATGCGGCGGTGGTGGAAATTAAGCTCGGGCCACCCCCAGTCGCCGTCCATCAGAAGGCCCCGTGACGCTTCCCCGGGTGGGCATCTCCATGGGCGACCCCTCGGGGATTGGCCCGGAAGTGCTGGCCGTGGCGCTGGCGCACCCCGGCGTCCAACAGGCGCTGGTCCCCGTCCTCTTCGGCGACGGCCCCACCCTCGAGCGCTTCGCTAGCTTGCGTCCATTGGTGCGGCGGGCGCCAGGCGCCCTCAGCCCATCGAGCGGCCCGGCGCTGGTGACGGTGAGCGAGCTGGCGGCCAAAGAGGCCCGGCCGGGCAAGCCCACCCGGGCCGGCGGCAAGGCGCAGCTCGCCTATGTCCACGCGCTGGTGGCCGCGGCCAAGGCCGGGCTGGTGGACGCGCTGTGCACCGCCCCTGTCTCCAAGGAGCAAATTCTCCGCACCGGCACCCGCTTCTTTGGGCACACCGAGCTTTTGGCCGAGGCCTTCGGCTGCGAAGTGTTGATGTTGATGGACGGCCCTCGGCTGCGGGTGGCGCTGGCCACCAACCACCTGCCGTTGCGCGACGTCAGCGCTGCCTTGAGCGTGCAGCGGCTCACCGCGCAGCTGCAGCTACTGTCCGCGGCGCTCAAGCCGAGGTTTCGCCGGCCCCCGCGCCTGGCCGTCACTGGCCTCAACCCCCACGCCGGCGAGGGCGGGCTCCTCGGCGACGAGGAGGTGCGTACCATTGCCCCGGCAGTGGCCCGCGCGCGGCGGCGCGGCGTGGACTGCACCGGGCCGCTGCCCGCCGACGGCCTCTTCGCCCACCCCGAGCGGATGCCCTACGACGCGGTGCTGGTCATGTACCATGACCAAGGACTGGTGGTGGCCAAGGCGCTCGACTTCGAGCACACGGTGAATGTCACCTTGGGCTTACCCCTGCCTCGCACCTCGCCGGACCACGGGGTGGCCTACGCGCTGGCCGGCACCGGACAGGCCAGCAGTACGCCCATGGTGAGCGCTCTACTCAAAGCGGCCGAGCTGGCCTCGCCCCGACGCCCCCGCGCCGCCCGGACGGGCTAGCTTTAGCTAAGCTAGCGCGCCGACGGCGGGCCCAAAAGCCGCGCCAGCTTCGCCGCGCACCACACCACCGGCGTCGACAGGCCCACCGACGCCTGGCCCGTCTCGAAGACGTACAGCACGTCTCCGCCGTAGCGACAGGCCTCGCGCACCACCAGCTGCTGCTTGCACTCTTCGAGGGTGTTGGCCATGGCCGAGACGGTGGCGATGTCCTCGATGGGCTGGGCCGGTCGGTCGCGGCGCGACAAGAGCAGCTGCACCGGGCAGCCGTCCGGCTTGGCGGGACCGGGCGTGCCGATGAAGGCCGGCGGGCGACTTTCCGCCACCGGACGCGGCTCGCTCACGCACCCGAGGAGAGCCAGCACGAGGACGCCGCCGGAAGTGAGGGGACGCACGCCCGCTGGAGCCTGCCTCGGGCGCTCGGGCCGACGCAAGGCCACGGCCGCCTCGGCCCCGAGTGCCGGCGTCTAGGCCGCGCGAAGCGTAATCTCGGCAATTTCTGGAGCCGCACCCAACCGCATGCGGGGTCCCCAGGTGCCCGTCCCGCGGTGGGTGTACACCCAAATGCCCCACAGCTTGCGCAGGCCGCTCAGCACCGGCTGGCTCAGCCACACAAAAAGGTGGAAGGGGAAAATTTGTCCACCATGGGTATGTCCGGACAGCTGCAAGTGCACGCCGGCCTCCGCGGCGGTACGCGCCGCGGCCGGCTGGTGCGCCAACAAAATGCGCGGGATACCGGGCGGCGCGCCAGCGAAGGCCAAGTCCGGACGGCAGGCGTGGTCTGGGTGGAAGCGGATGCCCTGGAGGTCCGGCACGCCGCCCAAGGCGAGCTCGCTACCGCCCCGGGCGATGACGCGGTGGGTATTGCGCAGCACGGTGAGGCCGAGTCCATGGACTTCCGCCTCCCAAGCCGGGCCACCCCAGTAGTACTCGTGATTGCCGGTGACGTAGTAGACGCCGAAGCGGGCGCGCAGCTCGCCCAACGGCGCGATGAGGTCCCGCACCGCCGGCACCAGCCCATCCACCAAGTCCCCCGTCACCGCCACGATGTCCGGGGCCAGCGCATTCACCCGCGCCACCACCCGCTGGAGAAACCGTCGGTCAGGCGCCCGGTGAATGTGGAGGTCGGAGATTTGCACAATCCGCAGCCCCTCGAGGCCGCTGCCGAGCCCGGCCAGGCGCACCGTCACCCGGCGCAGCCGCAGCACCAGCGCTGCGCTGAAGAGCGCCCACGCCGTCAGCGCGACGGCCAGGAGGAGGATGAGGGCGGCCTGCACCCGCGCCTCGTGCACTTGGGCAGCACCGTGCGGAAAGCCCCTGGTGAAGTCCCAGGCCAGCCGGCCCAAGTCCGTGAGGAGGGTGGCGGTGAGGAGAATGCCGGCCGCCCCGAGCCAAAACGTGGCGAAGGTGAAGAGGCCGCGGGTGAGGGTATTCCCATGCGAGCGAACGAGGATGAAGCCAGTGGGCACCGACGCCACAGCCAGCCCGAGAAGCGTCCAGCCGAGGGCGGCCCAGCCCGCGGAGAGGTGCGTGTCGGACAGAAGACGCACGCCGGGGTAGAGGTGCAACAGCCCAAAGACGGCCGCCACGGTCAGGAAGAAGGAGAGCAGCCGACGGCGCTGCGGAAAAGGCTGGGGCATACGGGATGTTGCCAGCTGTAACACCTGGGCCTGAGCGGTGCAGAAAACTGTGCTCGCCTCGACACCGCGACGTCACGCAATGGCTGGCCGGCTGAAGCGTCTTCCCATCGCAGGCGGTCGATGATGGCCACCTGTCCTGAGGAGTGCTGCGCCATGAATTCCATCGTTGCCGAGAAGCGCATTACGTCGTTTGGACTTCCCCTGCTGGTCATCGCGCTGTGCCTGTTTTACGCGCTCGGGGCGGCAGCGCTGGTGGTGGAGGCAGTGCGCTCGGGTGAGCTCGCTGCACTGGCGGCCTCGCATGCTGGGGTATCCCTCGTCGCTCTGGGTCGTGCGTCCTGAAGCGTCAAGCCCCAACCAGGGCCGAGAGCTCGCTCGAGTTCTCGGCCCTCAAGAAGGCCTCTGCCAGGACGGCGGCCAGCGCCTGCTTTCTGATGCACCACAGCTGCCAGGCACCCTCCCATTCTCCCAGCCTGGCCACGGCTGGCACGAGTGACTGCTCCCGGTAGCAGCGGTTGAGCTGCGTCACCAGCGCTGCCACATCCGGAATCGCCCAACACGCTTCCTCACCCTTGACCCGCACCCAGAGCTCGGGCGGCTCCCTCCGCACATCCAGGACTCGCAGCCGCGCGGCCGGGCCACCGAGGTAGCTGCACAGGGGACCCACCAACTCATCGGCGCGCACGTCCCTGGCCACCGACAGCCCACCCTCCAGCGCGCCGGTGGCGCACAGGCCAAGCAGCGAAAGTGGGCCCTTGAGGGCCGCCGGCGGAGTGCGCAAAAGCCCGAGCTCCAACAGGCGCTGGAGGTCGACCGGCGTCATGGGGGACAGGGCAGTTTAGCCGTGCGCCGAGAGGTCCGCGACACGGGCCGGCCCCGGGCCGACCACGCGGTTTTTGCCGAGCCGCTTGGCCTCGAAGGTGCGCGCGTCGGCCTGGGCCAGCACCCCCTCGAAGTCCTGCCCGTCCGCCGGCCAACTGGCGACGCCGACGCTCATGGTGACACTCAGCGCGGTGCGGCCGAGCAGCACCTGCAAGTCGGCAATCTCCTGCCGCAGGCCATCCAGCCGAAGCACTGCCTGGGCAACGTCGGTGGCCGGAAAGGCGAGGACGAATTCATCTCCCCCAAGCCGGGCGGCCAAGTCACTCTTGCGAATGGACTGCCGGAGGCGGTGGGCCACCGCCTGCAGCGCGAGGTCCCCGCCGGCATGGCCGTGCGCGCTATTCATCTCCCGGAAGCTGTCGAGGTCCGCCACGGCAATGGTGAGCGAGCCTCCAGTGCGGCGGGCGCGGCTCATCTCCTCCTCCAGACGCTCCTCAAACCAGGCGCGGTTGGCCAGGCCGGTGAGCGCGTCTGTCCCAGAGAGGTGCCGCCAGCGGTGGCCGCGCAGCGCCACCGCCGCCCCCATCAACCCCGCGCCGGCCAGCACCACCATCCGCGACACCTGGGAGGTCCAGCTGAATTCGCCATACATCGGGTGGGCGGCGGCCGCCGCCACCAAGTCCCAGTGCCTCGAGGCGTAGACGGAGAGGCCCAGGTATTCGGCCGCGGCGAGAGCCGCGGCCACCACACACAAACGCCAGTCGTAGCGCAGTCCCGCGCTGGCAATGGCCAGGAAGTACACCTCGAAGACGACGCGGCTATTCAACGCGGTGAGCGGCCGGTCCAGGACGAAGAAGACGGCCAGTCCGGCACTCACCAGGGTGACGTCCACGACAATACTCAACACCCCAATCCACGGCCGGTAGCCGTAGCGGACGGCGACGTAAATGAGCAGCGCGGCCGCCAGGCCGGCGGCCGTCAGCCCCCGTCCCACCGCCGCCTCCTGGCTGAAGAAGGCCGCCCGCCGCGGCACCCCGCCCAGGCCAAGCAGCGGGGTGAGCTGGATGAGCGCCAACAGCGCAATGGAGACCAATCGCACCTTGGCCACCAGCCGCTCGCCGCTCTCCCCTGCCTCGACAACCAGCTGGGTACGTTCCTGAAAGGCCCGACGGAGGCGGCGCCAGAGAAGACGGCAACTCCGGACGAGGCCCAGCGGGGAGTGCCCCGCAGAGGTTTTCACTTTGGCCTCTCAGTCTACTCTCGCCCCTTCGCCCACCGCCCGCGCTTTTGCCGGCAAATTTTCCGACTGGGCCAACCGCGTTGGTAAGCCACTCAACGCTTACTTTGCGCACAACCGCGTTTCCAAGAGCGGCGACCCACCCCGGGGTAGCCGCATACCCGGTGGGCGGTGGCTAGACGTTGAAGCGGAAGTGCATGCAGTCGCCATCCTTGACGACGTAGTCGCGGCCTTCGACGCGCAACAGGCCCTTCTCGCGCACCGCCGCCTCGCTGCCGTACTTGAGGAGGTCCTTCCAGTCGAAGACTTCCGCCTTGATGAAGCCGCGCTCGAAGTCGGAGTGGATGACGCCGGCCGCCTCAGGCGCTTTGGCTCCCTTGTGAAACGTCCACGCCCGGCACTCCTCCTCGCCCACCGTAAAGTAGGTTTGCAGGCCGAGCAGGGCATAGCCGGCGCGCACCACTTTGTTGAGGCCGGGCTCGCCAAGGCCCACCGCAGCGAGGAAGGCCGGCCGCTCCAGGGGCGGGAGCTGCTGAATTTCGGCCTCGATGGCCGCCGCCAACACCACCACCTCGGCCCCCTCGGCCGCGGCCAGCGCGCGCACCGCTTGGACGTGTGGGTCCTGCGCTTCATGGCCCAGCTGCGCCTCGGAAATGTTGGCGACGTAAAGCACCGGCTTGTCGGTGAGGAGAAACAAGTCCCGCAGCCGCACCCGCTCCTCCGCCAGTAGCCCCTGGGCCCGCACCGGCCTCCCGGCGTCGAGGGCCGCCTTGACGCGGTCCAAAAGCACCAGCTCGGCCTTGGCCTCCTCCCCGGCCTTGCCGCCCGCCTTGGCCGTCTTCTGGGTGCGCTCCCGCCGCTTGTCGACGGTGTCCAAGTCCTTGAGGCATAACTCGGTATCCACCACGTCGTGGTCCCGCTGCGGGTTAATCCCTCCCTCGACGTGGATGACGTTGGCGTCCTCGAAGCAGCGCAAGACGTGCAGCACCGCGTCCACCTGGCGGATGTTGGCGAGGAATTGGTTTCCCAAGCCCTCCCCCTTGGAGGCTCCGCGCACCAGTCCGGCGATGTCGAAAAACTCGAGTGTCGCGTGCAGCGTCTGCTTCGGCTTCACCAGCGCCGAAAGCTGGTCCAGTCGGGGGTCCGGCACCGGCACCACGCCGACGTTGGGCTCGATGGTGCAAAAGGGGTAGTTGGCCGCCTGGGCCCCGGCCGCGGAGAGGGCGTTGAAAAGCGTGGACTTACCCACGTTGGGCAGCCCGACGATGCCGATGCTCAGTCCCACGGACGCTTTAAGCGGGCCGCGACGGGGCGGTGCGGCTGAGGGACTCGAGGTACTGCTGCGCCAGCTTCCGCTGCTTGTCGGCGTCGAGGTGCTCGCCGAGCAGCTTCTCGGCAATTTGGATGGCCAGGTCAGCGGCCACGCCCTTCACTTCTGCCACCGCTTTCAGCTTCTCGTCCTCGATGGAGCGCTTGGCATCCGCCTTCAGCTCCTCGGCCTGAGAGCGGGCTTTGGCCAGAAGGTCGGCGCGCAGCCGCTCCACGTCCTCGGCATTCTTGCGCACCATTTCCCCCGCTTCGCGCCGCGCCTGGGCGATGGCGGCCTTTTGCTCCCCGAGAAGCTTTTCAGCCTCGGCGCACTCGTGCTTGGCCGCGTCGATGGCGGCTTGGATGGCCTTCTCTCGCTCGTCGACGCGGGTGACGATGGGGCCCCAGGCCACTCGCCGCAGCACGAAGGAGGCGATGGCGAAGGTGACCAGCGTCCAAAAAATGAGGCCGGGTTTGACCTCGAGGAAGCCACTTTCAGCGAGCAGGAGGGGCATGGGCGGAAGCGTCTCGGGTGAGGCGAACAGGAGCCTCCTCCGCGGGGGGTTTCCCCCCCCGCGAGGGAGAGAGGAGTCAGTAACGTCAGTCTTTAGCTCTTCCCGGCCAGGAGGAAGGCCACCACGATGCCGGCGAAGCCGACGCCTTCAATGAGCGCCGCGGCAATCAACATGCTGGTGCGGATGTCATTGGTGGCCGATGGCTGACGACCGGTGGCCTCCATCGCCCCACGGGCCAGCTGGCCGATGCCGACGCCAACGCCGAGGACGGAGAGGCCGGCGGCAATACCAGCACCGAGGAATGCAAGAGCAAGGTTGGTCATTTCAATTTCCTAAGAAACAGTCAGTTTGGACCCTGCCGAAGGGGGGGTCGTTCTTCCCCGGGTGCAACCTCCCGCCGCCGACCATTCGGCACGGGGTGTGTGAAGTCTCTCAATGCGCGGCGGGCGGGTGCGCCCCCTCCTCGTGGTGCCCCATCGCGACACCCATGCCGATGAAGAGCGAGGACAGCATGGCGAAAATGTAGGCCTGCAGAAAGGCGACGAAGAGCTCGAGGAAGTAGATGCCAATCCCCAGAGGGACGGCCACCACCGCCACGGCAATGTGGCCGATGAAGAAGATGAGGCCGATGAGGCAGAAGAGGACGATGTGCCCGGCCAGCATGTTGGCGAAAAGACGCAAAGTGAGCGCGAAGGGCTTGGTGAAGAGCCCCAGCACTTCCACCGGAATCATGATCGGCCACAGGTAGGCCGGAACGCCCCCGGTGAGGTGCTTCAGGTAGCCCACAAAGCCCGCCGCCCGGATGCTGGCGACTTGGGTGAGCACGAAAGTGATGGTCGCCAGAGCGCCGGTGACGGCGATGTTGCCGGTCGCGCTCGCCATCCACGGAAAAAGGCCGAGCAGGTTGATGGCCAGGATGAAGAAGAAGACGGACAGCAGGTAGGGCACGTACCGCGGGCCCTGCTCCGGGCCAATGTTGGGGATGGCCATCTCGTTGCGCACGAAGACCACCATCATCTCCAGGAAATTGGCCAGCCGGCCGCGCGGCACCAGCCCTCCGTCCTGCTTCCGGGCGCCCAGAAGAAAAACCAGGATGAGCAGGCTGGAGCCGAGGATGAGCATCGCGCTCATCTTGCTCAACGAGAGGTCCAGACAGCCTTGCCCGAGCGACGCCGGCTCACTCGGGTCCGCCGGGCAGGCGCCGGCCTTGAGCGCGAAGCGCCACACCGGGAAGCGGTATTTGAAGTCCTTGTCCTGGAGCGGAATTTGGAACTCCACCGAGTCCGAGTCGAGGACGTGGTGGAGGATGTAGCTGGCCGTGTCCTGGGCGGGTTCCTCGCGCTGCGGCGCCACCTCCTCGCCGTGCCCTGGCGGAAGCCGGTGCTTCCCCGGGTGCGCCTCCGGCTGCTCGGCGCCGAGCGCCACCGAAGCCAACCCCAGGCACAACAGCGACGCCCACCGACTCACGCTGCACCCCGGGCCCGGCGGCGGGACGCCACCAGGAGGAAGGAGACTTCCAACAAAAGCCCCAGGCCGAAGACGGTGCAGAAGCCAGCGGTGAAGGCCACCGCATTTCCGGCGTGGCTGCGCAACCACAGGACGCCGGCGCCCCACAGCAGCACCCGGGCGAAAAAGAGCGCCACCGTCCAGCCCAGCGCGCCATTGACGCCTTTGCGCAGCGCCTGGGACTTCACCAGAAGGCCGCCCAGCCCGGACAACACGGCCAAGAGGACTCCCAGCCGGGCGTCGGACGCGGACTCAGGCCAGGCCGCCGAGAGCCCAAAGCCCAGGGCGCCGAGGGCCACCATGCCAGCTGCGAAGGGGATGAAGACGCGTGTCACGGGTGCTTTCCCAGCTGCGAAAGACTTCCAATCAACCTCCAGAAACCCAAACCCAAACCCAACCCCAGCCCGCTCACCACCCCCCACGGCTCCCAGCCCAGTTTGCGGTCCACCACCACGCCCAGCCCCGCGCCCAACAGCAGCGCGGCCACCATCTGCCACACCGCGTCCAGGTACGGCGCCGCCCGGCGCTCCGCGCCGGCCAACCCGTCGTCCTCTGAGCGCTTGGCCACGGTAAGAAAGAGCGACTGCCGCCGGCCCCCAAAAGAGAGCCGCGGCGCGCTCTAGCACCCGGCCCTAGGGGGGTGCAACGGCTCCGCGACGGCGCGGACTTCTTTACAGCGCCTGGAAAGCCTTCCGAGCTCCCTCGAGAGTGCGCGCCACGGCCTCCGGCCCCATGGCCAGCGAGGCGAAGGCCGCCTCGAATTGGCTCGGCGGCAAGTACACGCCGGCCTCTAGCATGGTGTGGAAGAAGCGCCCGAAGCGCTCCGTCGACGCCCTCTTCGCGCTTGGGTAGTCGTACACCGGCCCGGGGGTGAAGAAGAGCGTCCACATACTGCCCACCCGGTTGAGGGTGACCGGAACCCCAACCGCCTTGGCCTCAGCGAGCAGGCCCTCCTGCAGCATGCGGCCCACCGCCTCCAGGCGCGCATAGGCGCCGGCCTCCTCAAGCACCTTGAGGCAGGCCAGGCCGGCCGCGACGGCGAGCGGGTTCCCGGACAACGTCCCGGCTTGGTACACCGGCCCCTCGGGCGCCACCTTCTGCATCACCTCGCGCCGGCCCCCGTAGGCCCCCACCGGAAGCCCCCCGCCGAGGACTTTGCCGAGGCAGCTGAGGTCCGGCTTGAGTCCGTAGAGCTCTTGCGCACCGCCGGGCGCAAGCCGGAAGCCAGTCATCACTTCATCCAAAATGAGCAGCGCACCGTGGGCTTTGGCCAGCGACTGCAGGCCCAGGAGAAACCCCGGCGCCGGCACCAGCACTCCCATGTTGCCCACCACCGGCTCGATAATGACGGCCGCAATTCTGTCTCCGGCGGAGGCGAAGAGCGCCCGGGCGGCCTCGAGGTTGTTGTAGGGCAGCGTCAGGGTGAGCTGCGCCAGTGCCTTAGGGACTCCGGGCGAATCCGGCAGCCCCAGCGTCTCCACCCCGCTGCCGGCCTTTACCAGGAAGCTGTCGCCAGCCCCGTGGTAGCAGCCCTCGAATTTCACCAGCACCTCCCGTCCGGTGAAGCCCCGGGCCAGCCGCACCGCCGCCAGCGTGGCCTCTGTCCCAGAGGAGGTAAGCCGCAACATCTCCACCGCCGGCATCCTTCGACAGACGAGCTCGGCCAGCTCCACCTCAGCGGCGTGCGGCGCGCCGAAGGACGTCCCTCGGCCGGCCGCGTCGGTCACCGCCTGCACTACCGCCGGGTGCGCATGGCCGAGAATGAGCGGGCCCCAGCTGCCCACATGGTCGACGTACCGGTTGCCGTCGACGTCCGTCAGCCAGGCCCCTTTGCCCTCGCGGAAGAAGACGGGCGTCCCGCCCACTCCCCGAAAGGCCCGCACCGGCGAATTCACCCCGCCCGGGATGTGCTGCAGCGCCCGGGCGAAGAGGGCTTCACTTCCGGCGTGCCCCATGGCTAGTCCCCGTGCTCCTTGGCCGCCTCGGCGGCCGTCCCGCCCGCGGCCTCCACGCTCGTCTTCGCCTGGTTGTCGCGTGCGTGGTGCGGCGCGAGCTCCCCCTTGGCAAAGGCCGCCGCCTGGCCTAGGCCAGCGGGCGTCGTCTGGGCAATGCGCGCGCGGGTGCGGGCAATGGCCGCCTGCACCACCTTGGGGTCCGGGTGGCGGGGCAATGCCGCCACCCAGGCTTTGATGGCCCCCGAGCTATCCCCCTCCTCGGCACGCAGCTTCCCGAGCTCGAAGAGGGCATGCGGGGCCAGCTCGCTGTTGGGGTAGCGCTCGGCCAGCGTCTGAAAGGCATGCTCGGCTTGCGCCCGCGATGCCTCCTGCATGGCATAGGCTTGCCCCGCCAGGAAAAGCGCGTCCGGGACGCGGGGCGAATCCGGGAAGCTCTGCATCAGCTTCTCGGACTCGATGGTGCACTGCTGGTAGTCCCCCAGCTCGAAGTACAGCTTGCACACCTCGTAGCTTAAGTCCGCAGCGCGGGCCGGCTTCCGGGCCAATGCCGCAGTCAGCTCGGCAATCGCTCCGCGCAAGTCATGGTAGTGGTGGTGCAGAATCTCAGCCAAAAGCACGTGCCCTTCCACTGTCTCGGGGGCCTCCGGCGCTTGCGCCACCAGCTCCCGGTAGACGCCCAGCGCCTTGGCCACGTCGCGCAGCTCCAGGTAGTAGGTGTCCGCCGCGCCCCGCAGCGCCGCGGCCCGCAAGGCCAGGCCGGCCGGAGAGCTGTCCTTCTCCACCGCGTCCAAGGCCAGCCGGTACTCGCGCAGGGCGGTTTGGGGACGGTGCTCGTAGACGGCGTCCCGGGCCGCCACCAGGTGCGCCTCCGGCGAGCGGCTGCAGCCGCCGATGGCCAACGCCGCGCCCAGTAGCAGCGCCCGGCTTCTCATGGGCAGCTCACCGACACCCGCACGCACGCCGTCGAGGCGCACAGCACGCAGGTGCTGGTGTAGTCCTCCGCGCCGGTGGTGACGCACACCGTGTCGTTTCCCGTCCGTGGGCAGTCCTCGGAGGTGACACAGCGCACCGCCCCGCCGTCAGACAGGACGAGCGCGCTGCGCGTGCTGGGGCACGGGCTGCACGCGGCCCCGGCAAGCGCCGCCGCGGCGAGGAGGAAGGGCATTCTGCGACTCAAGGGCTCCTTGGGGTGTCTAGCAACAACCCAACGGAAGCGGAAACGGGGGCGACACTCAACTCTTGGGGACGGCCCGAAGGACGGCTTTGCCATCCTTCACCACCACCTTGTACTCCACGTCGCGGGCCCCGTGCCGCTCGAGCAGCTCCGGAACCTGCTTGCGGAGCGAGTCAGCAACCGACTCGTAGCTGAGGCGGCTCACGTCCTCCTGGCAACTGCGCTTCGCCGCCAGGTAGGCCTCGTAGACGGCCCGCAGCCGGGGCTCGGTCAGCGCCTCCTTGGCGGCCCTGGCCACCGCCCCCTGCGTCCCGGGGGGAATGGGGGCGGCTGGCCGCCGCACCCCGGGTTGCGTCCCCCAGGCAATGGTGATGGGCGCCACCGCTGGCACCGGGCCCGGCCGCACCGCCCCACCTTGCGTGCCCAGAGGCAGGGGCGGCGGAGCGACTCTCGGAGCGCCGCTCGACGTCTGTGAGGCAGTGGGCGCAAGGCCAGCGAGGGTGGGGACGCTGGCCGCCGACGGCAAGGGCGGGGGGGCAACGGCAGGCGCAGAGGCAGGCACGGCCGCGGCCGGCGTCTCGCCCGTCTTGCGGCGCCGGCGCGCCTTGAAGAGGTCCCGCCGGTAAGTGCCGTTCTCCATCTCACTCAGCGTGCGCTGCCACAGCCTGTCGTAGGTGGTGAAGCGCTGCTGCAGGGCCTGAGTCCGAAACTTCAAGACGGCGCTGCGCGGCTGGCCCCCCCGAAGCTTCGCCAGCCTTTGCCGTAAGGCGACGTCGGCCTTCGTCGGGGGCTGGCGGTCAACGCCCAAGAAGTACTGCTCGTAGTGCGCCTTCAGCTCAGTCAGGGCCAGCTCGAGCTCTTCGAGCTCGCGCGCCAGCGCTTCGGACTCCGGAATTCGCGGGTCCGCCTCGGAACGTTGCACAGCCATGGCCAGCCCCGAGGATTTCAGTAACCCCCCGGCGGCGCAAGCTAGGGCGCGGAGACCAGCGGGTTGGCGCGGATGACGGCCGCCTCCTGGGGCGTCAGCTGCCCGGTGGAGGAGCTGGTGAGAATCCAAAACATCAGGAGGTTCGCACCGCCACACTGCTGGGTGGCCCCCGAGCACACATCATTGGAGACGAGCGTAGGAATGCCGCCGTCCGGGTTGTTGGAGCAGGCGGCGGCGGCGGCGCCCGTCTCGCAGAGCGCGCAGACGCACGTCGCCGTGTCGGCCAGCGGGTCATAGACGTCTCCCGTCTGCTCGGTGGGGTGGTACAGCCCAAGGAAGTGGCCGGTTTCATGGCCGGAGACGTCGGCGACTTCATCCGGGCCGCACTCGTAAGGGTCGACCGCCCCGGTGCAGTTGCCCGTCGCATTGAGGTCCGCCACGGACACCGCTGAGCCGCCGATGATGGTGCCGTTGAAGGTTCCCATCCCCGGGATGCTGCCGTCCTTCCCCACAATTTGGTCGCCTTGCGCGTCGACTGGCGCAAGCTCGTCGACAAAGAAGAGCGCCATGGTGCGCCCGGGTTGGGCCAGCGTCATCATCTGCCGGAAGTCGCTGCATGGGTCCTGCGTCACCGAGTCGTCCACCGAGGGCAGAGAGGCGTACTTGTTGATGGCCCACTGGGGGACGTCATGGAATGTCACGGTGCTCACGCAGACGCCGGCCTGCGAGTAGAAGTTCGCGTATTGCCTCACAAAGCGCTCCACGTTGGGGCTATTGACCGCGGCGCCGGCGTCCAGGGTTTCGGTCACTAAGTAGACGTCCGCGGCGAGCGTGCCCGTCGTCGGCGCCGGACCGGGCGTCACCACCACCGAGACGTCGTAGGTATTCTGCACTGTCCCCCCATCGCAGGCGTAGAGCTGTGGGAGCTCCAAGGCGTAGTCGCTCACCTGGAAAGTCCACGCCCCGCCCGGCAAGCCACCGTCCTGCATCAGGTTCAAACCAGCCGTGGTGTTGGGAAAGGTGAGCGCCTGGGCGTAGGGGGCCTGGCCGCCCACCAAGAAGAAGAGGAGCACCGCCGTCGTCTCGTCGGGGGGCAGGGTGGCGGCGTCGTCGAAGAAGGTGGTGCCCTGGGGCGTGTAGATGGGCGTCGGCACCGGCGCGTTGGTGATGGCGGTGAATTGTCCCGGCCCGGTTTGGCATTCGACGAAAGGGTTCACCGTCGACACCGCTTGGCTGACAATGGAGAAGCTCGCCGCGCCGGCCGGAACCTGAAACGACACCATGTCGCCGGGGCTGTGGGTGCCCAAGCGCTGCACGTCAGAGGTCGGAAGGGCGCTGGGCACCACCGGAAGCTGACAGCTGGGCTCGGTCGCAGGACCGGCCCGGCCGCCCACCACCAGCGTTGGGGCGGCGCAGCTGATGGCCGTGCTCACCGGAAGGGAAGGCGTCAGACAGACGCTTCCGACCGAGGTGGTGGTGCAGCTCAGCGCGCCGGGACAGGGGGAGCTAGGACTGCAGGTTTGCAGGCAGTAGCTACTTCCAGTGGACAGCATCGGGGTGCAGGTTGTCCCCGACGGGCAGGCGCCTGGCTCGCACAGCGCGGTGCAGGCGCCGGCCGGGAAGTCCGAGTTCTCAAGACAGCTCAGGCCGTTGCCGCAGCCCGTGGCGCACACCCCCCCGGTGCCACCGTCGTTTCCATTGCCTCCGGTGGTGGACGTGCAGGCCGCCAACAGAAGCAAACCGCTGCACGCGACCGCGCTCCAATGGCCAGCGTTTCGCACTCGGGAACACTCCTCTTTGGGCAGCCTGCTCGCTGCGCTGACGCTAGCATGGACTCCCTGGACGCCTTAGGCGGCGGCGGGTAGCCCAGTCGGCAATGGCGGCAGTGGCTGTACGCTGCGCAACCCCCGCACCATCAACACCGCGCCGGCGGCAAACAGCCCCAGGGAGATGAACTGGCTGGTCGAAAAATTGTACCAGGCCTCGAGTGGGAACCGGGAAGCCAGGCTGGAGGCCCCGAAGGACTCGAGGAAGCCGTGCAGCGTGCCCCGCTCCAAGTCCCCGCGGAATAGCTCCACCGTGGTGCGCAACACCGCGTAAGCCATCAGCCACAAGGCGAGAATTTCGCCGTTAAACCGCTTGTACCGGCGGGCCACAATCAGCACCCCGAAGAGGACCAGCTGCCCAATCGACTCGTAGAGCTGGGTGGGGTGTAGGGGAAGCGTCGTGCCGTGTTCGGCCACCCACTGACTGAGGAGGACGGCCCCCGGCTGGGGGTGGTGCAAAATTTCTCCCGTCGACTCCACCACCCAACGGCCGGTGTCATTGGCCTCGGAGCTAAAGGCCAGAGCCGCGGTGTGGGTGAGTCTGCCGAAAATGTCCCGCGCCACGGAGGCGCCCGGAAACTGCACCGCCCAATGGACGTGGCCGGCCGGCCGCCCCCAGCAGCAGCCGGCGCTGAAGCAGCCGAGCCGGCCAATGCACTGGCCCAGCGCAACGCTGGGGATGGCCACGTCGGAAAGGCGAAGGAAGGGGATGTTGTTTTTCCGGGCGAACCAAAAGGAGGTGGCCATCGCCCCGAGCAACCCGCCGTAGAAGACGAGGCCGCCGAAGAGCCACTCGATGAGCCGCACTGGAAAGTTGTCGAAGAGGGTGGGAATGGCGGCGACGGTGTCCTGCCAATTCACCAGCATGAAGAGGATGCGGCTACCGATGAAGGCGCCGACCAGGACCCACAGCGCGAGGTCCTGCATCTGTTCCCGCTTGCGCTTGCCCTCCTCGCCGCCCCATTCGCGCTCGGCCAGCCGACCGCACAGCGCGGCGCCCACCAGGAAGGCCGTCATCAACAACAACCCGTAAGTGTGCAGCGGAAAACCCTGACCGCGCTTTCCGAGGAAGGCCTTCTCCGGCAGGGCGTAATAGAGGCCGACTTTGGCCACCAGGGCGAAGACCACCGCGTAGCTGACCGCCCGGGTGGTGCGCTCCTTCTGCGAGGCAACCGTCGCCAGGCCCGTCTTCGGGTTGACCGGGCCAACCGCGCTGCGCCAGCCGGCGTACGCCCCGTAGGCGATGACCAACAGGCCAACGACGTAAAGCACCACCCAGGACGTCGGGCTGTCGAAGCGGATGTCGAAGAAGACAGGAAGCATGGCAATTCCTAACACGCGGGCCGCCCAGCGCACTGCCCCGCTCGCTCAGCCGCCGGGGGAGACCTCGACTTTGTGCTCGCGGCGAACCAGCCCGTCGAGGAGCAACAGGCCTACCCCCACCACGATGCAGCTGTCGGCGACGTTGAAGGAGGGCCAGGTGGCCCGCTCGTGCCAATGCGCTTCGACGAAGTCGACGACGAAGCCCCGCGCCAGTCGGTCCAGGTAATTGCCCAGCGCTCCTCCCAGCACCAAGGCCAGGCCGATGCGGGCGAAGCGCTCCTCGGGGGCGGTGCTCGAAAGCCGCAGGTAGTACAGGGTGATGAGCACCACCGCGCCCAGGGACACCAGGTGAAAGAGCAGCCCCCGGGCCGCCGGCGGCAGCCCTCGGAAGAGCCCGAACGCTGCGCCAGTATTCTCGGCATAGCGGATGCGCAAGTAGTCCGGGCTGAGGGTGAAGGAGCGCTTCGGCCGGAAGTGCAGGCCGTCATAGCCCTCCGGCGGCGGCGAGCCATACATCGCCTGCAGCCTGGCCCCCAGGGTGGGGAGCCCGTCAAAGCGGCTGGTGAGTTCGGCCACCATCCAAAACTTCACCGCTTGGTCGAGCACCACCACCGCGAAGGCAATTGCAAAAAGAGTGGCCAGCTTTTTTTCCACGGGCAGGGGCCATACCACGGGTGCACGGGCTCAGCCGAGGGCGGCCTGGCACTTGTTGCAGACCGCGGCTCCGGCGGCGACCTCCGGCGTGTAAGTCCAGCACCGGGGGCACTTCGCGCCATCCGCCGGCCGCACCTCCACCCCCAGCGACTCGAAGTGGCTGCCGCCCCCCACCCGCTGCATGCCCGGGGTAGCGGCCAGGGGGAGCTCCACCTGGCTGACGATGAAGAGTCCGGGGAGCTCGGCCAGGTGACGCTCCAGGAATTCCCGGTCCGCTGCCTCGGCCTGCAATAGCACCTTGGCCTCGAGCGAGGCGCCGATGAGTTTGTCCCGACGCGCCGCCTCGAGCTGCTTCTGCACCACCGAGCGGATGGCGAACAGCCGCTCGAAACGCGTCCCCAGCTCGGCCGGCATGCGTCCT
Organism: Myxococcaceae bacterium; assembly: GCA_052143535.1. GTDB lineage: Bacteria > Myxococcota > Myxococcia > Myxococcales > Myxococcaceae > JADGRA01. Next base: position 61,438 of record JBKQSS010000041.1, on the reverse strand, counting down.
TCCACCGCCGGAAAGCCGGCCAGAAAGACGCTTTCTGCCCGATTGCCGGGCAAGAAGGCCCACGCCTCCTCGGCGGTGAAGGACATCACCGGGGCCAGCAGCCGAAGCAAGTCCGCCGCCACGCGGTACAGCACCGTCTGGCCGCTGCGCCGCGGGTGCCCGTCCGTCTTCCAGGTGTAGAGCCGGTCCTTGGAGATGTCGAAAAACAGGGCGCTCAAGTCATTGCCGCAGAAGTCCACCACCGCGTGGTAGACGAGGTGAAACTCGTAGGCGTCGTAGGCGCGCCGGACCCGCGCCACCAGCTCCTCCAACCGTCCCTTGGCCCAGCGGTCCAGCGGCAAGAGCTCGCTGTCCGGCACGGAGTGTTTGGCTGGGTCGAAGTCGGCGAGGTTGCTCAGGGCGTAGCGCAGGGTATTGCGGATTTTGCGGTACCCCTCGGCCAGACTCTTGAGAATGCCGTCGGAGAGACGAATGTCGTCCCGGTAGTCGCTCGAGGCCACCCACAAGCGGAGCAGCTCGGCTCCGTACTGAGAAATAATTTTCTCCGGAGCGACCACGTTGCCCAGGCTCTTGGACATTTTTCGCCCATCGCCGTCGACCACGAAGCCATGGGTGAGGACTCGCCGGTAGGGTGCCCGGTTGCGGGTTGCCACACTGACCAACAGAGAGCTGTGAAACCAGCCGCGGTGCTGGTCCGAGCCCTCCAGGTAGAGGTCCACCGGCCCGGGGCCGTAGCGCGGCTCCATCACCACCGCGAAGGAGCAGGCCGAGTCGAACCAGACGTCGAGAATGTCGGTGCCCTTCGTCCACTGTAGCCCTCCACAGGCCGTACACACCGGCGGCTCGGGCAAGAAGTGCTCGAGCGGCAGGCGGTACCAGGCCCCGGCGCCCTCCTCCTCCACCCTAGCGGCCACTCTGTCCATCAACTCCGGACTGACCAGCCCTTCGCCGCACGAGGCGCAGAGCGCCACCGGGATGGGGACCCCCCACAGCCGCTGGCGGCTGAGCGTCCAGTCGGGCCGGTTCTCCAGCATGCCGCGGATGCGCTGCTTGCCCCAGTCGGGAATCCAACTCACCGCCTCGTCCACCTGCTGCAGGGCCGCGGTGCGCAACGACGGTCCGCTGGCTCCATCCAAAGGGCGGTCCAGGCTGACAAACCACTGGGGCGTGGCGCGAAAAATGACTGGGTTCTTGCAGCGGTCGCAGTGCGGGTAGCTGTGGGTAATGCTTTCACCCGGTCGGTTGAGCAGCGCCCCCTTGGCCAACAGCAGCTGGACAATTTCCGGGTTGGCGTCGAAGACGCGCCGGCCCTTGAGGGACGGCGGCTGGACGGTGTCGTCAAAACGCCCGTCGGCCAAAACCGGGTTGTAGGCCTCGAGGCCGTAAGCCTCGCCAACGGCATAGTCCTCCGCGCCGTGTCCCGGGGCGGTGTGGACGAGGCCAGTCCCCTGCTCCAGCGTGACGTGCTCGCCGAGCACCACGTAGCCCTGTCGCGGGGCGAAGGGGTGCCGGTAGGCGAAGCCCTCCAGCTCGCGCCCTGAGGCGTAGCCGAGAATCCGGGCCGGGTCGACCAGTGCCGCGGCGCTCAGCGGTGCGCCTTGCGCCTTCAGCGTGCGCACCTCAAGGTGCTCCGGGGCAATCTCGCTCAAAAGCCGCGGGAGTAAGTCCTTGGCCACCACCAGCACCCGCGCCCCCAAGTCATAGAAGACGTAGGTGAGCTCTGGGTGGACGGCGACGGCGAGGTTGGCCGGCAGCGTCCAGGGGGTGGTGGTCCAGATGGCCAGCTCCACGGAGCGGCCGCGGAGAAAGGGAAAGACGTCGGCCAAAGCCTCCGGGCGCTCGTGCTGGCCGAGCGCACCGGCGGCCGGCTCGGTGGCCAAGGCGACGTAAATGGAGGGGCTGGTGTGGTCCGCGTACTCGATGTCCGCCTCGGCCAGCGCGGTCTGGTCAGTGACACACCAATAGACAGCCTTCTTCTTGCGGAACAGCAGTCCGCGGCGGGCAACACGGGCCAGCTCGCGTATTTCCTGCGCCTCGTAACCGAAGGCCAGGGTGGTGTAGGGCGTGTCCCAGTCCGCGAACAGGCCCAGGCGGCGGAGCTCGGTGCGCTGGATGTTGATGAATTCCTGGGCGTAGGCCCGGCAGCGGCCCAGGAAGTCCTCCCGCGACAGCGTGCGCCGGTCGACCTTCTCCTCCTTGAGCCGCTTCTCCACCGCCCGCTCGATGGGCAGGCCGTGGCAATCCCAGCCGGGGATGAGGTCGCAGCGCCGGCCGGACATATTCTGCGCCTTCACCACGAAGTCCTTGAGGACGTTGTTGAGTGCCGTGCCGGCGTGGATGTGGCCGTTGGCATAGGGCGGCCCATCGTGGAAGAGAAACGGCGGCTTCTCGGCGTTGGAGGCGAGCAAGGCCTGAAAGGTGCCCGCCTCTTGCCACTGAGCCAGCACCCGCGGTTCCAGCGCCTGGAGGTTCCCCTTCATCGGGAAGTCCGTGCGGGGAAGGTTCAGCGTGTGCTTCCAGTCGCGTGGCTCCTCGGCATCACCCATGGTGTCTTGGTAAAGCGGCTAGCACGCGGCCGCCAGGCCGGGCAATCAAACCGGCAGCCGTGGTAGTTTCCCGCGCCCCCCGACTCCCCCCCTCAGGGGGAAGCGCCCGAGAGCCGTGCCCCCATCGAAGCGAAGCAAGAAGGCGCGGCCGGCGGTGACGCTCCGTCACGCGCCGGCCGTCCCGCTGGACGGCAAGGTGGTGGCCATCCTCAGCCGGAAACGCGCTCTGTATTCCACCCGTCGTCTGGTCGAGGCGGTGAAGGCGCGCCGACACCGCCCGCTGGTGCTGGACACCCTGCGCTGCAACCTCATCCTCTCCCGCGGCGAGCCCCGAATGACGTACCGGGGCGTCGCCCTGCGCAACGTCCACGTCGTCATCCCCCGCATTGGCGCCTCCATCACCGGCTACGGCCTGGCGGTGGTGAGCCAGTTCGACATGATGGGGGTGGCCGTGCTCAACGGCGCCGCCCCCATCGCCCGGAGCCGCGACAAGCTGAGGTGCCTACAGCTTTTGGCCCGCTTCGGGTTGGACATCCCGCGTACCGTGATGGCCCGAGACCGAAGCAACATCCCCCGCCTTCTGAAGGACGTGGGTGGCCTGCCGGCCATCGTCAAGCTGGTCCGCGGGACGCAAGGGGTGGGGGTCATGCTGGCCTCCACCTTGGAGGAGTTGGAGGGCATCCTCTCCACCTTCTCGGACTTGGGGCAGGACATTGTCCTTCAGGAATTCATCGCCGAGTCCCGGGGACGTGACGTCCGGGCGTTGGTGGTGGGGGACAGAGTGGTGGCAGCCATGCGCCGACGGGCCAAGCGCGGGGAGTTCCGCAGCAACCTCCACCGAGGCGGACGCGGCAAGGCGGCCAAGCTGCCGGCGAGCTACCTCGAGGCGGCGGTGACGGCGGCGCGCCTGGTGGGCCTGGAGGTGGCCGGGGTGGACATGCTCGAGACGCGGGAGGGGCCGAAGGTGCTGGAAGTGAACTCCTCGCCTGGCTTCGAAGGCCTCGAGCGGGCCACCGGCCTGGACATCGCCGGCGCCATTGTCGACCACGCGCTGGCCATCGCACGGACGCAAACGGACAGCGCCCAGCGGCGCGTCCTGTAGAAGCCGCCCAGCAGCTACAGTACCCGCCAGCCCCATGCGCCTCTTCGCCATCGGCGACTTGCACCTGCCGTCCAGCCGCAACAAGGACATGGAGCGCTTCGGCTGGGCGGGCCACCCGGCTCCGCTGGCCGCGGCCTGGGACGCCTTGGTGAAGCCCGAGGACTTGGTGCTGGTGGTGGGTGACATCTCCTGGGCCACCAAGGCGCAGGAGGCCACGCTGGACCTCGTCTGGATTGAACAGCGGCCCGGAAAAAAAGTCCTCCTCAAAGGCAACCACGACTACTGGTGGGGAGACTCGGCGAACAAGCTGCGGCAGCTGCTTCTGCCCACCCCTAGCATTGTCGGCTTCCTCCACAACGGCTCGGCACTCGTCGTCGGGCCCTACCTCCTCGCCGGCTCGAGGCTGTGGACGACGGCCCAGGCCCCGCCCCTGCCAGGCGGAGAGATGGGGGACGAGCCCCCCTCCACCGACTACGTGCAACGCGAAGCCACCCGGCTTCAACGCTCGCTGGCCGAGGCCCGGGCGCTTTTGCACCGCAGCCCCGGTCTCACCAAGGTGGTGCTGACACATTTCCCGCCGCTCTATGCCGGCGGCCTGCCCACCGCCTTCTCCCCCCTCATCGAGGACTTCGCCCCCCAGGTCTGCGTCTACGGGCACCTGCATGGCCCGGGCATTTCGGCAGGCTTCGTCGGCGTCCACGGTGGCGTGCGTTACGTCCTCGCCTCGGCGGATGCCGCGGGTTTCAAGCCGCTCCTGCTCCTCCCCGACGCGGCGAGCCTCAAAGACGGCTGAGGGCTTTCGCCTCGGGCCGGGCGCTTCGCCGTTGTCCCCCGAGCGCCCGCGCCACTAACCTTCCGCCGCCCATGAGTCTCGTCGTCACGCTGCTGCTCGTCCTGGTCGGCCTGGCCTTCTTCGTGCACACCGTCTACGGACGCACCGCCGTCCTGTTGGCGATGAAGCCGGCCATGCGTTTGGACCAACCCGCCCGGCGCACGCTGGCGCTTTTGCGCTTTGGCTTCGGCCAGAAGCGAATGGTGGACCAGGAGGAGCGGACGCCGGGGCTAATGCACGTCTTCATTTTCGCCGCCTTCGTCGTGCTGGCCTTGCGCACGCTGATGCTCTTCACCATGGGCTTCTCCGAGACGGCCCTCGAGGCCCTCACCCTTCCCTCTCACCCCTTCTGGGCAAACCACCAGCAATGGGAGGCGGCCTACCTGGCCTACCTCTTCGCCAAGGACGTGGTGGCGCTCCTCGCCCTGGTGGGCGTCGGCTACTTTCTCTGGCTAAGGGTGGTGGTTAAGCCCGACCGGCTGACACCCTCCTGGGAGGCGCTCCTCATCCTCGGCTTCATCGCCGGATTGATGCTGAGCGAATACCTCTTCGGAGCCTCGCGGATGGTGCTCGCCGGGCAGCACTTCCGCGCCGAGGAGCCGGTCACCTCACTGGTGGCGGCGGCCCTTTCCGGGGTTTCCCCCACCGTGGTGTGGAGCCTCGGGGGACTGATGTTTTGGACTCACCTCTGCATCATCCTTGCCTTCTTGAATTTCCTGCCGTTGGGCAAGCACTTCCACGTCATCACCGGACTGCCCAATGTCTATCTGCAGCGGCTTTCCCCGAGCGGGAAGTTGCCCACCGCCAACCTCGAGGCGGAGGAATTTGGCGCGCACCTCTTCCGGGACTTGTCCTGGAAGCAGGGCTTGGACCTCTACTCCTGCACCGAGTGCGGGCGCTGCCAGACGCACTGCCCCACCTACGTCACCGGGAAGCCCCTCACCCACAAGGGCGTGAACCAAACCCTCAAGCACTGGGCCTGGGAACACGAGGACCAGCTCGCCTCAGCCGCTCCTCAAGAAGAGTTCCCCCCGCTGGTCGGCGGCATTCTCCAGCCGGAGACGGTGTGGGCCTGCACCTCGTGCGGCTGGTGCGAAACGGCTTGCCCGGTCTTCATCGAGAACATCCCGCGCCTCATCGACATGCGCCGCTACAAGGTTCAGGTGGAGGCGGACTTTCCCCCCGAAGTCCAGCGCGTCTTCGAGGGGATGGAGCGCCAGGGCAACCCGTGGGGAGTGGCCCAGGAGAGCCGGGGGGCGTGGGCCGAGGACTTGAAGCTTCCCCAGTGGGGGGACGGCGGAACCTACGAGTACCTCTTCTTCGTCGGCTGCGCCGGCAGCTACGACGACCGGCAGAAGAAGGTGTCCCGGGCGGTGGTGAAAATACTCCGCGAGGCAGCCGTCTCCTTCGCCACCCTGGGCAAGGCGGAGCTGTGCAACGGCGACAGCGCGCGACGGCTGGGCAACGAGTACCTCTACCAGACGCTGGCCAAGGGAAATGTCGAGAGATGGAATGCGGCCGGGGTGAAGGCCGTCATCACCCAATGCCCCCACTGCTTCAACACCCTGAAGAACGAGTACCCGGACTTCGGGGGCAACTACCGCGTCATCAACCACACCGAGCTGATTGCCGAGCTGCTTCGCGACAAGCGCATCAAGCTTTCCCGGGTGATGGACGAGACGCTCACCTACCACGACCCGTGTTACCTCGGCCGGCACAACGGAGTGTACGACGCCCCGCGCGAGGCGCTGGGGGCCATTCCCGGGCTGAAGGTGGTGGAGATGCAGCGCAGCCGCCGGCAGTCCTTCTGCTGCGGGGCCGGCGGCGGCCGGATGTGGATGGAGGAGCGCCTCGGGACGCGCATCAACCACAACCGACTCAACGAGGCGGCCCTCACCCTGGCCCACGCCGCCGACCCGGCGGTGCCCTACCCTTCGGCCACCGACCGCCACAAGCCTGGACTGGTGGGGGATTACACCGGGCCGGCCAAAGGCACCGTGGCCGTGGCCTGTCCCTTCTGCGCCACCATGCTCAGGGATGCTGTCAACGACACCGCCCGCGAAGGGCTCCAGGTGCGGGACGTCGCCGAGCTGGTGGCGGACGCGATGCAGCCGTCCCAACCCAGCTCGCCGGGGTGACGAAAACGGCCCCCGGGGGCCGTTAGGGGCGCGGCGCCTGGTGGGCCAACACCGAGAGTTTGGCCATCGCCTGCTCGTAGAGGCGGTCCAGCTTGGTGTGCAGCTGGGTGACCTCGAGGCCGGCCTTCATCGTGGCCGCGTACTCCACGTCGCTGCGAATGCGGTCTTTGGAGGCCTGGCGCTCCTGGCTGATGAGGACGAAGCAGCTGAGGAAGATGGCCTCCAACGACGTCACCAGCGTGAGCAGGCCGAAGGGGAACGGGTCGAAGGGACGGAGGAAGGAAATGGCCCCGAGGTTCCACAAAATCCAGACGGCAAAGGCGGCAGCGTGAAGCACCAGGAAGGCCACCGAGCCACTGAAGGCCGCCAGGCCGTCGGCGGCCCGCTGGAGGGTGGTGGAGCGCTCTTCCACTTCCTGGTTGGGGCTGGTGCCGACGCTGGACAGAAGGGCCCGGTTGGTTTCCCGCAGCCGGCGCCCGGTGACGCTGAGCACGTCCAGGGCCGCGCTGGGGTGGAGACGGAAGAGCTCGGCCAGGTCGGCCCGGTCAATCTCCACCGCCTGCGTCACCTCCAGCGCCGTGGCATCAGCGCTGCGCGGGCCGCCGTCCAAAAGCGACAGCTCGCCGAAGAATTCCCCCGGGCCGGCCGTGCCCAGCACCCGGCGCTCGCCAGTGGTGGCTTCTGCCGAAATCTCCACCTTCCCTGTGCTCACCACGTAGAAGCAGTCGCCGGCGTCCCCGCGGCTGAAGATGCGGGTCTGCGCGGCCCAGGTGCGCTCCTCCGCCTGCGCTGCCAAAACGGCACGCTCGGCCGCATCCAGGGCGGCGAACAGCGGGACGGTGGCCAGCGTAGCCGGGGGGGCACTCAAGGGGACGGTTGAAACCTCCGCTTTCCGTCGAGAGCAAACATGAGCCGCACCCTCCCGTCGAGAAACTGCCCACCTCTCAACGCCCTTTCCACCGGTGGACCCGGCCTGGCTGACGCAAGGCGAAGGTCTGCTTTCGGGGCAACAACCGAAAGAGCGCTAGCGGTTGAGCTTCACCAGCTCATTTCGGCAAATGTGACAGAGCGCCGTTTGCTTGCGGTCGACGTCGGGCAGGGTGGTGGCGAGAAACATCGCGCACCGGGCGTCCTCGCAGTACGACAACCCCACCAGGTGTCCCGCCTGGTGCAGGCCTTCCACCTGCACCCGCCGGCGCAGCAGCACTTCATCGGCACCCTGGCGGAGCCGAAAAATCGATAGCACGGCGGCCCGGGACTCGCGGTCCGCCTCGCCGAAGACGAAGCCACTGTCGGGGACGAAGAGGTCGACGTCGACCAGTCCCAGAATGGTTTGCGCCGGCTCGAGCAGCGGCACCAACCGACGCATGATGGCGTTGGAATGGTACTGGTTTCGGTCTTTGTTGAAGGCGTAGCCCGGGGCGGCCAGGGACACCCGCGAGTAGACCGCCGTCACCCCCAGTTGGGCGGTGAGCGGAGACTCCAGCTCCCGCAGCAGTGCCGACGGCGCGGTACCAATGGCGGCCAGCTGCATCACCCGGGAAGACATCCGTCAGGGCGCGTCCTTTCGGGAGCGGACTGGCTGGGGCGCAAGGATTCGAACCTTGATAGTCAGATCCAAAGTCTGACGTCCTGCCGTTAGACGACGCCCCAGAACAGCGAGGGTCCCGCTCCCCCGTCGCGCCAAAGAGCATATGGGCTTCGCCGCCAGGGGCAAACGACGGAATGCGGGGGCCGGGGAGAAAAAAGGCCCCCCGGCCGAGCGGCCCTCCCTAGATGTCCAAGTTCTGGACGTCCAGGGCGTTCTTCTCGATGAATTCGCGTCGCGGCTCCACCGCTTCGCCCATCAGCAGGGCGAAGATGTCGTCAGACTCCACTGCATCCTCCACCCGCACTTGAAGCAGGGTACGGCTCTCGGGATTCATGGTGGTGTCCCAGAGCTGCTCGGGATTCATCTCCCCCAGGCCCTTGAAACGCTGGATGGCCAGACCGCGCGAGGCATCCGCCCGCACCGCGGCCAGCACCTCCTGCACACTTTTGGCCGCCGCCTCGCTCTCCTCGAAGCGCACCCGGTAGGGAGGAGGGCCGCCCTGGGCGAAGACTTCTCTCAAGGCCACCAGCTCGGCGTACTCCGGGCTGGTGAGAAAGGCGTGGTCCACCACTGTTTCGCGCGGGCTCCCATTCATCTCGGTTCGGAAGACCAGCTTTTTGGCCTGGTGCTCGGGGTCGTCCTTGCGGAAGGTTTTGAGGTGTCCGAGCACGTCCGGTGTGCGGTCTGCCAGCCAGCGGTGCATCGCTTCCACCTGCTGGGCCAGCGCGTCGATGTCGAGCAGCGTCGTCTCGTCGATGCGGGCCGCCTGGACGAGAGCGTCCAGGACGCGGGGGTCGCGGCGCCGGCTGAGCTTCGCCAGGCGGTCCTGGTATTGCGCCACCTTCTCCAAGAGCGCCCCCAGCGCTGGGCCCTTCAGCTCGCCGGCCGGAGTCTCCACCACGGCGCGCTCGATGGCGATGCGCAACAGGTACTCGTCGAGGCTGCGCTGGTCTTTGAGAAAGAGCTCCTTCTTCCCGCGAGTGACTTTGTAGAGCGGCGGCTGGGCGATGTAGAGGTACCCCTTGGCGATGAGCTCCGGCATCTGACGGTAGAAAAACGTCAACAGCAGGGTGCGGATGTGGCTGCCGTCCACGTCCGCGTCGGTCATCAAAATAATCCGGTGGTAGCGGGCCGCGGTCGGGTCATAATCCTCGCGCCCGATGCCGGTACCGAGCGCCGTGATGAGCGCCACAATCTCCCCGCTGGTCAGCATCTTCTCGAAGCGGGCCTTCTCCACGTTGAGGATTTTGCCCTTGAGCGGAAGAATGGCCTGGTTGCGGCGGTCCCGACCCTGCTTTGCCGAGCCGCCGGCCGAGTCACCCTCGACAATGTAGAGCTCGGACTCCGAGGGGTCCTTGCTCTGACAATCCGCCAGCTTCCCGGGCAACGACAGGCCGTCGAGCGCCCCCTTGCGCCGCACCGTCTCCCGGGCCTTCCGAGCGGCGATGCGGCCCCGGGTGGCGTCGCCTATTTTGGCCATGATTTTGCGAGCCGCCCCGGGGTTTTCAGCCAGGTAATTCCCCAGGCTCTCGTTGACCATTTGCTCGACCAGGCCCTTGAGCTCGGAGTTACCAAGCTTGGTCTTGGTCTGCCCCTCGAATTGGGGGTTGGCCAGCTTCACGCTGATGACCGCCGCCAGGCCCTCCCGGGCGTCCTCTCCGGTGGGCGCTTCCTTCAAGTCCTTCCACACCCCTCCGCGCTCGGCGTAAGCGTTGATGGAGCGGGTGAGCGCGCTCTTGAAACCCACCAGGTGGCTGCCCCCCTCGTGGGTGTTGATGTTGTTGGCGAAGGTGTAGAGGCGCTCGTCATAGCCGTCATTCCACTGCATCGCGATTTCGAGCGCGACGTCGTCTTTGACCGCCTTGAAGAAGATGGGCGGGTGCAGGGTTTCCTTAGACTTATTCAAATACTCGACGAACGAGACAATCCCTCCGTCAAACTGGAAGGAGTGGCTCTTGCTGGTGCGCTCGTCGGTGATGGTGATGGTCAGCCCGGCATTGAGGAAGGCGAGCTCGCGCAGCCGCTGGCTCAGCGTGTCGAAGCTGATGTCGGTGGTCTCGAAGATGGTCGCGTCGGGCTTGAACCAGACCGTCGTTCCGCGCCCATCGGTGACGCCGACCTCCGCCACCTGTTGCTGCGGAATGCCGCGGGCATACTTCTGCTCGTACACCTTGCCGTTGCGCTGAATCTCCAAGCGCAGCCACTCGGAGAGGGCGTTGACACAGCTCACCCCAACGCCGTGCAGACCGCCGGAGACTTTGTAGGCTGAGTTCTCGAATTTGCCGCCGGCGTGCAACTTGGTCATCACCACATCCACGGTGTCCATCCCCTGCACCGTCGGGTGGGGACCCACCGGAATGCCGCGCCCGTTGTCTTTCACGCTGACACTGCCATCGACGTGAATGGTGACTGCCAGCGCGGTGCAGAAGCCGGCCAAGGCCTCGTCCACCGCGTTGTCCACCACTTCGTAAACGAGGTGGTGGAGCCCGTAGACATTGGTGTCGCCAATGTACATGCCCGGGCGCTTCCGGACCGCTTCCAGGCCTTCCAACACCGTAATCGACGCTGCGCTGTACTCCGCCTGGCCGGAGGTCGTCGAGGCCTCGGCAGCGGGTTTCGAGAGACCGTTCAAGGAGCTTATTTCCTAACACGCGACCCCCGGTGCCACAAGGGTGTGGCGGCGGCGCAAATTCGCGAAATGACAAAGGAATTCAGGCCTTCCGGGCACTCTTTTTCAGGCGTCCCCGGGCGGCTTCGGAGCCCCTTCTTCGAGGGCCCGGACCAGCTCCGCAAAGGCCTCCCGGGAGCCGAGCAGCGGCCGGGCAATGAGGAGTTTTCCCTCCGGCCGGACTTCCAGTACCAAGCGCGTCCACAGCCGCCGCTCGGTGCGGGCGGCGCCGAGATGCGTCCAGGGAATGTGCAGCGGAGGGGCACCCCAGGGACGCGAGACGTCGATGCCGGCGGTGTCCAGCCGGATGCCGAAGTCCGCGCGGGGGCGAAGAAACACCCAGCCCACGGTGAAGCCCACGGCCAGCGCCGCAAGAAACACCGCCCGCAGCGTCCCCAAGCGCTCCGCCCCCCGAAGGCCAGACGCGAGCGCCCAGGCCGAAAGCACCACGGCCAAGCCGGCCGCGCCGACGAGGGCCCGTCGCAACCCACGGGGACGAAAGGCGAAGAAGCGGACGCTCATTTCGAGGGACTCATCAGTCTAGCCAGTTGGCACGGCTGCCGGGAGAACGACGCCTTGCTCCACCTTGAGCCACTGGGTGTCGGCCCCGGCCGCCCCGCGCACCAACGAGGCCTCGGTGGTGGTGAGCAGCACTTGGGAGCCAGAGTTGGCGAGGTACCCCATGAGGTAGGCGTTGCGCTCTGGGTCGAGCTCGCTCGAGACGTCGTCGAGAAGCAGCAACGGCGAGCGGCCCAGGGCGGCCCGCAGGTTTTCAATTTCGGCGATTTTCCAGGAGAGCACCAGAGCCCGGGCCTGGCCCTGCGAGGCAAAGGCCCGGGCCGGGTGCCCCTCTAGCCGAATGTCCAAATCGTCCGCATGCGGACCAACGGAGGTGAAGCCTCGTTCTCGGTCTCGGCCCAGCCGCTGTTGGAGAGCGGCCAGCAGGGCCGTGCCCAGCGCCGCGACGTCCGCCCGAGCGAAGTCCACCTCCAGGCGCGCCGGGAGGTAGCTGTAGTCCACCTCGGGCAGCTGGGCGATGGAAGCAACGGTGGCGCGGGCCCTCGGGGCGAGCTCCCCCAGCAACTCGCGACGCAGGACGAGGATGCGCGCCCCGGCCTCGGCCAGTGCGTCGTCGTAGGCCCGCAGGTAGTCGGCGGCGGCCCCGTCCTTGAGAAGGCGGTTGCGACTGCGCAGCGCCCGGAGGTAGCCGCGCGACGCGCGGAGAAACCCAGGAAAGCGGTTGAAGACGGCCCGGTCGAGCAACGTCCGGCGCTCCTCGGGCGCTCCCTTCACCACCGCCAAGTCGTCGGGGGTGAAGGCCACCACCGAGACACCTCCGAAGTAGTCCTCGAGGGCCCGGACGTGCTTCCCGTCGACAGAGGCCTCGCGAAGCCCATCGCGGAGGTCGACTGCAACCTCCCTCATGGCGCCGCCCAGAGCGAAGCGGCCGGCGATGGAAGCCGAGGCTTGCTGAAAGCGCACCAGCTCCAAGAGGCGAGCAGCCCGGAGCGGCTTGAGGGTGCAGAGAAAGTAGATGGCCTCTAGGAGGTTGGTTTTCCCCTGGCCGTTGCGCCCCACTAGCACCGTGGCGTGCGGGGAGGGGAAGAGCTCCACCGACGCGAGGTTGCGAAAGTCCCGAAGCTGGAGTCGCTGAAGAAGCAACCGGCCTCGAGGAAGGCGTCAGACGCGCATCGGCATGACGACGGCCGTGTAGCTGCTGTCGCCCGGCGCGTGGAGCACCCCGGGGCTGTGCTCGTCTCCGAGCTCCAGCACCACCTCGTCGTCGTCGAGCGCGGCGAGCACATCGGACAGGTACCGGGCGTTGAAGCCGATGGTGATTTCCGGCCCGGTGAAGGCCACGTCGAGGTCGTCCTTCGCCTCCCCTAAGTCGGGATTTTGCGAAGTGAGTCGGAGCTGGTTCTCGGTGAGGGTGAGCTTCACCGCGTTGGACTTGTCCACCGAGAGAAGTGCCGTCCGGCGCAGCGCCTCCAGAAAACGCACCCGGTTGAGCTGCACCTTGCGGTTGCCTTCCTTGGGGATAACTCGTTGGTACTCGGGAAACTGGCCGTCGATGAGTCGCATCACCATGGTCAGCCCCTTCTTGCGGAAGAGTGCTGAATTCATCGCGAAGCCCAGCTGGCACTCCGCGTCGGGGGCCTCCTCGAGCAGCCGCTTGAGCTCGAGCAGGCCCTTGCGCGGAATGATGACGCCGCCTTTCAGCTTGAAATCCCCGGCCATGGGGCGTTCCACGAGGGCCAAGCGGTGTCCGTCGGTGGCGACCATCCGGACCTTTTCTGGCGCATGGGGCTCGAAGAAGACGCCGTTGAGGATGTAGCGCGTCTCGTCGGAGGAAATGGCGAAGGACGTCCGCCGAATCATCTCCAACAGGACTTCTCCGCTCACCGTCACCGACGGCGCATCGTCTTCGCGGGGCAGTTTTGGGTATTCATCCGGAGACATCCCCACAATTTTGAAATGCGCGGTCCCGCTGAGAATCTCCGCGTAGTGGTTGGGTAACTTACGGATGGTAATTTGTTGCTCCGGGACGTTTTGGACAATGTCGAAAAGTGTCCGGGCCGACACGGTGATGCTTCCCTGCTTGGTCACCTCGGCGAAGTGCTCGCTCACCACCCCGACGTCGAGGTCGAAGGCGGTGACTTGAACGGCTGTCTTGGTGGCGGTGATGAGGACGTTGGAGAGAATTGGCATCGTCGTCTTGCGCTCGACGATGCCCTGGGCCCGGTACAGGGCTCGCTTGAGCTCGTCGGCTGCGATGCGAAATTCCATGGCCGTCCCTCACTCCCTTTCGCTCGTCGTGTAGCGCTGGCACGCGGGGCCAGTCAACGAAACGACGGCGTAGAACCTTGGCCTCCCTCTCCGACAGTGCCAGGTGCGGAGGGGCCCCGCGTTGCCTCCAGCAAGGCCTAGCTGCACCCATGGCTGCACCGTAAGGGGCTGCAAGAGGCGAGGAAGGCACTTGACAAGGAGGGCTTCTATGAGAATGAGTCGCATTCTCAATGTGCCCACCCCGTCGCTTCCTTGGACTTCTTGCCCTCGGCCTAGCTGCCTGTGCCTCGTTGCCTCAGCCAACCGCGGTGGACGTCGCGCGGGCTCAGCAGACGTACCCAGACGTCACGCTGGAGAGCCTCACGTTGGATAGAAAGACGTACGTGAAGACGTGCAGCGGCTGTCATGCCCTGCACTTGCCCACGGAGTTTCCAGCCAAGCGTTGGCCGTCCCTCGTGCAGGAGATGGTGACGGTGCAGAAGGTGAAACTGAGCGCCGAGCAACGCCAGCAGATTGAGCAATTCCTCTTGGCCATGGCGCCGTAGAAAAACCCCTGCGAGCAGCCCTTCAGAGAGAGGGCCGCCGGACGGAGAGACTCCCTCGTTGCACGACTGGTTCTTCTCTTGATTAGAGGATTGAATTTACTAGCAGAAGCGGTAGGGCCCGTGGGTGTTGTGGACAAACTCGGCAAGCTGCCGAAACTGAACGTGGTTTCGACACTCGAAGCTGTGGGCAGAATGGGGGGGGAAGGTCCTGACTCCACGGCCCAAAACGAGTCGAGGCCTCGAGCCCTCACCTGAGGGGTGTATGACAGGAGTGTTCACCACAAAGCCTCCCACAGATGACGAGACGGTGACGGAGAGGTGCCGCCCTTTCCGAAAGGGCGAAGTTGCCCACAAGTTGACCCTTGGCTCTAAGGCGCACGACCGTCGCCAGACGCGCCCGAAGAGGACGGCGTTTGCTCCAACGTGCGCTACAGCACGCCGAGTTTTGCCTCCAACTCGTCGAGCTCCTTACGGACGATGGCGTCCATCTCCCGTGTTCGCTCCACCTTGCGTACCGAGGAGATGACGGTGGAGTGGTCCTTGTTGAAACGCGCCGCAATCTCCGGAAATGAGCTCCGGGTAAGCCGGCGGGCCAGGTACATGGCCACTTGCCGAGCATGGGCCAAGTGCTTGGTGCGTCGGTCTGCGCGGAGCTCTTCTACCGCAACCTTGTAGTAGCGGGCCGTCTCGCGCTGAATTTGCTCGATGTCCACCGGCCGGTGTGCCGGAAGGATGTCCCGTAGCACTTGGGCGGCGAATTCCTCGGTGATGGGCTGGCCAGTGAGACTGTGCACCGCCGAAATTTTCACCAACGCCCCCTCCAGCTCGCGCACGTTCTTCTGCACGTGCCGGGCGATGAAGTGACAGACGTTGTCCGGGAGCTCGAAGCCTTCGAGCTCCCCCTTCTTCTTCAGGATGGCGATGCGGGTCTCGTAGTTGGGCTCTTGAATGTCGGTGATGAGGCCTTGGGTAAACCGGCTGCGCAACCGCTCCTCGAGCCCCGGAATCTCGGCCGGGACCGTGTCGGAAGTGAGCACCATCGCCTTGGACATCTCGTGAAGGGCGTTAAAGGTGTAAAAAAACTCTTTTTGAGTTTCCTCTTTTTTCCCGAGAAACTGGATGTCATCGACAAGCAGGACATCGCACTCTTCTCGGAACTTGCGCCGAAACTCTGACATTCGGTGATCGCGGACACTCTCGACGAATTCGTTCGTGAACTCCTCGGAGGACAGGTAGACGATGTGGGCCGCCGGGTTCCGGCCGAAAATGGCGTTTCCCACCGCGTGCAATAGGTGCGTCTTGCCGAGTCCCGTACCGCCGTAGATGAAGAGAGGGTTGTAGGCGCGCCCCGGGCTCTCGGCGACGGCCGAGGCTGCCGCCGCCGGCAGCTGGTTGCTCTCCGCGACGACGTAGTTGGTGAAGGTGAAACGGTCGTTGAGGCGGGGCGGCCGAACGGTGGTGGCGGTGCTCTCGCGCACCGCCGGCAGCGTGGTGTCGGTGGTGGGCTCGATGACTTCGTACCCAACGCCGGTGGGACTGCCCACCAACCGCAACAGGGCCTCCTCGAGCAGCGGCCGGTAGTGGTCATCCACCCAGTCCCGGAAGAAACGGTCGGGGACACCGAGGACGAGCTGGCCGTCGCGCAGGGCGATGGCCTGCATCCGCTCGAGCCAGGTGAGCGCATAGCTCTTCCCGTCCTCCCGGAGCATCTTCAGGGCTTGCGCCCAGAGCTGTTGGGCAGTGGGAGAGCCTGCTGACTTCTCCGCGGGAGCTGACAAGGGGTTGGTGCCTCGGAACCGGATGGCGGGGCCGGCAGTTGTACGATCGCCTGAAGCCGACGGGGCGAGAAAAAAATTGAGGGGTGGCCGAGAACCGGGTTTGGGCCTCCCGGCCCTCGTTGACTCGCGGCACTGCTTTGCGTTAAGGCGCGCCGCCTCCCGAAGGGACGGATCAGGACCTTGCCCAAGCGCACTTACCAGCCCTCCAAGCTGCGAAGAAACCGAACCCACGGTTTCCGCAAGCGTAATTCCACCAAGGCCGGCCGAGCGGTGCTCAAACGCCGCCGCGCGAAGGGGCGGAAGCGGCTGGCCGCTTCTGCGCCGAAGAAGTAGTCCGGGCGTTACGGTCGTGGCCCGCGTCGCCGCCGCGGAGGGTTTTCCCCGCTCGGCGCGCATCCGTAAGCGCGCCGACTTCCTCAGGGTGCAGCAGCGCGGCAAGAAGCTGTCTTCTGGCCCGCTGGTGGCGCTGGTCCTGCCAGCGGCCGGCCCCACCGCCCGGCTAGGGCTTACCGTTTCCAGCAAGGTGGGCAACGCCGTCGTCCGCGCCCGCGTGAAACGACAGCTGCGCGAGGTGTTTCGTCGTCGGCGCGCCAGCTGCCCCAAGGTGGAGCTGGTAGTCATTGCCCGTCCTGCCGCTGGCGGCGCCACCGGTGCGGAGCTGGCCACGGCCTTCAAAAGCCTCCTCGCGACGTTAGAGAGAGCCTCTCGTTGAGACTGCTCGCCCTCCTCTTGGCGGTGCCGATTCACCTCTACCGGTGGCTCGTCTCACCGCTGCTACCGCCGGCTTGCCGGTTTTACCCGTCCTGCTCCGCCTACGCGTTGCAGGCGCTGCGCCTGCACGGCCCGCTGCGTGGCAGCTGGCTGGCCCTCCGTCGCCTCGGCCGCTGCCATCCCCTCAACCCAGGTGGCGTGGACATGGTGCCGCCCGCCCAGGGAAGGACCTGAACCGACGTGGAGAATGACTCTCAGAAGCGACTGATGCTGGCCCTCATCGCCAGCTTCGCCCTTACCGCCCTCTACATGTTCGCCACGGGCGGCGGCGCTGGCACCTCCAAGACGGCCGCCGCTGTCCCCGACGCCGGGGCTGCGCCTCCGGTAGCGGCCCAACTGGAGCCGGCGCCTCGCCCTAGCACGCAGGCTTCAGCCTCAGCCGCCATGGCGCCGAGCACCCTTCCGGCTCGGACGCTTCGCGTGGAGCGCCCAGAGGTGCACTTCACCCTTTCCACCGACGGTGCAGCATTGACGTCGGCCGAGCTGCAGGGTCGGAAAATGCGGGAGGTGAGCCGCCTCTCCATTCCCGAAGGTTGGGCGCTGCTCTTCGGCAAGGAAGTGCCGCCCGCGCCTCAGATGAATCTCGCCGAGGGGGTACCGGGCCTACCGCTGCCACTCTCCATCTCGGTCACCGGCGCCGCGCCCGTCTCTGCCGAGCTTCGCTACGCCGTCGCTGCCGAGGGGCCAGACCAGCTCACCTTCGTCGGTCGCACCGATGCCTGGGAAGTCACCAAACGCTTCGAATGGAGTCCGGACGGCTTTGAGTTGAGCGTCAGCGTCTCGATGAGAAACCTCACCGGCCAGCCGCTCAGCGGGGAACTGGGCATTCACGAGGCGCGCGCCATCAACCCGGCCCACGAGGAGAAGCCCAGCATGTTCGGCAGCGTGGGAAACCTCTCCGACGCGGCCTGTGTGGTGAAGGACTCGGTTCAGAAGCTGGCGCCCTCCGACAAGCCGGAAACGAAGGAATATCCGGGAGCCCTGTCCTGGGCCGGTGTCAACCAGCAGTACTTTCTCGGGGCCGTTTTTCCGGTGGGCGAGGCGCGCGACGGCCGGTGCGTGCTCACCGCCAGCCCCATTGCCCGCGCGGCCACGCTTTGGTTTCCCTTCCAGGTGGCTGCGGGCGGAACCCTGACACAGCGTTTTGGAGCCTTCGTCGGCCCCAAAGACAGCGAGCTGCTCGCCTCCGTCCCGGTGCTTCCGGCGAACCGCGGCACCATCGGCTGGTCGCCGCGGCTCGAACGCTCCGTGGACTTCGGCATCTGGGCCGTCATCTGCAAGCTGATGCTCGTCGTACTGCGCTTCTTCCACGGCCTGGTGGGCAACTGGGGCGTGGCCATCATTCTTCTGACGGTGGTGGTGAAGGTGCTGCTGCTGCCGCTGACGCACCGGATGATGCTCAGCCAGGAGAAGATGAAGAAGTTGCAGCCGAAGCTCGAGGCGCTCAAAGCCAAGCACCCGAACGACAAAGAGAAGCAGCAGCAGGAGACGATGCGCGTCTACCAGGAGGCCGGCGTCAATCCGTTTGGCAGCTGCCTGATGCTGCTCGTGCAGCTGCCCATCTGGGCCGCCCTCTTCACCACGCTGCGCAACAACTTTGAGATTTACCGCGAGCCGTTCCTGCACCACTTCCTGCCGGACCTCACCTTCAAGGACCCGACCTACATCCTTCCGGTGCTGCTCGGCCTCTCCCAAATTGTCACCGGGCTCTTGCAGCCGATGGCGATGGATGCTGCGCAGCAGCGCATCATGGTTTGGTTCATGCCGCTGTTCTTCACGGCTATCATGCTCAACTACCCGGCCGGTCTGTTGCTCTACATTTTCACCAATAACGTCCTCACCGTGACCCAGACGTACACCCTGAAGCGGTGGGTGCAGCAGAATCCTCCCGCGGAGAAGCGCAAGTGACCGAGTCGGCAGAAGGGACTCCGCCGCCGGCTGACCGGCCAGCCGAGGCGTCCGCCGTGCTGCGCGAGCTGCTGCGCCTGGCCGACGTGCCGGCGATGCTGGACGTGAAGAGCGCAGCCGACGGTGGCATCAGCATCGCCCTGGTGCTGGGCGTCGAGTTGCCGGGCGTGGTGCTCGGGCGTCGGGGCACCTTTGTCGACGCACTCCAGTTTCTGGTGAACAAGCTCACCCACCGCCCAGGGAGCGAGCGCCGGTGGGTGTCTCTGGGCGTGGGCGAGCATCCGCCGCCCCGGGTGCCGCGCCCTCCCCGGCCACCCGTCGAGCAAACCCCGCGGGCCGTGGCCCCGCAGCGCGCCGCTGCGGCCGTCCCGGCACCGGTGCCCGAGGCTTTGCCCCCACGCCCGCCGCTCGCTGAGGAGGCCGTTGAGGTGAGCGAGGACCCCGAGCTCACGCGCGCCGCCACGGCGCTGGCGGAGGCTTCGGCCGCCACCGGGCGCTTCTATGGTGTGGTGGCGCTGTCGGCCGAGGACCGCACCCGGATGCTTCGGGCGGTCGCTTCCGTGGCCGGGGTCCGGGCGGTCATCGAGGGGGAGGGCCGCCTGCGCCGCCTCGTCTTGACGCCCGACCGGCCAATGCCGATGCCGAAAAAGACACACCCGCTCGGCGTGGACGTGGAGGAGCTGGCAGGCCCTGACGAAACCGTCCGGTGACGGAGGGTTGAGGCACATGGGGAAGGCGAAGCCGCTGAAGGACCGCTTGTTTGGGGCGGCGGTGCTGAAGATGAGTTTCCGCCTCCGCGGCGCGGAGGGCTCGCCGGCCTTCACCGGCGTCTACCCCGGGGTGCTACGAGACCTCGGTCTCGAGGACGAGGCGGTCGAGCGCTTCATCGAGCAGCATCGCCTCGAAGTCGAGGCCGCTGCCCGTGGCGGCGCTCCCTAAATGCCGCCGCTGCAGGCATGTTTCACGTGGAACATCCCGAGAGCAGCCGTTGGCGGGGAAGGGGTTGCAGCGTCGTGCAGCAGCCAGAGAGGCGACGGCCTTCCGAATTGTGGAAAAAGTGGGGAAAAACCCCAAAACGGGCACATTGCTTCTGGTTACAGGCACTTGGCATGACCGGTTTTAGGCCCGCCTGTGGATAAGCCGGAATTTCTCGAGCGACTTCGCTTGGGCGCTGCCTCGCTCGGCATCCAGGTCCCGCTGGAGTCCGAAGAGGCGCTGTTCTGGCTGGGGAGCGAGTTGCTCCGCTGGAACGCGAAGGTGAACCTGACCGCCATCGTGGATCCGATTGAAGTGCTCGACAAGCACATTTTGGATTCGTTGGGCGTGGCCCTCCTGCTGGCGAGGGAAGCGCGAAGTTTGCTCGATGTTGGAACGGGGGCGGGCTTCCCGGGGCTGCCCTTGGCGCTCCTGCGTCCCGAACTCGAGGTCTGGCTCGTGGACTCGGTGGCTAAAAAGGTCGGCTTTCTAAAGCATGCCGTGGCCCACCTCGGGCTTGCCCCCCGGGTGCGGGCGGTGCACAGGACGTTGAGAGGCGAGCCGCTCAAGGAAGGCCTGCCCCCGATGGATGCGGCGGTCTCTCGCGCCCTCCGGGACGTCCCGGGCTGGGCGGCCCTCGGAGCCGCGTACCTGCGGCCCGGCGGACAACTGCTGGCGATGGCCGGGGGCGCCGTCGAGCCGCCAACCCTCTCCGGATGGTCGCCTCCCGAAGCTCACCGCTTCACCTTGCCCTCCGGCGACGGTCGCACCCTGTTGGCCTACCGGCGCCTTCCCGTTTGAGGTTGTTTCACGTGAAACATCCAGGCGGGGGAAACCAATTTTCCCCTGTCATCCCAGCGTGCTAGCACCAGAATCCAGCGTCACTGAACTGCCGACGGAAGCGGGTTGGAAGGGGCTATGGGTCGCGTCATCTGCATCTCGAACCAGAAGGGCGGCGTCGGAAAGACGACGACCGCCATCAACCTCGCGGCGAGCCTCGCGGCCTCCGAGCGGCGCACCCTCCTGGTCGACCTGGACCCTCAAGGCAACGCGGGCAGTGGGCTTGGGCTGAAGCGGGATGCGATGCACGGGACGGTGTACGAGGCGCTGCTCGGAGAGCGCCCGATGCGCGAGCTCGTCCATGCCACCGAGCTGCGCTTTCTGTCGGTGGTGCCCTCGACTCCGGAGCTGACCGGCGCCGAGGTGGAGCTGGTCGGCATGGAGCGGCGCGAGTTTCGCCTCCGCGATGCCCTGACCCCACTGGCGGCCGAGTACGACTACGTCCTCATCGACTGCCCGCCGTCGCTTGGGCTGTTGACGCTCAACGCGCTCACCGCCGCGGACTCCGTCCTCATCCCGCTGCAGTGCGAGTACTACGCGCTCGAAGGGCTCTCTCAGCTGATGCACACCGTGGAGCTGGTGAAGCGAGGCCTCAATCCGTCGTTGTCCACCGAGGGCATCTTGCTGACCATGTTCGACGGCCGGGCCAACATCGCCCACCAGGTGGCCGACGACGTGCGCGGCTATTTCAAGGAGCTCGTTTTTTCCGCAGTGGTGCCTCGCAACATCAGGCTGGCGGAGTGCCCGAGCTTCGGCAAGCCCATCCTCCTCTACGACATCAAATCCAAAGGCTGCGAGAGCTACCTGGCCTTGGGTCGGGAAATATTGCGCCGCGGCGCTGGCCCCACCGTCCCGCGGGCCGCCTGACATGTCCCCCCCGCCATCCGTGAGCACCTCCTCCGACCGGCCTGTGAAACGCGCCCTGGGCCGGGGCCTCTCAGCGCTCATCCCCCAGGCGGAGGCCGTCCCGCTGCAGGGGGAGCTCGGGCCCGGTCTCCTCCGCCTTCCCTTGGAGCGCATCGCCCGTGACCCAGGCCAGCCTCGCAAGCACTTCGAGGCCGCAAGCTTGCGGGCGCTGGCGGACTCCATCCAAGCCCAAGGCATCCTTCAGCCGGTGCTGGTGCGCCGAGACGGGGTGGGCTTTCAGCTCATCGCCGGAGAACGCCGGTGGCGGGCCGCGCAGCTGGCGGGCCTCACCGAAATCCCGGCATTGGTACGGGACGTCACCGAGGCCGAGGCCTTTGCCATCGCCCTGGTGGAGAACCTGCAGCGGACGGACCTCAACCCCCTCGAAGAGGCCGAGGGTTACCGCCGGCTGGTGGACGAGTTTGGCCTGACGCAGGAGGAAGTGAGTGTGCGCGTCGGCAAGGAGCGCTCCACGGTGGCCAATGCCCTGCGGCTGCTGGGGCTCCCCGAGGCAGTCAAAGCCTCGCTCGGCGCCGGTGCTTTGAGCGCGGGCCATGCGCGGGCGTTGCTCGGTGCTCCTGAGGGGGTGCGGGTCTCCTTGGCTGAGCGCGTCGTCTCCGCCGGGCTGTCGGTGCGGGAGACGGAGCGGCTGGCGAAGTCGCGCCGGCGCCCGGCGGCCAAGTCCAAGGCCAACGCGTCCAGCGTCGCGGCGCGTGCTCTGGTGGAGGAGCTGCAAAGGGTACTGGGCACCAAGGTGCACCTTCAGGACCACGGTGGGACAGGCACCCTATCCGTCGACTTCTTCTCGTATGAGGACCTGGAGCGTATTGTCCGCATCCTGCGCCGGTGAACGCTTCCCATCCCGGGACGGGTGGCGGCAGAGACGAGCGGGACGACAGGTCGATGCCGGTGCTCAAGCGCGAGGAGGAGAATGTGGTGGTCCGCGGCGGTGACGTGCACACCTTGCTTGGCAAGGGCAGCGAATTCGAAGGCAAGCTAACCTTCGAGGGCCAGGTGCGCATCGACGGGAAGTTCTCCGGACAAATTTTTACCAAGGACACGCTCGTCATCGGCGAGGGCGCCCGAGTGAATGCAGAGATTAACGCCGGGACAGTCATCATCAACGGCGCGGTGGAGGGGAACGTCCGTGCCACCCAGCTCATCGAGCTGCACCCGCCCGGTCGGATGAAGGGCAACCTCGAGGCCCCCTCGTTGTCGATGGACAAGGGCGTCATGTTTGAGGGCACCTGCAAAATGGAAAGCACCGGGAAGACCGCGGCCGCCACCCCTCCCTCGCTGGTGAGTCCGCTGCCCGAGCTGCCGCGGCGTTAGTCCGGTCGCCTCGTGGCAGCCCACCGCCCAGCGCCCGTGGCTGCCGTCGTGCTGGCGCTGGCAAGCCTCGGCTGCTCGGGGCGCACCCCGGCGCGCCCTCCTTTGGACGCCGGCGCGCCGGCGCATCCGCCGGCGGCTCCCCAAATCTCCCTCAACCTCCCGGCGGCCTGGGTGGTGGCGGCGGGCGCCGATGGGGTGGTGCGAGTCTCCAGCCCGCGTGGCCAGCCCGTCCTGCGGGCCGAGCTGCAGCGGGGCCTGGGGCTCCCCACGGCTGCTACCTTGCGCGCAGGGTTTCTCGGTGGACTGCAGCACCTGCGGGAGCGCTCCGAGAGGGTGGCCGAGAGTCCGGGCTTCATTGCAGTGCGCTTCTTCCTCGGAGAGCCGGACGGGGGCGCTGTCCAGACCGAGGCGCTTCTGGCAGCGACCGCCCTCGGAGAGGACACGCTTTTGTGCGCCAGCCTCAGGGGTGCGACGCCCGAGGAGCTCGACGTGGCCCAGGCCGCCTGCCAGGCGGCCGGAAGCGCCCCGGGCCGCTGACGTCGCGAGCTGCTTTGACCAAGAAGGCTAGTCGTTGCGGACAGCCAAGCTCAGTCCGAAGTCCCCCCAGGGGTCCGTCCAGAAGCCAATCCGGCTCAGCCCGGCTTGCGCCAGCTCGCCCTGCACTTGGTCCGGCTGGAATTTCGCGCTCACCTCGGTGCGCAGCAGCTCTCCGGCGCCGAAGTCGGCCCTCAGCGCCAGGCCGGGAAGCACGACGGTGTGAGCCACCGAGGAGCGCAACAGCATCTCAATCCACCCCTGGCGGGCGTCGTAGCGTGCGATGTGCTCGAAGCGCTCGAGCACGAAGTCCGCGCCCAGCTCGCGGTTGAGCACCGCCAGCACGTTTCGGTTGAATTCGGCAGTCACTCCCTGCCGGTCGTTGTAGGCCGCTTCCAGCCGAGGAATGTCCTTCACCAAGTCCGTCCCGAGGAGCAGCGCGTCCGAGGGTTCCATCTGCTGGGCCATGCGGCGCAGAAAGCGGGCCCGCGCCTCTGGCTTGAGGTTGCCCACCGTCCCACCGAGGAAGGCAATCAGCCGCCGTCCTCCGCGGGGGAGGTGCGCCAGGTGCCGCTCGAAGTCCCCCACCACGGCATGGACGCTGACCCCGGGGTACTCGTCGGAAATGGCCTCTGCCGCCGAGCGCAGGGTTGGCTCATTCATTTCGAAGGGGACGAAGCGCTCGAGCGTCCCGGCGTTGTGCAGCGCCGACAACAGCACCCGTGTCTTCTCCGAGGTGCCCGAGCCGAGCTCGACCAACGTCTGAGCCCCCGTCCGGTGCGAGATTTCCTCGGCATGCCGGAGGAGAATTTCGCGCTCCCGGCGCGTCGGGTAGTACTCTGGCAGCCGAGTAATCGCGTCGAAGAGCTGGCAGCCGCGCTCGTCATAAAACCACTTGGGTGGTAGCTCGCGGGGCCGAGTGCTGAGCCCCGCCCGTGCGTCGGAGCGCAACGCGCGCCCCAGCTCCTCGGGCGTGAGGTGGACGTCGAGGCGGATTGCCCGGTGGCGACGGGCGTCGGGGCGGACCGGCGAGTCGAGGCGCATGGGACAATCCTTTAAGGCTCAGGCGTCACGGGCACAGCGAAAGCCGGCAAATATTTGTCGGCGGGCGGGGAGGTCCCAGTTGCGAAAGCTAGCCCGGGCGGCCACAGGGGCCACCGCCCAGGAGCCTCCCCGGAGCACCTTGCATCCGCTGCCGAAGAAGGCGGCGGAATACTCCGGGTAGGGGAAGGCCTCAAAACCAGAGTAGGGAAGGAAGTCGGAAGCCGTCCACTCCCAGACGTCGCCGATGAGGCCCAGTGCGCCGCAGGCGCTGGCTCCGCGCGGAAAGCTGCCGACTGCCAAGGGGTGGCCAGCGCGCGGCCAGAGGTTGGCGTGCTGTGGGCCGGGCGCCTCCTCGCCCCACGGCCAGCGGGGCGCCGTCCCCTGAGGCGTCCAGCGCGCCGCCTTCTCCCATTCCGCCTCGGTGGGGAGTCGGCGCCGCACCCAGCGCGCGTAGGCCTCCGCCTCGTAGAAGCACACGTGCACCACCGGCTCGGCCGGCGGCAGGGGCTCCCATTGCCCGAAGCGTCGGCGCTCCCAGCCAGCGGGGCCCCGGCGCCAGTAGGCGGGATGCTCCAGGGCCGCGGCCAGCCGATGCTCCCAGCCGGCGGACGTCCACAGCGAGGCATTCCGGTAGCCGCCGGCCTCGATGAATTGAGCGAAGTCCTCATTGGTGACGGCCGTGCGGTCGATGAAGAAGTCCGGCAAGGTGGCGCGGTGCGCGGGCCGTTCGTTGTCATAGGCCCAGGGCGCGGCTGAGCCGAGGGTGACCGGGCCGGCCGGGACGTGGACTTCCCCGCGCTCGAGCCGCCCGGGTGCCGGCGGCGGCGGCGCCGTGCCGGAGGGCGGCGCCAGCGGAACGCGGGTGACCAGCTGAAGCGTGGCGAGCAGCGTCTCGATGTGCTGCTGCTCGTGCTGCGCCACCATCCCATAGACGAAGCCGCCGGCGAGGAGGCGCTCGTGGGCAAAGGCGTCGCTCGGCGTCTCCAACACTTCGAGCGTGCGCTTCCGGACGCTCGTTGCGTACTGAAGGGCCTCGTCGACCCCGAGCAAGGGCAGCGCCGAGCGGATGGGGCGAGGGTGGCGGAAGGCGTCGTAGAGGCCATCGAGGTGCGGCTCGCCCACCGGGGCGGCGCCGAGCGCGCGGACCAGCCACTGTTCCTCGTAGTTGGCAATGTGTGCCAGGTCCCAGACGGGCGGGGACATGAGCTCCGAGTGCTGGTGCGCCAGCTCGCCCGACGGGACGGGCGCGAGCAGCGCCAACAGACGCTCGCGGGCCAGCGTCAGCTCTGCCCGGGCGTGCTCCACCCACGGCTGTGCTGCGCGGCGGCTGGACAGGGGCCTCCGCATGTCAGGAAGGCAAGGGTGCGTCAGCTGGTGCGTGGGCGCAACCCGCGGCAGGTGACAAAGGTGTCGTGTGTTGAGCTTTGAAGCAACGCTTCCACCGGGAGGTGCCGGGAAAAGTCAATGCAAATACATATGTCTTTATACACACACCCTGCTGTGGCAGTGTGCGCGCTCGGGCGAAACACCAGAAAGGAGCGAATCGGGAGATGTCAGTCGACAAGGCATTTCGTGAAATGATTAGTGCGGAGGTGGAACAGCAGCTGAAGTCGTTCCAAACCGCCATCGCTCGCGACCTGGGTGCCCTGCGCGCGTTGGCCGAGCGTCTCGGTCCGATTGCCGGGCTTCTCGGTGGCTCCTCGCTGGCGCTGCGTCGTCGTGGTCCGGGCCGTCCCCCCGGCAGCGGCCGAAAGCCAGCCGTTCGACGCGGACGCCGGACACGGCTGCCGGCGGGCGGCGCCTGCGCCATCATCGGCTGTAAGCGGCCGAGCCGCACCAAGGGCTACTGCTCGGCGCACTACCAGAAGCTGCGGATGTTGACGCGCAGCAACCGGCGTCCGGCGGAATGGAAGGACTACGCGTCCCCCCAGTCGGTGACGGACTTGGTCCTCCCGCGGGGGCGTGCCGCGCACAAGAAGAAGGAGTCGAGCGGGAGCTGAGTTTTGCCCGCGCGCCATGCCCGGCCGGGAACTGGAGCCAGGAATCAAGGTGGACCTCGCCGGGTCCACCACCTATGCGGACTACCTGCGCCTGGACCTGGTCCTGTCGGCGCAGCAACCGCGTTCCATCCCGGAGCATCACGACGAGCTGCTCTTCATCATCCAGCACCAGACGAGCGAGCTGTGGCTGAAGCTGTTGGTCCATGAGTTGCTCGCCGCTCGGCGCGCAGTTCAGGCCGACCAGCTCGAATCGACATTCAAAATTCTGGCGCGGGTGGGACAGGTCCAGAGGATGCTCTTCGAGCAGTGGAGCGTGCTCGAGACACTCACGCCGTCGGAATACCTCTCCTTTCGCCAGGTGCTGGGGCCGGCCAGTGGATTTCAATCTCACCAATACCGGGCCGTGGAATTCCTGTTGGGCAACAAGGACAGCAAGACACTGCTTCCGCACCGGCACACGCCGGACGTCCATGCCTGGCTGGAGGAGTTGCTGCTCGCGCCCAGCCTCTACGACGAATTCCTCAGGCACCTCTCGCGCCGCGGCTTGCCGGTGCCTCAGGAGCGCGTGGAGCGCGACTTCTCCCAGCCTTACGAGGCTCACCCCGGCGTGACGGCGGTGTTTCGCACCATTTACGAGGCGCCGGAGCGTTACTGGGACGGCTATGAGATGGCCGAGAAGTTGGTCGACGTCGAGCAACGTTTCCAGCTCTGGCGCTTCCGCCACATGCTCACCGTCAAGCGCATCATCGGTGGCCGGCCGGGGACGGGTGGGAGCTCCGGAGTCCCGTTTCTCAAGCGGGCTTTGGACTTGACGTTTTTTCCGGAGCTGTGGGACGTCCGCACCGAGCTGCAGGCGCCCCGCTAGCGCTCCTTGCGAAGCGCAAGCCGTCCCTCGCCGCCTGCCGTCGGGGCCAGGGGTTAGACTTTCCGTTCTTCAAGCCGCCGGAGAGGCCCCGACCGGGAGTCCCCTTGGACCGAGCGACATACGCCGAAGCCGAGCTGGTCCAGAACCGAGTGTCGGTGTTGCTGTGCGGGGGCACGGCGGTGGAGAGGAAGGCCTGGGCCGAGGAAGCGGCCACCCGCCTGGGGCGTGCGCTCACCGTAGTGGGCCCGGCGGCGGGGTTGGCGGAGGCCCTGGCGCTGAAGGACGGTGTGGTCTTCCTCGAGGATGGGCTGGCGCTCGGGGAGGGCGCTCAGCAGCAGCTGGTGGTGTGTCTGCAGACGCAAGAGGAGCGTCCCAAAGTGGTGGTGGCGGTGCAACACGCCGGCGAGGCGGTGGAGGGACTCCGGCCCGACCTCCACTACGCGTTGCGGTTGGCGCAGGTTAACCTCGACGAACCGGGGCTGCGCGACACCGTCACCAAGCGCCGCTCCCGGCGCGTCAGCGTCCCTGCCGACGGGCGTCCGAGAGTGGGCGCCGCGCTGGCCCGTCCGGCTTTCCCCCGCCGGCCGGCGCCGGGGAAAAAACGAGGCAAGCGTCCCAAGCCACGCGCCACCGCCAAGCGCTCGCGGCGCTAGGCCAGCGCGCGGCCTTCTGCCCGTCGCTCATCCGCCCAGGTGTCGCGCGTCGCGGGCCAGTCGCTCGAGCGCGTCGCTGTCGGTGGAGTCGTAGTACCCGCGAATGTGGCCTGCCCCATCGACGAGCACCACGTGGACGCCGTGGATGAGATTCAAGACGTCGTCGGCTGAGCCTTCGTGGACAAGGGTAATTTTAAAGCCCTCGGTGACGGCCCGCTGGACGTCCGCCGAGTCGCCGGTGAGGAAGTGCCAGCGTGGAGAGGCTGCCCCGTGCTCGGCGGCGAAGGCCTTCAGCCGCTCCGGCGTGTCGAAGTCCGGGTCGACGCTGACGGAGACGAGGTGGACTCGCTCGCCAAGCCTGGGCTGGAGCGCGGCGAGTCGTTCCGTCATCAGCGGGCACACGGTGGGACAGCGGGTGAAGACGAAATCCGCCACCCAGGGCTTCCCGGCCAACATTTCCGGGCCAAACGCTGCGCCATTCTGGTCGGTGAAGTGGAAGGCGGGCACCGTCCCAAGGATGGGAAGTGGGGGCGGCGGCGGCCCGAGCCCTTGCCGCAGAAGGGGAAAGGCGAGGATGGCGGCGAGGAAAACCGTCCAAAACACCGGGTGACTAATGGTGCGTAACGGGCGCGAAGCGGTTTGTTCCATCGCAGTGCGACTGCACTACCCTCGGCGGGCGGCAGCCGTCAAACGCAAAACCAGCGCGCCGGGGCCGGTTGTCCCAGAGGGCGCGGACTCGGAAGAAAACCTCTGTCCTTGTTAGTGAATCTGGCCTTTTCAAGGACGCTGGACAACGCCCGGGTTGACATCCGGCAGGCGCGGCAGCAAAACCCCCACGCCCAAGCCACCGCAGGAGGGGCAACTTCCCAGATGGACGTCGACTACACGCGCCACGCGCACGCACGGTTGTTTCAGAATGACTTTCTCGAGGTGACCTCGAAGGTGCACCCGGCTGTGCCTTTCCTGGTGTACGGCCCGCTCGTCATCGGGGTGTTGGCCTGGGGTTTGGCGGGCGGGCTCACCACGCCGTTGGCCGCAGTCGGCTTCTTCATCGCCGGTTGGATTGTGTGGGACGTGGCCGAGTACACCATTCACCGTGGCTTCTTCCACTGGGAGGGCAATGGCCCTTTCACCAGGAAAATTCACGACGTCATTCATGGCTACCACCACCGGTACCCGGACGACCCGCTGCGCCTGGTAATGCCGCTCGGGGCGAGTGTCCCGTTGGCGCTGGTAATCGCCGGTGGGCTGTACCTGGTGGGCGTGCCGTTGGTCACCATCCCGCTCTTCGCTGGGTTTGTGAGTGGGTACCTCTGGTACGACTTCGTGCACTACTCCACCCACGCCCGCGAGCCGAAGACGGCCTGGGGAAAGGCCATTCGGTCTCACCACATGGCGCATCACTTCGCCTGCCCGGACAGAAACTTCGGCATCAGCCACCGCTGGATTGATGCGGTGGTGGGTACGCTGCGCAAGCGAAGCCGTTCCGGAGAGGCTTAACCCCCGTCCGTTGGCACGACCCGCGCGGCCGATGGGGGCCAGCGTGAGGCTGGGTTTTGGAGTGAGGGTGTCGAGGGCTGTATGGGTGAGCTCCGTTTCGTCGCCAAGGAATACCGTCACTACCCCAAGGCGGTTGTGCCGGCAGAAACACTCCAGGCGGGTCAGGCCCAGCTCAAGTGGTACAACCTGGCGCGCGCCGAGGATGGCGTCCCGGTGGCCATTGAACGGATGGCCCGCACCTTTCTCTCCGCGGAGACACAAGCCCAGCGGTTGGGCGTCGACTGCGAGCTCGGCTTTGTCGTGTTGCACCGGTGCGGCGCGGACTTCTACTTCTTGATTTTGAATACCTGGCGGGGCACCAACGAGCTCTGGGAGAGCGTCTTTTTCAAGGAGAGCTCGGCGATGCGCGACTTCGCGGACTTCAAACGCGAGGGCCGGCACCTACCCACCTACTGCGTCTGGGAATTGGCGGTGGTGCTGCACGAGCAGAAGGTCTGGACCCGGTTTCTCTCCTCCCACCGCACGGCCAAGGACGAGGAGCTCTACCTGAAGGACACCTTCGCCGGCTCCGCGTAGCGCCAGCATCCGCTTGGCCGGGCGGCTGAAGACAAACGGCCCCCGCTCGTTTAGGGGGCGGCGGCGGCGGTGGGTTGGAAGAGCTGGTTGAATTCTCCGAGGGCTTGGTTGAGCGCCGCCTTGGCCTCTGCCGTCAGTTCCTTCTTTTCGCGGATGGTGGCGAGGACATTCGGGTACTTGCTCTCGACAAACTGCACCAGCTCGGTCGCCCAGCGGGACATGTCCGCCACTGGGATGTCACGGGCCCAGCCGCGCTTGGCCGGGTCGTCACGGTTGCTCGCACCGTAGATTTGGATGACTTGCTGCTCGACCGGCATCGGCGCGTATTGCCCTTGCTTGAGGATTTCCACGAGGCGCGCGCCTCGAGCCAGCGTTTCCTGGGTGGCCTTGTCCAGGTCGCTGCCAAACTGTGCGAAGGCCGCGAGTTCGCGGTACTGGGCGAGGTCCAGCTTCAGCGAGCCGGCCACTTGCTTCATCGCCTTGATTTGGGCCGCGCTGCCCACCCGGCTGACCGACAGGCCGACGTTGATGGCCGGGCGGACGCCTGAGTAGAAGAGGTCGGTCTCGAGAAAAATCTGGCCGTCGGTGATGGAGATGACGTTGGTCGGGATGTAGGCCGACACGTCGCCGGCCTGCGTCTCGATGATGGGAAGCGCGGTGAGAGACCCGCCCCCTTCGGCATCGGAGAGCTTGGCGGCTCGCTCCAACAGACGTGAGTGGATGTAGAAGACGTCGCCCGGGTAGGCCTCACGACCTGGTGGGCGCCGCAGCAACAGCGAGAGCTGCCGGTACGCCACCGCTTGCTTGGAGAGGTCGTCGTAGACAATGAGCGCGTGCATCTTGTTGTCGCGGAAGTACTCGCCCATGGTGCAGCCAGCGTAAGGCGCGAAGAACTGCATTGGCGCCGGGTCCGCCGCAGAGGCGACCACCACCGTTGTGTATTCCATCGCCCCGTACTGCGAGAGCTTGTCCACCACTTGCGCCACGGTGGACTGCTTTTGCCCGACCGCGACGTAAATGCAGTAAACGCCCTTGCCCTTCTGGTTGATGATGGCGTCGAGCGCGACGGCCGTCTTGCCGGTCTGCCGGTCGCCGATGATGAGCTCCCGCTGGCCTCGGCCGATGGGGACCAGCGCGTCGAGGGCCTTGAGGCCAGTCTGCAGCGGCTCGTGAACGCTCCGGCGCTGGACGATGCCGGGCGCTTTGATTTCGATCCGGCGGGTCTCGGTCGCCTGGATGGGCCCCTTGCCGTCCACCGCTTCGCCCAACGCGTTCACCACCCGGCCCAGCAGTCCCTTGCCCACCGGGACCGAGGCGATGGTCTTCGTACGGCGCACCGGGTCGCCCTCGCGGAGGTCGGTGTACGGACCCATCACCGCCACGCCGACGTTGTCCTCCTCGAGGTTGAGCACCAGCCCCTTCACCCCGCTGGCGAACTCGACCAGCTCCCCGGCCTGTGCGCCCGCGAGCCCATAGACGCGGGCGATGCCATCGCCGATGGAGAGGATGGTTCCCGTCTCGGCGACGGTCACCTTCTTCCCGTAGTCCTGTATCTGCTCCTTGAGGATTCTGCTGATTTCGTCGGCGCGAATTTCCATGTCGGTCCTGGGTCGCGAAAAGGGCGGGCCCTCGTACCACCGGCGGCGGTACGAGGGCAACGCTCCAGCGCTAGACCGCTGGGGCCGGACCCTGTGCCCGTCCCGGCCTGCGCGCGCTAGCTTGGCGGGACCAGCTTGACGTTGAAGGTGTAGCCCACCGCGACTGGCTTCCCCTGGAAGGTGACCGGGGCGTAGTGCGACGAGTAGAGGCTGTCGAGGACTGCCTGCTCGAGGAACGGCAGAGTCTTTAAGACGGAGCACCGTTCGACGTTTCCCTCGACGGTGATGGTGCACTTGACGATCATCGTCCCTTCCACCCGCGCTTCGAGCGCCTCGCGGCTGTAGGACACCGGCTTGCCGGGTGAGAGGAGTCTCGGACGGGTCATCCCCTCGCCGAAGGGCAGCACGTCGCCGATTTGTGCTGGGACGGCGACACTCTGGGGCGTGGCCAGCGCCGGTGCGGCAGCGACAGCGCTAGGCGGCCGGGACGGAGCGGGCGCTGCAGCGACGGCTGGGTTTGCAGGGACGGGGACGGGAGCCGCCTCTCGTTCCTTTTCCCGCTCCTCCCGACTCAACGGGACGGGGGTCGGAACGCGGGTGATGACTTTCTTCTGGAGCTTGGCGTTCACCACCACGTCGCCCGACCCGCCCGAGGTGATGGTCTGGTTCGGGTAACCGTCGAGCACCAGCACCATCTCCGCGCTGGCCATGCCGTCTGCCCCAGCCGGGAGCTCGAAGGCCGCCGGGGTCGCTCCGAGGTCGTGTCGGCCGACGAAGATGTGGGCTCCCGCCGGCTCGGTCGAGACGTGGAAGCGCACCATCTTGCGCTCGACAGGCGCGGGGGGTTCCGGGGGCGGGGGCGCGGGCTTCACCGCCGGAGCGGGATTGGCCGCCACCGGGGCTGAGGCTTCGGGCGCGGGGTGGCCCCCTTGGGCCATGAAGAGCCAAGTCAGGACAAAGCCGCCGCCCAGGGCGAGCAACAAGCCACCGATGAGCACCAGGCGCTGTAGCGCCCGTGCGCGCACCGCCGCCGGCGCGTCGTCCTCGGCGATGTCGATGGCCATGGTGTTGGCCTCGGGCGGAGGGGTCAGCGAGCGGGCATGGGCGCCGGTGGTGACTGCCGGCAACGGCGGAGGTGTCGGATGAACGCCGGACCTTCGGTCCTGGAAGATGCCGCTCGCGCCGCTGATTTGCGCCGCGTAGCGGATGGCCTCGAGCAGCTCGTCCATCGACTGGTAGCGGGCCAGCGGGTCCTTCTCCAAGCACTTGAGCAACACCGCTTCGACCTCGGCCGGGACATCGAGGCCCGGCCGCGCGTCGCGCAGCCGCTTGGGGGGCTCCTTCATGTGCAGGAAGATGACTTCCAGGTAGTCCTTGCCGAGGAAGGGCGGCCGGCCGCTGAGCATCTGGTACATCAGGATGCCGAGCGAATAGACGTCGCTGCGTGGGTCAGCCACGTTGCGGGCCTGCTCGGGTGCCATGTACTGCGGGCTCCCGAGGAAGACGCCATTCTGGGTCACTTCCGGGTCGCCCGGCGACAAGTCATTGAGGAAGGACTTCACCAGGCCGAAGTCGAGGACCTTCACCACGTCCTGGTCGGCCTCGTTCAGCAGCATCACGTTGGCCGGCTTGAGGTCGCGGTGGATGACACCGAGCTTGTGGGCTTCGCGAAGTGAGCGGCAAATCTGTTGGCCGATATCGAGGACGCGCATCCAGACCAAGGTCTTTTCCAGCGCCAGAACCTCAGCCAGGGTCTGCCCCTCGAGGTACTCCATGGCGATGAAGAAGATGCCGTCGTCGGTCTGGCCGTAATCGATGACGGTGACGGTGTTGGGGTGGCGAAGCTTGGCGGTGAGACTCGCCTCGAGGAAGAAGCGACGCTTGAAGGCCGGGTCTTTCTCGGCCGGGAAGTTGGGGTTGAGAATCTTCAGCGCCACCACTCGGTCGAGCGGCGACTGCATTGCCTTGTAGACCTTTCCCATTCCACCGGAGCCGAGTGGCTCGACGATGCGAAAGCGGCCGTTGAGCACCCGGCCGATCAGCGGATCAGCAGCGGAAAGCATCGATGCGGAAGGGCCCTGGGGATCGCCCTCGAGCATGGGATGGTGACTCCTGAGCAGGTAATTGGAGAGTTTTGTGGACGCGCAGTTGCCATTGGATGAAACCACAACTGGCAGGTGGTGGACAGCATCCGGCCATCCACCCGACGTCGGTGCGGGGAGGGAGCGCTGCGGATCTGTAGGCAATTCAGCGTTTCAGTGCGCGGCGCATCTCGTCGAGGCCACTGCGTAGGGTGCCGTCGTAGAGCACCGAGCCGACTTGCGCCGAGACGCCGCCCAGCACCTTTGCGTCAACTTCAGTCTCGAGCAGGACGTGCGAGTGGGTGATGGACTCGAGGGCCGTCTGCAGCTGCTGAAGCGTCTCCGGGGCCAGCGGCGTCGCGCTCACCACTCTGCCGCGGATGCGTCCGGCTCGCTCATCGGCGAGGTCTCGGAACTGGCGAGCGATGTCGGAGAGGGAGCCGAGCCGTCGCCGGTCGACGAGCAGCCGGAGAAAGCGGGGCAGGGGCTCGGCGTCGACCGGGAGCTCCCGAATCAGCACCTCGAGCACCGCGTGCTGCTGTGCGCGGGTGTATGTGGGGTTGTCGAGAAAGGCCCGGAGCTCATCACGGGTACGGACCAGCGTCGTCAAGGACGCGAGCTGAGCCGAGAGTCGGTCCGTGTCTGCGCCAGCGCTGGCCTCGAGAAGTGCGCGGGCGTAGCGGCGGGCGACGGACACGTTGACCATGGCGCCCGGGCGATTAGCACACGCTTCCGCCGCGCAGCAACGGAAGGCCGCCGGTGTCACCTCGGCTGCGCCTTGCTCCCACCCGAAGCCTCGATGGGAAGCTCCGGTCCGGCCCATGTCCCAGCCAGTCGTTGGCATCGACCTTGGTACCTCCACCAGCGCCGTGGCCACAGTCGATGAGGGCGGACCCCGCATCATCCCCAACCGCCGTGGTCGCTCGCTGACGCCATCGCTGGTGGGCTTTGCGCCCGACGGCATTCGGGTGGTGGGGGAGGGTGCGCGGGCCGTGGCCGAGGAGCACCCGAGCGACGTCGCCTCGGCCACCAAGCGCTTCATCGGCAGACGTTGGACGGCTGAGCTGGCCCGTTCCGCAAAGGCCCTGGTGCCCTACCCGCTGCTCGAGGGCCCCAACGGCGAGGTGCGGGTACGCATCGCCGGCCGGGTGCTTCCCTTGACGCAAATCTCGGCGATGATTTTGGGAGAGCTCAAGCTCGATGCCGAGGCCCACTTCGGCCGCCCGGTGAGTAACTGCGTCATCACCGTGCCGGCCAACTTCGACGACTTGCAGCGGGCGGCCACGCGGGAGGCGGCGCACATCGCCGGGCTCAACGTGCTGCGGCTGGTGAACGAGCCCACCGCGGCGGCAGTGGCCTATGGCTTGACGTCCAATTTCCGCGGGCGGGCGCTGGTGTTTGACCTCGGAGGCGGCACCTTCGACGTGTCGATTTTGGAAGTGGAGAACGGCGTCTTCCAGGTGAAGGCCACCGGCGGAGACCCGCTTCTCGGAGGCGAGGACTTCGACGCGCGGGTGGTGCAGTGGCTGCTCGAGCAGGTGCCGTCCAGCCACCGGGAGGCCGCGGCCAGGGACAGCCTCTCGATGCAGCGGCTAAAGGTGGCGGCCGAGCTGGCCAAGCGAGAGCTCAGCCTGAGCGAGGCGGTGCTGGTGTCGGTTTCCGGACTGGGCGACCACCGGCCGGGAGGCGCGCTGGTGGACCTCGAAGCCTCCCTCGCCCGCGCCGAATTCGAGCGGCTGTGCGAGCCGCTGAGCGAGCGCTGCTTGAAAACCTGCCAGGCGCTGATGGTTGAAGCCCAAGCCAACCCGAAGGACTTCGACGTGGTGCTGATGGTGGGGGGGATGACGCGCGTGCCGATGGTGCGCCGTCTGGTGGCTGACTACTTCGGCCGTCCGCCGGTGGTGGGCGTCAATCCCGACGAGGTGGTGGCGCTCGGCGCGGCGGTGCATGCCGGTGAGCTGTCGGCGCGAGGCGGGGAAGCCCTGCTCATCGACGTGGCGAGCCATTCCATCGGGGTGGCCGTCTACGGCGGCGGCGTGCGGTGTTTGGTGGCCAAGAATACGCCCATCCCGGTGGTGGCCCGCGAAGTCTTCGTCCCGGCCAGCGCCGGCCAGGCGCGGGCCCGCATTGAGATTCTTCAAGGCGATGGCGAGGGGGGGGCCGAGGCGGCCAAGCTCGGCGAGGTGCTGCTCTCGGACCTGCGGGCCAAGGCGCGCTCCGAGGCACCCCTCGAAGTCACCTTCGAGCTGTCCAGCGAGGGGACCTTGAGCGTCCGGGCGATGGACTTGTCCTCCGGGCTGTCGCAGGCAGTCAAGCTCGAGCAGCGCAGCGAGTTGTCCGCGGCCGAAGTGAAGCAGCTCAGGGCAGAACAAAAGGCCTACCATAAGAAGCAGTCGCCGCCCGAGGTGCAGGCGATGCGCTCCTTCGCCGACCTCCTGGCGCGGGGCGAGCAGCTCAGTCGCGCCCTGTCCGAGTCAGCGGCTCCCGAGCGCGCTGACGCCCAGGCGCTGGTGGAAAGCGTGCGCCGTCTGGTGGCCCTCGGACGGTCGGCCTTCCGTTCCGGAAACCGCCAGCAGATGGCCGAGGTCACCCGGCGGCTGACCACCTTGATGGAGACCTCGGCCGCCTGAAGGACGGCGGGCCCTGGCCGAGAAAGCCTTGACGGCTGGGAAGCGGGCTACTTCCCCGCCGAGGATTCCGTTGCTCCCTCGGCGTTGGCCGAGTCGATGAGCTTGTAAAACGTCTTCCGGTCGACCTCCAACAGCCGTGCCGCCTCGCTCTTGTTTCCGCCCACGGCCTGCAGCACGTGCGCGGCGTACCGTCGGCTGAGCTCGGCCAGCGAGGGCATGTCCTCGAAGAGGGTGCCGTTTCTGGCCTGGGCGTCGCCGATGGGGGCCGGAAAGTCCTGGGGGCCGAGCACGCCGATGACGTTGAGGGCCAGGGCCCGGGCCACCACGTTTTCCAGTTGCCGGACGTTGCCCGGCCAGTCATAGGCCTGCAGCCGGGCCTTGGCCTCCTCGGTGACGACTGGGCGCGCCCCGCCGCGGGCGTGGAGCGCGGCGAAGTGCTCCACCAAAGCCGGGATGTCTCCTCGCCGGTCCCGCAGCGGGGGCAGGTGCAGGTGCACCACGTCCAGCCGGTACAAAAGGTCCTCCCGGAAGCGGCCCTCCTTGACCAGCTGCGCCAGGTCCTTGTTGGTGGCCGCCACCACCCGGACGTCCACCCGGACCGCGGTGCTCTCGCCCACCCTTCGAATGGTGCCCTCCTGGAGGGCGCGCAAAAGCTGGCTCTGGATTTTCGGTCCGACGTCGCCAATCTCGTCCAGGAAGAGGGTGCCGCCGTTGGCCTCCTCGAAGAGGCCGCGGCGGAAGCCGGCGGCCCCGGTGAAGGCGCCCTTGGCGTGGCCGAAGAGCTCGCTCTCCATCAACGACTCGTTGATGGCGCCGCAGTCCACCGGGACGAAGGGCCCGGCGCTGCGCAGCGAGCGTTGGTGGAGGCTGCGGGCCACCTGTTCCTTGCCCGTGCCGGTCTCCCCGGTGATGAGGACTGGCACGTTGGTGGACGCCGCCCGAGCCACCTGCTTGTACACCTCCAGCAACCCGGCGCTTCGCCCCACCAGCTCCGGCTGCTTCACCTGGCTGCGCAGGTTGCGGTTTTCCTCGACCAGTCGTTTCTGCTCGAGGCCCCGCCGCACCACCCGCACGATGGCGTCCACGTCGAAGGGCTTGGAGAGGTAGTCGAAGGCGCCCTGCTGGATGGCGTCGAGGGCCCCCTCCACGTTGCTGAAGGCGGTGATGACCACCACCGCCGTGTCCGGGCTCGCGTCCTGGGTGGCTTTCAGCACCCGCATTCCATCGACGGCGTCCGGCATGGCCATGTCGGTCAGCACCAGGTCGACCTTGCCGCTGCCGCGCAGCACCTCCTCCGCCTCCGCCACCCCGGCCGCCTCGGTCACCTCACCGAGCGGCGCCAACAGTCGACGCAATAGGCCGCGCGCGTGGGGGTCGTCGTCGACAACGAGAATGCGCGCTGTCATCGGGGCTCGGCCAGCGCCGCAGCGCGGATGGGGGCCGGACTGACGTCTCGGAAATCGGGTTCGGACAACGGGAGCCGCACCGTCACCAGCGTGCCGGCAGCCGTCGCCGACTGGACTTGGATGGTGCCGCCATGGGCTTCCACCAGACGCTTGGTGGTCGCCAAACCGAGGCCATGTCCGGGAAGCCCACGCGCTTCCGGGCCTCGGAAGAAGGGCTGGAAGAGGCGGCCCCGGGTGTCGTCACTCATCCCCGGACCGTTGTCGCTGACCTCGAGCACGGCCCAGGGCCCCTCGGCCAGCACCCGCACCGCCACCAAAGCGCCGGCGCTGCCGACGGAGTACTTCACTGCATTGGAGATGAGGTTCCGGGCGATGGACTGGAGCAGGGCCGCCGGCACATCCACCCGCACCGAGGGCTGCAGCCGTCGGTCCACCCGCACGTCTTGGAGAGCGGCCACCTGGTCAAGCTCGAGCAGGATGGTGGTGACGGCGGTGTCCACCTCGGCGCCCGGGGCCTCGCTGCGGGTGCCCGCTCGACAGAAGCGCAACAGTCCCTCCACCAGCTGGGCCATCCGCGTCGCTGAGGCCTCGGCCTCGGCCAGCATCTCGCGTACGTCGGGGTCGGAGACGGCCGGAGAGCGCGCAATCAACGTGAGGTAGCCCTTGAGCGGGTTGAGCGGGCCGACCAAGTCGTGTGCCACTCGGCTGGCGAAAGCGTCGAGCTCCTTGTTTCGGCGGTCCAGCTCCTCCAGCTGGGCTTCGATGGTGCGCTCCTGGCGCCGGAGAATACGCACCATGCTGGTGCCCACCAGGAGTGCCATCACGATGGAGAGGGCTGCCACCAGCGTGCCGACCAGGGTGGTCTTGGTCCGCAGGTTCTCCCGCTGGTGCAGGAGCCTCCGGGTCTCCTCCGCATTCTTCCCCGAAAGCTCCTTGGCGACGCTCTCCAGCTTGCTGCTGATGGGGCGCAGCTCGGCCTCGAGGTGTTGTCGCGCGCGCTCGAGCTCCTTGGCGCTGCTGAATTTGAGCGCCACCCGAGCAGACTGGGCCAGCTGCCGCGCCGTCTCGTCGAAGCGGTTCCAGACTTCCTTCTCGCCGTCGGGAAGGTCACGCGTGTACTCGACGCGGGCTTCCTTCGCATCGCCCAGCACTTCCTCCATTCGCGCATCCGCCTCCTGCCGCAGCTCGTCGGTCGAGGCCTCGATGTGGTCGTTGACCTTGTCCTGCAGGTCGAGCGCGTCGGCCCGAATTCGGCCGATGAGTTGCTCGCGCTCCAGCGCCTGCTCGAAGAGCTCGTCGATGCGGACGTTGGTGTGCAGCTCATTCCAGAGCGTGAAGCCGGCCACCAGCGTGAGCAGCCCGACGACGAAGACAAACGCCGCGCGGTACCGGCGAAACGAGGAGTGAAACGCGGAGGCGGTCAAAGGCGGCCGCATCCTGACACACGGGAAAGAGGCCAGCGCATCGGCTTCCAGTCAGGCTGTAGAGGTCAGCTGGGGAATTTCTCCCCAGTCGGTTTGAGAAAGGTGAGGAATCTGTCCTCGGCCAACAGCTGGCACGGGGCGTCATTCCCGTGGCACGGAAGCTGCTTTACCTGCCTCCACACCGGCGGAGCATGAAGCCCCGCCATCAACGAATGGAAGACGCCACCATGAAGAACCTCCTCACCGCGCTCGTCCTTGCGACCTCATTTGCCGCTTTCGCCGACGATGCGAAGCCGGCCGCTGCCGCTGCACCTGCTAAGGCCGCCCCCGCGAAGACCGAGAAGAAGGCCGCTACGCCCGCCGCGAAGCCTGCGAAGGCCGCGAAGACCCCGGCCGCCCCGGCCGCAGCCCCGGCCGCGAAGTAATTCGTTTCACCGTCTTTGACGCACCAGGAGGCGCTCGCCGGGTAACTTCGGCGAGCGCCTTCCTCTTTTTGGCACGCGCCGTGCTTTGAACTTTGCGTTGACGGGGCGCTGTCGCCTCGCTCACACCGAAACCCGAGG
This sequence comes from Myxococcaceae bacterium, assembly GCA_052143535.1. Classification (GTDB taxonomy): domain Bacteria; phylum Myxococcota; class Myxococcia; order Myxococcales; family Myxococcaceae; genus JADGRA01. Next base: position 21,845 of record JBKQSS010000041.1, on the reverse strand, counting down.
AGTTCCAATCCATGAAGAATCTCATTACCGCGCTGGTGCTTGCGACCTCTTTTGCTGCTTTCGCCGACGATGCGAAGCCAGCCGCCCCGGCTGACGCCAAAGCTGCCCCGGCGAAGAAGAGCACCACCAGCACCTCAACTCACAAGTCCTCGAGCACCTCTTCCAAGAAGACGACCACCACCAAGCCTGCGGCTGACAAGCCGGCAGACGCGGCACCGGCCAAGTAAGCTTCGGCCCCAAAAAGAAGTACCGACGGGACGCCAACAGGGGAAGCCACAGGGCTTTCCTTCTTGGCGTCCTCGTTTTTGAGGTGGCCCCCGTCGCCCTCTCTTCACCCTGGCAGGGCGCTCGTCTGTTGCGGAGGCCCTGGCGGGGCGTGGGTCAGCACCTGCAGCACGGCCAGCGGCCGCGCGAGAAACTCCCGCCAGACGGCCAGGGAAGTCCAGTGCGGCCGCCCCCCGGCGGCGACGCCGCGAGCGGAAATGCCGGCGTGGGCGGCGAGAAACAAGGCCCGTGGAAGGTGAAAACGCTGGGTGATGAGGAGGGCGTTCTGTACGCCAAACACGCTTCGGGCGCGCCAGCAGCTGTCGAAGGTGGAAGCGCCTTCGAGGTCAGTCAGCAGCGCGTGCTCTGGAACGCCTGCCGTCACGAGGTAGTGGCGCATGGCACGTAGCTCGTCGTGGTGTGCGCCGGCATTCCCGGTGAGCAGCAGGCGCTCGACTTTCCCGGCTTGCCACAGCGCCAGGGCAGTCTCCAGCCGCTCGGCGAGCAGGGGCGAAGGCTCCCCACCGGGCGCGAGGCCTGCCCCAAAGACGACGCCGAACGGGGAAGCCGGGGCGTTGTCCACGGAGACAATGTCCGGCGCATAGGTGACGTCGATCAGGACCGAGGGAAGCAAGCCCAGGCCCACGGCAACGCCGAGGCCAATGAGGCTTATCCGGCGGAGGGAGGGGCGTGCCATGTCCAGAGGACGGCCGAGTGGGGGGGAGCCCCCTGTCAGCATCCAGCAGTCTGACTGAGATCACCGACGTTGATTTTTGGACCGGGCTGCGACATAGGGTGCGCCGCCCCGGGCCGCCGCCTTTCGCCCGTCCACCCCCTTCTTGTCCAGATGGCTAGCCTCCGCGACATCCGCAAGCGCGTCCGCTCGTTCAAGAGCACGCAGCAGATTACCAAAGCGATGAAGATGGTTTCCGCGGCCAAGCTGCGCCGGGCGCAGGAGGCGTTGATGGCCACCCGGCCATACTCCACCGCCCTGGAGGAGGTGCTGCGCGACGTCGCCCTTCGGCACGGCAGCGTGACCCATCCGCTGCTGGTGGCTCGTCCACACCCCAAGCGCGTCGAGGTGCTGATGTTCACCTCGGACCGCGGCTTGGCGGGCGCCTTCAACTCGAATGTCCTCCGCCGCGTCTCGCGCTTTCTGTACGAGAAGGGGCCCTCCTACGAGTCGGTGCAGCTGTCCACGCTGGGACGCAAGGGCCAGGAGTTTTTCCGCCGGCGCGGGGTGAAAATCCGCAAGGACTACGTGGGCCTTCTGGCCAAGGTGAACTACCGCACGGCCGCCCAGCTGGCCTCGGAGGTTGCCGAGGAGTTTCTCTCCGGCCGGGTGGACGAGGTGTACCTCTGCAACAACAGCTTCATTTCGGCCATTAGCCAGCGGGTGGAGTTCGCTCGCGTCCTGCCGCTTCAGGAGCTCACCGTCGATGGTGCGCCGCCGCCGGAGCCCTTTGCTCGCACGCTGGTGGACTTTGAATACGAGCCCAGCGCCGCGCGGGTGCTGGGCCAACTGTTGCCGCACGTCTGGAGCTTGCGCGTCTGGCGGGGGCTGCTCGAGTCGGTCGCCTCCGAGCACGCCGCTCGGATGGCGGCCATGGACAGCGCCACCAACAACGCCAACGACGCGATAGACCGGCTGTCCCTCCTCTACAACCGCACTCGGCAGGCGGCGATCACCAAGGAGCTGATGGAGATCGTCTCTGGAGCCGAGGCGCTGAAATAGCCAACACGAAAGTGCCAGGAGCCATGAGCGCAACCACACACTCCGACGGAAAAGTCACCCAGGTCTTGGGACCGGTGGTGGACGTGGAGTTTCCGCCCGGGGCTATCCCCGAGATGTACACCGCCCTTCGCGTCAGCAATGCAAGCCTCAGCGACAAGCCGGACAACCTGGTGCTCGAGGTGGCGCAGGACCTCGGAGAGAACACCGTGCGGACCATCGCCATGGACAGCACCGACGGCCTGGCGCGCAACCAGGTGGTGAAGAATACCGGCGCGCCAATCAGCGTCCCGGTCGGGAAGGGCACTCTGGGCCGCATCCTCAACGTGGTGGGCGAGCCGGTGGACGGACTCGGTCCGGTCAAGGCAGAGCAGCACTGGCCCATCCATCGGGCGCCGCCGGCGTTCACCGACCAGGACGTGAAGGTCCAGCAATTCGAAACCGGCATCAAGGTCATCGACCTGTTGTGCCCGTTCACCCGCGGCGGCAAGGTGGGGCTCTTCGGCGGCGCGGGCGTGGGCAAGACGGTGCTGCTCACCGAGTTCATTCGCAACGCCGCCATCGAGAAGGGTGGCTTCAGCGTCTTCGCCGGAGTGGGCGAGCGGACCCGCGAAGGCAATGACCTGTACCGCGAGTTCCAGGAAGGCGGCGTCATCCGGCTTGACGAGCTGCAGAAGAGCCAGGCGGTGCTGGTCTACGGACAGATGAACGAGCCGCCCGGCGCTCGCGCCCGGGTGGGCCTGTCGGCGTTGACCATCGCCGAGTACTTCCGGGACGTCGAGGGCAAGGACGTGTTGCTCTTCGTGGACAACATCTTCCGCTTCACGCAAGCGGGCTCCGAGGTTTCGGCGTTGCTCGGCCGCATTCCCTCCGCGGTGGGCTATCAGCCGACGCTGGCCACGGAGATGGGTGCGATGCAGGAGCGCATCACCAGCACCAACAAGGGGTCGGTCACCTCGGTGCAGGCCATCTACGTGCCGGCCGACGACCTCACCGACCCGGCGCCGGCCACCACCTTTGCCCACCTGGACGCAACCATCGTCTTGAGCCGCCCCATCTCCGAGCTCGGCATCTACCCGGCGGTGGACCCGCTCGACTCCACCAGCCGCATTCTGGACCCGGCGGTGGTGGGTGCCGAGCACTACGCGGTGGCGCGCAAGGTGCAAAACATCCTCCAGCGCTACCGGCAGCTGCAGGACATCATTGCCATCCTCGGCATGGACGAGCTGTCCGAGGAGGACAAGCTGGTGGTGGCCCGGGCGCGTAAAATCCAGCGCTTTCTGAGCCAGCCGTTCTTCACCGCTGAAGTCTTCACCGGCAAAGCCGGACGCTACGTCAAGCTGGCCGACACCATCCGCGGCTTCCGGGAGATTGCGGACGGCAAGTGCGACGAGATTCCGGAGAGCGCCTTCTTCTACGTAGGCACCATCGAGGAGGCCGTCGAGAACGCCACCAAGGCAGCCTGACGGCACTGACCCGCAACCCCCGGTTCGACGCTTTTGGACATTCGCGCGCTGGTTCCGCTGCTCGCACTGCCAGCGCTGGCGGTGGCTGAGCCGCGCTCGAGCAGCGCGCATGCCTCCTCCAACGGGGAGTGGAGCATCCAACTGGTGGAGAGCGCCCCGGAGCAGTGCCGCGTCGAGGCGACGCGGGATGCGGACCCGGCCTGGACGCTGACCCAATGCGTGGGGACGGTGGAGGACCTCTACTTCATCAGCAACGACGGCGAGCACTTCTGGGTACTGGTGGTGTTGCCGAGGACTCCCGAGCGGACGAAGCAGAAAGGCAACAAGCCACCGCCAGCGGGCGAGCCCTTCATCCGGGCAGTGGTGGCGAAACTCTTCGACCGGCAGGGCAGGGTACTGGCCGAACGCACCCTGCATGACTTCCTTTCGCGCCGCTTCGATAAGCTAAGAGACCTCGGGTCGCACTTCTCCTGGTTGGAGGGAGAGGTGGGCGTCTCTGGCCGCCGGCCTCGCATTACCGACGTCAACCAGGTGGAATTCGAAACGGTGGAGCCGAAGACGTACCGGCTCGACTTTTGAAAAGGAAGGGACGACGGATGGCGAAGCTCAACGTGGAGATTGTCACCCCGGAGCGACGGGTGGCGACACTCACCGCCGACGAGGTGGTGGCCCCCGCCGCCGAAGGCCTTTACGGAGTGCTTCCGGGCCACAGCGCCTTCCTCGGGTTGTTGGCTGCCGGTCCACTGACGGTGCGCACCGGGGGGGACACCTTGGGGTACTTCGTCGCCGGCGGCTTCTTCGAGGTGGCCGAGGACAGAGTCCGCGTGCTCGCCGACCACGCCGAGCCGCTCGCGTCGCAGGAGGTGGAAGAGGCCAGCACCCGGCTGCGCGAGGCGGAGCAGCGTTACGCCGCGCTGGGGCGGGGGGACCCCGGCCTGGAGGCGGCTGCTGAAGCGGTAGAGCGCGAGCGGAGCCGCCTGTACACGGCCCGCCAGCGGCGCTGAGCCCAGAGCGCCGCCGGCGCTGGCCCCGCGTCCGGCCGGGGACGTCACCTCGTCGGCGGGACGTCCGGGCTGGGAAGGGCCGTCGGCTGACGGAGGAGGGCTTCGGCGGCGGCCAACGGAATGGCCAACGCGCCCTGCACGTCCGCTTCAAGCGAGGCCTCGGCGGCAGCCAGCCCCTCGGCAAAGCGTCGCGCGCCGGCGCGGCGCACCCGGGCCGCCACGCCTCCGAGGGAGAGGCTCGCCAGAAGCGTGCCGGCCGCCGTCCACACCAGGGCCAGCGCCGCGGCATTCAGGTAGAAGCGGCCGTCGAGAAGGGGGCCGACGAGGTAGGCCCGCACCGTGCGAAAGGCCACGTCCCCGAGGAGGACGAGCAACGGCAGCTGCACCACTGGCAACAGCAACAGCCGCGCCCAGCGCCACCACCGGGCCACCGCTTGCTCCACGCCGAAGCCCTCCACGTCCCGCCAGGCGGCGGCCCGGGCGCGCTCGAGTTGGGCTGACCAGGCCTCGGGCTCTGGCAGGCCGAGCACCGAGGGTTCCACGCCCAGCCGCTGCGCCGCGGTACGCGCCGGCGTGAGGGCGGCCCGGGCCTGGGCCTCCAAGAGGGGCTCATCGCCGCCGGACATTCGGGTGCGGGTGGCGCGGGCCCGGGTGCGGGACTGCACCTCGTCCAGCACCGCGCCGGTGGCGGCCAGCAGCAGCCCGGCGGGGAGGTTGGCGCGGGCGAGCAGCGTTCCACCGAGAAGTCCGCCGCCGCTCCAGGCGGACAGCCGGAGCCCCCAGGCGGCCGGCCCGGAGAGCCGCGCCGCCGCGGCGCGCCGCACGGCCGCCTGCAGCTGCGCCGAAGCGGCCACCAGCCGCGACTGGAAGTCCTCCAAAAGCGCCTCTCGGGCACCGCCCAACCCCTCGTCCAGCGCCGCCTGCACCGAGGCCTCGAGGGCCCGGGTGGCCGAAAGCCCGGCAGCGACGCGCTGGTGGAGTTGAGCCTGCACGCCGGCGCTGTTGCGGCCGCGCACCTGTGCCGCGACGGCCTCCTCGGAGAAACGCCGAAGCGCGGCGAGGAGGGCTTCCCAGTCCTCGCCCGGCTGTCCCTGGCGGGCCCGCGAGGCGCTCACCACGAAGACGGGGGGCGGCCCCTCGGCCCCGAGCTCCTCCACCGCCACCCGGGCCGCCTGGGCAGAGAGGGTAGCGCGGGCCTCGGCCCCCAGCTGGTCAGCATGGTTGAGGACGAGCAGCAGCGCGCGTCGGCGCGCGAAAGGCCGGAGCGCCTGGTTGGGCTGGGCCTCGGCGACGGAGCCCCGGTGCAGTACCACCACCGCCACGTCGCACTCGGCCAGCACCTCGAGCGCCACCTCGCGGTGCCGGAGGGCCACGCTATTCAAGTCCGGCGTATCCACCAGAATTTGCCCATTCCACGCCCCGCCGTCCCGTGGCGCGTAGCGCACCACCTGCCCCACGGCGTCCTGCAAGGGGCCCAGCTCCGCGCCCAAAGGGGCATAGGCCACCGCTTCCTGGCTGGTGGGGCGGTCGGTGCCCTCCAGCGCCAGCGGCGCCCCGACGAGGGCGTTGAGGAGGGTGGACTTGCCGGCCCCGGTGCTGCCCAACAGCGCGACGCGCAGCGGGCGCGCTCCGAGCTCCCCCATGCGGGCGGCGTCTTTTGCCAGCTGCCGCAGGCCGGCGGCGTCGGCGGAGAGGGCCGGCAGGGCGAGGGCGGTCTCGAGAAGGGCTGGAAGCTCGGCTGTCGTCATGCCACGCCCTCAGCAGAAATGGCCTCGGCCGCGCGCTGTAGGCGGTCGGCCAAGTCCGAAGCCTCCGCCAGCTGCGCGTCCAGGTGGGCCAGCAGCGGGTGGAAAAAGCGCGTCTCCAGGGCCAGAGCCAGCGTCTTTCCATGCTGGTCTGCCCAGGCCAGCGAGACGTTGCGGCGGATGCCTGTCCCGAGCGCATCGACGAAGCGCTCCATGAGGGGCGTGGAAAGAAGCGTCCCGGCCCACAGCGCTGCGTCCTGGCCCAGCCCGCCGAAGGCCACTGTCACCACCGCGGCGGCGCCGGCGGGCACCGAGTAGACGAGGGTTGCAAGCGTCTGCATGGCCCCCTCGGCGAAGCCTCCGGGGAGCTCCTTTCGCACCAGAGCGCGGCAGAAGCTGTGCAGGGCTTCGCGGTCCGCCGGTGTGTCGGCCACCACCAAAGGCTCGCTTGCGCGCAGCGCGGCCAGCGTCTCCTCGCCCAGGGCCGTCTCCAAGAGGCGGCGTCCGGTGACGTCCCCCGTCCAGGCCGACAGCTCTGGGGCGAGGGACTCGAGGAGGCGCCCCAGGCCTTCTCGCAACACGCGGTCTGCCTCTCGGGCTGGGTCCAGGCTGGCCTGCCTGGACTCTCCGGTGAAGGAGCGCCGCACCCGTCGCCCAACCGCGCTCACGGCCATGGCCAGCCCCCGGAAGGGCGTGCGCACCCAGCGGTGCAGGCGGCTTCTGGCGTCGAGCTCCTCACGAAAGGCCTCCACCAGAATGTCCGCCGGCACCGCGTGGAGGGCCGCCTGAGCGCCGGTGGAGAAGAGGGCGTCGCGCACCCGGGCCCTGAGGCGGGCCGGCTCGGCCGCCCCGGAGAGGACGGCGGCGCGGACGCGGCCCAGCGTCTCTCTGGCCTCCTGCAGCGAAGCCTTGAGGGCCTGCTTGCGCAGCTGCGCGCCGAGGACGGGGTCGGCCAAGAGGTCGGCCAACCCGGGGCCACCGTCGAGGGGCTCCGGCCGCAGAGGGGCGGTGCCTTGCTCCACCGCGGCGTCGTGGGGGCTGACGAAGCGGGCCAGCGGCGGCTGGCCCACGTCTCGGGTGAGTTTCTCGAGGTGGGCCCGGGCGAGCGGCTTGTCCGTGGCCTCGTTGTACAACACCAGCCAGGGCCGGCCGTGGGCCACCGCCTCGCGCAGAAAGGCCACCAGGGCGGCATTCTGGTAGGTGTGGCGCGAGACGACGAAGACGAGCACGTCGACGGTGACGAGGAGTGCCTCGGTGCGCTCGCGGTTGGCGGACACCACGCTGTCCAAGTCCGGCGTGTCGAGCAGCACCAGTCCGCGAGGTAGCTGTGGGCGCTGGGCGAGGTAGAGGCGTCCCACGGGACCGGGGACGTCGACCGGAGGGTGGGCCCCGGCCGGGACGTCCACCACGCTGTAGCGCCGGGCCAAGGCCTGCAACCCGGCCCCGGAGGCGGTGCTTGGGTGGGCCACGGCGAGGCACTGTTTGGTGAGGCCCCCCTCCGGGTGTGCCGGCGAGAGGCGCTCGGCGGCGAGGGCGTTGAAGAGGGTGGACTTTCCAACGTTGTTGGGGCCGGCAATGGCGGCCAGCAACAGGGGGGCCTCCGACGAGAGCCGCGGCAGCAAGTCGCGGCGTAGCCGCTCGAGGAGAAGACGGGCCAGTGGAGCCGTCTCGGCGTCGAGGGACGGCAACAAGGTGTCCAGGGCGGCCGCGGCATCGGCCAGCGCCGTTGGCAGTGGGACGGAGGTGTGCAGGTGCACGGGCTTCCCTACCTTGGGCCAATAGCATGGCGGCCCCCAGGGGTGCGCTACACTCCCTGGGCCTGGGGTTGGCGCACGGGCTCGCCATCGAGCTGCCTTCTCCCACGTTGGCTTGATGCTCGCTCGGCACCCACTGCTGCAGTGCCTGCTCGAAGGGCTCCGAGCTGTGTCCCACTCGCCTGGGGAAAATCGCCTCTGCACTCACCAGAACTCGCGCTAGCGCCCTGGCCCGAGCGGCTAGAGTGCGTCTCGCCCATGGAAGGCCTGGCCGGAGTGGTGCTCTTTCCCGAGGAGTCCCTGGCGCGTGCCCAGGTCTCCCGGGCGCTCGAGCTGGTTGGGCTTCAGCTGCGGCCGGCGGCGTCTCTGGCCGGCGCGGCGGCGGTGGTGGTGGACCTCAGCGCCGAGGGTGGACCCGACGTCCTCCGGCGGTTGCGCGAGGGGTTTCGCAGCGAGGCCCTTCCGGTGGTGGTGCTGTTGCCTCCGGGGCCGCTGGCCTTCCAAGGCGGCGTGCCCGGCGCCGACGCCCAACTCGCCGTGGACCGCGTGGAGACGGAACTCGTCTCGCGCATGGCCGAGGCCCGCTTCCGGCGGGCCGCGGAGCGCCGCTCGGCGGAAGGCCAGCGCCACCTGGCCTTCTTGCTCGAGCTCACCGCGCGGTATGCGGAGACTGCTGACGTCGACGCGCTGTTGCACGAGGTCACCCGGGAGCTGGCCGAGGCGCTGGACATTGTGCGGGCCTCGCTCATCGTGGTGGACGGCGACAGCGGCGTGGTGGTGGCGGCCAGTGACGACCCAGCGCTGAAAGACTTGCCCATCGAGCTTTCCCTGTACCCCGAAGTCCGCGAGGTGCTGCGCACCGGAGCCCCGGTGACGGTGGCCGACGCCCCCAACCACCCACTGTTGGAAGGCGTTCACCCCCAGGTGAGCGCCGCCGGCGTCCACGCCATCGCCGCGCTGCCGTTGGTGGTGGGCGGCGTGGTGACGGGAGTCTTCCTGGTGCGGGGCTCCGGGCGGCGTCCGCCGTTCAGTGCGGCGGAGGTGGAGTTCCTGGCCACGGTGGCCCACGCCACCGCGGTGGCGCTGCGCAACGCGAAGCTTCTGCAGAGCCAGCGTGGACAGACGGAACGGGAGAGGGCGGCCCGCATTTTGGCCGAGCGGCAGGCCGCCACCCTCCAGCGCTACGCCGTGTATTTCGCCCATGTCTCCGACGGCATCGCCGTGCTCGACGCCCAAGGCCGGGTGTTGTCGCTCAACCCGGCCGGCGCGGCGCTGCTCGACGCGGACGCCACCCTGGCGCAAGGCGTCTCCATCGAGGCGCTCACCCGAGGGAGTGCCGACACCGCGCTGCCTGGGCTGCTGCAGGCGGTGGCCTCCGGGCAGCCCCACCCTCCGGTGGACCTCACCGTCCAGAGCACGGCCGGCCGCAGCGTCACGCTTTCCTTCAACGGGGCGGCTCTCCAGGAGGGCGAGGCGAAGAGCATTCTCAGCTTCCGGGACGTCACCGCCCCCCGGCGGATTGCCGACGAGCTGCGCCACACCAAGGAGTTTCTGGAGAAGCTCATCGACTCCTCGGTGGACGCCATCATCGCCGCCGACGTGCACGGGCGCATCATCCTCTTCAACTCCGGTGCGGAGACTCTCACTGGCTACAGTGCGGCGGAGGCCCTGGGCTCGTTGGAAATCCGAGCGCTGTACCCGCAAGGGGTGGCGCAGATGCTCATCGACCGGCTGCGCTCGGATGAGTTCGGCGGCCGGGGTCGGCTGTCCGCGACCCGGGTGGAGGTGCTCACCCGAGCCGGCGAGCGGGTGCCCGTCAACATGACGGCCTCCATCCTCTACGAGGGAGAGCGGGAGGTGGCCACGGTGGGCATCGTCACCGACTTGCGAGACCGCGTTCAGCTGGAGCGCAAGCTGTCGGATGCGGAAGTCCGCCTGGAGGAGTCCAAACGCAATGCGGTGCTGATGGCGCTTGCCGGTACCACCGCCCATGAGCTGAACCAGCCGCTCACCTCGGTGCTCGGCTTCGCTGAGCTGCTCAAGCGCAAGCTCAAGACAGACGACGACTCCTACAAGCGGGTGGACACCATCTTCCGCGAGGCCGAGCGGATGAAGGAGATTGTGAAGAAGATTGGGAAAATTACCCGCTTCGAGCTGAAGAGTTACGTCGGCGATGCGCAGATTCTGGACCTGGAGCGTACCTCCGACGAGACCGAGGAGGGCGCCTCCGAGCCGGGAGCGGCTGAGGGCGAGAAGAAACCGAGGCCGCCGTGAAAGCGTCCCCCGGCCGAGGGCGCACCGCCCTGGGGCTTGTGCCTCATTCCAATTCGCGCAGGGCGCGGTTGATTTCCTCCTGGGTGAAGACGCCCTTTTTCACCAGCAGGCGGATGAGCGCCCAGAAGCGTCGCCGCCAGATTTCGTCCGCCAGCCCATCATCGAGGAACTCAGCCGGGTAGTCCGAGCGGTGCAGCTGGCCGTGGGCGGAGAGTGCCGCCACCGGGGCGATGCGCGGTGGCGCGGGGGGTGGCGCCATCTCTTCGCCTTCGATGACTTCGTCCTCCTCGGTGGCCTCGGACGGAATATTCACTTGGTGGTAGTGCCGCAGGATGGCGGCGTGCACTGCGGCCAGGGGTGCCAGCCGGGCGGAGATGGGCAGGCCGGCGGTGAACTCCACCTCCTCCACCGCAGAGAGGTTGAGGGGGTCCACCATTGCCACCAGCAGCTGGCGGCGGCCCTGCAGCGTCTCGATGGCGTAGGGAAAGAGGCCATAGGCCTCGCACACCGAGGGGCCCAGCAGCTGGACGGCATTCCAGTCGACGAAGACGCGCTCCAGGTCGACCGCCGCCAGTCCCAGGCTTTCCGAGAGGGCGTTGATGAGGGCTTCTTCGGTGAGGTGGCCCTTCTGCACCAGCGCTCCGCCGAGGCGCTGGCGGGTGCGCCGGGCATAGGCCAGCGCGTCGTCGAGCTGCGCCTTGGTGATGGCGCGTCGTGCGAGCAGGACTTCCCCGAGTCTTCTCCGGGCCATGGCGTGCCGCCTGTTTACTTCCAGCGGAATGATGGTGCCAATTGTATAGGGATTCCGCGCACTTCCCTACCCCCAAGCTTGACACATCCAAGGACCCATCCTTGAATGGCGGGCTGACGCGGCATCATTCCACCCGCACCGCGGCGTTTCCGTCCGCTTAGGCCAAAGGGCCCGAGCGCTTCCACGGGAGCGTGCCAGGATGGGTGGATTCACGCATGGGTGGAGGAGTTGGGATGACTTCGGGGTTGCTCACCAAGTTGATGTTGCTCGCGGTCGAAGGGACCGGCTCGGGTTTCTCCTTCGACGAATTGGCCCAGCGTTTCCGTGCCGGCAAAGGCGGGATGTACCCCATTGCCCTGTGCGCCGTGGTCGCGCTCGCCATCATTGTCGAGCGGATTGTGGTCCTCTACTTCTCCGCCTCCATCAGCAAGGATGGGTTTTTGCGCGGACTCAAGAAGTACATTTACAACGGTGACCTGGACAAGGCCATCAACTACGTGGCTGGGCAGAAGAACACCCCGCTCACCAATGTCGTGAAGTCCGGCCTGATGAACGTCCCCAAGGGCGAGGAGGAAGTGCAGGCGGCGTTGGATGAGGCGGCCCTGCGCGAGACGCCGAAGCTGGAAGCCCGAACCGGCTATTTGGCCATGCTCGGCAACGCGGCGATGCTCGCCGGACTGCTCGGAACGGTGAACGGACTCATCACCTGTTTCCAAGCGGTGGCCCACGTCAATGCTGCGGACAAGGCGACCATCCTCTCGACCGGCATTTCCGAAGCGATGAACTGCACCTTCTTCGGGCTGCTGGTGGCGATTCCCTCGCTGGTGATGTTCTCCATTCTCAACGGGCGCACCCAGTCCCTCATCAACGACATCAACGAGACCTCGGTGTCAGTGCTCAACCTGGTGGTGAACAACAAGGACAAATTCAAGAACGCCACAGTCTCCGCGAGTCGCGCTGACGAGGCTTGACGTTTTCTTTGGCGTCCCCCCCGAGGCGACTCTTTGGGGGGAAGTGCCTGACACGAGAAAGAGGAAGCAGCGATGGCCGGAGGAATGGACCTCGGCACCGGGGGCAAGGGCTCGAAGAAGGCCCTCGATGCCACCATCAACCTGGTGCCCTTTATCGACCTGATGGCCGTGACCATCAGCTTCCTCATCATGACCGCCGTGTGGACGCAGATTGGGCGTCTTCAAGTCAGCAGTGCCGGCGGCGACAGCGACCCGAACCAGGACAAGGACGACAAGCTGCCGCAAATCACCCTTCTGTTGGCAGAGAAGGAAATCAAAATTTCGGTGGGCTCGGCGCAGCTGGGCGATGCCATCACCAACACCCGGGACGACAAGGGCCAGCTGCAGCTGGCCAGGGTACAGGAGCTGTTGAAGAAAATTCGCGAGCAGATTCCCGACCAGACCGCCATCACCGTGCAAACCGAGGACGACGTTCACTACGAGGACTTGGTGCGCGTCATCGACGAATGCATCGGGGACGGTCTCCCCGCCGTCTCGGTTTCTCCGGTGGCGACGTGAGGGCTGGCTGACCCCCCATGGCCATCCAAATCCCAGGCAAGCGGTATGGCGCCCGGCTCTCCCGGTCGCACTTCTTCTCCGGTCACCACTCGAGCGCGAAGAAGTCGACTTCGGCCGACCTGCTCATCACACCGCTGGTCGACATGTTCGTCATCATCGTGCTCTTCCTCATCGCCAACTTCTCGGCGACCGGTGAAATTCTCAACATGACGAAAGACGTGCAGCTGCCATCGGCCAGCCATGTCAAGGAGCTCGAGCTGGCGCCGGTGGTGATGATTTCGTCGACCGACGTCATCATGAATGGCATCGCCGTTGCCCGGGTCAGCGACCTGTCCCGCGAGGATTACCTGAGCATCCCAGCGCTCGAGGAACGGCTCCGGGAGGAGAAGAAGCAAACCGAGGAGCTGCACATCGCCGCGGCCGACGGTCAGGCCTTCAGCGGGGACGTGAACATTCAAGGGGACAAGGCAATCCCCTTCAAAGTGTTGAAGCGGGTGATGTTTAGCTGCCAGAATGCGGGCTACGGCAACCTCAACTTTGCCGTGCTGGACTCGGGCAACAAGTCCGAGGGCACCAAGACCGCCGAGCGCTAACCCCCCGGGGCGAAGCGTCGTCCTCCTGGTGCCACGGGCCGCCCCGCCTTCGCCCAAAGTGTCCGCGCCTCTCTCTCTTTTGGGGGGCTTTTAGCGCGTGGGCGAGCACTCCAACCAAATGCGGAGGGGGCCGCCATCGGCCGCTGGAGCCTGTCGAAGGACGGGGACCCACAGCACCATCACCCTCGGCAGGTCGAGAAACTCAAATGCTGCCGTGGAGCTGGTCGAGCGCCCGATGGCCTGCGTCAAGCGTCGCGCCAGTGGCCGCTCTGAGCGCTCCGGCGATGGCTGCCGAGGGCAACGCTCCTCTGACGGCGCCTGGACGCAGCCGGGGCCCCCATCTTCATCCACTCAGCGCGGACGAAACCAACCGGCGACCGGCTAGTGCGCCTTGGGCGCGCGCGGGCTGGACTCCAAGGCCCCCGTTTCAGGGCGGTTGGACTGCCTCAGACTTCCAGCCGCACCGGCCAGGAGTGCCGGCGCTGCAGGAGCTCGGCCCGGTGGTAGGCGGTGGCGGCCGACAAGAGGTGCAGCACCCAGCCGAGCAAGCCAGCCGAGGCAATCCACAGCCCGGGTGTCACCAAAAGCCAGAAAAGCCCTCGGAGGTACTCGCGATTGTAGAGCTGGCCGAGGCCGGGAATGAGAAAGGACAGGAGGGCGGCGACGGGTGGGCGGCTCATCCGGGAGAAACCTCCAAAGAGGCTCACCCGGTTACGTCTGGCACCTTGACCGATTGCGCGTGCGGGTAGCGGCCGATGAGCCAGGTCCGCACCCGGGCGCCACCAAAGCGGGCCAGCCCAGCGAAGAACAAGAAGCGCAGCGAACGACCGATGGCCGCGGCAACGAGGACGCTCTGCACCGGGACTGCCACCAGTCCACTGCCGATGGTGACCACCTTGAAGAGCGGCGTCAGGGTGAAGAGCACCACCAGCGTCCATAGGTTTCCCGACAGCAGCTCGCCGATGGTGCCATGCAGCCCGAAGCGGTCGATGCGCAGGCTCAGCTCGACGGTGAAGAAATGGAAAACGCCGGCGCGAATGGCCATCCCGATGGCCCAGCCGAGCACCGAGCCGGCCACCGACGCCGCCGTTCCGAGTAGCACCAGGCGGAGCCAGCGCTTGGGCTCGGCGATAACCATTGGCACCAAAAGCGCGAAGGGTGTCACTGGGAAAAATGAAGAGTCGACGAAGGAGACGACAACCAGCGCGGCGAGCGCGGCCGGGGTTCCGGCGTAGGACTCCACCCGGAGGTAGAGGCGCGTCACCCAGCCGGACTTCGCGACGGGAATGGAGGTTTCCATGGGGGCCGTGCCGTTTAGCCTAGCAGCGGGCCTGGAGGAAACGCGTTAGGTTAAGCGCCAGACAGATGACTGCGCTGGAGCGACTGGAGCGCGCCAAGGGCGCGCTCAAAGTGTTTCCTCTTCCCTCGGTGGTGCTGTTCCCGCACACCGTGCTTCCGCTGCATATTTTCGAGCCGCGCTACCGGGACTTGGTGCGGGACGCGCTGATTGAGGACAAAGTCATGGCGCTGGCCCAGCTTGAGCCGGGCTACGAGGACAGCTACGCCGGTCGCCCGGGGATGCGCCCGATGGTGTGTGCTGGCGTGATCGCCTGGCACGAGGAGCTGGAGGGCGGCCGCTACAACATTATTGTGCAGGGTGCGACGCGGGCCCGCATCGTCGCCGAGTTGCCGCCCCGGGCGCTGTACCGGGAGCTGCACGTGTCGCTGCTCCCGGACCCGGAGGGAAGCCTCCCCGAGGAGGAGCAACTGCGCCAGGCCGTCTTCGAGCTCGCCGCCCGTCTCCCCCCACCGGTGGCGCAAGGCCTGCTCCAGGCGGCGGCGCGGACCACCGGGGGCGCGCTGGCGGACGTGGTGGCGAGCAGCGTGGTGGCCGACGTGGAGCGCCGGCAGGAGCTCCTCTGCGAGTTGGAGGTGGGCTCGCGGCTGCGCGCCGTGCTGGCCGAGGTGAGCGAGGTGCTCGCCCGGTTGCAGCCGGTGAGACCCGAAGGCCCGGTAAACTAGCAGCAGGAAAGGGGCGTCCCTCTCACCCGTGCGATTGCTCCGCATCGGCCTTGCCTCGGTGGACGCCACGGTGGGTGCCGTGGAGTCCAACGTCGAGCGTGCCGTCGGGCTGGCGGCCGCCATGGCCAAGGACGGCGTCAGCGTGGCGGCCTACCCGGAGCAGGTGGTGGGCGGCTACCCGCCCGAGGACTTGGTGCAGTGGGAGGGCTTCCTCGAGCGGCAGTGGGAGGCCCTGTTGGGCTTCGCCAAGGCCACCGCAGCCCAGCCGGTGGTGCACGTGCTGGGGGTGGCCGTCGCGCACCAGGGCATTCGCTACAACTGCGCCGCGGTGGTGGCCGGCGGCCGGGTGCTGGGGCTGGTCCCGAAGGAGAAGCTTCCCACCTACAGCGTCTTTTACGAGGGACGCACCTTCGACCGAGGCCACCCTGGGCTGGCGGTGGAGCACCGCGGCGTGCCGCTCGGGGACCACGTCTTTGACTTCGACTTTGGCATCCTCGCCGCCGAGGTGTGCGAGGACGTGTGGAGCGCCGACGGCCCGATGCGCCGCCGCACCTATGCCGGGGCCGAGCTGGTGGTCAACGTCTCCGCCTCTCCCTTTCGAGTGGGAATGCAAGCCACCCGCCGCGAGCTGCTGGCCACCCGCGCCGCCGACCGCCAGTGCACCCTGGCCTACGTCAACCTGGTGGGGGCGAACGACGGCCTGATTTTTGACGGCGGAGGCTTCGTCTTCCAAAACGGCCGCCCAATGCTGGAGGCTCCGCGCTTCCGCGAGGGCTTCGCCGCGGTGACGGTGGACCTGGACCGGACGCGCCGGCTGCGCGGGGAGAACACCACCTGGCGCCAGGACCGGGCTGCCTACCTGGCGCACCACCCCGCGGTCAGCGTCCGAGCCGTCCCCAAGGACCGCTTCTCGACGCAGCGTGAAGGGCTGCGCTACCTGGTGCCGGCCCACCGCAGCTTCTTTCTGCCCTCGCCGCAAGCGCCGGAGACTCCGCGCGCCCAGTACTGTGAGGAGCTGTTGGACGCCTTGGTGCTTGGCGTGGGCGGGTATTTCGAGAAGAACCGGGTCTTCCGCTGCCTAGGCGTCGCGCTTTCCGGGGGGCGCGACTCGCTTCTCACGCTCTTGGTGGCCCACCGCTACGCCTCTCGGGTGCGCCCGGAGGACCCGGGCAGTCTGGTGCGTGCCTTCTACATGCCCTCGCGCTTCTCCTCGGCCGAAACCGAGGCCGCCGCCAGCACGGTGTGCGCCGAGCTGAGCGTCCCTTTCCAGGCAGTCAGCATTGACGCCGCCTACGAGGCGGAGCGCCTCGCCGTGCTGCAGATGCTGGGGCCTGCCCACGGCCTCACCCCGGTGACAGAGCAAAACATCCAAGCGCGGCTGCGGGGCCAGAGAATGTGGAACTGGAGCAACTCCGCAAATGCGCTCTTCCTTCAAACCGGGAACATGAGCGAGCGGGCGGTGGGGTACACCACCGTGGGGGGCGACCTGGAGGGTGGCCTGGCCGTCATTGCCAACGTGCCGAAGACGGTGGTGGCCGTCTTGCTCGAGCACCTGCAGGAAAGGCTGCACCTCGACGGTATTCGCCAGGTGCTGGCCCTCCCGGCCGGCCCGGAGCTGGCGCTGCACCAACTGGGGGAGGAAGAGCTCATGCCCTTCCCCATTCTCGACGCCTGCTTCCACCTCTTCGCCGAGGAGAAGCTGACGCCGGAAGAGGTACAACAGGTGCTGCACACCATGTTTCCCGAGCTCTCCGGGGCCACGGTGCACGCCCACGTCGAGAAGTTTGTCCGGCTCTTTCTCGGCTCCATTTTCAAGTGGGTGCAGGCGCCGCTGTCGCTGCACCTCGGAAACCTCGACCTCGACCGGGAGCGCGCCCTGCAGCTGCCGGTGGTGAATCAGCCAGAGTGGGCCTGGCCAGCGAAGCGGAAGCCGCCCGGGGCCCGGCTGCCCTCAGCGCCACGTCCGGCTGCCAAAGGGAGCCCCTCGGGCCGCCCGGCGCGCAAGCGGCCTACGGGCCGACGGTGACGGTGACGTTGCTGGAGCTGTCGCCGAGGGAGTTGAAGGCAGTGAGGACGTACGTCGTGGTGGCCGTGAGACGGACTGCCTTGGACGTCGCGCCGCTGACGTTGCCGCCGCCCGGCGAGAGGCTGAGACTGTCCGCGTAAAGCACCGTCCAGGAGAGGATGCTCGTCCCACCGCCCGCGCCGAGCGCGGCCGGCAGTGCGGTGAAGGAGGTGATGGAGGGCGTCGTCGTCGGCAAGGTGCCGTCCACGTAGATGCCGCCCCCGCACGCGCACAAAAGGCCCAGCACGGCCCACAGACGATGTCCCACCGCTGAGCGCCTCCTCTTCACCAGTCAGGCTTCCCTACCACGAGGCACGAGGCCTCGACTGCCATCGCTCGCTCGCCCAGTAGACTTCCGAGCGGCAGCAGTGCTTTGGAGGGCGTCAGCTGGAGCGCTTGGCCGCCGCGCGGGCGAAGCCTTGGTAGTGCAACAGCGCGGCGTCCCCCAGCTTCTGAATGTCGCGGTTGTTGAGCCAGCTGGTGACGGGGGCGGCCACCAGGGGAAGGGCGCGGCCGAAGCTGGCCAGGCCGCCGCGCTCGAAGAGGACCTGCGCCACCTTGCCCACCACCTTGGGGCTGGCCCGTCCGAGGGCACCGACGCCGTTGGCGGTCATCAGCACTTCCAGCATCTCCTCGCGCGAGCGGGCGAATTCCAGCCGCACCTCGTAGGCGGTGGCGATGTCAACCAGCAGCTGAATTTCCAGGACGGCCATCGCCACCAAGTCCGCCGGGATACCCACCACCCCGAAGGCGCCAGAAATGCCGCCGACGAGTGCCGCCACCTGCTTCTTCTGCTCGATTAGGTGCTGGGACAGCTCGCGCGGGGCCGCGGAAGGGTAACGGGCTTTGAGCTCGCTGACGCGTTGCTTCGCGCGTCGCGACTCGTTCAGCACCACCGTCGACAGACGCTGGTTTGCCAGTCGCTTCAAGCTGGCTGGCCCAAGGCTGCGGAGTGTCCTTTTGATGTCGTCGAGCTGCATCGGAGTCCAGATGCAGTATACGGAAGCGGCTGCCTGGGTATTGCTCGTTCCCTCGGCCCCAAGGGTTCCCCCACAGTTGCAACCGGCCGGGGCCCGAGGGGATGGTGCCGCCGTGGAACTTCCGCCCGCGCCGGAATGCATTCCTGACGCCGCCGGGCGGCCCTGTCTCGGCACCTACCACGGCGACCTCGGAGAGGTGCGGCTCGCTGCCCTGCGTCCTCCGCACGGTATTGCCTCGTGGAGGCTGCCCTTGCGGCGGAAGGCTTGGGTGTACGCTCTGGTGACGACGCCCGACGTCATCCTCGCGACGGCCGCCGTCGACTTAGGCTACGCCAGCAACGCCTTCCTCACGGTGGTGGACTTGCGCGAGAAGCGCGCGCTCGTCGACTTCGGGGCAGTGGGGCTTCCGGCGCCCTTCTCGAGGGTGAATGAGTGGCCGGCGCGCGGCATGCGGGCCCACTTCCGTACTCCCGGGGCGCGCTTCCTATTTTCGCGGGCCCAAACGTCCAACACCGTGCATTTTGAGGTCGAGCTGGCCAGTTTCCGGACGGCCGGCGCCGGGCCAGTGAGCCTTCAGCTAGAGCTTTCACTGGACGGGGCGCCGCCAGCGCTGGCGGTGGTAGCCGCTGTCGAAGGCGGTGGCCTCAATGTCACCGAGAAGTCCGGGGGGCTGCGCGCCCAAGGCACGCTCGCCGTCGGGCGACGCTCGATTCCCTTGGAAGGCGGCGTGGCTGGCCTCGATGCCACGATGGGCCTTTTGGCGCGGGCCACCGCCTGGCGCTGGGCGATGGGCGCGGGGCGTCTCGAGGATGGACGGCCGCTCACCTTCAACCTGGTGGAAGGCTTCAATGAAGGGCCAGGCGAGAACGAGAATGCGGTGTGGCTGGGGACGGCGCTGCACCCGTTGGGGCGCGCCCGCTTTGGCTTTGGGCGAGATGACCCCCTGGCGCTGTGGAAGCTCGAGTCGGAGACGGGCGACTTCTCCTTGCGCTTCCGGCCCTTGCACCTGCACCGGGAGGAACGAAACTTGGGGCTGGTCCGCAGCCGCTTCTGGCAGCTTCAAGGCTTCTTCGTCGGCACCGTGTCCGCTGGCGGCGAAGTGCTGCAGCTCTTGGACTTCCCAGGCGTCACCGAGGACCAGGAGGTGCGCTGGTAGCGCCGTAGCCATCTCGTCATCGGCCCCCCGCTGGCCCCGGGGCGTCCGCTTCGAGGTGAAGCGCGTCGGCCACAAACGCCAGGAGCGCCGGCGTCTCTTGCTCCCAGAAGTCCCAGCTGTGCCCGCCGGGCTGCTCCAGCGCGGTGTGCACCACCTTGGCCGCGCTCAATGCGGCCTGGAGCGCGCGGTGGGCCTCAGTCACTTCGCTGTCGTCCTCGGTTCCGGTGGCGAGCCACATCCGCGGAAGCGCTTCTGGCCCGCCGCGGGCCAGGGCGCGCAGCAGCGTACGTGTCGGTTCTACCCAGGCCCGCGTTCCGCTTCCCATGGGGCCTAGGGCGGGAAGAAAGGGCGAGCCCTCGAAGCGGCCGATGTTCCACCAAGTCATTCCAAAGGCGCCGGACAGGGCGGCCACTGCCTGGTAGCGCTCGGGGTAGGTGAGGCCGAGGTGCAGGGCTCCCAGGCCCCCCATGCTGAGGCCGGCCACCGCCCGTTGCCCGCGCCCGACCAACAGGCCGAGTCGCGACTCCACTTCAGCCGGGACGTCGAAGGCCGCGTAGCGCTCCCAGTGCTGGCCGTCGTGCCCATGGACCCACAGCGAGAAGCCTCCCTCGGGTAGGGCGATGGCCAGTGGCCAGGGGGACACCATGGCGGCGAGGTCCATCCGCTCGGCCCATTCGGCGTGGTGCGAGTAGCCCCCGTGAAGCAGGTACAGTACAGCCTGCGGCGCGCGCCCGGACGGGCGCAGCAGCGTGCAAGGCAGCGTGCGGTGGAGGGCGGGACTGGCCACCTCCAACGTCTCGACGGTGTGCTTCACACTGGGCGGCACACCTGGCGGAGGATGTCCAAGGACTCCAGTGCCTTGCCGGCGCCCACCACCACCGCGGAGAGCGGGTCCTCGGCGAGGAAGACGGGAAGGCCAGTCTCCTCACGCAACAGGGTGTCCAGGTTCTTCAGCAACGCACCGCCGCCGGCCAGCACAATCCCGCGGTCGGCGATGTCTCCGGCCAGCTCCGGGGGAGTGCGCTCGAGTGTCATCTTCACCGCGTCGACGATGCCATTCACCGGCTCGCTCAGCGCCTCGCGGACTTCGTCCGAGCTGACGGTGAGGGTGCGGGGCACGCCGGCCACCAGGTCTCGGCCTTTAATCTCCATCGTCATGACCTCATCGGTGGGGTAGGCGGTGCCGATGCCCATCTTGATGAGTTCGGCGGTCCGCTCGCCGATGAGCAGGTTGTACTTGCGTTTGACGTACTGAATGATGGCTTCGTCCAGTTTGTCGCCCCCGATGCGCACGCTCTTCGCGTGGACGATGCCGGAGAGGGAGATGACGGCGACGTCGGAGGTTCCTCCGCCGATGTCGACAATCATATTGCCGGATGGTTCGGTCACCGGCAGCCCGGCGCCGATAAGTTCCCCTTGGACCAATTGCGTTTCGATGTGAGGGGTGGCACCGGGTAGCCGATAAAAGTCTTCCAGTTTGACCCTGCGATTGTTGCCCAATCTGCTTCGAATATGAATGATAGCCCCGAGAGCAGCGAGAGCGACGCCCATGTCGGAAGGATTAATGGCGACGCAACTTTCGCTAGCACCGAGGATGGCGTGTCCGCGATTGAGCCCTTTCAAAGCCGTACATCCGCTGCCCGGTTTCCGCTTATTGCACGCGTCAAATGAGGGATCCATGAAATAGGAGCACCGAGTCCTTTGGACAAGATTTCCACCCGTGGTCGCCATGTTGCGAAGCTGTGTGGAGGCTCCGCTTAAAATTGCCTGCGAAAGCATAGGATAGTGCGTCCGGATGATCTCATTGTTGGCCACGGCACTATTACTCACTCCAGCTTCGATCATTATTGAGCCATCGGATGACCTCCTGATTGAAGTGAGGTTGAGGCGAGTCACGTCCACCAATTTAGTCGGTTGCTCGACGCCTCCTTTCATCAGATCAACCAAATTTGTGCCGCCACCCAGAAATTTTGCGCCATCGGTTGAGACGGCAAGAAGGCCTTCATCCGCCGTCTGAACGCGTTGGTAAATGAAAGGATTCATGCATGTCCCTTTCTGACAACCGCACGAATGGCGGCGATGATATTTGGGTAGGCACCGCAACGACACAGATTGCCGCTCATTCGCTCACGGATTTCTTCATCGGTCAGTTCCACATGGCCATTGTGTACCCTTTCGAAGGATACAACACTCAGATCGCCCCGCTCGTGCTCATCGAGCAGCGCAACGGCAGAGCAAATTTGGCCAGGTGTGCAGTATCCGCACTGCAATCCATCGTGTTCGAGAAACGCCACCTGCATCGGGTGAAGGGCATCGTCCACAGCGAGACCCTCAACCGTGATGATCTCGGAACCGGTGGCGGCTGCAGCCAGCGTGAGACAACTTAGTATCCGATGTCCGTCCAGTATCACCGTGCAAGCGCCACACTGGCCGTGATCGCAACCCTTTTTGCATCCGCTCAATTGGAGATGGTCTCGCAACGCGTCAAGCAGCGTGGTTCGCGAATCGAG
>JBKQSS010000040.1:0-7541 GCA_052143535.1 Myxococcaceae bacterium | reverse complement strand
TCGTCTCCGCGCAGGCGGCGAGCATTCCCGCCACTGCAAAAGCGACTGTCAACGTTGTCTTCTTCATGGACACACTCTCCGGTTGTGCTCGAAATTTTGGGTTGCGGCCGGGCTTCCTACCCCCTTGCGGGGCGAGAGGCCCAGCAACGTTTGGCCCTGCTGAGGAGGGGAGCTAGGGGGACGGGCCCTTCCCGTCAAGCGCTTTCGACGCCCGCCACCCAGCCGTCCTGAAACCAGGCAGCAAGTGTCCGAAACGCCTCGCTACTGGCGTCCTCCGCCTCGCTGAAGGCCTCGCACACCAGGGCCAGCGTGGCACCCGCGCGCGCTCTCTCCAGGGCCTCTGCCTCATCAGGGGAGAGGGCCCGGTGCAGCACCTGGAAGCCCTTGCGCCAGACGGCGACGGACACCGGGCGACTCTCTTTCTCCGGCAACTCCTCGGACTCCGCTTCCAGCTGCTGCCATAAGGGCAATACGTCATGCGACAGCGACAGGACGCTGAGGGCAGGGACGAAAGCAAAGCGTGCCTCCGCGGCCGCCTCCCCCAGCCGCCCCAGCGCCTCTTGCTTCGCGGGCTCTCTGTCCTTGGCCGTGAAGGCCTGGGCCAGCGCCCACTCCAGCCGGGCGAGGTCCGCCTCGTCCCCCCTCGTGCCAGGGTGGGCGTCGAGGAAGTCCGGCAGGTGGCGGCCGAATTGGCCAATGTCCGAGGAGGCGCTTGGGTGCGCGGCTGCGTAGGCCCAAGCGAGCTCGAAGAAGCCCTCGTCGCCGACGAGGCGGGCGAGGTTTGGGAAGTCCGCGCGCAGCGCGTCCTGCAGCCGGGCGCGGTACATCTCCGCGTAAATGCCCGTCCGGGCGACGGCGTCGAGCGGCGGGTGGGACGCAATGCTGGAAGCCAGCCCCCCGGGCTCCGCCGTGCCGGGCGCCTCAACGGCCAAGGCAAGCTGGTGCTGGAGCTCGCCCAGCCTCACGTGGCCTCCGTGTGTGCGGCCAGCGCCACCCGGCGCGCCTTCTGGGACTCTTCGAGCAGACGCTCGAGCGGCGGAATGTGCTCGTCCCACTCAATGAGGGTGGTGACGGGGCCGAAACGGCGGACGGCTTCTCGGTACAGCGCCCAGACGGGGTCCGTCACCGGGCTGTCATGCGTGTCGAGCAGGTGGGTGCCCTTGTCCGAGTAGCCAGCCAAATGAAACTGGCCCACCCTGTCCACCGGAATGCCCTTCAGGTAGGCCTCTGCGTCGAAGCCGTGGTTGCGGGCGCTGACGTAAATATTGTTGACGTCCAAGAGAATGCCGCAGTCGGCCCTCTTTGCCACCTCGGCGAGGAAGTCCCACTCGGTGAGGGTGGAGGCCGAAAACGTCAGGTAGCTGGAGACGTTTTCCAAGAGTATTTGCCGCCCCAGCGCCTCTTGCACCTCCTCCACCCGGGCCACCACGTGCGCCAGGGACTCCTCGGTGAAGGGCAACGGCAAGAGGTCATGCAGGTAGCGGCCTTGGTGGGTGCCCCAGCAGAGATGGTCCGACACCCAGGCCGGCTGTACCCAGCGCGCCAGCTCCCGCAGCTTTTGAAGGTGCGTCTTGTCCAGCGGGTCCGGCCCGCCAATGGAAAGCGAGACGCCGTGCAGCACCACCGGCATTTGCTGGCGCACGGCTTCCAGCACCGCCTTCGGGCGGCCGCCCTCGACGAAGAAGTTTTCGCTGATGGCCTCCACCCAGTCCACCGGCACCTTCCGCTCGAGGAAGTCGGAGAAGTGCTCGCTTCGTAGGCCGATGCCGTGGCCCAACACTGGTAGCGAGAGGGACATGGAAGAAGGGAAGTCTTAGTCGAAAAAAAGGGGAGACGCCCCGAGCCCTCACGTCCCCAAGGCTAGGGGAGCAAAGGGCCCCGGGCGTGCCCCCGGTTTTTTCAAGTCCTGACTTCTTTTGCGACTTAGCTCTTCTTCGCTTCCGGCGGGACAACCTTGCCGCCCTTGGCGGTGCAGTCCTTGTCCGTCGGGGTGTAGCTCCAGCCCTTGCCCTTGCAGCTATTCTTCCCGGCGCAGCTGTTGGTGGCGCCGCCGCAGGCACCGGTGCCCTTGCAGCTGTTGACGCCAGAGCACTTCACACCCTTGCTGGCGGCCGGAGCCGGGGCGTCCCCGGCGAAGGCGCCGGCGGCAAACAGTGAGGCAACGGCGGAGGCAATGACGGCTCCCTTGAGAGTCTTCTTCATGGTGTGTCTCTTCTCCTTGGAAAGGGTGGACAGCTGCTGAGGCGCCTGGACTTCGCATTGGCCCCAGGCGGGGGAGGGGCGTTGTACAACCTCGGGACGCCAGTGCGCACCCCGAAACCCGTGGCCCAAGTACGGATGGCCCCACAGAATGGTTTCGGCCCGCCCCAAGGGGGCCCCTCCGGAGGGTAGGCTGGAAGCGTCCCACCCCAATGCGCCCGTCCCGCTGGATTTTTCCCGACGCTGTCCTCTGGAATGGCGCGCTGTTGCGCGGCGCGGCAGTGGAGGTGTCCCCCGAGGGCGCGTGCCTCTCGGCCGGCCCGCCCCCTGAAGGCGCCCTGGTGGAGCACCTTCCTGGGCGGCTTTTGTTGCCGGGGTTGGTGGACGTCCACAGCCATGCCTTCCAGCGCATGCTGCGTGGCCGCACCGAGGCGCGCTCCCCGGACGTCGAGGTGGATGACTTCTGGACGTGGCGCGAGGCCATGTACCGGGCGGCCATGACGCTGGACCCGGAGGGCGTCTACGTCGCCTCCCGGCAGTGTTTTATGGAAATGGCCCTGGCTGGAATTACCACCGTCGGGGAATTCCACTACCTCCACCACCAGCCGGACGGCACTCCTTACGCCGAGCCCCTGGAGCTCGCCCTGCAAGTCATCCGCGCCGCCCGGGAGGTGGGCCTGCGCATGGTGCTTCTGCGCGCGGGCTACTCGAGACCTGGCTACATGGCCCCCCCCAACCCCCGCCAAGTCCGCTTCTACGACGCCTCGCCCGAGGCCTGGCTGCGCGCCGCGGCGGACCTCCGGGCCCGTACCGCACGGGACAGCCTGGTGACGGTGGGCATTGCCCCGCACAGCGTCCGTGCGGTGCCGCGCGCCTGGCTGGAGGCAGCAGCCGCGTCCGGGGAGGCCATTGTCCACATGCACGTGGCCGAGCAGCCGGAGGAGGTGGTGGTGTGCCAGGCCGAGTACGGGCGCCGCCCGGTGGAGCTCCTCTCGGACGTCGGGCTTCTCAAAGAGGGCTTCACCGCCGTGCACGGCGTGTACACCATGCCGCACGAGCGGGAGCTCCTCCACGCCGCCTCGGTGTGCGCCTGCCCCAGCACCGAGAGGGACTTGGGGGACGGCGTCCTGGCCGCGGACGGCATGGCCCGGGCCGGCGTGCGCCTCTGCATTGGCTCGGACAGCCAGGCCACCTTGGACGTGTTTGACGAGTTGCGCATGCTGGAGGGCAGCCTCCGGCTGACGCGCGGCCGCCGCGCAGTGCTGGACGCGCCCGCAGGCCCGGACGGCCTGGGCCAGCTGCTTTTAAGCTTCGCCACCGAGAATGGCGCCCGCGCCCTGGGCGTCCCCTCAGGCGTCCTGCGGCCCGGCGCCCCGGCGGACGTCTGTACGGTGGACCTCTCCCACCCGTCCCTCGTCGGCGCGCCGGCCAATGCCCTTCTGGCCTCCGTCGTCTTCTCCGCGCCTTCAGCGGCGGTACGGGACGTGGCGGTGCAAGGCCAGTGGGTGGTACGGGACGGGCGCCACCCGCTACAGGAGAGGAGCGCCCGGGCCTATGCCGAGTTGTGCCGGAAGGTGTTTCCAGCGTGAGTGAGGTACAGGCCCAACTCGAGGCGACGCTGCGGACACTGGTGTCCTTTGACACCACGAGTCGGCTTTCCAACAAGCCTCTCATTGACTGGCTCGAGCCGCGGCTGTTGGCCCTTGGCTTCGCTTGCCAGCGCCACAGCTACACGGACGAAGCCGGCATTGAGAAGTACAACCTCCTCGGGCTTCCTCCGCGCGGCGGGACGCCGGAGCTCGCGCTGGTGGGCCACACCGACTGCGTCCCTTATGACGGCGCCTGGGCCGAGGCCCTCACCCTCACCGCCAAGGACGGCAAGCTGTATGGCCGCGGCGCCTGCGACACCAAGGCCTTTATTGCTTGTGCGCTTGTCGCCGCCGAGCGGGCGGAGGCAGCGAAGCTGCCCAAACCAGCGGCCCTCATTTTTACCGCCGACGAGGAGGTGGGCTGCGTCGGGGCCAAAATGCTGGTGGACGCGAAGAAAGGCGCCGCCCGAAGGGCCATTGTCGGCGAGCCGACGTCCCTCACCCCCGTCCGCGCCAACAAGGGGTACTGCCTGGCCGAGGTGCGCGTCACCGGCAAGGAGGGCCACAGCGCCTACCCGGACTCGGGCGTCTCGGCCATTTACGGTGCGGCCCAGTTTATTAGCCGCCTCGAGGAGTACTCAAAAGGCGAGCTACGCAAGGACACTGACGCCTCCTTCGAGCCGCCCTTCACCACCCTCAACGTCGGCCTCGTCCAGGGCGGCCGGGCGAAAAACGTCGTTGCTGGCGCTTGCACCTTTACCCTCGAGTGGCGGCCACTGCCCCGGCAGGCGCCGGACGTTGTCCCAAGTCACGTCCAGCGCATGGTGGAAGGGCTTCAAAAGGCCTACCCGGGCTTGCGCTTCGAGGTGCAGGTGCAACGGACGGACAGGGGCGTCGAGACGGCGGCTACCGCCGAGGTGGTGGCCTTCCTCGAGAAGGAGACGGGCAAAAAGCCCATTACCGTGAGTTTCGGCACTGAGGCGCCGCAAATGACGGCGCTGGGGGCCGAGGCGGTGGTGTTTGGCCCGGGCAACATTCAGGTGGCCCACCAGTCCGGGGAATTCGTCCCGGTGGCGGAGCTCCTCCTTTGCGAGGAAATTCTGGAGAAGGCCCTGCGCCACTTCTGCACGTGAGGGGCCGCCGCCACTGGCCTGCCTTCCTCCTCCTCGTTGGCGTCCTGGTGACAGCCCTGGGCTGCTCGTCCAGTGGGCCGCCCGCGGTGGAGGAAGGCGACATTGTCTTTCAAACCTCGCGCTCGCCGCAGTCCCTAGCCATCCAGAAGGCTACGCACTTCGTGTACAGCCACGTCGGCCTCGTCACCTTCCGCGACGCCAAGCCCTATGTGCTGGAGGCCGAAGCCACGGTGCGGGCAACGCCTCTTCTCGACTGGCTTGCCCGAGGCGAGGGTGGGCACTACGTGGTGAAGCGCCTGGTGGACGCCCACCAAGTCTTGGACACGGCGTCCCAGGTTGAGTTGCAGAAGCAAATGCGCCGCTTCGAGGGGGCGCCCTACGACAGCACCTTCGAGTGGAGCGACGAGCGCCTCTACTGCTCGGAGCTTGTCTGGAAGGTGTACGAGCGGGCCTTGGGCATTCGCCTCGGCGAGCCCCAGCGGCTTCGGGACTTCGACTTGAGCGTGCCCGAGGTGCAACAAAAGCTTGCCCAGCGCTTCGGCGCGCAGGTGCCGCTAGACGAGCCCGTCATCTCCCCCCAACGCCTGTTTGAGTCCGCAAGGCTTGCGACAGTGACAGAACGCTAGTCGGCCACCCGGGGCTTGCTAGCCCCCAAGCGGCCGGGGAAGCGGCCCCCCTGTTTCCCGAGGCCCAAGGCGCAGCCCTCCCGAAGCAAGCGTTTGCACGTGCTGCACTTCGGGCCGTAGCGTCCTTGTCCGCCATGGCACTCGAAGCTTGGGACGACGGCGTGTGGGTGGCCAAGGCGCCGCAGTCTCTTTACGGCATTCAGCTTGGCACCCGCATGACGGTGGTGCGTCTGCCGGGCGGGGGCCTCCTCTTGCACTCGGTGGTGCCCATGACGGGGCCGCTGCGCACCGAGGTGGAGGCACTGGGGCCGGTGCAGCACCTCGTCCTGCCGGACCTCTACCACCACCTCCACGTCGGCCCCTGGTCTCTCGCCTTCCCCAAGGCCCGCATTCATGCCCCGCCGGGCATGGCCAAGAAGCGGCCGGACTTGCGCATAGACGCCGAGCTCTCGGAAGTCCCGCACCCGGACTGGGGCGGGGCCTTGAAGCCCCTGTTTATTTCAGGCTGTGCGCTGCGCGAGACGGTGTTTCTCCACCCGCACAGCCGGACTCTCATTGTCGCGGACCTCGTGGAGAATTTTGTTTCGAGTAACCATTGGCTCACCCGCATCTACCTCCGCGCCGGAGGCATTTATGGCCGGGTAGGCTTTAGCCGCGTCCTGCGGGCGGTTTACGGCAACCGGCCGCGGGCCCGGGCCAGCCTCGAGCGCGTCTTGGCCGAGGACTTCGACAAGGTACTCCTCACCCACGGGCAGCCCATTCGGCACGGGGGAAAGGAAGCCCTTCGCCTCGCCTACGACTGGCTCTAACTCAGCCCCGACAGAATGAAGTTGAGCGTCATGGCGAGAATGCCGGTGTTGAAGAAGAAGGAGAGGATGGCGTGCCCCAGGGTGGCCCGCCGGAAGCGCGTCTCGGTGAGAAACACGTCGGTGGCGCCGAAGCACATGCCCACCGTGAAGGCGTAGTAGGCAAAGTCAATGTCCGCTGGCTGCGCGTCGTCCGGGAAGCGTAAGCCGCCCACCTGGCCGTCCGTCCGGTAGTAGAGGTGCGCGTAGCGGAAGGTGAAGGCCGTGTGCACCGCCATCCACGCCAGGGCCACCGCCAAAAGCGCCAGCACCACCAGCACCTCGCTCGTCCTCGGGGCCAGCGTCTTCGCAAAGCGGACGACGGCGGTGGCCGCGAGGAGGCACACCGTCGAGGACACCACCACCACCAGCCGTACCAGCGCGCTTCCGGGGTCCACCGCGGCCGCGCGGCGCCGCGTGGCCTCCGGGCCATCGCGGAGAATGAGACTCCAGGCCAGGCCGAGGAGGACGACGAGCCCCGCGTCCCAACCGGCCACCAGCCGGAAGGCCCAGCCATGGTTGCCAGTAACGAGGACACCGGTGAGGACACCGGCCGTAACGGCTGCCAAGAGGCGGAAAATGGCACGGCTGCGCAGCGCGGCGCGCTTCTGGGCGTGGGAGGCGGCTGCCATGGCCGACTCCAGCGTACCGGCGCTACTGACAGGCCAGCGTCAGCATGTCCTCGGGACTCGCCGGGATGGGGAAGCCCCGCCACTCCCGCGCTCGCAACACCTGAAAGAGGAGCGGCCCGCGCACCGAGCGCGCTGGCCGTGGCTCCTCTTTGTACACAGCGTCCTGAAGCGCCACGTCCAGCGTCACCCACTTCACGCCGGCATTCTCATAGGCCGTCAAAAGCGCCTCGGCCATGTACGCGTCGAAGGCGCCTACGTGAAGCAAGAGAATGTGGCGAATGGGAGCGCCGAAGAGGCGCTGCGCCGTGTCCGCGGACCAATGGAGGTGTGCCATTGCCGCGTCCAAGTACGAGTCCGCCAATACCTGCACCGCCTTTGGGCTGCCCTTGGCCAGGCAACGGGCGTAGGGGCCATTCCAGGCCCAGTCCTCGAAGTCCACCGTCACCTCGGCAATGCGGTAGCCCCTCTCCTGAAGCACCCGGCGAATGACGGCGCGCCCTTCGAGGTCCGCCCCCTC
>JBKQSS010000039.1:0-3441 GCA_052143535.1 Myxococcaceae bacterium | reverse complement strand
TACGGGACGGAGCTCATTGGCTCGGTGGACCAGTACTCGGTGACCTCCAACTTCGTGCTCGAGCCAGCCATCCTCGTGCAGCAGCGCTCGCACACCGGCCAAGTCACCATCGTTTACGTGCCCTGGCTGCTCTACACGCCGGCGGTCCCGGACCAGAAGCTGCTCTTCAACCGCGTTCTGGTGGAGGTGGAGCAGCAGCTGAGCCGCACCGTCGGCATTTACTTGGTGGCCCGGCTGTGGGTGGGGGACCAAACCTTTTCGCCGGTCGTCAACCTGGGCACGGCCCCGGGGACGGGGCCTGGCGGGGGCGTGGGGCAGGGACCACCGAGCACCACCACCATTCCGCTGGTGCCGCAGTCGGCCACCCTCAACCTCATCGACACCTCGGCGCGGTTGGGCGTCTACGTTCTCACCAGTGCGGTGTTCCGCCTCGACCTCGACGTGGGCTACCTCTACAGCGAGGGGCTGAACGAGTTGGCCCGCCAGGAGCTGCCACTGCAGCGCGGGCCCTTCCTGGACGTGGTGGGCACGCTGAAGCTTCAGACCCACGACACCCTCCTCACCACACTGCGCTCCGGCCTGCTCGTCTACGGGCCGGTGTACCGACCGGGTGGCTCGAACAACGAGAATGGAAGCACCGTGCTTTTGCCCCACTACAACACCGGCCTCAGCATTTGGGGCACCGAGGCCGGCCTCAAATGGCAGCATTCGCTAGACGCGACGCTGAGCATGGAACTGGGGGGCGGTCTCGGCGTGGTTTACCAGAGCTCCTCGTACGACATCCCCAGCCTTGTGGACGAGGACTTGCTCTGGCTGCACCGGACGCCGGTGCCGGCCACCACCACCGTGTACCCCATCTTCGGCGCGAGCATTCGGGACCAGGTGCCGCTCGTCAACCAGACGCTGCTTCTCAGTGCCACCCTCGCGGTACTGCCCATAGTCGACCAATTCTCCGGCAACGTCATTCAGCGTCTGGACCTGTCGGCCTCGGCGCTGTGGGGGGTGGGCAACAATTGGCTTTTCGAGGCGTCGGCCGGGGCGGCTGCATCGGCCAACCCCCGGGAAATCGACGCCCGTGCGGAGCTGCGAGCGGTGTTTCAGGCAAGCCCGCACGTCATCCTGGCCGGTGGGGCGCGCATTGCGTATTTGAATTACGCCGTTCCGGGCGCGTTGAATGGAACAAGTTGGGTGCTCTTCCTCTCGGTGGCCGGCGCCTCGGGGAAGCTAGGGACGGTGGCCGGGGCCTCCACCAGCCAGGGAGACCTGGGGTTTCTCCAATGAGCGCCACGCGTCGGGCTTCTTCCGTACGCAACCGTGCAACTTTCGTCGTGAATTGGGATGTAGCGTCGCCATCCGTATGTACTGAGGTATGACTTTTTCGAAGAAGGGCAGACCCGTGGCAGCTCAAGCTCAAGAGTCGACAGTGTCGCGCAATGGCCGCACCGCCCTGGTGGTGGAAGATGACCCGGACCTCCGCGGTCTGGTCCGCCGTCACCTCGAGGCGATGGGCATGCAAGTCACCGAGGTCGCCGAAGGCCGGGCAGCCATCCTCCACGTGGCCGTCAACAAGCCGGACTTGGTGTGTCTGGACCTGATGCTGCCCGAGCTGTCCGGCTATGAGGTTTGCCAATTCATGCGCGGCGAGGCGCGGCTCCGGGGCGTTCCCATTCTCATCATGAGCGCTCGGGGCCTCCCGCAGGACCGGGCTTATGCCGAGCAAGTGGGCGCGAGCACTTACCTCGTGAAGCCTTTCAAGCGCCACGTTTTCGCTGCCGCCGTGAAGGAGCTCATTGGCAACCTCGCCGAGGAGACACGGTCGTGAGCGAGCGGGGGGGAACCGAGCCGGGCGACCAGGGCGCGCCCGAGTCGCTCGAGTTGGTGGACGTCAAGAAGCTCCGCGACTACCTCTTCTTCGTCCTGCATTCGGTGCGGCGACACCCCTGGGTGGCCATCGGGGCATTTGCCTCCGTGCTGGTGCTCACCTTGCTCGGCCTGGCTGTTTTTCCGAAGGACTACCACGTCGAGGCCGAGCTGCTGGCGCAGCGGAACCTCATCATGCCCGCGCTGGGAAACCCCAGCCGCAACGTGCCCACCGATGCGGACGCGCCCACCCGCGCCGCCCCGGAGACAGTGCGCCGGCGGGACAACCTCGACTCGCTCATGAAGCAGACCAACCTGCTCGAACGCTGGGACAAAACGAAGGCGCCCATCATCAAGTTGCGGGACTTCGTCATCCGGCTCGTCGCCCAGCCGACGGACGAGGAACGGCACGAGGAACTCATCGAGATGCTGGAAAAGCGTCTCTACGTCTTCGCCAACGAAGGCACCGTTACCATCGCCATTGACTGGCCGGACGCACAGCTTGCCTTCCACCTGGTGGAGACGGCACAGCAAAACTTCCTCGACGCCCGCCACGCCGCCGAGGTCTCCTCCATTGCCGAGGCCATCTCCATCCTCGAGCGGCATGCGGCTGAAGTGCAGCAGTCCATCGACGTGGCGATGGATGAGATTAAGCGGTTGGAGCCGGCCCACGCGCGGTCCCTCACCCCGGGAGCGCCGCGAGCCCCCAGGCTCAGGGACTCTGCCAACACCTCTCCGGAGGTGACTCAGCTCAAGACGTTGCTCGACGGAAAGCGCCGTGCCATTCGCGACCTCGAGGCCTTTCGGAGCCGCCGGCTGGGCGAGCTCAAGGACGAGCTTGAGAAACAGAAGCAGGTGTACGCCGACGCGCATCCCACCGTGCAGCGCCTCAAGGAAAGCATTGCCGCCATGACGGCCGACTCTCCCCAGCTGGCCGAGTTGCGCCGCGAAGAGCACGAGCTCGCCTCCGAGTACACGCAGCTCGGCGGCGACAAGCCCTCCGACGCACAAGGCACCGAGGTGCACCTCGCAGCGCCGCAACTCTCTGAGGCCCGGCGCGTGCTGTCCGCCGGCTCGGACGCCTCGGCCGAGCAATACGCCTACGCCAAGGCCCGGCTGCGCTTTGCGATGAATAATTACGACAGCCTCATCGAGCGGCTGGACGCGGCCCGCATCGAGCTAGACACCGCCCGCGCCGCCTTCAAGTACCGCTACAGCACCATCCGCCCGGCGGAGCTCCCGAAGAAGGTGTCCAAGCCGAAAATCCCCGTGGTGGTGGCCGCCGGCCTCTTCGCAGGCCTGCTCATTGCGGCCCTCGTGGCTGCGCTGGTGGACCTCCGCTCCAGGCGCCTCGTCGAGCGCTGGCAGGTGGAGCGGACGCTGGGCTTAAGCGTCCTTGGAGAAATGCCTCGGCCATGAGGCCGGTTGCCCGAACCGACATCGGCGAGGCCTCCGTAGGCCCCAGCGTCCCGGGCATGCAGTCGGCCCGTCCTTCCACGGTGGTGCAAACGGGCACGCCCTCGGTCGAGGTTGTCGCCCAGGGCGGCAGCACCCTCGTCCTCTCCATGCGGCGCGTGGCCA
>JBKQSS010000038.1:0-115753 GCA_052143535.1 Myxococcaceae bacterium | reverse complement strand
CCCCTGCCCGCGTCTCGGCCTGAGGTGGTTCTTCGGGACCGGCCTCACACCTCTGGCTTGGCCACCACGTCGAAGTCTGGAATCTCGCGACGCAGGTAGTCGCGGATTCGCCCGATGAGCTGGGCTTCGATTTGGCGTGCTCGCTCCCGAGACACGCCGAAATGCGTGCCAATGTCCTGGAGGGTCATCGGTTCGTCGGCGATGAGACGCTTGTCGAAGATGTACTTCTCCTTGCCGTCCAGCTGTTTGGCGAAGTCGCCGAGCTTGTCTCGGAAGAGGCGCTTCACTTGCTCGCTGGCCAGCTGCTCGTCCGCGCCCTGAATGGAGCTGGCCGGCATGAGCCGCTCGACGCGAGTGGTTTTCCCGTCTTCGCCCACCGGCGCGTCGAGGGACATCTCGTCCTGACCGAGGCGCTGGTCCATCTCTTCCACGTCGCGCTCCGTGACGTGCAGCCGTTCGGCAAGGAGCTTTGGGCTCGGCTCGACCCCTTGTGAGGTCAGCCGCTGCTGCTCCTGCCGCAGCTTAAAGAAGAGCTTGCGCTGGGCCTCGGTGGTGCCCAACTTCACCATCTTCCAATTGTCCATGATGTAGCGGAGGAGGTAGGCGCGAATCCACCAGGCGGCATAGGTCGACAGCTTGACCCCTCGCTCCGGGTCAAATTTCTTCACCGCCTGCATCAACCCGATGTTGCCCTCCTGGATGAGGTCGAGCAGGGCGATGGGGTTGCGCTGGTACTCGTGAGCGAGCTTCACCACCAGGCGGAGATTGGCCGAAACCAGCTGAGCCGCAGCGTCCAAATCCCCCGTGCTGCGATAGCGCCGCGCCAGGGCCGTCTCCGCCTCGCGGCTCAAAAGTGGGTGGCGTTGCACCTCGGTCATGTAGGCGCGCAGAGGGTCCGCGCGTTCCAGTCCCCGCGCTGCCGGCTCCTTCAACGGGCGCTCGACGTCCTTGAGCGTTTCCTCCTCCCTCCCCGGAGAGTGAGCCGTTTCGCGCTTCGCCCCACGGGCGTCGGGGGCTGGCCGGGGTACCGGCGCCGGCTCGGCTGGCACCGGCTCCGCGGCAGGCGCGCGCTGAGGCGGTTTGCGCCGAGGCGTGGCGCGAGCCTTGACCGGCTGGCGCTTGGCTTTTGGCGAACCTTTGGCTTTGCGCGGTTTGGGCATTTGTGGCCGGCGCGGGACATTGCCAGAGACGGCCCCAGGGATTAAGCCCCCTTCCACAGATGACAGACACTTTTCCTGCGTCCTCGTCCACGCCACCTTCGGGCGGCGGGGGCGCCGAGGATGGTTCGCCGGCGGTTGGTCCAGAGGACTACGTCGCCGACATCGGCTTCGACGACCTCCCCATTTCTCCCGAGGTGCGCCGGGCGCTGGCCGAGCGTGGCTACCTGCGGCCGACCCCGGTCCAGGCCAAGGCCTTCGCCCCGACCCTCGCCGGCCGGGACCTCATCGTTCGCAGCAAGACCGGCACTGGCAAGACGGCGGCCTTCGGCCTGCCGTTGTTGGAGCGCATTGACGCCGCGGACAAAGAGGTCCGCGTTCTCGTGCTTTGTCCCACCCGAGAGCTCGCCCTTCAGGTGGCGGCCGAGGTGGGGGACCTGGGCAAGTACAAGGGCATCAAAGTCGCTGCCATCTACGGCGGCGCTTCCATGAAGGCTCAGGAGGATGCGCTCGAGGGCGGCGTTCACATCGTGGTGGGAACGCCTGGACGCGTCTATGACCACATCCGCCGCAAGAACCTCAAACTCGAGGGCTGCCGGCACGTGGTGCTGGACGAGGCAGACGAGATGCTCAACCAGGGCTTCTACGAGGAGGTGACCCGCATTCTGGACTGCCTCCCGCAGGGCAGGCAGGTGCTGCTCTTCAGCGCCACCGTTCCGCCGGACATCCAACGGCTCATCGCCAAGTACACCGCCTCGCCCGAAGCGCTGCTGCTGTCGGGAGACGTGCTCACCGTCGACCACATCCACCACATCCGGTACGACGTGACCGACGCCTATCCCAAGCCGCGAAATCTCATCTACGTGCTGGAGATGGAGGAGCCGGACAACGCCATCATTTTCTGCAACACGCGCGACGACACGGCGCTGGTCACCGCGGTGCTGAATCGGACCGGATTCGACGCCGAGTTGCTCAACGGCGACCTCCCCCAGTCTGAGCGTGAGCGGGTAATGGCCAAGGTGAAGCGTGGAGAGGTCGCCTTCATGGTGGCCACCGACATTGCCGCGCGTGGCATCGACATCTCCGACCTGCAGTACGTCATCAACTACTCGCTGCCGGAGGACCCTGCGGTGTACCTGCACCGAGTCGGCCGGACCGGCCGCATCGGTAAGAAGGGCGTCGCCATCAACCTCATCTCGGGACGTGAGCTAGGCACCCTCTCCGTCCTCGAGAAAAAGTATGGCATCGCCTTCGAGAAGCGTCAGATGCCCAGCCCAGAGGAAGCCCTCAAGCTCTGGACCGAGCGCCACGTGCGCGACATCAAAGAAGCCGCCTCCTCCAGTGTCTACGAGGGCTACCTGGCCCTGGCCGGCGCCCTCAAGGGTCGGCAAGACGCGGACGACCTCATTGGCTTCTTGCTCAAATCCTTCTTCCACCACCTGCGCATCGACAAGGCGCAGGCAGTTCTGGCCGAGGAACGAGCTGCCGGCCTGCCTCCCCGCGAGCCCAAGCGCGAGCGCAGCGAACGCGGAGCTGAGCGCGGCGAGAGGGAACGGGGCCCCAAGCCCACTGGAGCCCGCCGTGAGCGCCCACCCCGGCGGGACCGGCCGTCTGAGACCAGCTCGACCGGCGAGGGTTCGCGTCGACCGCGCAGCGAGGTCACTGGCCAAGTCCGGCTCTGGCTCAACCTTGGCTCTGCCGAGGGCCTTGACGAAGCGGGGCTCCGCGCCGCGCTCGAGGTCTTGGGGGCCCCGACCGGTAAGCTGGCCCGTCTCGAGCTCCGGCCGACTTACAGCTATGCCTTCGTTGCAGAGGCCGACGCTCCGGCGTTCGAGAAGCTCGATGGCCAGCACCATCAAGGCAAGACCTTGAAAATCGAGCGGGCGCGGCGTCGTTAGTCGATGTCGCTCGCTGCCACCACCCACTACTTCCGCACCGCGGCCCGTCTGATGGACCTCGGTGACCGCATCGAGATGCTGCTCTCGGCGCCGCTGCGCGAGATAAAAATCCAGGTCAGCATCGAGATGGACGCCGGTGAAGTTCGCACCTTTTCCGGCTGGCGGGTGCAGCACGACAACAGTCGCGGCCCGATGAAGGGGGGCCTGCGCTACCACGCCGATGTCGACGGCGAGGAGATGGTTTCGCTGGCCTCGCTCATGACCTGGAAGACGGCGGTGATGAACTTGCCCTTCGGAGGCAGCAAAGGGGGCGTGGCCCTGGACCCAAGCCAGCTCACCGCCAAGGAGCTGGAGCGCCTGACGCGCAAGTACGTGGACCAGCTGGCGGACGTCCTCGGCCCCACCCGCGATGTGCTCGGGCCTGACGTCAACACCAACCCGCAGGTGATGGCTTGGGTGATGGACCAGTACGGCAAGCACCACGGGCACGCTCCGGCGGTGGTGACTGGGAAACCGCTCGAACTCGCGGGCTCGCGCGGGCGCGAGGCAGCCACCGGGCGGGGCCTGCTCTATGTCGCTCGCGAGGTGCTGCGCGATTTGGGGCTGCCGCTGCCGGGGGCGCGGGTGGCCGTCCATGGCTTCGGAAACGTTGGTTCACACGCCGCACGGGCGCTGGCCGAGGGCGGGGCCAAGGTGGTCGCGGTCTGCGACGTTTCGGGCGGCGTCCGGGAACCATCGGGGCTGAGCGTCCCTGCGCTCTTCGAGCACGTCCGGCGCTTCGGCGCGGTCCGGGGTTTCCCCGGAGGGAATGCCTGCACCCCAGAAGAGGTCCTCACCGCGGACTGCGACCTGCTGGTGCCGGCCTCCCTGGGAGGCGTCCTCACCCGGGAGATTGCCGCGGAAGTCCGAGCCCGGGTGGTGCTCGAGGCAGCCAACGGGCCGACAGAGGCGGAGGCGGACGCGTTGCTCGAACAACGGGGCGTGGTGGTGGTGCCGGACATTCTCGCTTCGGCGGGAGGCGTCACGGTGAGCTACTTTGAATGGGTGCAAAACCTTCAGCATCTCGCCTGGGACGAGGAACGAGTCAACGCGGAATTGGAACGAGCGATGAAGGACGCCTACGAGCGCGTGGCCCAAGTCTCTCGCAGCCGCCAGGTGCTGCTCCGGACCGCCGCGACCATTCTCGCGCTGGGCCGGGTGGGCAAAGCCACCGTGCTACGCGGAATTTGAGGGTGCACTCCGCGGGTGAGGAGGCCCTCTTCCGAAATTCGCCACCGGCCGAGCGCTGGGCGAAAAAAAGCGACTCTTCGACCTTGGCCGCGACCCCTAGAGCGCGGCGCTGGGCCCGCGGCTACAGACTTCGCGGAGCGCCCGAACGCCAGCCCCCGGACCGCCGGGGTGCGCAAAAACGCACGTTCCAGCCACCAGCACATCCGCCCCGGCAGCGATGGCGAGCGGCCCAGTGGTCGCGTCGACACCCCCGTCCACCTCCAGCTCGCAGCCCGGGGCGCGCTCGCGGAGAAGGCTCCGGGCCCGCTGCAGCTTGGACAGCACCGAGGTGATGAATCTCTGGCCCCCAAAGCCCGGGTTGACGGTCATCAGCAGCAAGAGGTCGAGCTCATCCACCAAATCTTCAATGGTATTGAGCGGTGTCCCGGGGTTGAGCCCCACTCCCACCGCCTTCCCCAGGGCCTGGACCTGCTGCACGGCGCGGTGGAGCTGCGGCGTCGCCTCCTGGTGGAGAATGAGCAAGTCACCACCAGCCTTGATGAAGGCCTCGGTGTAGCGCTCCGGCCGCTCAATCATGAGATGGATTTCCAAGGGCAGCGTCGTACCGCGACGCATTGCTTCGACGATGGGAATCCCGAGCGAGAAATTCGGGACGAACGCCCCATCCATCACGTCGATGTGGAAGCGCTCGGCGCCGCCGCGTTCGGCGTCTGCCACCTGCTCGCCGAGCCGCCAATAGTCCGCGGCCAGGATGGAGGGCACTATTTTCACCTCACGCCTCCCTGCACAGCCACCTGTGCGGCGCCCCGCATCCCGACCCGGTCGTCGAGGACCACGCGGACGGGAGTCTGCTCCACCAGCGGTCGAAGGCGCCCCTTGTCGATGAAAGCGGCGCGAAACAGCGCGGGGTCCTGAAGGCGCGCCAGCACCTTGGGGGCGATGCCTCCGCCGAGGTAGATACCCCCGGTGGCCAGAAAAAACAGCGCGACGTTGCCTGCCACCGCCCCGTAAACGGACACGAAAAGGTCCACGGCCTGGGAGCATAGTCCGCTCGACTGGTCGAGCCCGCACTCCCCAATCACCCTGGCACGGCCGTCACGGGTCAGCCGCTCGGCAAGCCACGCTGGCTCCTCGCCGCGGCCGCTCTCGCGGAGAAAGTCGTAGACGTTGCCCAGCCCGGCTCCGGAGAGAATGCGCTCATTGCTCACCCGGCCAAACCGCTTCGACAGGTAGAGCATCAGCTCGGCTTCGAGAGCGTTTCGCGGCGCAAAGTCGGCGTGGCCGCCCTCGGTGGCAAAGGGATGGTGCCGCTGCCCGTCCCACACCAAGCCGGCCACGCCGAGCCCTGTTCCGGCGGCGACGACAGCGCGGTTGCCGCGGGTCTCGATGCCCGGGTTGAGGACCACCAAGTCGGACGGCGCGAGCAACGGGATTCCGTACCCGAGGGCCTCCAAGTCGTTGATGAGGGCCACGGTTTCGAGCCCGAGCTCCTCGGCCAGCACTTGGGCATCGACCTCCCAAGGGAGGTTGGGAGTACGTACCCGCCCTTCGTGCACCGGTCCGGCCAGGCCGAAGGCGGCGGCGATGGGAACCGGGTGAAGCTCCTCGAGAAAGGCTCGGACCACGCACTCGAGGCCCGAGAACTCAGGGCTCGGGTAATGACGCTCGGCGACCAGCGTCGGGACAGTGTCGCGAACCTCGAAAAGTCCAAGTCGCGCATGGGTCCCGCCGATGTCGCCGGCGAGAATCACGAGTCGCCGTCTTCCCAGTGCCGTCCGTCCCGCTCCAACAGGGCGTCAGCCTCGGCTGGGCCCCAGCTTCCGGCCGGGTAGTTGGGAAAGTCCCGCGGGGGCAGCGCCTTCCACACGTCGATGAGCGGCTGCACCATTCTCCAGCCGGCCTCAACCATGTCGGCCCGCTGGAAGAGCGTCGCTTCCCCCACCATCGCGTCGTAGAGGAGGGTCTCGTACCCTGTACTAGGCTTGGCCCCGAACCAGTCGACGTAGCGGAAGTCCATTTTCACCGCCC
Source organism: Myxococcaceae bacterium (assembly GCA_052143535.1). Classification (GTDB taxonomy): domain Bacteria; phylum Myxococcota; class Myxococcia; order Myxococcales; family Myxococcaceae; genus JADGRA01. The sequence continues at coordinate 109,440 of JBKQSS010000038.1, read as the reverse complement.
CCATCTCCAAAATGGGGCCGGGCACCTTTGCCCCAAAGCGCAGCGAGATGCCCTCGTCGGGCTGGATGCGGACGAAGAGTCGATTGGTGGTGAGGTGGCTCACCGGCGTCCGGGTGAAGAGCATGAAGGGCGCGGCTTTGAATTGGATGACGATTTCCGTGATGCGCTTGGGCATGCGCTTGCCGGTCCGCACGTAAAAGGGAACGTGGGCCCAGCGCCAGTTGTCGATGTACAGGCGCAAGCCAACGAAGGTGTCGGTGGTGCTTTCCGGCGACACCTTCTCTTCTTCGCGGTAGCCGGGCACCTTCTGCCCATGCACCTGCCCCGAGCCGTACTGGCCGCGCACCGCGGCATGAAGGACGTCCTCTGGCGAGAGGGGTTGGATGGATTTGAGCAACTTCACCTGCTCATCGCGCACCGCATCGGCATGGAATGAGATGGGCGGCTCCATCCCCACCAGACTGACCAGCTGCGCGATGTGGTTGGGCACCATGTCGCGCAGTGCGCCAGCGTGGTCATAGTACCCCCCGCGAGCCTCCACCCCGAGCTCCTCGGCCGCAGTGACTTGCACGTGGTCAATGTAGTGATGGTTCCAAATGGGTTCGAAGATGCTGTTGCCGAAGCGGAAGACGAGCAGGTTTTGAACGGTCTCCTTGCCGAGGTAATGGTCGATTCGGAAAATCTGCCGCTCCCCTACCACCGAGCGCAGCTCCTGGTTGAGTTGGATGGCGGAGGTCAAGTCGTGGCCGAAAGGCTTCTCGATGACGACCCGCCGCCAGTGGCCGGCCGGCTCCTCGAGGAGACCTGCGCCGCCCAGACCCTTGACGATGGGCGCGAAGAACTCGGGCGCCACCGACAGGTAGAACATGTAGTTGCCGGGCGTCTTCAGCCGGGCATCGAGCTTGAGTAGAAACTCACGCAATTGCTGGTACGTCTCTGGCCGGCACACGTCTGCGGCCAGGTAGAAAATTCGCTCGGAAAGCACCCCCCAGGCGCGGCGCGCCTCGTCGGTGGACAGGGCTTTCTCGTCGGGTTTCATCTTCTCGCGGAAGCTGGCGTCGGAGATTTCGGAGCGGGCGACGCCCACCACCCCGATGTCCCGAGCGAGGAAGCCCTGGCTTTGAAGGTTGAACAGCGCTGGGACCAGTTTGCGCTGCGTCAAGTCACCCGATGCGCCGAAGATGATGACCACACAGGGGTCTCCAACACGGGCTTCGGTACCCGTCTTGGCGGGCGGTCCGTTTACGCCTGGGCCTTGCATCGTGTCTCCTGGTGCAGCAGCGCGTTCATGCCTTCCCCGGGCGAGCCCGCAGTCGCTCGCCGATGGCCTTGAAGAGGTCGTCGAAGGATTCGGCGAACTTCTGCACCCCTTCCGTCACCAAGGTGTCCGTGACGTCCTTCATCGAGATGCCCGCTTCCTGCAGCGCGCCCATCACTTTCTCGGCCGCGGGCAGGTTCTCGGTCAGGCTGTGGCGCACCTTCCCGTGGTCTCGGAAGGCGTCGAGGGTCGCCGGCGGGACGGTGTTCACCGTGTCGGGGCCGATCAGCTCCTCCACGTAGAGCACGTCGGAATACTTGGGGTTCTTGGTGCCGGTGCTCGCCCAGAGCACGCGCTGACTGTGGGCCCCTTTGCTGGCCAGTGCTTGCCACCGAGGCCCACTGAAGAGGCCTTGGTAGCGCCGGTAGGCGAGCTTGGCATTGGCGATGGCCACCTGACCGAGGACGTCCTCGAGGAGTCGAGCGCGTCGTTCGTCGACGCCTTTGCCGCGGGCCTGGCTGACTCGCTTTTCCACTTCGGAGTCAATACGACTGACGAAGAAACTGGCTACCGAGGCCAGACCAGCCACCTGCTGTCCTTGCTTTGCCCGTCGTTCCAGCCCACGCAGGTAGGCCTCCGCGACGCTGGTGTACGCCTCCTGGCTGAAGAGGAGCGTGACGTTGATGTTGATGCCTTCGCTGATGCACTGCTCGATGGCCGGGACACCCTCGGGCGTGCCGGGGATTTTAATCATCACATTCGGCGCACCGAGCGCCTTCCAAAGCCGGCGCGCCTCGTCGATGGACCCTTTCGTGTCATGGGCCAGCTTGGGGGAGACCTCCAGCGAGCAATACCCGTCCCGGTGAGCCGAGGACTCCCACACCGGGTGGAAAATGCGCGCTGCGTCGCGGATGTCCCGCAGCGTCAGCGCGTCGTATGCCTGGGCGACCGTCTTCCCCTCGGCCGCCAGCGCGGCCAAGAGCTCGTCGTAGTCGTGGCTTCCCGCTACCGCCTTCTCGAAGATGGTGGGGTTGGAGGTCAGCCCTTGAATGCCGTCCTCCTGGATGAGCTTGAGGAGGGCCCCGGTGGTGAGCAAGCTGCGCTGCATGAAGTCCAACCAGACACTCTGGCCGGCGAGTCCCAATTCCTTGATGCGATTCATTTATCTCTCCCTGCGTTTCGCCCGAGTCGACTGCCGGGCCGGCTCAGTTGCCCGCTCCTGGCGCAGTCTGACGCTGGATGGGTGAACGACGCGCACAGGCGTTCTATCCCCTGGCCTTCACCAGAGCCCGTGCCGCCTCGGTGATGTGCTCGGGAGTGAAGCCGAAGTGCCTTTGGACGTCTTTGATGGGGGCGGAGGCACCGAAGCTCCGCATGCCGATGATGGTGCCAGCCGGACCCACGTAGCGGTCCCAGCCTTGCACCGCCGCCGCCTCCACCGACACTCGGGCTGTCACCGCTGCCGGAAGGACGCTCTCTCGGTAGGCGGCGTCTTGCTCCTCGAAGAGCTCCCAGCAGGGCATACTCACCACCCTGGCCCGAATTCCGCCCTCGGCCAGGCTAGCCCGGGCGGCGATGGCCATCGCCACCTCGCTCCCGGTGGCGAGCAGCAGGACCTCCGGCGGTCCGCCGGCGGCTTCCGCCAGGACGTAGGCGCCTCGCGCCACCAACGAGGCCGGCCCGCATTGACTCCGGTCGAAGGTGGGCAGCGCCTGACGGCTCAGCACAAAGAGCGATGGGCGGTGACGGGCCTTCAGGACGACTCGCCAACACTCGACGACCTCGTTGGCGTCGGCCGGTCGGAACACCAACAGGTGAGGCACCGCCCGGAGCGCCGCGAGCTGCTCCACGGGCTGGTGGGTCGGCCCATCCTCGCCGAGGCCAATCGAGTCGTGGGTCATCACCCACAGGGAAGGAATCTCCATCAGCGCCGAGAGCCGGATGGGCGTGCGCATGTAGTCGGTGAAGGTGAAGAAGGTAGCGCCGTAGCCGCGCAGGCCACACAGCACCAGGCCGTTGACGATGGCTCCCATCGCATGCTCGCGGACGCCGTAGTAGACGTTGCGCGCCGCCGGGTGGTCAGCCTCCATCGGACCTTCTCCCTTGAAGGCGGTCCGAGTCGAGCCGCTCAGGTCCGCAGCGCCTCCGACCACCCACGGAACGCGCTGGCCGAGGGCCTCCAGCACTTTTCCTGAGGACTCCCGCGTCGCCAGGCCCTTGGCGTCCGGCGGAAAGGCGGTCAACGCCGCCTCCCAGCCCGGCGGCAGGTCTCGCCGCCTCATGCATTCCACCTCGTGGGCCAACTCCGGGTACTCGCGGCCATACGCCAGAAACGTCTGTGTCCAGGCCTCCTGGGCGGCGCGGCCCCGCCGTCCCAGTCCCTCAGCAAAATCCTCGGGCACGCCGTCCGGAACGAGGAATTGGGCGTCCTCGGGCCAGCCATAGTTGCGCTTGGCGGCCCGGACTTCCTCCACGCCCAGAGGCTCCCCATGGGCGGCGCTGGTGTCTTGCTTCTTCGGGGACCCATAACCAATGTGGCTGTCGACGATGAGCAACGTCGGGCGGTCGCGCGTTTCGCGAAAAAAGGCGAACGCCCCGGCAAGTTTCGTCAAGTCGTTGGCATCGTCGACGTGGGCGACCGCCCAGCCCACCGCGCCGAAGCGAGCAGCAGCGTCCTCGGAGAAGGAGAGGGCCGTCTTGCCGTCTAGGCTGATGTGGTTGTTGTCGTAAATCCAGCAGAGGTTGGACAGTCTGAGGTGACCGGCCAGCGACGCCGCCTCGGAGGAAATCCCCTCCATCATGCAGCCGTCACCGAGGATGGCGTAGACGTTGAAGTCGAACAGCGTCTTGCCGGGCCGGTTGTAACGCGTCCCGAGCCAGCGCGACGCAATGGCCATCCCCACGCTGTTTGCCGCCCCCTGCCCCAGCGGACCGGTCGTCGCCTCGACGCCGGTGGTGAGCCCATACTCCGGATGCCCCGGCGTTCGGCTGCCCAGCTGCCGGAACGCTTTGATGTCGTCCAGCGACACCGCCGGTCTCGCCTCCACCTTGCCGTCCTTGTTCACCGCCCGGACTCCGGCGAGGAAGAGGGTGGAGTAGAGCAACATCGAGGCGTGCCCATTGGACAGCACGAAGCGGTCGCGGTTCGGCCAAAGCGGGTCGGCCGGGTCATAGCGAAGGACGTTGCGCCAAAGGGCGTAGGCGACTGGAGCAAACCCCATGGGCGCGCCGGGGTGGCCCGAGTTCGCCTTCTGGACCGCATCGATGCTCAGTGTCCGCAGCGTGTTGATGGCGAGCTGCGCGATGCTTGGGCTGGACACGAGGGCATGCTCCCTTGGTGGCGGAACGGTTGCAGAGCGTCCGGAGTTCTGCGCCACACCGTCGGGTGTGGGCAAGCCGCTGCCGTGTGACACATCAGCGACCCGGACATGGCGCTTCGTGAGGACCCACGAGAGGCCCTCGTAGCGGAATTGCAGCGGGGCTTCCACCTCAAACCCACATCCACGGCAAACATCCGACAGCAGTCGTCAAACTGCCCAGTCATGAAAAAGGGCCGTACACTGCACCGGCCTTTTCGACAGCGGCCAAAGGCCTCCCCCTGGGGCCGGCCGCTACAGAGCGACGGATGTCCGACACCCGCGCAGCAATTCGCGAGCTGCGTTCCCTCAGCGAGAAGCGAGGCCAGAGCGCACTCAGCGAGCCTGAAGCGGCTCGCTGGACGGCGCTGCGGCGTCAGCTTGGCTTGCCACCCGAGCCAGCAAACCTCGAGTCGCCAGCCGAGACGCCGTCAGCAGCGGCTGTCGTGGGAATAGGCACGGTTCCGGAGCCCGTCCCTCCGCTCGAGCACCCCGGCAGTCCGGCGGGAGGCCCGGCCGATGCACCGAAAGGGGAAGCGGCCTCCGGCAGCCTCCGTGAGGCGAAGCCTTCGGCGGACAGCCCTGCGGCTGGGGCAAAGGAAGCCGACCCTTGGGCCGGCCCTTCCTTGGACCGCCCGACGGCCTCGTCAAACTCCTCCTGGGGTGGGCCGGCACTCGACGCTCCCGCCTGGTCGGACACGGCTGCCGAGCGACCTACGGACCCTGGGCTAGACGAGCCGCCGCCAGCTCCCTTCGACGAGGCCCCGGCAGCGCGGCCCCAGGCAGAAACGCGAGCCGTAGAGTTCAGCGGCTCGCCCGACGAGCCGGTGCAGCTGGCCGCTGCTGCGGAATTCATCTCGTATGCCCGCCAAGGAAGCGAGGCCATCGAGTTGCCCACCGACGTCGGTTCAGCCGACAGCTTCGAGGCCCGTGGCTTGGCGGAACTCACTGGACCGGCGTCGCCCGCCGCGGAGTCCTACGCGGCCGGTGTCTCCGGGCTGTCGGCGGCCCTCGAGCAACCCCTTGAAACGCCGCCCGACTCCGTGGGGGCCGAGGGGGCCGTCCCCTTCCCACCATCCGCGCTTGAGCCCGGGGGGGCCCCGGAGCCCGAAGCGCTCCGCGACGAGGGCGCCGTCCCTCTTGAGCCCGCCCCGCCTCCCCTTGAAGGCTTGGCGCCGGCGACGGACGATGGCGCCATCCCACCGACGCCCGCTGTGCTTCCGCCCGAGGCGCTGGCACCCGAGGCGCTCGTCGATGGGGGCGGCGCCATTGCAGTGACGCCTCTCCCGCTTCTCCTCGAAACCCTGGCCGTCGAGGAGGGCGGCGAGGGCCTTGCTTTGCCAGGACTCGGCAGCAGCGCAGAGAGCGAATCGGAAGGCGACTCCTCGCAATCCGCGCCACGGTCGAGCCCCACCTCTACCTGGGCACCGGGCTCTGCGGTCCCGCCGGTGCTGGGTGCAGAGCAGTTCGCCCCTTCGGGCGGCTCCCTCGGCGAACGCGGCCTCGACCCTTGGCCGGAGCCGCTCTCGGCCGAGCCTCCCGTCGAGGAGGTGGTGGAAACCGTCGGCGATGAGGACTTGGTGGAAGAGCTCGCCACACCGACGCCACTGCCCCCTTTCCCGGTTGCGACGCCACCTGGCAGCGGCGGCATCCGGGGGTTTCAGTTTCCAAGGCCACCCCCGAGACCGGTCCCCGTGCCTCCCACACCGCCCGGCTGGCAGCGGACGGAGCCCGGGCTGGCCGGGGGCGCCGCACTCCGGGCGCCGTTTCCGTCCACCGGCCTCGCTCCCACCACGCCCGCGCCGCAGGGGCCAACGCCTGCTCGAGCGACGGAGGCCATCCCGCCCGCAGCGGTCGCCCCAAAGACGCCCGAGCGGATGGCTCGTCCGGAACGGCCAGTCGCCCCAGCGCCGGTGACGCCCCGGCCCACCGCGCCGGCGAGCCCGACTCCACAGCGGACGCCCACACCGGGTGCTCCCATTCGGGCAGCGGTGCTGGCTGCCCCCGCTGCCCCGACTGGCCGTCCGACCAGCCAACAGCCGCGGACGCCGGTCCCGACGCGCGCTCCGCCGGCGCTGCAACCCGTCCTCCCGGCCGAGGACGAGACAGTCCTGCCGCTCCTCGAGTTGGTGGACGAGGTCGAGCCTCCCCGTGCTGCAGCTCCGGTGAAGACTCGGCCGGCCGCCACGCCCCCGGCCGGGACGGAGTCGGCCTTCGGGCCGCCGATGATGCTCAACCCGGGTTTCGTCGACGGCGAGCACCGGGTAGTCATTCACACCCTGGAAGGTCAGGTGCACCGGGGCACCGTCCATGACCTCGACTTGCAGGATGACGTGGTCCCGCTGCAGCAGCCTGACGGACGCTCGGTCCGCATCCCCGCCCGGCGGCTAAAGGCGGTCTTCTTTGTCCTGGCCCCTGGCAGCAAACCGCTGCCAACCCGCGGCGAACGAGTGCAGGTGACGTTCCGGGATGGGCGACAGGTGGTGGGCTACTCCGAAGACCACGCCGGCGGAGAGCCGGGTTTCTTCGTCGTGCCCTCCGACGCCCGCACCAACACCGCCCGGGTGTACGTCTACCGGGGCGGCGTCCAGTCCATCACCACTGGGTAGCCGCCCCGTGCTGCTCGAACGAGCGCTACGTCTTCGGGTTGAGCTCCGCGTCGATTTGGATGCTCACCTCGTCACCGATGAGCACGCCGCCCGTCTCGAGCGACTTGTTCCACACCAGGCCGAAGTCCTTCCGGTTCACCTTCGTCGTTGCCGACACACCCCGGCTCACGTGCCCGCCCATCCCCTTCACCTCGGGGGTAATCTCGGCGACCAGCACCACCGGCTTACTCACTCCGTGCAAGGTGAGGATGCCCTCGATGGACAGCGTTCCGCCCTGACCGGGGGAAACCTTGGTCGACTTGAAGGTCATGGTCGGGAATTTCGCAACGTCGAAAAAGTCGGGTGACTTGAGGTGCCCATCGCGCTTCGGTTCCCGCGTATCCACGGTGCTGATGGGAATGGCCGCCTCGACCGTACTCTTGGTGACGTCGCTGTCATCGAGGTGGACCGAGCCATTCACCCCGCTGAAAGCACCGCGGACAGTGGAGACCATCATGTGCTTAACCGCGAACTGGGCACTGGTGTGCGCCGGGTCGAAGACCCAGTCGGACGCATGCGCAGAAAACGGGACGGCGAAGACGGCGAGAGCAGCAAGGGCAGTACGCATCGGTCTCCTCGGGTGGATGTTGAGGCGGCCATGCATACTCGGGGTCCGCCCCTGATGCACGGCTCAGTGAAGGAACCGGTCGGAATCGCTTGGGGTGTTGCGGTCGGGCGCCACCACTTTGAGGTGCTTGGAGCGGCCGCGCAGACGGCGGTGAAGCCGCCACGACTGAAACCGGAGCCACCACAGCTCGGGACCTCTGACCTTCACATAGGCAGCGGCCAGCAAAAGGCCCAAGACCGCGGGGACCACCAGGAGCCAGCCGTAGAAGGCGCCCTCGAGGAAAATGAAGCCGACACCAATCAGCGCAAGGATGTTGCCCGAAACGGGAAGACCCCAGAAGTTGGTCCCGACGCGGCCAAGCGAGAGCCCGTAGGCCACCCACAGGCTGATGCTCATCACCCAGCCACCGCCGAAGCTCACCAGCCCGAGCGGCGCGACCAGGAACGACAGAGCGATGGTCAGAAGGGCCGCAGCGACGGTCGTCCCCAGCGCGAAGGTCATCATCCGACGCGGTCCCCAGCTTTGCTCGAGGGAGCCGCCGACCTGCCAGAGAATGAGCGCCGAGAAGATGACGCCCATCGGGCTGGTCTCGATGAATCCGTAGGTGAGTGGCTGCCACACCCAGAGCCGGCCCAGCACGTCGGCCGGGGTCAACAGGAGTGCTGCTCCATAGCTCTGTCGCAACAGTGCGTAGAGGACCGAACCGGCGACCAGCCCCACCGCGAGGCGAACCCCGGCGCTGTGCATGCCAGGGAAGCTGAGGTTACGTCGTCGTGGCCGCATCGAGCATCAAGAGTGACGAGCCGAGCCAGCCGACGCAAGCGACACTGGCGCCTGCTAACTCCTCGACCGGAAGAAAAGCGTGATGGTCAGGCAGTGGAACTCCTTATCCGAGCTCTGCGTCACGACCTTGTCCACGACGTCGACGGTGGGGTTATCCCGCAGCCACCGAGTGATGGCCTCCCCCATCACCTCGCGGTCGCGCGCGAGTGTTGTGGAAAACACCTTGACCCCGGTGAACGCCTGCCCGCCCATCGAGGTGGCGTATATGCCCAAAACCCGACTGCCATCAATGAGACGGGAAAGCTGAAGGGGAGGCGGACGACGTCCCACCCTAACGGCCTGCACGGCGCGCCATACAGGCCGCTTCCTCGCGGCATGCCGGACCGATGCCGTCCGGATGTGGACCGAGCGGCGTCCGCTCCGACTCCTCGACGCCGCACAGGACACAGCGGCGCTTGCGCTGCCGACGCTCGGCCCGCTGCTGCTCGGCGATGGCCTTGGCCCGCTCCCGGGCCTCCTTGTCTACACCGTCACCCATGAAGGCATGAGTAACACACTGCACCGGGGGCAGAGGAGACGTCCCGAAGTGAATTCGAAAGGCACTGACGGAGCGGGCGGGGAGCGACCAAAACGGGTTAGAGGAGGTAATCTCCAGAAGGTGCCCCCCATGCGTCTTTCCCCCATCAGGTCCATCCCTTGGATGCTGGTCTTGGCCGCCGCTTGCTCGGCAAATTCTCCAACCCGGGCGAACTCTGCGGCGTTAGCGCGAGGCTCTGGAAGCAACCTCACCGCCAGCCCGGACATCCGTGAGAGCGTTCGCCAGTTGACCGCCCGAGGCGCTGAGAACCTCGACATCTCGCCTGGCGCCGTCGCCGGCTCGAAAATCATCCGCATCCGCAATGGCTACAGCGAAGTCCTCCTCGCTCGAACCAACGCGGACGGAACGGTCAGCACCGCCTGCGTGGACTCCCCCGGCGGGGCCGACGCCTTCCTCAGCAGCACCGCGCCCTCAGCCCCTGCAAAGGCCGCTCAGTGAGAGTCCGGCGTCTCGCCTCCGTCCTGGCCGCAGGCTTTTGCCTTGCCGCGACGTCTTCCGCCTCGGCGGCGGACTTGAGCATCCAAAACCCCAACGCCGCTGGTTTCAACGACCCGACGCCAACCAACCCGGTCTCGGTCAACATTGGCACCACCCGCGGGGACCAGGCTCTCATCGTCTTTCAAACGACGGCGGCCATGTGGGGCGCGACGGTGGTGAGCGGCGTTCCCATCGTCATCAACAGCGAGTTCACCAGCGCCGCGACGAACAGCATTTTCGACTGCACCACGCAGTCGACGGTTCTCGCCTACACCACGCCGGGCGGCTACATCAGCTCCCAAAATTTTCCCAACCCTGCTGCCGGCTATGACTTCACGCTGGCCAATGCGCTCTCCGGAACCGACCTCTCCAACAGTGGCGCTCAGTTCCAGGTCAACATCAACGGAGACCTGGGCACCAGCAACTGCGTCTTCCCAGGGGCCTGGTACTTCGGGCTCGACAGCAACATCCCCACCAGCCAAATCAGCCTCTTCACGACGCTGCTGCATGAGTTCGGCCATGGGCTTGGCTACTCCTCCCTGGTCGACCCCTCCACTGGCATCCTCGAGGCTTCCAGCTACTCCATTTTCGACTTCCACATCTTCGACGTCGACGCCGGTGTCCCGTGGTCGAGCGAGAGCGCCCAGCAGCGCAAGCAGTTGGCCACCACCCCGAGCAGCATCGCCTTCGACGGGGACGCGGTCCGGGCGGACATTCCAACCTACCTCGCGGCGACGCCGACCCTCGTCGCCACATTCAGCGACGGCGGCACGAGCCCGTTCAATACGGTGGAGGGCGACTTCTCCGGACCGTTGGTTGGCTCGGGCCCGGTCGCAGCCGCCAACCCGCTCGACGCTTGCTCCGATTTGACCAACCCGGCAGAGCTCTCGGGCAAGTTCGCACTCATCGAGCGAAGCTTCGCCGACGCCGGCGTGGTCTGCACTTTCATCAGCAAGGCCGAGCGCGCGGCTGACGCCGGAGCCATCGGCGTCATCGTCTTCGACTACCACGTCGAAGGGCTCGTCGAGATGGTGGGAGCACCGCCAGTGTTGAGCATTCCGGCCGTCTTCATCGGCAACCAGGACGGGACGACGCTTCTGACCGACCTCAGTCAAGGACCGGTCAACGCAAGCTTTGGGACCTCCGGTCACATTTCCAACACCGACCCGGGCCAAACACGCGTGCTGCTCTACACGCCGTCCGCGGTGAGCTCCGGCTCGTCCGTCATCCACTGGAATGCGGATTCCTACCCCCACACCTTGAATCTCGAGTTCGCCATCCAGCCCGACATCCGGCTCAACATGGACTTGACGCCCGACGTGATGGCGGATTTGGGCTGGACGGTGGTGAACGGCCTCACCCTCTCGGTGGTGAAGCTCCTCGACCCGGAGGTGCCGGCCGGCGGTCAATTTAGCTACGTCATCGCCATCCTCAACCGCCGCCCGACCGCCATCGATGACGTGACGCTCGACCTTGCGCTCCCGGCGGGCACCACCTTCATCTCCAATATCTCGAGCGTGTGGCCCCAGCCTTCGAGCCCGGCTGGATGCACCACCGCCTTCCCCTGCGACCTTGGGGGGCTCCAGCCCGGCCAAGTCGTGCTCGTCGTCACCACCGTCCAGGCGGCGCCCGCGGCCACCAGCCCCTTCGTCGCGACCGCGACCCTCACCCCGTCCTCGAGCAGTACGGCGGACAACCTGACGGCGACGTCCATTCAGACAGTGGACGCCGGGAGCACTCCGGACGCTGGCACCAGTCCCGGTGGGACAGGGGGTTGCAGCACCAGCGGAGAGCCTGTCACGCTGCTCGGACTTCTCGCGGTCGCCCTGACGCTGGTGCTCCGCCCACGCCGCGACACTTTCTAGCCAGCCGGGGGTCTTGGAAGACTGGGCATGTCTCCGCGCACGTTCGCCGTCTCGCTCGCGCTGTTGGCGTCGTCCGCCCCGTCAGCACTTGGGGCAGACATCTCCATCCTGGATAGCAATGCGCTCGGACAGGGCCTCAACGACCCTACGCCGGTGGACCCAGTCGGGCTGAACTTCGGGACCACCCGCGGGCAGCAAGCCATCATCGCCCTGCAGTACGCGGCCACCATCTGGGGGGCGACGCTGAGAAGTCCCGTCCCCATCGTCATCGACAGCGCGTTTGCCACCACCGCCGAGGACCCGCGGCTCACCTGCAGCAGCAGCTCCGGCATCCTCGGCATCACCGGAGCGGCGTCGTTCATCTCGGGGCCACAGTTTCCAGTCCCCGGGGCGGCCTACCCGGCCGCCCTCGCCAACGCGTTGAGTGGAAGCGACGCCACGCCGGGGGAGGCGCACATCCTCTCGCGCTTCAATGCGAGCATCGGGACGCCGGCCTGCCTGCCAGGCCAGAGCTACTACTACGGGCTGACCGGCAACCCGGCTTTTGCCCAATACGACTTGGTCACCGTATTTCTCCACGAGTTCGCACACGGCCTCGGCTTTCTCTCCTTCGTGGACGCGGCCAGCGGGAGCTTCGGAGGCAACCCACCCTCTATCTTCGACTTTCACGTCTGGGACGTGGCCCACGCCACCACCTGGCAGTCCGAGACGGACGCGCAGCGCGAAGCGCTGGCCGACGCGGCGAGCGCCCTGTCGCTGGAGGGCCCAGCCCTGGCGGCGGCGGTGCCGGAGGTGCTCCAGTTCCTGCCGCTCTTCAGCGTCGACGTCCCAGGAGTGCAAAACCCGGTGCCCTTCGCCCGTGCCGCCTTTAGCGGGCCGTTCTTCCTCGGTTCGGCTGACGTGGTCGCGGCCCAGCCGCTGGATGGCTGCAGCGAGCTCACCAACGCCGAGCAACTCGCCGGCAACATCGCCCTCATCCAGCGAAGCGTTCCGGATGCGGGCGTCGTCTGCCACTTCTCAGACAAGGCCAACCGCGCCCAGGACGCAGGGGCCGCGGCTGTCGTCTTCTTCAACTACCTCCCAGACGCGCCCCTGGTCACTCCGAGTGGCTCAACGGCGCTGTCCATCCCGGTCGGATTCGTCTCGCTCGAGACCGGAACGTCCATCTTACAGCGGGCCGCGGTTGTCCCTGTCACTGGGACCTTCGGCCAGAGTGCCCTCCGCGGGGGGGTGGACCCTTCCGGTACCCGGGTGCTGCTCTACACGCCCGGTACCGTCGTCAGCGCCTCGTCGGTGTCACACTTCGACACCAGCGCCACACCGGCGGTGCTGATGGAGCCGAGCATCGAGCCCAGCGTCCGCCAGCTCGACCTCACCCCGGCCGTTCTTTCCGACCTCGGATGGGCTGTGGTGCAGGGCCTGTCGGTGGGCCTGGCGAAGGCCCTCGAGCAGCAGGTTTACCCCGGGCAGGACGCCATCTACCTCTTGACGCTCATCAACCGGCGCCAGACGGCAGCCAGCAACGTCAGCCTCAGCTTGGAGCTGCCGGCCGGTGTGAGCGTCGTTTCCACTGCCGGCGCCTGTCCGACCGGCGCATTTCCCTGCAGCCTAGGGACAGTTTCCGCCGGCGCGGTGCTGCTGACGCTGGTGACGCTCCACGTCCCAGCCGGGGCGGCAAGCCCCTTCATCGTGACGGCGAGCGTCAACGCCTCGAATGAGAGTTCTGCCGACGTCCTACAGGCCACGTCCGAGCTGGCCAGCGTCACCTCCACTGGGTGCAGCACGAGCGGGGGGGCGCCGGCACTGCTGGCGGTCGGGCTTTTGGCGCTACTTCGGACGCGACGCCCTGTGCGACGAGCAACCGGAGGAAAGCATCGGCATCCAACCGGCACACCTTAACCCGGAAGGGTATTCCCATGGCCTACCAGCCGCTCTACACCGCCGTCGCCACCGCGCACGGGGGACGCACAGGACGCGTCCACTCGGATGATGGTCTCATCGACATGCAGCTCGCCATGCCCACCTCCCTCGGTGGCCCAGGCGGCAAGGGAACCAATCCCGAGCAGCTCTTCGCCGCCGGGTATTCGGCCTGTTTCGAGAGCGCCCTTCGGCTGGTGGCCCGCACCCAGAAAAAACCGCTGCAAGATGCGACCATCACCGCCCACGTCACCATCGGGAAGACGGACGACGGAGGGCTTGGTCTCTCGGTCGAGCTCCACGGCCAGCTCACCGGGGTGGAAAAGCCGGTGGCACAGGCGCTGATGGAGGCCGCCCACCAGGTTTGTCCCTACAGCCGCGCCACCAAAGGCAATATTCCGGTGAAGCTGGTTGCGGATTGAAGGCCGCTGGCTGTCAGCCCACTGGCGTAAGCGCCGTCTCGGCCGCGTTGCGCACTTTTCGCCGCTCAATCAACCAGGCGGCGAGCACTCCCAGCTCGTAGCAGGCAATCATCGGCCCTGCCATCAGCATCAGGTTTACCGCGTCGCCGGTGGGGGTAATAATCGCCGCCACGATGAGGCAGACGATGATGGCGTGGCGCTGGTAGCGCATCAGGAAGCGAGATTTGACGACACCGAGCGCCGCCAACAGCGCCATCACCAGCGGCAACTCGAAAATAATTCCCAGGGCGAGCAGGAGCAAAAGCACCAGCGACAGCTGCTCGCTCATGGTGAGCAAGGGGCGAGTCCAAGCCTCCGTCGCCAGCTGGCGCTTGCCGGAGGCCAGTGCTTGCTCCAGACGCCACACCCTGGCCACTTCTCCACCGTGAGCTCCGGCCGCACCGGCAACGAGAGCGGCTGACTCCTCCATCGCCACATCGGCAGTTCCCGGCTGCCCGGCTAGGAGCGCCTCCAGGGCAGCCAGCCGACGGTCCATCGCCTTTCTCAACACCGGCGCACCGGCCGGGCCGAGCTCTGCGCGCATCGCATCGAAGAGACGGCCGAGGGCTTCGAAGCGCGCCTGCCGGTCCACCACGCCCGAGGACTCGCGTCCCTCGTAAGCCACCACCTGCCCCTCGCCGTTTTCGGTGAGAGCGTTCTGGGTGGCACCGGCTTGCTCCGCTGCCCGGTCGAAGGCGCCAATACTGACCAGGCGCAACACCTCCGTCTCGCGTGCCTGGGCTTGCTCTACCCGGGCCTGCACTGGCGCGGACTCTCCGGTGAGGAGAAACTGAAACATGGTGGGCAAGAGCACGAAGTAGCAAAAGGCAGCGCCTGCCAGGAAGGCGAGCGAGCCGAGGAGCACGAAGGGCGCGGCGTAGCGCCGCTCGGCCGGGTAGAGGCCCGGAGCGACAAAGCCCCACAGCTGCCAGAGGATGACGGGCGTGCTGAGGAAAATGCCGGCGTACAGGCCGACCTTCATCAGGACGTTCAGCTCCTCAATGCCCGAGGTGTAGATGAGGCTGCGTTGGCCGGGTGGCAAGGCATCGAGGACCGGCCGCATCAGCGCACCAAAAATGGGACGCGCGAAGACCAGTCCGAGGATGCCCAACACCAGCACCGCGAGGGTGCAGCGCAAAAGACGGGACCGGAGCTCACCCAGGTGTTCGGCGAGACTCAGGCGTGCGCCTTCGGGCTCAGGCGTCACGTCCGGGGACAACATCGGCGTGCGGGTCGCTCTGGGCTGGGGTGTCGGCGGAGGAAGAGGGAGCAGGCGTCGCCGCGGGGGTCTCCGCGGCCGGAGGACGCGAGGCCACCACGCCGTCCGGGGCGGGGAAGGCGGGGAAACCAGGCGCCGGCAGGATGCGCTGGCCGGGCGCATCTGGGTCGCTCAGGGGGAGACCGAAGCGCGAGGCGGGAACCGAACTGACCTCCGGCGCGGCGCCGGGCGCCTTCTTCGAGGCGTCCTGCAGGACGTCCTGGTCCATGCGGTAAAACTCTCGCTCCACCATGGTGCGCACGTCCTCGGTGTGCTTGCGGAACTCGCGAAAGGCCTTCCCCAGGCCCCGGGCCAGCTCAGGGAGCTTGTCTGGCCCGAGCAACAGCAGCGCGACCACGCTGATGAGGGCAATTTCTCCGGCGCCGAGGTTGAACATGAGGCTCCCTAGGGAACGCTCTTAAACCTTCTTGAGCGGCCGCGCCATTCCCGCGGGCGGTGGTCCAAGGTCGGTTTGTGTCTCCGGGCTCGGCGGCGCGGGGTCCGGGCCGCGCCCCACGGCCCGCTCCACCCGCAGGAGGAGGCTGGGCAAGGCCGCCGTCAGTACCAGCGACAGCGCGGCCAGGCGTCGGACGTGAAGCAGACGTCCTCCGGGGCCTTCGGCCAGTACCAACGCGGAGGTGATGGCTCCCGCCGCACTGGAGAGGTGCTGAACGGCCGATTGGAAGGACATGAAACGGGCTCGCTCGGCGGGCAGAGGCACCTTCGAGGTGAGCGTGCTGTAGGACACGTTGCGGACGGACAGGGCGAACATGAAGAAGAGGAAAAGCAGCAACACCGGGGGGTGCGGTGGGACGTCGACGAAGGCAAGCCACACGGCGCACGCCATCAGCACCGCCCCGGCCGTCCCCACCCGGAAGCTGCCCAGCCGGTCCACCAGCTTTCCCACCAGGCGCAAAGAGACAAAACTCACCAGCCCTCCGGCGCCATACAGCGTCCACAAGGCGCTCCGGGGCAGCCCGAGGTTGGCCTGAACGTAGGCAGACAGGTTGGGGATGAGGAGGAAGCCAGCCCCCATCACCACCGCCGTCATGACGTAGGACTGCACGACCGTCCGGCGGAAGAGGGAGGGTGTCGGTGAGAGGTTTCTGCCTTTGGCCTCCAGGTGCGCGCGCATCGGCGGCAGCAGCGCGATGGTTCCTGCGGTGATGAGGAGGCCCAGAGCGGCGACTGCGAAAAACGGCGCGCGCCAGCCAGCCCATTCGGCCAGCTTGAGGCTCACCGGTACACCCAGCACCGCCGCGACGCTGAAGGCCCCCATCACAGCGCCCAAGGCCTTGCCTCGTCGCTCGGCCGGGACGGCATCGGCGACGATGCTGAGCGACAGTGACGTCGCCGGGCCACCGAAGACACCGGCCAGCACCCGCGCCCCCAAAAGCGTCGGTAAGCCGGTGGCCAGGCCCCCGGCGAAGGTGCCCAGGGACAGGCCGGTCATGGCCACCGCCAGCGCGGAACGCCGGTCGTAGCGGTCCAGAAAGAGCGAGCCCGCCAGGCCAGCCCCGGCAGCCGCCAGCGTGTAGCTGCCCCCCACCAGTCCCAGCTTCGACACTGGGATGCCCAACCCATGGGCGAAGTCCGGGCCGAGCGGCATCACCATCACGAAGTCGAGGATGTTGACGAATTGCACGGCCCCGATGAGGAAGACCAGCATCCGCTCGGAAACGCGAGTCGGTGTCGAGGCGCTCACACCTTGAACCTCTGCACCTCGGCGCGCAGCACCTCGGCCTGGCGTTGAAGGTCGTCGATGACTGACTCCAATTGGCGAACGCTGCCACCTTGCGCCTCGGCGACCGTGCGGATGGCCTCCACCGCGGCCAGCACCCGCTCGGAAGCGGCCGCCTGGGAACCGCGCGCCCGGCTCACTGCGCCGGTCATCTCTCCGATGCTGGCCAGCGACCGGGCAATCTGGCGACTGCGCTCGAGCTGGGCCTCGGTGGCGCGCTCCACCTGGGTGGTGACGGACAGCATCCGCTGCGCGCGCTCGGTCATCTGCGTTGCCCCCCGCTCCTGCTCGGCGGTGGCCCGGCCCACCGCCTCCACCGCCTCGGCGATTCGCTGCACCGCGGCAGTAACCGACTTGCTGCTGCGCGACTGCTCGACGGTGGCGCGGGCGATGGCTTTCACCATCAACGTGCTCTTGCTGGCTGAGGCGGAAATCTTCTTGAGCGCCTCTTCTGCTTCGCTCCCCAGCTCGACGCCCTCCTCCACCGTGCGAAACCCTTGCTCCACCGCCGCTCGGGCGTTTTGGCTCTCCGCCTGAACGGCGGCGATGAGGTCTGAAATCTCCTTGGTGGAGGCACCAGTGCGCTCGGCGAGCTCCTTAATCTCATCGGCAACCACCGCGAAGCCCTTGCCGTGCTCGCCAGCCTGGGCGGCGATGATGGCTGCATTGAGGGCTAAGAGGTTGGTCTGCTCGGCGACGTCGTCGATGACGTCGAGAATGTTGCCAATTTCCGAGGTGCGCTGTCCCAGGTTTTCGATGACTTGGAGCGCCTCCCGGCTGCTCCCGCGAATGCGGTCGATGGCCTGAAGCGTGGTTTGCAGCGCCTCCCCAGCGGTGCTCGCATCCTGAAGCACGTTTTCCGAGAGCCGCGCGGTCTCGTTGGCATTCGTCTCCACCTGGCCGATGGAGATGTCCATCTCCTGCATGCTGGCCGACGTCTCGTCGGCCGAGCCGTGGAGCTGCCCAACCGCGCGCGCCACCTCGGTGACGCTGTGGCTCATCTCACCGATGGCGGACGTGGTTTCTGCGGCGGCGGCACCCAGCTGCTCGACCAAGGCCGTCACGTCGTCGTGGGTGACTGCCATGGCAGTGGCCGTGGCGGTACCCTCCTCGGCGCCTCGGCCAAGCACGTCCACCTGCTCGGCCAGTCCGCGCAGCGAGGTGAGCAGCTCGGAGATGACGCCGCGGGCCTCCTCGACGCGCTGCAGGACAATTCCAGAGCCCCCGCTCACCATCACCCCCGAGCGGGACAGCTGGCCGATGGCGAGGACGATGGCGTCTCCTACCCCCCGGGCACGCCCGATGGTTTCGCGAAGCGAGTTTCGAAGCTGGTCGAGCGCCCCAGCCAACCTGCCAACGGCGTCGTTCCGGCCCGGCTCCGGGCTCTCCGTCAGGTCCGCCTCCGCCAGCCGGTGGGCAATGGACGTCATGCGCTCGAGCGGTCCGTCGAGCAGCCTTCTGCTCACCAGGGCCATGCCCAGGGCGAACACCAGCGCTGCGATGAGGGCCGACCACAGCAGGCCGGAGCGCAGGCCGGCCTTCACCTCTTCGAGGAAGCTCTCGTCGACCACCACCAGCACCCGGGAGTCGCTTCCCGCCTCCGGGACAGCCAGCAGCACCAAGTCTCCCGAGAGCGCCACCCGCGCCGCCCGGCCGCTCAACTCCCAGTTGGCAATAATGGAGGCCCAGTCCAGGGCGTCGTGGCCGACGGTTTGAGTCTGTCCTGCGCCATTGACGACGGCCACCCCAACTGCCGCGGACTCGGCCAGCGGGGCCTGAGCCAGCACTTGCTGTGGGTTATCACTGTGCTCTAGCCAGGCGGCAACGTGCTGGCCGAGCACGCGTCCGAAGGCCTCGTACCGGTCGGTCACCCGGGCGAGGACTTGCATCCGCATCAGCACCCAGGCAACGCCCAGCAACACAAGGATTGCCACTCCGAAGCTGCCGAAGATGGCGGTGCGCAGACCGAGTTGGCGGCGGGGTCGCACAGGAGAGCTGGGGAGCACCATAGGACAACGCGCTGTGCCACCGGGAAACAACGGGGCACCCCGGCTTGGGCGTAGAGTACACCCTAAGATGGCTGCAGACGCGCCGACTTTGGTGTTCTCGGACCCTCTGTTTCTCGAGCACGACCCCGGCCGGGGCCACCCTGAGTCCCCCGCTCGGCTTCAGCGGGTGCTTTCCATTCTCAAGGAGCTGCCGGTGCCGGGCGTGGAGATGGTGCGCCCACGTCCGGCCACCGATGCCGAGGTGGCGCGGGTGCACACACCGGCGTTGCGCGCCCAGCTAGCAGCGACGGCCGGGAAGCAGGTGGTGCTCGACGCCGACACCCAGGTGTCGCCGAAAAGCTACGAGGCAGCGCTGCTCGCCGCCGGCGCAGCGGTGGGCGCGGCGGAGGCGGTGTTGAACGGTCAGGCGCGCAACGCCTTCGCCCTGGTGCGGCCGCCCGGACACCATGCAGAACCGAACGAGATGATGGGCTTCTGCCTGCTCAACAACGCGGCCATCGCCGCGGAAGCGGCGCGGCTGGCCGGCGCCGAACGGGTGCTGGTGCTGGACTGGGACGTACACCACGGCAACGGGACCCAGGCTGCCTTCTGGAACCGCTCCGACGTCCTCTACCAGTCGGTGCACCAATTCCCCTTCTACCCCGGCACCGGGGCACCGACCGAGGTGGGACAAGACGCCGGCGCGGGCTTCACCGTCAACTGCGGGCTTCCAGGGGGCCGCACCGACGCCGACTTTGGAGCCGTCTTCCATGACCTCCTTCTGCCCATCGCTTCGGGCTTTGCGCCTCACCTCGTCATCGTCTCGGCCGGCTTCGACCCGCACGAGGATGACCCCTTGGGTGGAATGCTGTGCACTGAGCGCGGCTTCGCGGCGATGTGCAGCGTGGTGAAGCAACTGGCCGAGGCGACGAGTGGCGGGCGCTTGGTCCTGCTGCTCGAGGGCGGCTACTCGCTCGGGGGGCTGCCCCGCAGCGTCCACGCCTGCCTCGAGGTGTTGGTGGGCCGTAAGGAGGAATTCCCTACCGGCGCCAGCCGGGAGGCGAGCCACGCCATCCGACTGAGCCTCGAGGCGCTCCGGCCCTATTGGCCTATGCTTTAAGGCCGTCCATGGCGGACTACATCCACGGCGGCACCGACCTGCGCGAGGTGGCTCGCCTCATCAAGCAGGCGCTGGTGTGGGTTTCGCCGAGAATGCTTCAGGACTTCACCGCGCACCCCGGGATGCGGGTACTCGACCTCGGAACGGGGGTCGGTGCCATGGCTGCAGAGCTCGCCCGACGCCACCTGGGAATTGAGCTCTGGGGGCTGGACCTCCGCGCGGCGCAACTGCAACAGGCGAAGGCGCTCCACCCGGTGGCAACTTACGTCCAGGGAAATGCAACGCGGCTGCCCTTCCCGGACGGCAGCTTTGACCGGGTGCACGCGAGCTGGGTGCTGGAACACATTCCACAGACGGCCGCCGTCCTCCGCGAGGTGCACCGCATTCTTGCCCCCGGCGGGCAGTGCTTCTTTTTGGAGGTAGACAACGCGACGCTTCGCCTCGTACCACCCTGTCCCGCCATCGACCGGGCCCTCGCTCTCCTCAACCAGGCCCAGCTCGCCGCCGGTGGTGACCCGTTTATTGGCCAGAAGCTGGACGCCCTGATGAGGGACACAGGGTTCTCCGTCGTCCAGGTGCGCTCGGTGGAGATTGACGGAGACGCCACTGACGCCGAGACGCTGCGCTCGAGCGCAGAGGAACTGGCGGAGATTTTCGAGAGCCTCGACGAAGCCCTCGGGCCGGAGCAGTCGCCGCTGCTGCAGGCAGCGGCCAGGGAAGCCCGGGCGTTGCCTCACCTTCCGGAGGCGGAGTTTCACTTCCGTCCGGTGGCCGCACTCGGAACGCGCTAAGCAGGCTGAGGCAAGTTGTCGCTTGCCAGAACGGGAGCGGATACACGAGACCTTCGCCATGGAGCACTCCTACGCCAACGTTGCTATCACCGGGGCGTCGAGCGGCCTCGGGCGGGCGCTCGCGCTGTGGTTCGCGCGTCGCGGGTCCCGCGTCTACGCCGCCGCCCGGCGCGAGCAGCTACTCGACTCGCTGAAGGCCGAGGCCTCCGCCGGCCCGGGAGAGGTGGTGCCCGTCCGCCTCGACGTCTCCCAGCCAGCGGAGGTGGTGACAAAGCTTCGCGCGCTCGACGACGCGACGCCGGGAGGCCTCGACTTAGTGGTGGCCAACGCCGGGGTGGGAGGGATGCTCAATGGCCAGCGGGCGGAGTGGCCCGACATCCAAACCATGTTGCAGGTGAATGTCGTCGGGGCCACGGCCACCCTTTCGGCGCTCGCCCCGAGGATGGCCGAGCGGGGCAAGGGCCATTTGGTGGGCATCTCCTCGGTTGCCGGGTGGATTGTCATCCCTCGCTTTGCCGTCTACGGCGCAAGCAAGCTGTACCTACAGACCTACTGCGCGGGGCTGCGGATGGACCTCGCCGCGTCCGGCGTCCGGGTGACGTGCATCAACCCAGGCTTCGTGAAGAGTGAGATGACGGCCGAAAACCGCTTTGCCATGCCGTTTCTGCTCGAGACTTCCGACGCCGCCGAGCGGATGGGGCAAGCCATTCTGCGGGGAGACGCGCGCTTCGCTTTCCCTTGGCAGACCGCTTGGCTGGCCCGGCTCGGGAGCCTCTTGCCAAGCTGGGTGGTGTCCCGCGTCTTGGGAATGCCGTCCGGCAAACGTTCGGGGTAGAACGCTTCCGGGCGGCAGTGCCTAGGTAGGAGCCGCCGAGGTGAGCTTCAGCCGCTTCTGGCGTCAGCGTCCGCCTAGCAGGCCGTTGAAGATCCGGCCTGTTGGCCGGGTCGATGGGTGGAGACTCGTCGAGGTAGTAGGTCGGTCATCGTTCGAGACCTTGGTTTGGGACTCGTTCGGTCTTCGGCGGGCGGTCAGGGGACCGTCTGCAGTCTAGCCATCCGTAAGAGGTTATAGGCAGCGCCGACGAAGTATGCCGCGAGCTGTGTCCGGTCTCGCCCTCGGTATCTCGTCCGACGGAAGCCGCCGACTGTCTTCATCCAGCCAAATATCTCCTCGATGCGCTTCCGGATTCGCTGGCTCACCAAGTAACCCCGGTGCCGCACCGTCCGACGGTCGACGGCCGAGCGCCGGCGGTAGTCCGAGGTCTGCGCCACGTGTGGAGTTACTCCAAGCTGGCGGCAGTCCCGGATGAAGTCACTGGTGTCGTAGCCTTTGTCGGCGCCGAGAGTGACACGTGTCTTCCCGAGGGCCTTCAGCATGGAGAGGGCTGCTCGCCGCTCGGCATAACCGTCCGCCGGCTCGACGCATAGGTCCACGAGCAGCCCGTTCCTGTTTTCCATCAGGGCGTTCGCCATGTAGGCGAGCCGGGATTCCCCACCGCCCTTTCTCGCCAGTCGAGAGCCGGGGTCGGTCTTCGACTCGTGCGTCTCGTTGCTGCGCTTCTCCCCGCGGAAATTCACTGAGGGGTTGCCCGGGTCGTCTGGGGGTTTGCGCTTGTCCTTGTCCTCGCCCTTGGGTCGAAAGCTCTTCAGTGAGGCCCAGGCCTCAATCAGAGAGCCGTCGACGCTGAAGTGGTCGTCGCTCATCAGCTTGCCCTTCCGGGCCTGCTCCACGACTGCTGCGAAGAAGCGCTTGGCCACCTCGTGCTCGAGGAGCCGCTGCCGGTTGGCCGAGAAGGTGCTGTGGTCGAAGCTCGCGTCTTCAATCCCCATGTCTAGAAACCAGCGGAAGAGCAGGTTGTAGTCGAGCTGCTCGCAGAAGAGTCGCTCGCTCCGGACTGAGTAAAAGGCCATCAACAACGACGCCTTGAGCAGTTGCTCGGGCGGGATGGAGGGGCGGCCCTGATGGCTGTACATCGCATCGAACGTGCCTGACAGCACCCCAAGGGCGCCGTCCGCCAGGTCCTTCACCCGTCTCAGGGGATGGTCGGCCGGTATCCGCTCCTCCGGAGTCCGAAGGCTCAGCATCGTCGACTGCTTCTTGGTCTCGCCGCGCATGGGGACCTCCAAACGCGACGAGATCACGACCAGGTGCGGGCTGTCGATCCCGCACCGGCCTTTTTCAACACCCTGCTAGGGCGTCAAGCGCTGGTCTGGGGCCACCGGGTTGTAAACCGGCGGGCTGCACCGGCACACCTCGCAGCCGCGACTCTTGTCGAACGAGCACACTGGCGCGGAGAGACAATGCAGCGAAGCCGAATCGGGACAGACGCCCGACTGATGGCTCGACACGGAGGCGCACCCGAGCGTTCCCAGGCCGAGGAGCAGGAGTCGGGCTCGCACTAATTCGGTACCTGCATGAATTGGGTGGGGTCCACCACCTTCTTGTCTTGGGTGACTTCTTCGGGGGCAGTCCCCTTCTTGAACCACATCACGGCGGCGGTCTTGCTCGCCGACGAGGCCAGCTTGCCGCTGCGCGTGTCGACCGTCTTCTTCTCGAGCTCGAGCGACTCGGGGGGGCTGAATTCCGGCTCGGGCCGCCCTTGCACCGCCCGCTGCATGTAACTCACCCAGATGGGGAGCGCCGCGCGGCCTCCCGTCTCGTAGCGCGACAGTGGGTGGGGATTCAGGTCGTAGCCCACCCAAGCCAGCCCGACCAAGTCATGGGTGAAGCCCACGAACCAGGCGTCGAAGGAGTCGTTGGTGGTACCGGTCTTCCCGGCCGCCGGCTTGCCCAGCCGCTGCGCGGGAGCGCCAGTCCCTTCCCGCACCACGCCCCGCAGCAAGTCGGTGAGGATGTAGGCGGTCTCCTGGGTCATCACCTGCTCGCCCGGCTCGTACAGACGGGCGTAGCCGGCGGCGATGCGGTTGGTGAGGCTGGCCCACGGGTCGTCGTAAGCGGTGTGGTCTTCGAGCGTCTGGCCATAGCGGTCCTCGATGCGGCGGATGAAGTAGGTGGGGCGCTTCTCGCCGAGCCGGGCAAACGTCGCGTACACCTGCGCCAGCTCCCAAGGGTAGACGCAAGAGCTCCCCAGCGCGGCCGAGAAGTCACGGTTCATCGGCGTGGACAAGCCAAGCTTTTTTGCCCAGGCCGCCATCGGCTCGATGCCGACTGCCACGAAAGTTTTCACCGCAGGAATGTTCATCGAGTTGATGACTGCGGTGCGGAGCAGCACGTCGCCGTGGAAATCCTCGGTGTAATTCTCTGGCTTCCAGCGGACTTGGTGCTCGGGGTCGTTCTCCACAATGGGGCTGTCGACGATGGTTTGTGCCTCCGTCCAGCCCAGTTGTTCGATGGCGGCCGAGTACACCACCGGCTTGAAGCTGCTTCCCGGCTGGCGGCAGGCCTGGAAGGCGCGATTGTACTCATTGGCGTCGAAGTCGTAGCCGCCCACCATTGCCACCAGGTACTGCTGCCACGGGTCGATGGAGACCAGTGCCCCCTGCAACTCGGGTTCCTGCTCGAGCCGAAAGTAAAGCCCCTCCTCTGGCAGCCGTTCCGCCAGCTTCTTGTCGTACTGCTCCCTGTCGTCCCAGAGCTCGGCCTTCTTCACCGCGCGGACCACCACCACGTCTCCCGGCTTGAGCACTCTCTTGAGCGAGTTCAGCATGGCGCCCGGGTAGTACGCCTCGGGGTTCACCTTGCGCGCCCAACGCATGCCCAACAGCGGCAGTTGCCCCTGGTGGGGCCCCACTTGCACCGTGGCCGAGGTGCCATCGGCATTCACCGCAGTCACCAGCCCGACGTAGTACGTCGCCTCGACGAGGGGCGCTCCGGCCAAGGCAGCAGTGCTGCGGGCGAGAAAGGCCCGGCGCTGCTCAGGGCTGTCCAGAGTCGTCAATGGGCCCCGAAACCCCTGGCGCTTGTCGACGGCCAAAAGCCCACCGAGCATCGCGTCCTGGGCCGCGCGCTGCCGCTCCGAGTCCATGGTGGTGAAAACCTTGAGCCCGCCGGTGAGCAGCACTGGGTTGGTGTAGCGGTTCACCACGTCCTTACGCACTTGCTCGACGAAGTACGGGGCAAACTCGTGAAACACATCCTCGACCGGGTAGACGTGGATTTCCTCCCGGTTCGCGGCGTCCTGCTCTTCGCGCGAAATCATCCCCTCCTCGCGCATCCGGCGCAGCACATAGCCCCGACGGTCGGTCGCGGCCTTGGGGTTCATGAACGGCGAGTAGCGGCTAGGCGCCTGCGGAAGGCCGGCGATGAGGGCCATCTGTGCGAGTGACAGGTCCCGAACGTCCTTGCGGAAGTAATTCTCTGCCGCCGCCTGGACGCCGTAGGCGTGGTGCCCGAGGTAGACGTTGTTCAGGTAGAGGTAAAGAATCTCCTCTTTGGTGAGGGCCGCCTCCAGGCGCCGGGCGAGAATGGCTTCGCGGATTTTGCGGACCAGCCCCTCCTGCCCCTTGCGGCGGGTGCCCTTCTCGAATCCCTCGGCCGACACCAGGAGGGCCTTGGCGGTTTGCTGGGTGAGGGTGGAGCCTCCCTGGACGCCGCCCGACCCGGACGTCTTGTGCAGAATGGTCTTGAAGGCTGCGCGGGCAGTGCCCACAGGGTCTAGCCCGAAGTGGTCGAAGAAGGCCGCGTCCTCCGAGGCGATGAAGGCTTGCACCAGGCGCTTGGGAATTCTCTCGTAGGGGACCACCTTGCGGCGTTCCTCGTAAAATTCGCCCGCGAGGACTTGGTCATCGGTGAAGACCTCGGTGAGCACCGGCGGGGCGTAGGCAGACACCTTGGGAATCTCAGGCAAGCCCCGCGAGAAGCGATAGTAGAGGACGGCCGCCGCGCCAACGACGCCGGTGAGGCCAGTGAGCGCCAGGAAGGCGCCCACCTTGCCCGCAGGAATGAGGATGCGGCCCCATTTGCCGCGGCGCTTGGGCGGGCGCTCCACCAGCACCAGGCGGGTGGGAATGGCGCGCTCGGCCACGGCGGGTTCCGCCGCGTCAGGCTCAGGGACGGCGGGCTCGGGCGGGGAGGCGTCGGGCGGCGAGGTGTCGCGCATCGGCAGGGCCTTGCGGCCACCTTACCTCAGGGGAAGGCCATGCCAGCTCTGGCGAGCACGTCGCGCAGCTCAGCGGGCAAGGGGGCCTCCAGGCGGAGGGTGCGCCCGTCCTCGGGGTGCGGAAACTGGATGCTCCCGGCGTGGAGGAAGAGCCGTTTCAGCCCCCAGCGCGCCTTGGCCTCGCGGTTGAAAGCAAAGTCCCCGTATTTCCGGTCCCCGGCCACGGGATGGCCGAGCGAGGCGAAGTGGCGGCGAATCTGGTGGGTGCGGCCAGTTTCGATGGTGCAGGCCAGCAGCGCAGCCTCACCTCCTTGCTGCAGTAGCTGCCAGAGCGTCACCGCCTGCTGGAGGTTGACTCCGCGACGGGCCTTGGAGGCCGCGGTCTGTTGGTGCTCGGACAGCGGCAAGTCGACGCGGCCCGAGGACCGGGGCATCCGGCCCTTCACCAGCACCAGGTAGCGCTTACTGGCGCGCCCTTCGGTGAAGACTTCCGTGAAATGCACCATCGCCGGCCGGCGAATGGCCACCAGGATGACCCCTGAGGTGTCACGGTCCAGCCGATGGGCTGGACTGGCGGCGAACCCGTTTCGAACGGCGCGGGAACCGAGGTAGGCGCGGACGTAGTCGACCAGGGTGCCTCCGGTAATCCCGCTTCCGGTGTGCACCGCCATGCCCGAGGGCTTGTCCACCGCCATCATCCACTCGTCCTCCAGAAGTACCTTCAGCCGGGAGGGGTCCACCGGGGGGGGACGCTCGGCGGCCGGCCCGGCCCCCAAGAGGCGCTCCTCGGTGCCCCGGATGCTGACCACGTCGTCCAGGGCCAGCGGCTGGTCGACCGAGGCCCGCTTGCCGTTGACGCGCACCTTCTTGGTCCGAATCATCTTGAAGAGATGGCTGGCCGGGACGCTGGGGAGCCGCTGGCGCAGGACCTTGTCGAGTCGTACCCCCGCATGGTCGCTGTCGATGCGAAACTCGATCATTTAGGGCGCGGTGATGGAACCACACCGCTAAACTCCAGGTATATGCCGAAGGCCATGACCATCGAAGACCTCCTCAAGAGCGGGTCCACCGAGTGGAACAAACTGCGCAAGAGCGGAAAGGTCGGTACCGACCACACTGGCGCCACGTTTGAAAACCTCTTTTCCGCCAACGCCGACCTCTCCGGACTGGTGCTGGTGGGCTCGGAGTGGGACCGCTGCGACCTGTCCAAAGTCACTTTCCGGGAGTCTGACCTCTCGGGAGCCTATTTCCACGGTGGGCGACTCCAGGACTGCGACTTCCGGGGGGCAAACCTGGAGGGCGCCACCTTCGAGCGCTTGAAGCTTTTGCGCTGCGACTTTGCCGGTGCGGTCGGGCTCGACGCCCTTGAATTTGAAGAGGTGGACATGGACCGGGTGGTAGGCCTGGACGGTGAGGAGGCCCCCCCGCCCCCGCCCCCGCCGGCCCAAGGCATCACCTCCTTCACCCGCGAGCAGCGGCAGGCCAACGAGCTCAGTCTCTCCGGCGCGGACGAGATGCCGCCCTTTTCGCCGCAAGACCCCCCCGGCACGCTGCTCTTCCGAGGGCTCAAGCGCCTCGGGGGGCCCCTGCCTTGGGTCCTGGACACACCCGGGCTGCGGCCCCCGCTGCCCACCCGTCTTGTGCCGGGCACCGGGCTCGAGTCGCTGTTGCGCGAGGCGGTGAAGACGCGCCTCGAGGGAAGCCGCCCGGTGACCGACCCCGAGGGCGTGACGCGCGCCCAAGCCGCATTGCGGCTCGGAAGCAAGGACGCCGCCTTCGGCGTCATGTACCTGCGCGAGGTGGGCGTCGAGCCCCTCTTTCGCTTCTCCGCCTCCAGCTTCCTCAAGGGCGCCCTGCGGGCCGACCTCGAGATGGATGACCTCACCGGGCCGGTGGACCCCCGCGTAGCAGGAGCCCTGTGGGAGCTGCGGCTGCCCAGGGACCTCGAGGAGGCCTTCGGAGAAGTCCGACGCCGTCTGGCAGCGACCCAGCTCTTCTCGGCCCTGCTCGAGGCTGGCTTCAATCCGGACAACAACTGGGAGGAGGCGGTGGACGCCTCAGAGGCGGCGCTCGACCTGGTGGCGCTCAGCGTGGGAGACCGCAGGGACTTGCTTGGCGAGGCCTTCTCGGCCTTCGCCGGACTGCCCGAGGAAGCGCGGCTCCGGCGGCTGGCTTACCTGGCTGAGGCCACCACCCACCTGGAACAGCTGAGCCGGCTTCCTGCCGGCACCGAGCCAGCCTGGCTTCAGGGGGCAGAGTTCCGCGAGTGCCACGAGCGGGAAATGCTCACCCTGGAAACACTCCACGCCGAGGACATACCCACCCGCGTTCCCGAGCTGGCCCAAGCCGAGCTCGGCGTGACGCCCGGGACGGTGCCTGAGGACAGCGACGGGGACCTCTTCATCCACCTGCGCTGCGCCGTCTGCGGCAAGGAAAAGCTCATCGTCCAGTCACCGGACGTCTGAGCGGTGCCCTTTTCCTGCGCGGAGACTCTCTGATGGGACGACTTCTGCTGTTGGGGTGCCTGGCGCTGGGGGCCGAAGCGCTGGGCGAGCCGCCGCCGGAGCGGCCCTTGGCGCAGCTGCCGTACACGCCCAGCCTCGACGTTTCGGCCATGAACCGCTCGGCCGACCCGTGTGTCGACTTTTACGCCTTCACCTGTGGCGGATGGCAGAAGAGAAACCCCATTCCCGCTGACCAGGCCGGCTGGAGTGTGTACGCAAAGCTCCAGACGGACACCCAGCGCTATTTGTGGGGACTGCTGGAGGCCGCCTCGAAGCCCGAGCCGAGTCGAGACCCGGTGACGCAGAAGGTGGGCGATTTCTTCGCAGCCTGCATGGACGAGGCCGCGGTAGAGAAGCTGGGCAAGCAGCCACTGGCTGGGGACTTGCGGGCCATTGCCACGCTGAGAGATGTCGCGGGCTTGAGCCGCTGGCTCGGCAGCCAGCACCGCCTGGACAGCGGAAGGCTCTTCTTCGGCGTCGGCTCGCAACAAGACGCTTCCGACGCCACCCGCGTCATCGGCGTGGTCAGCGCCGATGGCCTCGGCCTTCCGGACCGGGACTACTACCTCAAAACCGATGCCCGCTCGGTGGCCACCCGCGAGCGCTACCAGCAGCACGTCGCGAAGATGCTGGTGCTGTCCGGCGAGGCGCCAACCCAAGCGGCTCGCGAGGCCAGCGCAGTCCTCACTCTGGAGACGGAGTTGGCTAAGGCGTCTCTGAGCCGCGTCGACCGACGCGACCCCTACAAGGTGTTTCACAAAATGCCGGTGCAGAAGCTGAAGGCGCTCGCTCCAGCACTCGACTGGGACGGCTATTTCACTGCCCTGGGGGCACCCGGCTTGTCCGAGCTCAACGTCACCGAGCCCGAATTCTTCGAAGCCTTGAGCGCTTCGCTCAAGCGCCACCGGTTGGAAGACTGGAAGGCCTATGCCCGCTGGCATGTCGTCTCCAGCCGGGCCCCAACGCTGTCGTCCGCCTTTGTGAAGGAGAATTTCGCCTTCTACCGAAAGTACCTGAGGGGGGTGGAAGTGCTGCCGCCACGCTGGAAGCGCTGCGTCGCCGCCGTGGACAACTACCTGGGCGAAGCGCTGGGCCAGCTCTTCGTCCAACGCAACTTCAGCCCGGAGCTCAAGGCCCGAGCGCGGGTGATGTTGGTGGCCATCCAGAAGGAGATGGAGCGCGACCTCCAGACGCTGCCCTGGCTGGAGGACGCCACCCGGGCCAAGGCCCTGGACAAGCTGCACGCCATGGCCAACAAAATCGGCTACCCAGACAAGTGGCGCGACTACGCCTCGGTCCGCATCAGCCCGACGGACTTCTACGGCGACGTCCTGCGGGCCTCCACTTTCGAGACGGCGCGCGTCCTTGGGAAAATTGGCAAACCGGTCGACCGCGACGAGTGGGGGATGACGCCTAGCACCGTCAACGCCTACTACGACCCGCTACTCAACGACATGAATTTCCCGGCTGCGGTCCTCCAGCCGCCCCTCTACGACGCCAAGCTGGACGACGCCCCCAACTACGGCAACACCGGCGGCACCATCGGCCACGAGCTCACCCACGGCTTCGACGACGAGGGGCGCCAGTTCGACGCCCAAGGCAACCTCAAAGACTGGTGGACGAAGAAGGACGCCGAGGAATTCCTCCGCCGCTCAGGATGTGTCTCCGACCAGTACTCGAGCTACCCCATCGTCGATGACATCCACATCAACGGAAAACTGACGCTGGGAGAGGACGTGGCCGACCTCGGGGGGACGTTGCTCGCCTACCGCGCCTGGAAGCGCGCCACAGCCGGCTCCAGGCTTCAGCCGAGCGACGGGCTCACGCCGGAGCAGCGGTTTTTCGTTGGCTACGCCCAGTGGGCCTGTAGCAACGAGCGACCCGAGGACTTGCGCGTCCGCGCCGTCACCAACCCACATTCTCCAGGCAAGTGGCGCGTCAACGGGGTGATGGTCAATATTCCGGAATTCGCCCAAGCCTTCGGCTGCAAACCTGGACAGCCCATGGCGAAGCCCAAAGAGAAGGTGTGCACCGTGTGGTGAGCCGCAGGACTCACCACAGAGACAGCTGCTTGGGCTTCCCCACCACGCGCGCATCGAGGCCCACCGCAGAGAGGGCCTGGGCCAGCTCGCGGGCAAAGCCGTGGTGGGTCACCACCTCGGTGGCGCCGGTGGCCCGGGCGTATTGCACCAGCGCCGCGCAGTCGGCGTGGTCTGACACCGGGAAGGCGACGTCCGCACCGTAGCGGCGGGCCGTCCCGGCATCCATCGCCCAGCCGGTGAGGACGGCCGTCTGGCGCGGCCAGGGGCGTTGCAGCCGCTGGAAGCGCCAGGCGTGGGGCGGGAAGACGGCCACCTCACCCGGTTTCCAGGTGTTGTCGAAGCGGCGCACCGGCCCCACCTCCACGCCGAATTCGCGGTACAGCGCGGAGATGTCGCAGATGCTGGAGTGCGCCACCACCGCGTGCCCAGCCCGGGTGAGCGAGCAGATGACTTCCTGGGCCTTTCCGAGCGCATAGCCCAAAAGCACCGGCGTCGCCCCGCGCTCCAGCGTCGCTCGCACCCAGGCATCCACTGCCTGGAGGACTTGGGCTCGCTCCGGAAAGGCGTAGCGCGGATGGCCGAAGGTGGACTCAATGACGAGGGTGTCGCAGCTGGCCACCTGAGCCGGCTCGGCGGTGAGGGCCGGGGCCAGGTTGAGGTCTCCGGTATAGACAATGCGCCGCCCATCGGGCCGGGTGACGCGCAGCTGCGCTGAGCCGAGAATGTGGCCGGCCGGCAAGAGCTCGAGCGTGAGCGCCCCCAGTGCGAAAGGCCGGTTGTAGGGAGCGCTCAACGGGCCCATCAGCGCTCCCAGCCGGTGGGCCATCAGCCGCAGCGTCGGCGCGGTGGCGATGACGCGGTCGTGCCGAGCAATGTGGTCCGAATGGGCGTGGCTCACAAAGGAGAGCTCGCCCTTGCGGCGCGCGTCGAGGGCGAGCACGGTGCCCGAGAGGTGAAGCCCCCCGCGTCTCAGCTCGACCGCCATCCGTGCTTTCGGCCCTCGAAAGAGGACTCTATACCGGGCCAGGCCGACGCCGAGCGACGCGCATCGCCCGACTCCAGCCCACTGGCCCCAGCTCCGAGACAAGCACGCCGGCGAGAATGAGAGCGCCGCCGAGGAACTCGCGCTGGCCAAGCCTTTCCCGCCCGAGCGCCACCGAATAGGCGGTGGCAAACACCGGCTCGAGTGCGTACACCAGCGCTGCCCGTACCGCGGTGGTGCGCGCCTGAGCCCAGGCCTGAAGCAGGAGCGCGACCGCGCTTCCGGCCACGCCGGTGACCAGCACGGCGCTCCACAGGGGCCAGCTGGGCTGCAACCTCGGACCCAGAAGCAAGAGCGCCACCACGGCCAGCGCCGCTACCGTCCACAGCTGCACCGCCACCAGGGGGGCCGGCGCCTGCGTCCGCGCCAGCCGCTCCAAGAGCGTCACCTGTAAGGCAAAGGCAAGCGCGCACAACAGCGTCAGCTGGTCCCCCCGGCCAAGGCCCGAAGTCACGCCCAGCGAGCGACCGCCCGCCAGCGCCCACAGCCCACACACCGCGAGGGCCACGCCCAGAAGGCTGGCCGGCGCCGGGCGACGGCGGTACATGACGAAGGATAAAAGCGGCACCAGCAGCACCGAGAGGCCAGTGAGGAAGGCGCTGCGGGAGGGCGTGGTGTACTGCAGCCCGGAGGTCTGGGCTGAAAACCCGACGAAGAGCAGCACGCCGAGGCCGACGCCCGCACGCCACAGGGCCGCCGTCCTCATCGATCGCCAGGCGACGAGGGTGAGCAAGACCGCCCCCAGGGCGAAGCGGAGCGCCAGGAAAGTGAAGGGGTCCGCCAGGACAACCGCGTCCTTCACCACGACGAAGGTGAGGCCCCAAAAAGCGGTGATGGACACCAGGACCGCGTCGGCGCGGCGGGCGGTGGTGGCGGTTTCGGTGCTCACGGGATGAAAAAGAAGACAATCGCCAACAGCGCGTAGACGCCGAGCAGCATCGCCCCCTCGAGCCAGTTGGATTCGCCGTCGAGTGCAATGATGGTGGTGGCCCCCACCGAGATGGCCAGGGCCAGCACCTCCAGCTGAGAAAACTCGAGCGTCAGCGGGTGCCCGAGAGGACCGGACACGAGCACCAAGAGGGGCGCGACGAGGAGCGCAATCTGCTTGCTCGATTCGAGACAGATGGAGAACGCGACTTCGGCCTTGTCACGCAACGCCATCAGCACCGCGGTGGAGTGCTCGGCCGCATTGGCCACCACGGCGATGACCACCACCCCCACGAAGGTCGGGGTGAGGCCCCAGGAAGCCGTGGCCGGCTCCAAGGCCCGCACCAAGCCCTCCGCCACCACCACCGTGCCAAGGGTGGCAGCCGCGAGTAGCCCCACCGCCTGGCGCAAGCTCCAGCGCGGCGCGCTTTCGCTTTCCTTCTCTGCCCCGAAGAGGCGGGCATGCGTCTTGAGGGAAAAAAGCAGCGACAGGCCGTAGAGGAGCAGGAGCACCACCGACACGGCGAGCGAGAGCGGCCGCATCAGTGGCGCAGCCGGCGCGCCGAGCGCCAGGTGAAAGAGGTTGGGGATGACCAGGCCGGTGACGGCCAGGTACATGAGGGCCACGCTGGACAGCACCGCCGTGGCGTTGAAGACTTGGCGCTGCCGGCGCAGCCCCCCGGCGAAGACGGCGCCGCCGAGCACCAGCAACAGGTTGCAGATGACACTCCCGGTGATGGACGCCTTCACCACCGCCGTTTGGCCGGCCCGCAGCGCCACCAGGGCAATGATGAGTTCCGCGGCGTTGCCGAACGTGGCATTTAACAGCCCGCCCAGCCCCGCTCCCACTCGCTCGGCAATGGCCTCGGTGGTGGCCCCCATCCAATGGGCCAGGGGGACGATGGCCAAGGCCGAGAGGCAGAAGGTGGCCGCCCCGCCCTGTCGCCAGCCCGAGACGAGAGCGGCCGGTACCAGCGCCAGCAACAGGACGAAGGCGCCGTCGAGCGAGTGCCAGCGAAAGCGAAGGGTGGCAGGCGCGTGCGTCATCGGGCGGCGCGTTCTCCCCCAGGACGCAGAGCGCCTGCAAGGGGGTGGCTCGGGTTGCACCCCCCAGGGGCCCGCCCGCGGCGCTTAGGCCCGCGCCCAGCGCTCCAGCCCGCCAGCCTCACCTCTTTTGACGCGGCCCTCGTCCTCCATCACTTCCAAATTTCCCACCACCTCGGAGACGGTGAGGTAAAGCCGGGGGCCGTCGTGCGCGCCGAAGAGAGCCTGCGTCAGGGCGAAGGTGGTGTCGGCGCCAGCCGCCAGCGCCGACAACAGCTTCTCCTGGCGTCGCGCGTAGAAGCCGAAGAGCCGCTCGAGCAGCGCCCGGACGTCCTGGAAGGGTGCTCCGTGCCCAGGGAGGACGGTGTCCACCTCCAGCGCCATGACGCGCCGGATGGAGGCGAAATAATGGACGAGGGCCCGGGTCGTGCGCCCGTCGTTCAAAATCTCGAGAAATGGGTTGGGAGAGGTGCGGGCTAGAATGTGGTCGTCGGCGAAGAGGAGGCGGTGCTCCGCGTCATAGAGACAGACCAGCCCCGGGGTGTGCCCGGGCAAGTGAAGCACCTCCGCCTCGAAGTGGGCGAAACGGACGCGCTCTCCTGCGGCCAAAGGCAGCGCGCGCTCGACCGCAATGCGCCGGCTGTACTTGCCCGAAAAGCGGCCCATCGCCGAAAGCCGGTCAAGCTGCATCGCGGGGACGCCGGAGCGCAAGAGGAAGGCGCGGTACAGGTGGGCACGGGCGTCCCAGGTGTCCGGCCCGACGGCCTTGGCTGCGTCGGCCGGGTGGATGTAAACGCGCGCTCCACTCTCCTCGGAGAGGGTTTGTGCCAGCCCGTAGTGGTCAACATGCCCGTGGCTGACAAAAAGACGCGTGCAGCGGCGCAAGTCGATGGCGCGCTCGGCGGCGCCCGACCGCAGGGCGGCCTCACCTTCCTCAGTGCCAATGCCGCAGTCGAAGAGCGCCCAACCCCCTTCGTCCTCGAGCGCGTAGACGTTGACTGGGCCACCGGCGTCGGCGAAAGGCACCGGAAGCGCGATGCGGCTGATGCCCAAGGCAGCCATTCGGGCGTCGCTTGGGGAGAGGCCGCTCATCGGGGGCCTCGCTACTTGCCCCCGTGAATCGCCGCGCGCAGCTCGGGAATGACCTTGAAGAGGTCTCCCACAATGCCGTAGTCGGCCACCTGGAAGATGGGCGCCTCCGGGTCCTTGTTGATGGCGACGATGACTTTGCTGCCCTTCATCCCGGCCAGGTGCTGAATGGCGCCGGAAATGCCTGCAGCGATGTACAGCTGGG
This sequence comes from Myxococcaceae bacterium, assembly GCA_052143535.1. Classification (GTDB taxonomy): domain Bacteria; phylum Myxococcota; class Myxococcia; order Myxococcales; family Myxococcaceae; genus JADGRA01. The sequence continues at coordinate 74,698 of JBKQSS010000038.1, read as the reverse complement.
GAGCCACCACTTTCCCCGTCTGCCCCACCTGCCAGTCGTTGGGGACCCAGCCTGCGTCGCAGGCGGCGCGCGACGCACCGACTGCGGCGCCGAGCTCATCGGCCAGCGCCTCGACTTCCTTGAAGTCTCCCTTCGTCCCACGCCCGCCGGAGACGACGATGCGGGCCTCGGTCAGCTCGGGCCGAGCGCTCTTCACTTCCTTGAAGTCCACAAAGCGGGTGGGACTGTTGGCCGTGGTCGGTACCGGGAATGCTTTCACCTCGGCTGGCGCCTGGCCCAGCGTGGCTGCTGGGAACTCGGTGGCCCTGATGGTGAAGGCCTTGAGGGGCGTCTTGAGCTTGACGTCGGCGATGACGGCGCCGGCCCACATCGGCCGGGTGAAGACAATCTCCGCTGCGGAGCCGGAGAAGGCCACCACGTCCGAGGCCATGGCGGCGTGGAGGCGGGCGGCGAGGCGGGGCACGAGGTCACGGCCTTGAGCGGTAGCCGCAGCGCCGACGAAGCCCGCGCCGACGCTCTTCGCCAGCTCTGCCAGCGCCGGGGCGTACGTCTCGGCCAAGTAGTGGGCGAAGACTGGCGCTGTGAGGGTGTGGACGACTTTTGCTCCGACGTCCCGCAGCCGCTCGGCCAACGGCGCTGGGTCGTCGGCGAGAACGGCCAGGTGAAGCTCGGCGCCGGCCTTGGCGGCCAGGTCCGCGCCCGCGGCCACGGCGTGAAGCGTGGCCTTGCGCAGCTGCCCGTCTGGCTGACGCTCTGCGATGATGAGGACGACTGACATAGCGCTTTGGCTCCTCGGAGGATTTTAGAGAACTTTGGCTTCGTTCTTGAGCTTCTGGAAAAGCTCCTGGACGTCCCCCACCTTGACGCCCGCCTTGCGCGGCGGAGGAGCGCTCAGCCGCAGCACCTCCACCGTCGGAGCAACGTCCACGCCCAGGCCGGCCGGAGTGAGCTCCTCGACGGGCTTATTCTTGGCCTTCATGATGCCCGGCAGCGAGGCATAGCGCGGCTGGTTGAGCCGCAAGTCGGTGGTGACGACAGCCGGCAGGCTGCAGGCAACCGTCGCCAGCCCACTGTCGACTTCCCGCACCACCTGCAGACTCTTGCCGTCGGCGGACAGCTGAAGGGCCGGCGCTTTGGCCTTCTCCGCTTCGCTCTCCAGCGAGTCGAGCTTTGAGGCAAACGTGCCCTGACTCCAGCCGAGCCACTCGGCGAGGTACTGCCCGGTCTGGCCCTGGTCATCGTCGATGGACTGCTTGCCGAGAATGCAGAGGTCAGGCTTCTCCTTCTCGACCACCTTCTGCAGAAGCCCGGCAGCGCCCATCGGGTCGAGCGGGCCCGAGTGGTTCACCCACACCGCTCGCGCAGCTCCCATCGCCAGGGCGTGACGCAGCTGCTCCTGGACGTCCTTCGGGCCGATGGAGACCACCACCACCTCCCCCCCATGCTTGGCGGTGAGTCGGAGGCCCTCCTCCACGGCAATCTCGTCAAAGGGGTTCATCTTGTACTTGAGCCCCTCCTGCACAATGCCCGAGCCGTCGCCTTTGACTTTGATTTTGGATTCGGGGTCTTCCACCCGCTTCGCGGTGACGAGGATTTTCATGAGCTTGGCTTCCTCGAGTGGTGTGACGCGCTGCGCAGCAGTCGCAGGTTGATTTACGCGTCAACCCCGACCGAATCAACCGTTTCTGAAAAGCACGAGGCGGGCCCTACCGGGCTTCGGCGGCGAGCTCAAAGACGTGCGCGGCCCCGACGTCCTCCACCGGCCGCCAGCGCGCGAGCTCGCCGGCGACGCGCTGTGCCTCGGTGGGGGCCAACTCCACGGCCAGACGCACCCCGGCCCGCTCAGCGCCGCCCAGCGTCACGAGCTCCACGGCACGGGCCAGCGCGGGTGAGGCCAGCGCCAGCTCACCCCGGAGGTCCCGGTAGGAGACGCCCCGGCCGGCGACGACGGCGGCGCAGACGCGGATGCCTGCGTCGCGGGCGGCGTAGGCCACCTCGCGGGCGAAGCGGACGGTGCGGACGGCGGCCCACCCGGGCTGGTCTCCATCTCCGTCGAAGCAGGCGGCCAGGAGGTACGCCCCCATTTGCACGACGCTGGTGTGGCTAAGGCCAATCCAGGCGCGTGCCTGAAGCGCCGCCCGGGCCAGGACCTCCTGCGCCGCACCGGTGGCGGCATTGGCGCCCGGCGGCGCGACCGCCAGGCCGAGGTACGCCACCACTGGCACCGACGGCCGGGGCGGGCCCTCGGCCAGCTGCTCGAGGACGGCGGGACTTGGGTCGAGTGCCGTCCAGGCGCGCAGAAGGGTGAGGTCCCGGCCAGACTGAGGGGCCCCGCCGGCGAGCAACCGGGGCATGCCGCTTGGCCCGTCCTGCGGCCCGGGCGCTTTGCTTCGGCGTGCGCGATGGTCCCACCAGGGAAGCAACAGTGCGCTCGACTCCGGCGGGGCGGGCACCCAAGTCCCGCCCCGTTCCAGGAGCACGTCCACGCTGGCCAGGTCCTCGTACCGGAGGCCGTCGAGCGGGAGGAAGTGGACCCGTCGCACCGCCTCGCTGTGCTCCAGCTCGCACGTCACCGCCAGCGGGACGCGCAGGCACTCCTTGAGCTGGTCGGCCAAGCGCTGCTCGGGAAGGGCCTCCAGCTCGGCCACGAAGACGCCCGTCCGCCTCCACTCCGAGGCCATGGCGCGCACCTCGTCGGTCAGAACGCGGAAGACGTCAAACAGCGACGCCAGGCGCTCCGACTCACGCACCACCAGCGAGACGAGCTCCCGAAGCCGGTAGCGAATGTCCTCCAGCCGCTCGGGACGCACCAAGTACTCGAGTCCGTCGAATTCCATGGCCGAGACGTCGGCTGGCGCGAGCGCTCGCAGGCAGCTGCGCACCGAGACGTAGGTGACGCCCTCGACAAGGGCGGCCGGGTCGCCCCTGGCCGCCAAGGCCTGCAGCTGCACCGGCAAGGCCTTCCTGAGGACAGCCCGCTGCTCGGTGAACCGCACGCCGGCCAGCGAGGGCTCTGCCTGCTCCTCCAGCCGCGTGTCCGCGGCCTGGCGCCCCGCCCGAAAGAGCGCCCCCACAACGTGGGAGAGCGGGCCGCCCACCGAGGTGGTGAAGGCCATGTCGCCCAGGCCGGCCGGGCTCGGAAGCTCCCCGGCGCCATCCGTCGGCCGCAGGTAGCGGCGGTCCCCGGAGAAAATGTGGTGCGTCTTGTTGACTTGCACCAGGCCCGATGCGCCAAGCGCATGGCCAAACGTCAACAGGCCCCCGTAGGGGTTGGACCATCCATCGCAAATGCGGTCCGCTGCCTGCTCCCAGCTGAAACCCAAGGAGAGGAGGAAAGCCAGCTCGATGCTCGGAAAGGCGTCATGGACCACGGCAAAGGAGCAGGACGGCAAAGCGTTGAGCGGCACCCGGGCGTCGTCGGCGGTGGCGACGAAGGCCTCGCGCACCGCCGTACCGAAAACCAGTGGCGCCTGACGGCGCAAAAAGCTCGCGTTGCTCGACCCCTCACCCACCCCCAACGCCTCCACCACCGGAGGGCGGGCGTGGCGCGACAGTCTGGCCCGCGACACCTGGGACACCAGTTCCTCGTCCGAGGTCAGGATGGTGGCGGCCGCGCCGCAGCAGGGTGTGGCGATGTCCGCCCCATCGAAATAAGGGGTACGGCGCGCGCTTCGCCGGGCGGTGCGACCCGATTGCATGGCGGCCGGGTAGGCCTGGGCCCCGGCGAATTTCCTCTCCGAGACGCGGGCCAGGAATTCCTCCACCTCGGCGCGGCTCCGTCCTTGGGTGCGGCGCATGGAGTCCATCAGCAAATCGCCCACCACCAGCATGTCCAGCCCTCGAGCCTGGTCTTCCTCTCCTAGGACGGTGCGAATTTGGTACTGCGAGGCATAGCCGGCTGGCATGACTTGCCCGGCCACCACCAGCACCGTCGCCGGGCGCTCCGAGGTACGTGCGGCGCGGACCGCTTGGGCAAAAGCCCAGGCCCCGCTGTCGCTGGTGCCCACCACGAATTGGCAGCTGGCCCGGCGCGAGAGCCTGAGCTGCGCCTGAAGCAGCTGGGGCACGAGGCCAATGTTCATCCGCTCATTGGGGTCGAGCCCGGGCATGGAGGTGACGATGAGGTCGGTGACGCGCTCGCAAGTCCTTGGGTACTGCTTCTCTCCAAGCAGGGCGTGCAGGGTAGAGAGCGCGCGGTGCGCGGACGAGGCGAGGAGGTCCACCAGGCCCACCGGGGTAGGAAGACCGAAGTCTCGCTCCCAGTCCTCCGGCTTGGCGCGGCCGTCGTCGGAGCGGTTGGGGTAGCGGAAGAAGAGCCGCACCAGCTCTTCTTCTGAAGGCTCGGGGGCAGGCTCGGCAAGCCAAGGCGCCGACCGCTGCTCCGGGCGGAGGTAGCGCGGGTTGGCGCTGAATTCACCGACGATGACGTAGACTCGGCGTCGCATGTTGGACCGTCACCACACCACGGGCACTGAGTTGCCGACCAGTCGGAGCTAGAAGCGACAGGAATGGGCCGCCGGCACTTTCATGCAGGCAGTTGGACGCGAGCGAGCGGCCTCGCCCTTCTCGTGTCGTCGTTCGGTGTCAGCGCCAGTACGTCGGGGCCTCCCGTCTGCAGCGGAACACTGACCTACTGCCGTCCGTGCACCTCCAGCGACGATGGCCAGCCGATGGGATGCAACGGGGCGACGCCAATCTGCGAGACCAGCGAGCCGAATGCCCGTTTCGGCTACTGCGTGCAGTGCACCAGCAACGCCCTTTGCTCCGCGACCACGCCCATTTGTACGTCGGCCGGCCCGAGCACTGACACCTGTCGCGAATGCTCGAGTGACACCGACTGCAGCAGCCAACTGCTCGGGCCGTATTGTCTCGACAGCGGGGCCTGCAGCGACTCTGCTCCAGCGACCTCCTCCTGTTCCACCGGCACCAGTCAACCGAGCTGCCTCGCCTGCATTCTCTTGCTGGCCGGACTGCGCCCTCGCCGTCCAGCTCGTCTCTTGCCCACCACCAGCTTTCGCTCTGCCACCGAGCTGGTGAAGGCTCGTCTCCAGGCGTCCGAGTCCTGCATTCCGGCGAGCGAGGCGATGAGGTCCGCGAAGCGCTGTCCTTGAATGATGGTGTGCTCCCTCAGAAGTCCAGCCGCCTGTTCGGGCTGGCCGGCGATGAGCGCGGAAACGATGCCTTCGTGCTCGCTGAAGGATTTCGGTACGCGGTCACGGACCCGCAGCTGCAGGCGCCGGTAAGGACTCAGCCGTCGATGGAGTGCCGACGCCTGCTGTTCGAGAAACGCGTTGTGGGTGCCGGCGTAGATGAGGTGGTGGAACTGCTGGTTCTCGTAGTAGTAGCGGTCCGGGTCCATCGCCCGGCTTGCGCGCTCGCAGGCGCGGAGCGATTCGAGCAAGCGGTCGTGCTCGGCCGGCGACATGCGCCTGGCCGCTAGCCGCCCGCACATTCCCTCCAACTCGCCCATCACCTCGAACATCTCGAAGAGCTGGTGCGGCGTCACTTCGGCAACGACCGAACCCCGATGCGGTGTCATTTCAACGATGCCCACCGAGGCCAGCTGAAAAAGGGCTTCGCGCAGGGGCGTCCGTGAGACTTTGAAACGCTCGGCCAGCATCGTCTCTTCCAGCCGCATTCCTGGCGGGAAGTGGCCGGTGGCAATGGATTCCTCAATCAACTCGCGCACGCGGCCAGAGCGCGTATTGCCACCGCGTTGGAGAGAAACCTGCGCCTTGCCTCTCATTGCCAGCTCAAACCCGCGCCCCCGGAACGGCCTACAGGATGTGCCGAGCTGTATACACCGTTTGAGAGGTCGCACAAACGTGCTCCGCCGCCCATAGGCGAAGGAGGCGCCTCGCAACGACCTCGGGCCAGAGAGACCACCGGCCGCTGGCCCTGGGGAAGCGTCGCCCGGGTCAGTTGGGGGTCTGCACGCCTCTGTAGTTGGGGAAAACAAACGCCAGCCCGGGACTCCGGCTGGCGACGGCATTGGTCGTCACCCGCTCGAAAATCGCAAAGCTGCACGAAAGCAAAAAACAAATACGTCAAAGGCGCGCCATTAGCCGCGATGCGCCTTGCCCACAGAAGAAAGCGGCTTGTATACACTTTCGCGACCGCGTTCCCTGCCCCCCTGTGGTGCCGGGAAGAGCCACTGAGCGGTGGTTGGAAACCGTCGAGACCTCGGGAGGAATTCATGAACGGAAGAGTCGCTAGCGCGCTGTTCGTCGCAGCCGTGCTCGCTGGGTGTAACTCCAGCACCACTCCTGCCCCCGATGCCGGAACTCCGGACGCGGGGCCAGACGCAGGACCGGTCGCCGGCATCATCCAGGAATTGCAAATTGTTTCGACCTATCCGGCCTACGACGGAGGGACGTTCGGCACAGTTGGGCAGTACACGGTCATCAGCGGCATCGTCCACGGGAAGCTCAATCCCAACCATCCAGCCAACGCTGGCATTGTCGACCTCGGGCTGGCGCCCGTCGACAGTGATGGCATGGTGGAATACACGACGGACTTCGTCATCCTGCGCCCGACCGCAGTCACCAACGCCAAGCGCATCCTCTTCTATGACGTCAACAACCGAGGAAACCAACTGGCGCAAGGCTTCATCAACAATGGCTTGCCGGGGTTTGCGCCCGGCGCACAAGGAGACGCTCTCCTGCTCCGTCTCGGCTACACCCTGGTGTGGAGCGGTTGGCAGGGCAACGTCGCGCAGACCGGTCACGGAGACACGATGGCCATTGGGACCAGCTTTCCTGTCGCCACTTACACCGACGGTGGGACCATCACCGGCGTCGTGTTCGACGAGGAGATTTTCGATGGCGCGACGACGCCGGTCGGAGCTGGCGCGGTCGCGCCCCCCTCTGCCCCGAACACTGCGCGGGAGCAGACGGCCGCGTTGCCAGAGCAGCTGAAGCCCCGCTCCTCTTCTCTGGACGCGGCCGGAACCGTCACTTTCAAACTCACTTACCCCGCTGCCACGACGGACCAATCCACCGTCAACTTCAACTGGCGTGAGACGTATGTCACCCCACAAGGGCAGACCTTCACTTCGCCCTCCACACCCATTCCGACGTCGGCGTGGAGCTACGTCGACAACCAGCACGTGAGCTTCAACCTCACTGGCCTTGGTGACATGGGAGCCATCTACAACTTCACCTATACAGCCATGAACCCCATCGTCATGGGCATCGGCTTTGCGGCTGTCCGGGACTTCGTTTCCTTCCTCAGGAACGGCACCGCCGACGCGATGGGGAACGCAAATCCTCTGAACGACTTCAAGAGTGCGCCCTGTCAGCTGGCCAGCGGTTGCTCGAGCAGTCCGACCAACAACTTCGACGTTGCCATCATGGAGGGTGTTTCCCAGTCCGGTCGCTTCGTCCGCGACTTCCTCTGGCAGGGGTTCAACGACGACACCACTGGGCACAAGGTCTTCGAAGGGATGATGCCCATCATTCCGGCCAGTCGAAAGACCTGGACCAACTACCGGTGGGCGCAACCGGGCCGATTCTCCAAGCAGCACGAGGACCACTTCCAGAGAGGCGACCAGTTCCCGTTCGGCTATGCGGTGACCACCGACCCGGTCAGCGGGGTCACCGACGGCATCTTCGGAATGTGCACCACCAACAACACCTGCCCGCTCATCGTCCACGTTGATGGCGCCTACGAGACGTGGGGAGGGCGCGACATGCTGCTGACAACGGACGGCCAGGGGAACGCCGTTTCTGTCCCGGACACCGTCCGCATCTACGACGTTCCAGGAACGAACCACGGCGGCGGCAGCGGAGTGGGCACCCAGACCCAGCCGGCGATTTGTCTCAACCTGGCCAGCCCCATCAACGAGCGGCCAACCAACCGCGCCTTGGTGGTGGCGTTGGAGGCGTGGCTCACCCAGGGCACTCCGCCGCCGAGTTCCCGGTTCCCCTCGGTCACCAACGGGACGGCGGCCGACCCCACCAACCAAGCCGCAGTCGGCTTCCCCGACTTGAGCGGGATGGGCGTCACCTATGGCGGAAACACCTACAACCAGCTCTTCGTCACCGACTACTCCACCGGCATTCCGGTGGTCGACCTCACCAAGCCCTACCAGGTGTTGGTCTCGGTGACGGACGCCGACGGCAATGACGTCGCCGGCGTCAGAACGCCGGATTTCGTCGCGCCCATCGCCACCTACACCGCCTGGAACTTGCGCGCCCCCAACTACGCTCCGGGGGACGCCTGTTACATCTACGGCTCGATGATTCCGTTCGCCAAAACGCCTGCGACGCGCCTGGCCGGAGACCCACGGCGGGCGTTGTCTGAGCGGTACACGAGTCACGCCGACTACGTCAACCAAGTCACCGCGGCGGCCAACGACTTGGTGGCCCAGGGGCTTTTGCTGCAGGAGGACGTCGCTTTCTACGTCAATGCGGCAGAGGCAGCTGACATCCCCTAGGCCAATCCGACTGTTGCGGTTGAAAGAGTGGCGCTCCCCTCTGGGGGGGGGCGCCACTGCCATTCGCTCGAGCCTGGAGCGCGAAGCACGTGTCGCGCTGCGGCAGGCATTGAGTCAGCCAGAGCGGACCGTTTCCGTGCTACGGAAAGCGGACGCAGGTGTAATGCGAAAGGGGGCTTGGACACCCGTGAAAACCCTCCGAGTGTTGAGAGACGCAGTCCTCGTCGTTCTGCTGTTCCTTCCGACTGCCCGCGCACAGGACGTGGTGCGCGTTGGCGCCGTGCTCCCCGTCACCGGCAAGGAGTCCAAAATCGGCAGCGCCTACAAACAGGCAACCGAGTTCGCGGTGAAGGAAGTGAACGACGCCGGTGGTGTGACGGTGGGTGGCCGCAAAGTGAAGGTCGAGCTCAGTCTGCTCGACGACACCTCAGATGCGTCCAAGAGCGCGCAGCTGGTGGAGCAGCTCATTACCGAGACCAAGGTGCACGCGGTCATCGGCGGCTACGGCTCGCAGCTGGTCCAAGCCCAGTCGGTGGTCCCGGAGCGCTACGGCATTCCCTACATCAGCGGGGGCGCCGGGGCGACCAGCATCTACGGCCGCAGCAAGTGGGTCTTCGGCACGCTCTCCCCAGTCGAGCACCTCGCCACCACGCAGATGGAGTTCCTCCAGGCCTTGGTGGCCAGCGGAAAGCTCAAGGCGCCGCTCTCCATCGCCCTCATCACCGAGCAAACCGAGCACGGAAACGACTACGCCAAGGGCGTGAAGGAGTACGTCGCGGGCCATGCCAGCGGCTGGACCATCCCTCTGGAGCAGAAGTTCGAACTCTACACCCAAGACTTCCGTCCCCTTTTGGGGCGGGTGCAGGCGTCGAAGTCGGACCTCTTCATGGCCGATGCGCACCTCGAGGACTTCATCAGCATGCAAAGGACCTATGCGCAGATGGGCCTTCGGAACCAGATGATTACCTACGGCGCGCGGGGGGCTGACGAGTCGGCCCACAAGGCCCTCGGACCGGCGGTCGACTACATTTTTGCCAGCGGCTGGTGGTCGGACCTCTTGCCCTACCCCCAAGTCAAGGCCTTCAACGCCCGCTACAAGGCGGCGACCGGGGTGCAGCCCCAGTGGTACCACGCCATGGCCTACGAGACAGTCCGCGCGCTCCTCGTCGCCATCGAGCGCGCCGGCTCGCTCGACCCGGAGAAAATCCGCAACGCGCTGGCCCAATTGAAACTGACCGACTCCATCGTCCCCGGCGGGGTGCTCACCTTCACCAAGACCGGACAGTGCGACCTGCCGTTCGTGGTGACCCAGAACAAGCCCGGCGGCAAGGTGGACCTGGTCTGGCCCAAGAACGACAAGACCGGGGAGCCCATCGCACCCATCCCCTGGCATTAAGCGACTCGGTCCGTGGAGCAGCTCGCCTCGGTGCTGTTGAGCTCGCTCCTCTCGGCTGGGCTCTACGCCATCATGGCGTACGGGCTTGCCGTCATCTACGGCGTGATGCGCATCATCAACCTCGCCCATGCCGGGCTGATGATGCTCGCGGCGTACGTCACCTTGACGCTCAACACCCGATTCGCGATGGACCCATTCGTCAGCCTGTTGGTCGTGGCGCCGCTCTTCTTCGGCTTCGGCGTGGTGCTCGACTTAACGCTCATCCGCCGGCTGCCCCAGGGGGCCAGTGGCCCCTCAATGCAGTCGCTGTTGCTGCTGTTTGGGCTGTGGCTGGTGCTTCAGAATCTGGCCTATGTCATCTGGGGCGGGGACACCCAATCCATCTTCACCAGCTACACCATGTCCTCGGTGCCGCTGTTGGGCGAGCGCTACGGCGTCCCGCTGCTGCTGGTCTTCGCCGTGAGCGCGCTGTCCCTGGTGGTGCTCAACCTGGTGCTGCGGCGCAGTTTTCTTGGGAGGGCCATCCGCGCGGTGACCCAAAACCGAGATGCGGCGTTGCTCTCCGGAGTGAACGCAGCCCGCATCTCGGCGGTGGCCTTTGGCCTCGGGACCGCCTTCGCCGCCATCGCCGGCACCATGCTCAGCACGCTCTATGCCTTCACGCCGGACTTCGGTCGGAGCTTCCTGTTGAAGGCCTTCTGCATCATCGTCCTGGGGGGGCTGGAGAGCTTCACCGGAGTGGCCATCGGCGCGCTGGTGCTGGCGCTCATTGAAAACCTGGTAGCGGCCTACACCACCATTCCCACCTCCTTCCAGGACGCCATCAGCTTCTCGCTTCTGGTGCTGGTGCTGGTGGCCGCGCCCAATGGGCTCCCCGCGCTCTTCCGCAGCTTTTCTCGCCGGGTGGTCGCCCGGTGAAGGGCTCCCGCGCGTGGCTCTGGGCGCTGGCCGGGGCGCTGTTGCTTGCCCCATTGGTTGCCCAGCGCGGCACCCTCAATGACTTGTGGAACGTCGCCTTCGCGGTGGTGCTGGCCTCGGCCTGGAACCTCTTGGGCGGGTTCGCCGGCCAAATTTCGCTCGGCTACTCGGTCTTCGTCGGCATCGGGGCCTACACCACGGTGCTGCTCGCAGGCGCCGGCTGGAGCCCCTGGCTGACGCTACCCATGGGGGCGGCGCTGGCCGTGGTGTTTAGCGTCCTGGTGGGGCTGCCCACGTTTCGGCTGCGCGGCCCCTACTTCTCCATCGCCACCATTGGCGTCGGGGAGGCAGTCCGGGTCCTCGCCTCGGGAGTGGAATTCACCGGCGGCTCGAGCGGCCTGCGCATGCCCTCGGGCAACTTCCACTTCCTGGCCAACTACTACGGCATGGCCGCGCTCGCGCTTCTGACGGTGGGGGTGGTGGCCTTCATCCGCGCCAACGCCTTCGGCCTTGCCTTGGAAGCCATTCGACAGGACATCGATGCCGCAGAGGCGCTGGGCATTGCCTCTACCCGCGCCAAGCTGCTGGCCCATGCCGTGTCCGCGGGGCTGGTGGGCGCCGCCGGTGGGTTGTTCGCGATGAATTTCCAGTACATCTCCCCCGGCAGCGTCTTCGACTTTCGCCTCTCGTTGAGCATCGTGCTGATGCCCATCGTGGGAGGCATCGGCACGCTGGTCGGCCCGGTACTGGGAGCCGTCCTCTTCAGTTACCTGCAGATTAAGCTTCTCGCTAGCCCGATGCTGCGGGACTCCTACCTCTTCATCTACGGTGGCCTGCTGATGCTGGTGATGCTGTTTGAGCCCCGCGGAATGGTGGGCCTGTTCGAGCGGTTGACGCAGTTTCTGCGCCGGACTGGGCGCGCGAAGACCGAGGCTCCGCGTGCCGGCTGAGCCCATCCTCGAAGTCCAAGGCCTGGGCAAGCGCTTCGGAGGCCTGGTGGCGCTGGACAGCGTCAGCTTTCGGGTAGAGCAGGGTTCCATCTTCAGCGTCATCGGCCCCAACGGCGCCGGCAAGACGACGCTCTTCTCGTGTCTGGTGGGGAGCCAGCGGCCCTCCAGTGGCAGCATTCGCTTCAAGGGCCGGGAGGTTGCCGGGCTGCGCAACGACCAGGTGGTGCAACGCGGTCTGGTCCGCACCCACCAGATTGTCCGGCCCTTCCGGGACATGACAGTGGCCGAAAACGTCGCCGTGGGAAGCCTCTTCGGAAGGCGGCACCGCCGCGGCGCCGAGGCCCGGTCCCGGGTGGCGGCGGTGTTGGAGCGGGCCGGTCTCGCCGGCCGAGCGAGCGCGCTCGCCCGCACCTTGCCCATCGGCGACCTCAAGCGCTTGGAGATTGCGCGGGCGCTGGCCACCGAGCCGGAAGTCCTCTGCCTGGACGAGGTGATGGGCGGCCTCAACCCGGTGGAGATTGAGGGGGCGATGCAGCTCATCCGCGACATCCGCGCCAGTGGCGTCACGGTGCTGATGATTGAGCACCACGTCCACGCCGTGCTGGGGGTCTCCGACCGAGTGATGGTGCTCAACTTCGGACGGACCATCGCCGAGGGGGCTCCGCAGCAGGCCCTCCGCGACCCGGCGGTGGTGGCGGCCTACCTCGGAGACGAGACCCAAGGGGCCACCGCATGAGCGCGCTGCGGGTGGAGGGCATCGACGTCTTCTATGGCGACGTCCAAGCGGTGTGGAACGCCTCCTTCCGTGTGGAGGCGGGAGAAATTGTGACGCTGGTGGGTGCCAATGGCGCCGGGAAAACCACCACCTTGCGCACGCTTTCGGGACTGCTACGTCCCCGCGCCGGCCGCATTCTCTTCGAGGACCAGGACGTCGCCGGCATGCCTGCCAACCAGCTGGTGGCGAGGGGCATCGTCCTCATTCCGGAAGCACGCCAGCTGTGGGCCAACATGAGCGTCCGCGACAACTTGGAAATGGGGGCCTACACCCGAGGGGCCCGCGCCGAGCGGCACCGAACGCTCCAGACCGTTCTGGAGATGTTTCCCATTCTCCAGAAGCGCCTCACCCAAAACGCCGGCACTCTGAGCGGGGGCGAGCAACAGATGTGCGCCATCGGTCGAGGGTTGATGGCACGTCCTCGGCTGTTGATGTTGGACGAGCCGGCGCTGGGGCTTGCACCGATGCTGGTGCGGCAGGTCTTCGCGGCGCTGAAGGAAATCAACGGGCGCGGCGTCACTCTGCTTCTGGTGGAGCAAAACGTCCAGCACGCGCTGCGACTCGCCCACCGGGCCTATGTCCTGGAAACCGGGCGCGTCACCCTCGAGGGCGCGAGCGCCGCGCTGCTGGACGACGCGCGGGTGCGCCAGCGTTTCCTCGGCGAGGCGGCCCTGTAACCACGGGGACGCCCCCCGAGCCCTCGGGCTGAGGGCGAGTCACAGCGCTGCAGTGCCTATTGGCCGGTGGGGTTGTCACGCCGGCCCGAGCCAGCTGGGCGGACGCCAACGACGAGCACTCCCGGGTGGGTTGGTGCTGGCTTCGGTGAGCCTGGCCGGGCTACAAGCCAGGGAGCCTCCCATGCGCCGCCCCGCACCTCGGGTACCTCGCAGCCGCTCCACCAAGCCCGAGAGGCTGGCTCGAGCGCGACTGGCCCGTCCCGGTGCCGAGGAGTTGGCCTATGCCCGTGGCGTACTGGACGCCGAATCCGAGGCCATTGCCGGCGCCAAGCAACGACTGGGGCCAAGCTTTCTCCGCGTCCTCTCTCTGGTGCTCGACTGCCAGGGACACGTGGTGGTGACCGGCCTCGGCAAGCCCGGCTTCATCGCCCAGAAGTTGTCCGCCACGTTCGCCTCGACTGGCATTCCCTCCTTGTACCTCCACCCGGCGGAGGCGATGCATGGGGACTTGGGCCGCGTCTCTCGCGGCGACGTTGTCCTGGCACTGTCCAACAGCGGCGCCACTGAGGAGATTCTCCGCCTGGTGCCAGCGCTGCGCCGCATTGGCGCCAAGGTGGTGGCCATCACCGGGGACGGGACGTCGCCGCTGGCGCGGCTGTCGGACTTGGTGCTGGACGTGGGTTCCATCCCCGAGGCCTGTCCCCTTGGCCTGGTGCCGACGGCTTCCTCGGCCGCACTGCACGCCGTCTCCGATGCCTTGGCCATGACCGCGCTCAAGTGCCGACAGTTTTCCAGCGAGGAATACGCCCTCCTGCACCCCGGCGGAAAAATAGGCCGTAGCGTGATGCGCGTCTTCGAGGTGATGCGGGCCGGCGCTTCGAATCCGGTGGTACAGGCGACGGCGCACCTCTCGCAGGCGGTGGTGGTGATGACGAATACGCCGGGGCGCCCCGGCGCCGCCAACGTCGTCGACGCGTCCGGGCGGCTGGTGGGCATTTTCACCGATGGGGACTTGCGCCGGCTGGTGGAGCGCGGCGCGAACGACTTCGAGGTGGAAGTGAGAACGGTGATGGGACCTCACCCGCGGTGCGTCTCCCCGGAGGACCTGGTCCTCACCGCCGCCACACTGATGCGCGAGGCGCACGTCGACCAGCTTCCAGTGGTGGATGCCGAGGGCCTCCCGGTGGGTCTCATCGACGTGCAGGACGTGCTCGCCGCCCGGCTGGTGTAAACGCCCCGAGGGGCCTCCGGGCCACCGCGCGGCCGGCTACTCGAGGTCCAAAGACTGGTAGTTTCCGGTGCGGTCGAGCACGGTTCCCCAGACTTTGTGCGACCCCTGGTGCTCGGAGGGCCCATAGGAGACGGTGGCGCCGAGTCCGAGGTCCAGTCCGTGGATGTCCTCCAGCGTTTGCACCAGACGCTCGGTGGTGAGCGCCCGGCCGGCCCGCTGGAGCCCCTCCACCAGCACCATTCCGTCCACGTAGCCTTCGAGGGAGACGAAGTCCGGCTTCTCCCCCGGTGCGTAGCGGGCGAGCGCCTCCTGGTAGTGGAGCACCGCCGTCGAGCGCGAAGTCGGCAGGGGGACCACTTGCGTCACGATGATGCCCTCGGCAAAGCGCGGCCCGAGCTGCACCAGTTCCTCGGCCAGTGCCTCACTGCCCACGAACGAGACGTTGGTGAAGAGCATGGCCGGGCGTTGGGTGCGCACCTGCTCGATGAAACGCGCGGCAGCGCGGTAGGTGGACACCATCACCACCGCTTTGAGGCCCTTTCTCTCAAGAACCCGAGCCACCGCGTTGGCCACGTCGGTGGTGTTTCGCTCGTAGGTAACCTTCAGCACCGCCGCCGGGTCTCGTCGAAGCTGGCGCAGCTTCCGTAAAACGCCCTGGTAACCCGCGTCCCCGTAGCTGTCGTTTTGTGCGAAGACGGCGATTTGGTCCGGCCGCAACCGACGCACCTCCACCAAGTAGCGGACGATGGCTGCTGTCTCCTCGAGGTAGCTGGCCCGGTAGTTAAAGACGGTGTGGTCCGGCGGGTCTTTGCGCAGCAGCGGTGCACCGGTGAAAGGCGCGAAGAAGAGCATCTTTCGGCCCAAGGCGTAGGGCAGCGCGACAACCGCGGTGGGAGTGCCCACGTTACCGACGAAGCCGAAGACGCCCCGCTTTTCCGCAAGGTCGCGCATCACCTCGGCGGTGCGCGACGGCTCGTAGCCGTCGTCGAGGGTCAACAGCCGCAGCTGACGCCCGTGGACGCCGCCAGCGGTGTTGGCCAGGGCAAAAGCGACTTCCAGGCCGACTTTCATTTGCCGGCCCAACTCCTTGGAGGCTCCGCTGAAGGGGGCGGCCATGCCGAAAAGCACCTCGGTGTCCGAGACACCGGGCGTCGGCGGCGGGGCCACCACCCTCGGCGCCGGCGGCGGCGGGACGCTCGCCGCCACCGGCACCGGGGCCGGTTTGGCAGCATGGGTGGCGAGCCAAGCCAGGACGGCGCCGGCCAGGGTGGCAATGACCACCGGCAAAAGCCACCGGAGCCAGCGCCCGGGCCGGCGCTCGCGGCGAATGCGTGAGAAGGGCGCGGTGGGCAGGGTGGGCCGCGGTCCGGAGCCTGGCTCCATCCCCCGCTGCCGAGTCGCGAGTCCAGCCGGCATGGGCACCGGCGGCGGCGTGGGCGAGCGCGGAACGCCGCCGGGCGAGGCCTGCGGGTGCGGGCCACTTCCCGGGCCGGGGCGCTGCCCCGGGGCAGCGGCCTCGCGCGGCGTCGCGGACTGGGAGGCGCCGGCCCGCTCCGACGGCACCACGGCCTGCGTCCCGTGCGCAGGCGTGCCCCGCGTCTGGAGCGTGCTGCCGGGGGGCGTCCCCTGCAGCCCCGCCACGCCACCGACCGGCGAGAGAGTGCTCGAGCTGGTGGGCGTCACGCGGATGCCCGCTGGCGGCGTGGGGGCAGTGCGTCCCCAGGGCGCCGCCGGCGCCCCGCTCGGCGGCGGCGGCCAGCGGCCCAGGGCGGCGGCCAGCGCCGGCGCCGCGGACTTCATCTCCGGCGGCCCCCCGCTGCTCTCCCGCTGCCGGAGCTCGTCCAGCACCAGCGCGCTCCACGGCTCATGGACAGTCCGACGCTCGCTTCTCGCCCCCAGCTGCACCTGAAAAGCGCCCTGGGTGAGGCGGCGCACCGCGCGTCGCACGGCCTCGGAGCCTTCACGCCCGTCGAAGACGGCGTCCACCAGCACGCCCCCGTCGATGAAGAAGGTGCCGGTGGTTTCCCCGCCGCGCTCGTCTGCCGCCCGCACGGACACCGCCGCCGTCTGCCCGCTCAGACAGTAGAATTGCAGCAAGTCCGCGAAGAGAATTTGCTTGAAGTCCCCGGCCAGCGGCATGGGTTGGCACTTCTCCCCGACGGGGCCGGCCTCTCATCCTGCGGTCAGCGCGTCGATGGACGAGTCTAGTCTGACCCAGAGGGCCAGCAAATTCCCTCACACAGGGCTGTAGCTGCCCCTTTGGAAAAGCACGGGCGGGGGGCTAGGGGAGCGGCTCTTTCTCCACCAGGAAGTGTGCTTCGGGACAGCCGAGGTCGAGCGTCTGGACTCGGGCGGGCGCTTCGGCCGCTGCCGCGGCGCGCTCGGCAGCTTTGAGGATGACGGACGGCGACAGCCTCGTGTGGCACAGCACCGCCAGGAAAAGCTCCGGACCGGCCACCCCGTCGAGTGCCTGCTCACCGACGGTGGCCGTCCCTCCGACGAGCCCGGGCGGGCCGCCCGCGCTGGGGAGATACAAGGTGGTCCGCCCTTCGGCGTTGAGTCCGATGAGCACCAGGAAAGCCGGCCGCTCGGTGTGCACCGCGAAGCGCACCCGCGCCCGGGCAGGCAACCGGGCGGCCTTGGGCACTGGCACCCAGGCGCCCCCTTCGAGCCTTTGCAGCAGGAGCGCCGGCGCCTCCGGACGGCGGCGGGCAAACAGCGCCGGCACCTGCCACACCGTCGCATACAAAAGCGCCGCGCCAACCAGGGCCAGCGCCGGCCGCCAACGCCGTCGTCGCCGCTTTCCCATCGACGCCGCTTCGGCGTCTTGTTGTGGCCAGGCCATGCGCTCTTCTGGCCCGGGGCACAGGCCGGGAGCAAGCGGTGGAACAATCGCGCGGCAGCGGAGTGGCTTCGTCCGCGGCCGGAGCACGGGGTAAATTGGCGCGGACGTGGACGTCGTCCTTTCTCCTTCCTCGCTGTACGGCCGGCTCGGGTTGCACCGCTTCGCCTCGCTGCGCGCCTTTCGTCACCGAAACTACCGACGCTTCTGGCTCGGCGCCTTCATCTCCAACGTCGGCACGTGGATGGAAACCATCGCGGTTGGCGTCTGGGTGACGCAAACCACGGGGCGAGGTGGCTGGACGGCCACGGTAGCCGCGCTGATGTACCTGCCGGCGCTGGTGCTGGGGCCGCTGGGCGGTGCCATTGCCGACCGCACGGACCGCCGCCAACTCTTCGGCTGGCTCACCTGGGCCCAGCTTCTCCTGGCCGCCGGGCTGGCGGCGCTCGCCCTTCTCGGGCGTCTGTCGCTGCCGGCGGTCTCGGTGTTGGCCTTCCTCGCCGGCTGCGCCAATGCGCTTTTGGCGCCCGTCTCCTCGGCACTCCTCTCGGAACTCGTCCCGAGGGAGGACCTCCTGTCGGCGGTCAGCCTCTCCTCGGCCCAGTACAACCTGGGCCGGATTGTCGGCCCCGGCCTGGCCGCGCTGGTGATGGCAGTGGGCGGACTGGGGGCGGCCTTCGCCTTGAATGCGCTCAGCTTCGTGGCGGTGATGGTGGCGGTGGCCACGGTGCGCCTGCCACCACCGGCCACGCGGCCCAAGGGACACCTCTGGGCCGAAATCCGCACCGGCCTGCGCGTGGCACACGAGGACAAGGGCATCCGCACCGCGCTGTGCCTCACCTTGGCAGTGGGCGCCCTGGTGGCGCCCTTCATTGGCTTGCTTCCGGTGTTTGCCATTCAGGGGCTTGGCCGAGGCGCCTCCGGGACGTCCCTGTTGGCCACCGCCCAGGGCATCGGTGCCGTCAGTGCGGCTCTGGTGGCGGGCTCTCTGGCGGACTACTGGGGGCGCGAGCGACTGCTGGCACGCGCCTCCGCGGCGCTGTGCGTGCTGGCCACGCTGTACTGGCTGTCTCCGAGCTTCGGGCTGGCCGTGTTGGCCATTGGCCTGGTGGGGGCCGCCTACCTCACCACCCTCAGCACTCTCAGCAGCATCTGCCTCAGCCGCGTCTCGCGGCTGCTCCAGGCGCGGGTGGCCAGTCTCTATGGCCTGGTGCTGTCCACCAGCTATGCGCTGGGCCTTTTGGCGCTCGGTTGGGCCGGGGACCGCTTTGGTCTGCGTCAGGTGGGGGTGATGGCGGCGCTGTTGTGCCTCGCGGCGGTGGTAGTGCTCGAGCGCTGGGGGCACTTCTCCGGGGTGGATGCGCCGGCGCGGTTTTTGGGCACACCGACGCCCCTGATGCGGCTTCCGCACGTGCCTGGACCGGACCCAGTGGAAGAGGTGAGCGCCTAAGGGGGCGAGGTGCCCCTAATGAAGCTTCGTCTGGAGGTCGGCCTTTTGGGCATAGGCCGGGGACGTCGCCGCCAACTTCGCCCACAGCGCTTGGGCGTCCTTGGCGTTGCCCTTTTTCGCCAGCATGTCGCCCAGCTTGTCCACGGCCTCCGGGTCCGCTTCCACCGCGACGCTCCACACGCGCTCTGCCATCGGCTGACGGTTGAGTCCCACCAAGGACCAGGCCATGCCCGCTTTTGCCCGCCCATTCTCCGGCTCGAAGGGCACCACCCGGCGGTAGGCCTCGAGCGCCGTTTGGTACTCACCCTTGGCCAGGGCCTCCTCGCCCTGCTCGACGAGTTGCGCCAAGCCCTTCTGCAACTCGGGCGTACGCTCGGTGTTTTGGATGGCTTGCACCGTCTCCGGATTGAGCGCCGGAAGGGTGTCGTTGCCGCCGCTGGGCGCCGCCGGCGCGGGCTTGGGCTTGGGCCGGGCGGCGGCGTACTTGCTCAGCCCGCCGGCCCGCAGCAGCTCCTCGGTGCGACCGAGGAGCGCCTTGGCCTGCGGTGACTGGGGGAGGTTGGGCCAGCGCGCGAGCCACTCCGTTAGGTCTCTCTTCACCGCGCGCAGCGCCGCCACGTCATCAGGCCGCGTGTCGAAGGTGACGCCGGCGCGGCCGTACAAGGCCACCGGCTGAAGCGCGTCCACCTCCAGCGCCCAGGCGTAGGCCTTCAGCGCGCCTGGGGCGTCGGCGCCGAGAAAGAGGGCGTTGCCCAACAGGGCCGCCGCCTCCAGCGCTGGTTGCAGGGCCTCCAGTGCGCATGCCGCCGCGGCAGCATGGTCCTTCGCCGCGGCCCGCGTCTGGGCAGCGGCGGCGACTGCGCCGAGCGCCGAGCTCATCGACGCCGGGCAGCCGGCCGAGGCCGCGTCGGGAAGCGGGCCCTTCACCTCTCGCCGCTCTGAGAGGTAGAGCGCGCGCAGCGCGGTTGCCCCCTCTTCTGCCTGTCGCAGGTACACCACCGCGTCGGCGTAGCGCCCCTGGCTGTAGTACAGCTTCCCCACCGAGGCGGCCACCTCGAAGGGCTTGGGGCGCGTCTTGAGGTCCGGCGTGGCGTCGAGCTGCTGGAGGATGTCGCGCGCGCTCTGCGCTGCGCGGCCGCCGGAGATGTCCGGATGGCCGGGGGGCAACGCGCCGGCCGCCCGGGAGGCTTGCCCCGCGTCAGAGAGCCCAGAGATGGGGGGATGGCCTGGCGGAAGGGCCCTCACCCCGGACGGCGAAAGCTGCCCCCCGTCCGGCGCGGAAATGGCGGGGTGGCCTGGCGGGAGGATGCCGTCAGCGCCGAGGAGCAACAACAGGACGAAGGCTGGCGTCACGTGAGAAACCTCAAGGCTTGCCCGCCGAGGCCGCAGCCTCTGGGAGGGGAACGACGTCGGCCGAAGGAAGCGCTGCGAGCAACTCGCGGACGCTCACCCCCAGTACTGGGTGACGGATGTTGGGGGCCAGCTCGGCGAGAGGCTCGAGCACGAAGCGCCGCCGGTGCATTTCGGCGTGGGGGACTTGGAAGTCCGGCTCAGTGAGAATGCGCTCGCCCCAGAGGAGGACGTCGAGGTCCACGGTGCGTGGCCGGCCGAGCCCCTTGGCGGTGCGCCCCAGCGTCTGCTCGGCCGTCTGCAGAAGCCCCAAGAGCCGGCGCGGGGAAAGCGCGGTCCGCAACTCCACCACGGCATTGAGGAAGCGCGGCTGCGGTAGCCCTACTGCCAGGCTGTCATAGAGGCGCGAGCGCCGCAGCACCAAGACACCGTTCAGCGCCCTGAGGGCGGTCACCGCTGCCGCGAGGTTGGCCTCCCGGTCTCCCAGGTTGGAGCCCAGGCCGACGTACACCAGCTCCCCGGCGCTGGCCGCGGAGGTCCTCATAGGCCGAGCACATCCTGCATGCTGTACAGCCCGGGCTCCTGCGCACAGGCCCAGGCCGCCGCCCGGACGGCGCCGCGGGCGAATTGCTCTCGGCTACTGGCCCGATGGGTGAGCTCGATGCGCTCGCCGTCAGAAAGAAAGAAGACGGTGTGCTCGCCCACCACGTCCCCGCCGCGCAGCGTCTGCACGCCGATTTCGCCCGGTGCCCGCGGCCCCACCTCCCCGGCGCGGGCCAGGCGGAAGACAGACGCGTCTCGTCCGGAGGCCCGAGCCAACACCTCCGCCAGCCGGAGCGCCGTCCCGCTCGGCGCGTCTCGCTTCTGCCGGTGGTGCAGCTCCAGCACCTCGGTGTCCCAGCCCTCGCCCAGGATGCGCACCAGGTGCGCCGCCACGTCGAGCAGCACGTTGATGCCCACTGACATGTTGGGCGAAAGCACCACCGGCGTCGAACGCGAGGCGCGGTCCAGCTGCTCGCGCACCGCGCCGGAGAGGCCGGTCGTCCCCACCACCAGCGCAGCGCCACGCTGTGCACAGATGTCGGCGCACTCCCGGGTGGCGTCCGGGTGGGAGAAGTCGATGACTACCTCCGGCCGCACCTTGGCGAAGGCCGCTTTGACGTCGTCGAAGAGGGGAGCGCCGAGCGGCGCTGTCGCGAACAGGACGCCCGCGTCCTGCCCCACCAGCTCGCTCCCCGGCCGCACCGTGCCTCCCACCAGGGCGAAACGGACGTCGCCGCGGACCGCCCGCATCAGGGCCAAGCCCATGCGGCCCGAAATGCCTGAGACCAGGACGCGCCGGGGCATGCTTCAGCTCCGGAGCAGTCCGAGCCTCAAAAGCTCGGCGCCGAGCGCACTGGCGTGCGGCTCGCCCAGCGGAACCAACGGAAGCCTGAGCTCGGGCGAGAAGCGCCACAACAGGTGCAGCGCCCACTTCACCGGAATGGGGTTGGGCTCCACGAACAGCAGCCGGTGCAGGGCGTTGAGGCCCACCTGGAGGTCCGCCGCACGGGCGCGGTCTCCGGCTCGCGCTGCCGCCACCAACTCGGCCATTTTTGCCGGGGCGACGTTGGAGGAGACGGAGATGACGCCCTCGCCCCCCACGGCGATGAAGGGCGCCACGGTGAAGTCGTCTCCGGAGAGCAGCGTCAAGCGGTCGCCGCACCTCTCGCGAATGTCCACCGCCCGCACCATGCTCCCGGTGGCCTCCTTCAAGGCCACCACCTCGGACAGCTCGCACAGCCGAAGACAGGTGTCCGGCAACAAGTCACACCCGGTGCGTCCGGGGACGTTGTAGGGCACCAGCGGAAAGCCCGGATGGGCACGTGCGCAGGCGCGATAGTGCTCGAAGAGGCCGGCCTGGTTGGGCTTGTTGTAGTAGGGCGTCACCACCAAGGCGGCGTCCGCACCGGCCTCCCGCACCTGGGCAATTCCTTCGATGGTGGCGGCGGTGGAGTTGCTTCCCGCGCCCCCCAGCACCGGAACGCGCCCCTGAGCGGCCTCCACCGCCACCCGCACCACCCGTGCCCGCTCGCTGCTGCTGAGGGTGACGGCCTCGCCGGTGGTGCCCACCGGGACGAGTCCCGCCGTGCCGTGCGCCAGCTGGTCGGCGATGAGGGTGCGGTAGGCGTCCTCATCAAAGCGTCCGTCCCGGAAGGGAGTCGCGAGTGCGGTGAGCGAGCCTTGGAGCTTGAGCATGGGTGGGGGGTTCGCGGCTGGCACCCTAGCGTCCCGTCGACTCGCCGCGCCAGAGGTCCTGGAGTGTCTCCCTTGTCCGCACCACCTGGAAGCGCCGGCCGGAGACCAGGACCTCGGCTGCCCGCGGCCGTCCGTTGTAGTTGCTGGCCATGCTCATGCTGTAGGCGCCGGCCGTCCGGACGGCGAGCAACTCCCCTCGACGCGGTAGCACCAGCCGGCGCCCGGCGGCCAAGGTGTCGGTCGACTCGCACACCGGGCCCACCACGTCCAGCAGCACCCTCTTCCCCGCCCGGCGGCGGACGGGCACCACCTCGTGCTCGGCCCCGTAGAGGGCCGGTCGCAGCAAGTCATTCATCCCGGCATCCACCACCAGGAAGCGACGCCCGGGCCCGGGCTTTCGGTACAAGACGCGGGTGAGCAGCACGCCGGCATTGCCCACCAGCACCCGGCCGGGCTCCACCACCAGCGTTGCAGAAATGTCCGCGGTGGCCTCGCGCAGCACCCTGGCCCAGGCCTCGGGCGAGGGCGGACGCTCCTTCCGGTAACGAATTCCGAGACCGCCGCCGACGTCCAGCAGGCCGAGCGGGTGGCCCTCGGCCTGCAGCTGTCGGTACAGCGCCGCGACACGGCGGACGGCCTCGCTCAGGGGTTGCAGGTGGGTGAGCTGGCTGCCGATGTGGCAGTCCACTCCGGTGGCCAAAAGCCCCTTCAGCTGCCGACTGCGCTGGTACAGGGCCCGGGCCTCGGCCAAGGGCACGCCAAACTTCGACGTCTTGTGGCCGGTGGAGATGCTCCGGTGGGTGCGCGCATCGACGTCCGGGTTGACTCTCACCGCGAAGGGAGCCCGCACGCCCGAGGCGCGCGCCACTTGGTCCAACAGCTCGAGCTCCTCGGCGCTTTCCACGTTGAAGAGCAGGACGCCCGCGCCGAGGGCCTGCTCCAGCTCGGCGCGCGTCTTGCCCACTCCAGCGAAGACGGTGCGCCGTGCCTTGCCGCCGGAACGCAGGACGCGGGCCAGCTCTCCTCCGGAGACGACGTCGAAGCCCGCGCCCCAGAAGGCAAACCGCGAGAGGAGGGCGAGGTTGGAGCTCGCCTTCACCGAGTAGCACACCAGCGCCGAGCGCCCGGAAAAGGCCTCGGACACCACCTCCCAGTGCCGGCGCAGCGTCGCCTCGGCGTAAACGTACGTCGGCGTCCCCACCTTGGCCGCGACGCTTGGAAGGCTGACGCCTTCTGCGTACAGGACGCCTCGCCGGTAGTGGAAGTGGTCCATGGCGCCCCTCGGGTGCCCCCGTCTCCCCACGTGTCTTCTCGGTCTTTTTGTGTCTTGCGGAATGGCCGTCAGTGGCCGGCGTCTGGCCCGGCGTCTGGCGCCGGCGGGGCGTACGTTTCGGGAAGCGGCGGCCGGGGATTGGCGCGGACGCCGCACCCCAAAAGCCAGCCCAACAGCAAGAGCCCTGCGCCCAGTCGCGCCGGGAAGCGGGTGCTGGCCTGGGCCGCGCTAGAAGCGGATTCCAATCATCCCTCGGATGCTCTGGGCCACATGGAAGCCGGTGGGGATGATGGAGGCCGTATTCTGCAACCCACCGAAGGGGATGAGGAGCCCGTAGTAGAGCCAGACGAAAAGGCCGTCCTCGGTGTTGTAGCGGAGGCCGAGGTCGAATTCGAGCCCGAGCGAATTGGAGCCGAGACCGACTTGCGAGGCCGAGGGTGTGGAGCTGGTGTAGATGGCTTGCGAGTAAATCATCTCGCCGTCGAGCGACAGGGCGTCGGTGATGTTCCACGTCCCCTCTGGCCGGATGTACCAGGCATCGGTGATGGTGCCGATGATGTAGCGCCACAGAATCTGGTCGATGTGGTAGTCGGCATTGAAGGTGTAGTTCCGGATGTCGGCGTCGGTGCAGGTGATGGCCGGGTTGCCGGGGCAGGGGTAGTGCCGACCAAACTGCGCGCCGTCGATGTCCCCGGGCTGCGCCGCGGTGCTGCCTTGAGCGTTGGGCGACAGGGTGGGCCGGGTAACGCGGACTCCGAAGCCGGGAGCCTTGTCACCGCTCGCGTAGCCGCCCTTGAAGGTCAGCACCACCCCACCGTTGAGGATTTTGAGCGCGGCTTCCCCGGCCACGCCGAATTGGACCACGTTGACGTTGGTCGGCAGCCCACCGGGCAAAATCGGCGCGCTGAACTCCCCGAGGTAGCTGACGCCTTCCAGTTCGAGGCGCAGGGAGCGGTTCTCAAATTTGACCCAGATGTCCGGAATGGACAGGTTGCCGAAGCGGGCCACCCGGTTGGACAGGGTGGTGCCCGGAATGTAGGGCGAATTGGCGTTCGAGGTGTAGGTCGCCCCGAGCGAGCCGACCTGCTGGGTCTCGTACTTCTGGCTCCGGTAGGCGAAGTCGAGCCCGTAGTTGAAGACCGCTCCACCGGAGTTAATTTTCGCCTTGGCCTGCTGCTCGGTGTCCAGCCGCGCCAGGATGATGCGCAAGGTGGTGGAGCCGTCGGTGTTGCTGAGCGGGTAGGAATCGGGGCTGGTCAGAAGGGGGGTGCTGACCAGGCCGGCCACGTCCACCTGAATCATCGGGATGACGAAAAAGCCCGGGAGCGGTTCGGCGATGAACTGGAAAGCGTCGACGTCCGTCTCCAGGTCGCAATCGAGGCAGCTGCCGTCGTTGTAGTTGATGCCCAAGCCGAAGTTGGTGGACATCCGGCCAAACTTGAGAAGCCCAACCGGCGTCGAGACTTCTCCGTAGACTTGCTTCACCGCCACGCTGTTGAGCGCCGCATTGATGCCCGCCGAGGGCGGGATTTGCCCAGTATTGAGGAGGGCCACATCGATGGCCTGGTACTGGGAGTAGGCGTAGGCAGGCGTGCTCCCCCACACCAGGTTGTCGAGCATGTCGATTTGCGCCTTGATGCGCAGCTCCTCGGACACGTTGATGGTGGGCTCGAGCCGGAAGCGCATGTTGACGCCGGTGATGGTGTGGGCCCCCTGGTTGGTGGTTGGGTTTCCGCTGTCCGGCACCGGGAACAGGTAGTAGCCGTTGAAGGGAGGCTGGCCGAGGTCGAAGTAGTTGAAGAGCTCGGGGCGCACGCGGAAGTAACCGTGCGCCACGAAGAGCTGCAGCTTGGTGCGGTTGGTGACGCTCGCCTCCTCCCAGCCTGGCAGCGTCGCGGCGTTGGTGGCGCTTTGGGCGCGCATCTCGTCCTGCAGCTCTTTCTTGGCCTGTGCCACCTTGGCGTCGATTTCCGCCTGGATGGCGGCGTCGAGCTGCAGCTGCGAGGAGACTGAGGGCGCGGTGGCCTTGCCCACACTCGGGGCGTCGGTGGGGACCGGTGTGCTGGGTTTGGCCTCCGGCTGCGCCGCCGGCGGCGGGTTCTGCGTCGGGGTGGGAGTTTGTGCGAGGGCGGTGCTGCAGACGAGGAACGCCGCCAGTGCGGGTACCTTCAAATGGAATCTCCAAACGGCGGCAGAATTGAAAGGGCGCGGCAGTAAACCCACCACCCCCTGGTGTGTCAACGCCGCACCTTGGGCGTTGGTGCGGTTTCCGAGTTACGCTGCATTCCCATGAACCGCTCCTTTCGCACTCTCCTGGTCGTGCTGCTCTGCGCGGGCGCCGCGGCCCTGGCCGCCGCCTGCAGCAGCGGCAACGGCAGCAGCCCGTCCACCTTCGGAGAAGCGTGCACCGTGTACGCCAGCTCTCCGCCCTGTACCGCGGACCTTTTGTGCCGCTGCGCCCTTGAGGTCACCCTTCCCGACGGCGACTGCTTCTGCACCTATTCCTGCGACTCGCCGGACACCTGCCCCAACGACGCCGGCCTCTGCACCCCGGCCGACGACCCCTCGCAGCCCACGACGGGGTCCGCGACCTTCTGCTTCAGCTTCTTGCCGGATGGTGGTCCCCTCTAGCCCTTCGGGCCCTGACGCAGCTCGGTGAGCACGCCGCGAGCTCCGCGCGGGTGAATGAAGGCCACCTGGGCGCCTCCTGCTCCGGCGCGAGGCGCCTCGTCGATGAGCGGCGCACCCGCCGCCTTCAGGCCATCCAGCGCCACCTGCAAGTCCTCCACCTCGAGACAAATGTGGTGCAGCCCCTCGCCTCGCTTCTCGAGGAAGCGGGCCACTCCCGAGTCCACCGTTGTGGGACAGATGAGCTCCACCCGTCCCATGCCGCGGCCGAAGATGGCGGTGGTCACCTGTTGCTCGGGAACCTCCTCCACCGCCACCAACTCCAGCCCCAGCGTGTCCCGGTAGAGGCGGATGGCCGCCTCCAGGTCCCGGACCACAATTGCGACGTGGTCCAACCCTGTCGCCTTGACCCTCATCGCTTCCTCCTCCGTGGTTGGCACCGGGGACAGAAATACGTCGAACGGCCGGCCTGACGCACGCATTGGATGGTGGCCCGACAGCGAAGGCAGCGCTGCCCCGCTCGCCCGTACACCCGGAAGGGGTTCTCGGTGCCGGGCTCCTCGACGTAACGCACCTCCTCGTCCGTCTCGTGAGACAGCGCGAAGCGGATGGAGTCCCTGATGGCACGCGCCAGGCGACTCCACTGGGGACGTTGAAGCGAGCCCACTGGGTGGAAGGGTGAGAGCTTCGCCCGCCACAGCGCTTCGGCGGCGTGGATGTTGCCCAGTCCGGCCACCCGCCGCTGGTCCAACAGCGCCACCTTGAGAGGCGTCCGCGAGGTAGCGAAGAGGGCTTTCAGTCGCGGGCCGTCCAGTCGCTCCTGCAGCGGGTCCGCTCCAAGCTTTTGGACTTCTGGGAGCTCCTTGAGAGCATCGGCCGGGGCGGGAAGGATGCGCCCGAAGAGGCGCGGGTCGCGGTAGTGCAACACCCGGCCGTCGGCCAAAAAAAGCCTGGCGCGACTGTAGGGCTCGCTCTCGCCGGCCGGCCGGGAGACCCACTTGCCCGTCATCCCCAGGTGCGAGAGGAAGCCCTGGTTGCTCTCAAAGCCGAGCAGCAGCGTCTTTCCGTGACGGCGGGCAAAAGCCAGCCGGCCGCGCAACCGCTCGAAGGACGAGCGGTCCGCGCCACGGAAAATCCGAGTTCGGTCCGCCTCGGCCGCGGTTACCGCCGAGCGTCCGAGCCACTGCTCGAGGTTTCGGCGGGCAATCTCCACCTCGGGGAGCTCCGGCATGGGGGGTCGCCAACGCGCATCGAAATGGTTAAGCCTACTGCACCCTTCACGGAGGCAACCCCATGGCCGACAAGAAGTACACCCCCAAGACGTTTCCGCAGCTCAAGGGCCTCAAGGGCATCAGCGACGCCCTGTTGGAGACCCACCTCAAGCTGTACGAGGGGTACGTCAACCGCACCAACAAACTCACCGAAACCCTCTTTGGGATGGCCCGGGAGAAACAGGCCGCCGGCTCGAACCCCGCCTACGCCGAAATGACTCGGCGAATGGGCTTCGAGTACAACGGGATGGTTCTCCACGAGTACTACTTCTCAAACCTCAAGTCGGGCGCCGGCGACGCCGGCCCGAGCGGCAAGCTGAAAGCGGCCATCGAGGCCAGCTTCACCAGCTTTGACATCTGGCTCGCTGACTTCAAAGCCATCGCCACCATGCCCGGCGTGGGATGGGCCATCACCTACCTCAACCCAGAGAACGGCTGGCTGTCCAACCACTGGGTGACGCTGCACGAGGAGGGCAACCCGGCGGGTTTCAAGCCAGTGCTGGTGATGGACGCCTGGGAGCACGCCTTCGTCCCGGACTACAAGGCCAACGAGCGCGCCAAGTACGTCGACGCCTACTTCAGCAACATCGACTGGGCGGCGGCAGAAAGCCGCCTCAAGTAGCGCAAGGTGAAGCTCGCCCGAGCCGCGGCTGGGCGCCCAGGGGCAGTCCCCTTGGACGCGCTCGCGGCCCGGGCCCTCCCTTGCGTCGACTACGTCGACGCCTACTCCGGCCCGGTGGGCGCCGACGCCAGTGTCGAGAGCGTGGCCCGGGCGCTATTCCTCGGCCGCCCTCTGCAGCTGATGCGGCTCCGGGACGCGGTGGTGCGTCCCTGGGGGCTGAAGACGTCCGAGCGCCAAGCAAGCGGCGAGCTGCGTTTCGTCCCCGGCGAGCGAATCGGCCTCTTTACGCTCTATGAGCGCACCCCTGAGGCGCTGCTGCTCGGCGCCGACGACCGGCACCTGGACTTCCGGCTGTGCCTCTTTGTGCCGGGCGATGGGCAAGCGACGCTCACCACCCTGGTGCGCTTCCACAATGGCTGGGGCCGCGCCTACTTTTTTCTCATCCGTCCCTTCCACGCGCTGGTGGCGAGGGCGCTGCTGCGCCGCGCGGCGCCGCGCCCGCCGACTTAACGCCGCGATGCCAGACGGGCGGTGAGACGCTGGCGCACCTCGGGCCACTCGGCCCGGAGCAGCGAGTAGCTTGCAGTGTCGCGAATGGCGCCGTCATTGCCGGCGCTGGCGGCGCGCAGGACTCCGTCCAGCCTCGCTCCCAGCCGCTCGATGGCGGCGCGGGAGCGCGCGTTGCGGGCGTCTGTCCTGAGCGTCACCCGGTGCACCTCCCAGCGCTCGAAGGCGTGGGTGAGCATCAGCAGCTTGGCCTCGGTGTTGATGGCGGTGCGCTGGGCCTCCGGGGCAAGCCAGCTGTAGCCAATCTCCACCGCGTCAGGCACGCCTTCCGGGCGGCGCAAAGGGTGGCCCACAGGCCAGCTCCAGAACTCGAGCGCCCAGAAGCGAGTTGAGCCGACCACCGTGCCGTGGGCGCGCTCCACGGTGGCAAACGGCAGCGCGGTGTTGGCCCGGGCCTGCGAAAAGGCAAGCTCCAAGTAGCCAGCCATGCCGGCGGCGGTGCCCGGCACGGAAGTCAGCCGGTAGGTGTCGCGGTGGCGAGCGGCAATGGCGGCCAGCGGCGCCAGGTGCACCGCGGCCAGCGGCTCGAGGCGGACGTACGTCCCTTCAAGGACGAGCGGGTGGACGGCTTCCATGAGAAGAGGGCAAAACATCCCTCCCTCGGGGCCATTTCCAAAAGGTACAGTCGGCCGCGCCGGCGCACCGGCACAGCCGGGCCCGGGCCCCCCCCCGGGCCCCCGGGGCCCCCGGGGGCTTCCCGTTTGTGGCCGAAGGCGTCGGGAGACGCTGCTAGCGTCGCCGCCCTGGAGCGAGGTCCTCCCCATGCCAGAGCCCCCTGCCAGTCGACCGAGAGTGCCGGCACCGTCCCAGGCCAAGGAAACACTGGCCAGTGTGGAGCAGTTGGTCCGCACTTGCCCCAACTGCGGGACGACGCTCATGGAGCGCAAGTGCAAGCTCTTCTGCCGCTGTGGGTACTACGCCTCCTGCTCGGATTTTTACTAACCGGGCTCTTGGCGTACACCTTCGCCCGGCCCCCTGGGAGGCGGGGCCCGCGCGGCAGGCGCCGGGGCGAGCACCGCATTCACCAGGCCACCAAAGAGGAAGGCGAAGGCGGAGAGGTAAAACCAGGTGAGCATCACCATCACCGCGGCAATCGAGCCATAGGCCAGATTCACCCGCTCGACGTTGCCGGTCCACAGCCCGACGCCCCAGGTGACGGCCATCCACAGAAGAGCCCCCACCGCCGAGCCCGGGGTGACGAGGTGGAAATGCCCGTCGACGTCGGGGAGACGGTAGTAGGCGAGCGCCATGGCCCCCATCACCATCAGCGCCGTAATCGGCCAGCGCAGCCACCCCCAGAAGACAAGGAATTCCGGCCGGAGGCCAAACCAGCCGAACAGCCATACGCCGAAGCGCCCTCCCAGCACGACCGCCACCAGGCCGGTGACGACGAGGAGTGTCGCAGCCAGCGTCACCCCGATGCTGTTGAGTTGGGCCTTCCACCACGGGCGCCGCTCGGCCACGTGGTAGGCATGGTTGAGCGTCACCCGCATCGCATCCACCCCGCGCGAGGCGCTCCACAGGGAGACGAGGAGGCCGAAGCCCAACAGCTGCGGCCGCGGCTGACGGATGAGCTTCTGCAAGTGGCCCTCCAGCACCTCGGACACCTCGATGGGTAGCACGTTATGCATCTCCCGCATCAAGGCACCCACTGCTGGCTGAAGGGGCAGGTACGCGGCCAGCGTCACCAGGAAGAAGAGGAAGGCGAAGACGGAGAAGAGGAGCGAGAAGGCCAGCTGGGCAGCGGCGTCGGCGAGAAACACCTCTCGGTAGCGCTCCCAGAGACGGCCCAGGAGGGCCCGCAGCGACTCGCGCTCCCGGAGCCAGAGGTGCACGGGGTGGCATGCTAGGGCCCGGCGGGCCGCGGCGGGAGGTCCTTCCACACAGGAGATTGGGTAAGGCGTACCCCGAGGAGCACCAGACCGCCCCCCACCACCACCTCCCAGCCGATGGGCTCGCCGAGCGCCACTCGGGCAGCGAGCGCGGTGGCCACTGGCTGGAGGTTGGAAAACACGGCCACCTTGGAGGCGTCGGTGCGGCCAAGCGCAGCAAACCAAATGAGGTAGGACAGCACCGAGCTTCCAAGGGCCAGGTAGAGCAGCGCGCCCTTGGCCACTGCCGAGGACGCGCCCACCACCTCCGGGCGCAGCACCCAAGGGGCCAGGGGCAGAAGCCACAGCGCCCCGGCCATGTTGGACCAGGCGCTGGTGCGGAGCGCCCCTTCGGACGCCACCACCGTGCGGCCGAGGGTGGTGTAAAAAACCCAAGCCAGCAGCGAGCCGAGCAGCAGCACGTCCCCGACAAAGAGGCCGGACAGGGCGGTGAGCCCGTGGGCCAATAGCAGCACCAGCACTCCGAGCAGCGCCGTGCCAATCCCCAAGTTGGCGGTCCAGTGCGCGCGCTCGCGCCCCTTGGCGAGCTCCACCAGGTAGACGCCCAAAGGGGTGAGGGAAAAAATCAACGCCCCGTGGGCTGCGCTGCTGGTGCGCATCCCCAGCAGAAACAGCGCCTGGTTGAGTGGCCCGGACAACAGCCCGAGCAGCACCACCCGCCCCAGGACGCCCCGGGGCGGCAGGCGAGGCCGAGGAAGCACCGCCAGCAGCAGCGCGAAGGTGCCTGCGCTTACCAACAGCCGCCACAGGAGCAAAGTCAGCGCCGGGAGCTCGGCCACACCGCGCTTGGCGGCAAGGTAGGTGAGGGCGCTCAAGCCCACGTGCACCGTCATCAGCGCCACGACCGAGCGCTCGACGCCCTGTGGGGTGCCGACTGGTCCGCTCACCCGGTGAGCCGCCCCAGAGCCCAGCGCGCCGCCTCCTGCACCGGTGCGCTGGTGTCGGTGCACAGTGCCTGGAGCACGGCGCGCGCGCCCGCATCCCGCGCTGCGCCGAGCGCATAGGCGGCGTTGCGCCGAAGGCCGTCGAAGCCAGCCCGCGCCAGCGCCGTCCCCGGCACCAGGGCCTGGTACTCGGACCGGCTGAGGGCGGCCAGTGCCCGGGCGTCTAGAGCTGCCACCGGTCGGGGCCAGAACCGCGGCTGGAGGGTGGGCACCGGCGTCTGGTTGAGGGGGCACACCGTCTGGCACACGTCGCAGCCGAAGACGGTGGCGTCGAAAGCAGAGCGGAGGCCAAGGGGTACCGGCTGGGAGTTTTCAATGGTTTGGTAGGACAGACAGCTTCGGGCGTCCACCCGTCCCAGGCCGTCGAGGGCCCCGGTGGGACAGGCGTCGACGCAGAGGCGGCACCGTCCGCAGCGGTCCTCGGCCGGCCCCGGCCCATAGGCCTCTGCCTCGACGGCACGGTCGAGCACCATGGCCGCCAGCACTACCCAGGAGCCGTACTCGGGCGTCACCAGACAGCCATTGCGGGCCACGTAGCCGAGGCCAGCGCGCGCCGCCCACACCTTCTCCATCAGCGGGGCGTGGTCCACCGAGCCGAAGTCGGCCAGGCCTGGGAACGCCTCGCGGAGGCTTCGACGGAGCCCGCGTAGCCGGTCCTGCAGTGTGGCGTGGTAGTCGCGTCCGCGAGCGTACCTGGCCACCGGCGAGGCCTCCGCCCAGTCGGCTTCGACGTAGTAGTTGCAGGCCAGCGCCACCACCGTCTCGGCGCCGGGAAGGAGGCGCCGTGGGTCCAGGCGCTCCTCGGCCCGTTCCGCCATCCAGTCCATGTCCGCCGCCATGCCTGCTTCCAGCCAGTCAAGCAGGGTGCGGGGCGGGAGCGGCTCGGCACGGGCGAAGCCCACCAAGTCGAATCCCGCGGCCAGCGCCAGGCTGCGCACCTGGCCCGCGTCGAGCGCGCTCACAGCCTGGCCCGGCGCCTCACGTCGGCTTCTCCGGTACCCACTTCACATCCTGCACCCCGGCCCGGTGGTTGACTGCCCGTGCCATGGTGAAGAGTAGGTCCGAGAGCCGGTTGAGGAATTGGAGGACATGGCCGTCGACGGTGCCGTCGCGCACCAGGGCCACCACCGCGCGCTCGGCGCGGCGGCACACCGTGCGCGCGAGGTGCAGCGCGGCCGCCCCGGGTGTCCCGGCGGGAAGGATGAAATGCGTCATCGGCGGCAGCTCGACATCAAGTGCGTCCATCGCCGCCTCCATCTCGGAAATCCACTGGGGCTTGAGGTGGGGAATATGCGTGTCGGCCTTGCTTCCCCGCGGGGTGGCCAGCACCGCCCCCAGGGTGAAGAGCTGCTCCTGGAGCGTCTGGCACAGCCCATCGAGCGCCCCCACCCCAGCGGCCCGCGCTACCCCGAGCGTCGCGTTGAGCTCGTCCACCTCGCCGTAGGCCGCGACCCGCGTGCTGTCCTTGGCGACACGTCCCCCGCCGAAGAGGCCCGTCTCACCGCCGTCGCCGGTCTTCGTGTAAATCTTCACGCCCCGCTGCTCTAGCAGGCCTCGGCGGCGAAAGGCACCATGGTTCCCCTTCCGGCGGCGCGGCGACCGAGCGGCCCGCTCCTCATCCTCGCCGCGGCCGCGCTGTGGAGTACCGCCGGCGCGGCCATCAAGCTCTGTACCCTCAACGCTTGGCAGATTTCGCTGGGCCGTTCGCTGGTGGCGGCAGTTGTGCTGTGGCTTTTTCTGCCCGGCGCGCGGGGCCGTCCGTCGCGCCGCACCTGGGCAGTGGCCTCTGCCTATGCGGTGACGGTGGTGCTTTTCACGGTGGCCAACAAGCTCACCACCTCGGCCAACGCCATTTTCCTCCAGGACACGGCGCCGCTGTATGTGCTGCTTTTGAGTCCGTTGTTGCTGGGCGAGCGCCCGTCGCGCTCCGAGCTGTGGTCGGTGCCGCTGTTTCTCCTCGGGCTGGCCCTCTTCTTCAAGGACCGGCTGACGCCGGGGCAGCTCTCGGGGAACCTGGTCGCGCTGGCCAGCGGCGTCTCCTTCGCCTTCTTAATTCTCGGACTGCGGGGACTGTCCGGGGGCAACGCCCCGGCCCTCGTCCTGGGAAACCTTCTGGCCACGGCCGCCTCCCTCCCGGGCGCGCTCGGCGGGCCGAGTGTCAATGCGACGGACCTCGGCATTGTCCTCTTCCTCGGCGTCTTCCAACTCGGCCTCTCCTACGCCCTCTTCGCCCGCGGGCTGAGGCACACCCCTGCCACCGAGGCCTCGCTGCTGGCACTGCTCGAGCCGGTCCTCAATCCGGTGTGGACGTTTCTGTTGGCCCACGAGCGCCCCGGCCCATGGGCACTGGCCGGGGGCAGCCTCGTCTTGCTGGGCACGCTGTGGCGCACCCTCGCCCCCTGGGCGGAGGCCCGGCTCTCGGCCTCCCAAAAGAGGGCGCGCGTCTAGGGCCCAGGGGCCCGCCCGTTTCTGATGAGGCGTCGAGCGCTTGGGGCGGGGGTATGGGCCAACGCGCTTTCAAAAGCCGTAGCGGACGCCCAGGGTGAAGACGACGTCGAGAGCAATGCCGTTGGCGACGGGGTTCTCGGTGATGCCGGCCCAGAGCTCCCAGTCCGAGTCGGTGTGAAACATCCACCCGAAGTCGAGCGAGCCGTCGACCACGTCCAACGGTGGGTCTCCGGTGTGGTGGTAGATGGGGGACTGCAGAAAGAAGTTCGCGTAGAGGAAGTTTCGCTCGGTCAGCCGGGCCTTGAGCCCCGTCGAGAACGAGCCAAACACCACGTTCTGGTAGGGCTGCAGTAGCCCGCCTCCGGCCTGGGGCGTTCCGCCAAAGCCCAACGTCCCTTGAAACTGCAGCCACGACCACAGAAAGGGCACCTGCCAGGTGAGCATCGCGCCGAACTGGAAGGTGTGCGCGGCGTAGCCGTCCACCGAGGCGGTGGGCACCACCACCACGGTGAGGAGCTGTAGGTTTTTGGCCAGCATCCACCCCACGCCGACGGTGGTGTCGAGCAGGGTGAGGCCCACCGGCTTGAAGCTTTGCCGCGCGGTGGCAGTCTGAAAATAGTAACCGAATTTATTGAGCGGCCGCTCGGCGCGCGCCTCGTAGGGAATGCCGAAGAGCCCGTGGTACCAGTTGAGAAATTGGTCCATGAAGCCGGCGTAGGCCCCCTGCACACCTCCCATTAGGAAGAGGAAGAGTGTCGGCGACACCTTGAGGGCGCCAGCGAAGGTGAGGTGCCCAATTTCCGCGTCCAGCAGCACCGAGTTGGGCTGGTTGTTGTAGAGCTGGATGGCGCTCGCGTAGTCAAAGCGCAGGGAGAAGGCGAAACACCCCTTCGGCATGAGCAACGGGGGGGCGAACAGCCCGCTCCGCTCGTATTCGAACGGGTCGGTGGTGGTGAAGAGGGGCTGCCCGGGAAAGTCGGACCACTCCGCCCACGCCGCCTCTGCCGGCTCGGGCGGCGGCTCGGGAGCTGGGGCGGACGCCGTCAGCAACAGAAGGACAAGTTGGGAGAGCGGCATTCGCCCTGGGAAGTGTGGGGCCGGCGCACTCTAGAGGAGGCGCTGAAACTCCCGCAGCTCCATTCGCCACACCGGCAGCCCGCAGAAGCGCGGGCCCTCCGGGCAAAACGGCGTGACGGACGCTTGCCGGCGCAGGGTGCAGGGGGGCGCCAGGTATTGGGCGATGAGCGGCTGGACTTCGGCCACCTGCTCCACCTCCTGAAGTGAGGCGCGCCAGATTTCCTCCTGCGCCGTGTAGCAAAGCCGGTGCACCCATTTGTGGTGGAAGTGCAAAAGCTCGCCAGACTCGAGGAAGCGGATGGGAAAGGCGTTGGGGAGCAAGTAGAGCGCGGCTTCGGCCGGCACGCCGGCGTCCAGCAACTGGCCGATGGCCTGCCAGGCAGCTTGGACGGTGGCGTGGAAGACGTCGAGCGCCTCGGGCACCTCTTCTAGAAGCGCGGGGACGACGACGTCTGGCTCCCCGGGAAGAAACTGGGCGGCCAGCACCGGCCGGCTCCCCGGCGTCATGCGGTGCCGCTGGTCCTGGCTGTCGGCGGTGTGGCTCAGCTTCTTCTGGAAGGTGTAGCTGGCATGCGAAAGGGCGCGCGTCAGCTTGCCGTGAGTGGTGAGGACAAGCGCCTCGGAGAGGTAGGGGTTGTGCTTGGGGGAAAGCACCCGCTCCAAGGCCTCGGCGTCGGAGAGCGCCTCGGCCGGCAGCCCAAGCACGCTGCGGACGCCTTGGGCCACGGCCTGCTGGCCCCGGGCGCCGTAGTCCACCAGCAGGCTCACCCGGCCGGCGAGGGCCCGGTCGAACTCGGTGCGATGAAGGCGGGCGGCGGCGCTGCCCACCCCGAGGGCGGTGTCCAACAGCGTGCGCGCCTCGTGCGTCTCCTCGAGCGGCACGCTGTCCTCGACGTCTCGGAAGAAGAGCGGGTCGACCTTCTTCACTTCGGCCACCATCGCCTCCACCAGCACCCGCGTCTCGGTGGGGACGTCCGAGGCATTCACCACCCGGTGGTAGCGGTGCAGGGTGAGGCCGGAGATGGTGTGGTAGAGGTGGGCGAAGGTGCCAATGGGCAGCACGTAGCGGGCCACCTCCTGGGCGCGCTTCTTGAGGGTGCTGGCCCACTTCTCCGGGGTGCGGCGGCGCGCCGGGAAAATTCGGTAAAATTCCTGCTCTGCCCGTGGAAGCAGCAGCGTCGACAGACGGCTGTAGGCCTCCATTTGCGCCTGCACGCAGCTTCGGTAGAGCGCCTCCAGGGCCTCCGGGAGGGCGGGCACCACGACGCGGTCCGGCTTCACCGCCACATAGCGCTGGCTGACTTGCTCCGAGTTGTAGAAGGGGTGGGCGTGCAGAAAGCTCCAGATGCACTGCCGGCTCACGTTTTCCAGGGCGAACTGGAAGGTGGCGTGCTGCAGCGTGGTGTGGTGGCCGGCCTGGTACGTCTCTTTGGCGATGCGGTCCCGGAGAGTGCGGGACTTCTCGTCGCGCCGGACGTCCTCCGGCGTCACCACCCGCGGCGCGTAGCACGTCCGGGCGGTGGCCACGGCATTGTCGAAAGCCTCGACGAAGCCGTTGGTCAGCCTTGCGGTGGGCAACGGCGAGCGGAAGGCAACAGGGGGCATGGGGCGCACCCTCTCTACAATGTCCAGCCCACCCAAGCGCCGCCCGGCAGCCGCCCCTGCCTCGCGCAAACCTCCAGCGGGGGTGCTACTATCGCAATCGCTTCTCATTCTCAAAATTGGCCTGAGAAATAGTCCTAATAACGCGGGTTTCGAGTATGCGCACCCTCTTCCTCAGCCTCGTGCTGCTGCTGCCGGCCTGGGGGCCGGCGCGCGCCGACTCCGCCGAGGACGCTCGCGCCAACTTTCAGCGCACGGTTGGCCTGTTGCAGTACCTCTCCTCGGACTACCCGGCCGCGGTGAAGTCCCAGGACGCGACAGAGTTGGCCGAGCAGCGCGGGCTGGTGGCCGACGCCGAGGCGGCCCTGGAGGAGCTCGGGGCCGAGGGCCGGCCCTACCGTCCACAGCTGCAGTCCATCTCTGCCCGCATTGCCCAGGGCGCTGACGCAGAGGGCGTGGCCCGAGACTGCCAGGCCCTGGTGGAGGCGCTGGCCCAAGCGGGCGGGCTCCCTCGAAGCCCTCGCGCCGCGCCGGACATGGCCGCCGGGGCACAGCTGTACCAGCAGGCCTGCGCCGTGTGCCACGCCGCCGACGGCAGCGGCCAGACACCGCTTGCCGCCACTCTTTTGCCGCGGCCAGCGGACCTCCGCTTCGGCACCCGCATGGACGGCTATACCCCCTACCGCGCCTTCAACGTCCTGTCGCTGGGCGTGGACGGCACAGCCATGCCCTCCTTCCCCCTCTCCGAGGAGGAGCGCTGGACGCTGGCCTTCTACGCGCTGACGCTACGGCAGCCAGCCTGCAACCACACCCCGCCCCGCGCCTCGCTGGAGCGGCTGGCCAACGCCACCGACGCCGAGCTGGCCAGCGAGTTTGGCACCGCCGAGGTGCCCTGCCTACGCCGCCGCCCTCCGCAGCAAGACGAGACGGCAGCGCTTCTGGCCAGCCTGGGCGGCGTCGACCGAGCCCGGCGGCTGGGTGCCTCGGGAAACTTCAGGGCCGCCCAGCAGGAGCTCCTGGACACCTACCTCAACGCCTTCGAGCCCGTGGAGCCCGCCCTCCGCGGGCGGCACCCGGCCCTCGTCCAGCGCTTCGAGGAAAGCATGGTTGCAGCCCGGGTGTACGCCGAGCACGGCGACCGGCGCTTCCTCGCCGAGACGCAGGCGCTGCACACCCTCCTGGAGGACGCCGCGCGCTCGGGGCGCAGCGCCCCGGAAACCACCACCATCTTCTGGCTCGCTCTGCTGGTGGTGGTGCGCGAGGGCTTCGAGGCGGTCATCGTCATCGCCGCCCTGCTCGCGGTGTTGAAGAAGATGGGCCGGCTGGACAAGGCGCGCCTGGTGCACGGCGGCTGGGTGTCAGCGCTTCTGGCCGGAGCGCTGTGCTTCGCATTTGGCCGGCAGCTTCTGGCGGGCGTCAACCGCGAAGTCCTGGAGGGCGTGGCCGGGCTGTTGGCCAGCGCGATGCTCGTCTACGCCGCGCTGTGGCTCAACGCGAAGAGCAACCTGCGCCGCTACATGGGCGAACTCAAGGGGCGGATGCAGGGCGCGCTCGGCCGCAGCAGCGGCTTCGGGCTGTTTGCCATTTCCTTCACCGCGCTCTTTCGCGAAGCCTTCGAGACCGCCGTCTTCCTGGAGGGGCTGACCATCGACTCCCCGCGGGGGGCGCTGCTCGGGGCGCTGGCTGGGCTCGCCGTCATGGCCGCGCTGGTGTTGCTCATCCGCCGGGTGGGTTACGTGCTGCCGATGAAACCGCTCTTCAGTGTCTCCACCTGGGTGCTGTACGGCACCGCCGTGGCGTTGCTTGGCCAGGGGTTGCACGCCTTCCAGGAAACGGGTTTCTTGCCGCTCGTCCCGGTGCGCGGCCCGCGTCTGGACATGCTCGGCCTGTACCCGGATGCTCTCAGCCTCCTTCCGCAGCTCGGACTGCTCCTCGTGCCTTTTGGTCTTCTGTGGTGGAGGCACCACAGCGACACCGCCGGCCCGGCGCTCGACCGCCCGAGACGCGTCTAACCTCGGCGCGCTGAAGGCCGACGCGCAATGAGCGAGCCCTTCAGCCTGCTTCGGGGCGCTCGGGCCGCCATGCTGGCCCGCGGCTTTCTCCCGGACTTCGCGCCGCAGGTGCAGGCCGAGCTCTCGCAGGTGCTGGCCGCTCCTGCGGCTGGCTCTCCGGGCGAGGACTTGCGCGGGCTGCTCTGGTCGTCCATCGACAACGACGACTCGCTCGACCTCGACCAGATTGAAGTGGCCATGGACATGGGCGACGGCAGCGTCGGCGTCAAGGTCGCCATCGCCGACGTCGACGGACGCGTGGCCAAAGACGGGGCGATTGACGCCCACGCCGCTCACAACACCACCTCGGTGTACCCCGGGGTCACGGTGTTCACCATGCTGCCCCCGCCGCTCAGCTACGAGGCCACCTCGCTGAAGCAGCAGGTGGACCGGCCGGCCATCGTCATCTCCTTCCGGGTGCACCCCGACGGCACGCTCGATGAGGAAGAGGTGGGGCGCGCGCTGGTGCGCAACAAGGCCAAGCTGGCCTACTCCGGGCTGGCCGAGTGGCTGTCGGGCGGTGCTGGCGTCCCAGCGCGGGTGCTCGAAGTCCAAGGGCTGCAAGCGCAGCTCGAGCTGCAAAACCGCGCCACCCTGGCGCTGCGGGCCCGCCGGGTGAAGCAAGGTGCGCTCGACCTCGACACCCTGGAGGCGCGACCGGTCCTGGCCGACGGCGAGGTGGTGGACTTGGAGCTGCTACCGGACAGCCGGTCCCGGCAGTTGATTGAGGACTTGATGGTGGCCAGCAACGGCGTCATGGCGCGCTTCCTCGCCGCGCAGCGCCGCTCCTCCCTGGCCCGGGTGGTGAGAGTCCCCAAGCGCTGGGAGCGGATTGTCGAGCTGGCAAAGGGCCTGGGGACAGCCCTTCCCAGTCAGCCTGACCCAGCCGTGCTGGAGCGCTTCTTGCTCAAGCAGCGTGCCGCGGACCCGTTGCGCTTTCCGGACCTCTCCCTGGCGGTGGTGAAGCTGCTCGGGCCCGGGGAGTATGACTTGCAGCGCGCCGGCGCTCCGCCTTCCGGCCACTTCGGGCTGGCCGTCCAGGACTACACCCACTCCACCGCGCCCAACCGCCGGTTTGCGGACCTCGTCACCCAGAGGCTGGTGAAAGCGGCGCTCGACGCCTCACCGGCGCCCTACTCCGACGCGGAGCTCCAGACGGTGGCCACGCGCTGCACCCTGATGGAGGACGGGGCGCGGCACGTGGAGCGGCTCGTCCGGAAGATGGCGGCGGCGCAGCTGCTCAGCCGGCGCGTCGGGCAAGTCTTCGACGCCATTGTCACTGGCGTCACGGACCACGGCACCTTCGCCCGGCTGCTGTTGCCGCCCGCCGAGGGCCGCGTGGTGCGGGGCGAGGGCGGGCTGGATGTCGGGGACAGGGTGCGGCTCCGGCTCCTGGCCACCAACCTGGAACGGGGCTTCATCGACTTTGCTCGGGCCTAACCTCGCGAGCCATCACCCAGTCGGTCTGCAGGTCGGCCCCCAGCTGAAAGGGCTGCTCCCCAACCCGGGTGAAACCGTGCTTCTGGTAGAAGGCAATGGCACGGGCGTTGTGCTCCCACACCGCGAGCCACAGCGCGTCGTGTGCCTCGTGCTGGGCCAGCGCCACGGTGGCCCGCATTAAGGCCGGCGCCCCGCCGGAGCCATGCCACGCTCGGTTGACGTAGAAGCGGCAGATTTCCAAGGGGCTTCGCCCGGGCACTTGGGCCGGGCCGCGCCGCACCTTGACGTACCCAGCCGGCGTTGCCTCAGCCAACAGCAAGAGGAAGCGCGAAGAGGGGTCCGCCAACTCCTCGCGCTGCAGTGCCGCCCCAAAGTGGTCCGCCAGGTAGCGGGCCATGTCGTCGGGCCTGTTGTCCTTGGCAAACGTTTCCTGAAAGGTGCGTCGGCCCAACTCCGCCAGGGCCTCTGCGTCTTGGGCGGTGGCAGTCCGGATGGTGAACATGTGCCGGCCGGCCCCCTTCCTCCCCGGGGCCCGTTCGGCGCGGAGGTTGGCTCGGGGCCCTCGCCGGCTGCAAGGCTTTCTCTCTCCACCAGCAAGGTGCCCTCAGGCGCGGGCCCAGCGCTCGCCCTCAAGGCGTGCTTCGGCCTCGGCCACGAGCTTTTCCAAAATGGCCAGCGTGCTGCGCTCGGCCACCGGGGGCCAAGCGCCCGGGGTGTCCGCGTAGGCCTCCCGGGCGAGCTCCTCGAGGGAGCGAGGCTCGCCTCCGAGAGCGGCCTTGACGCGGGCCTCCCGCGCGGCGCGGTGGGCGAGGTACCGCTCGAGGGCCGCTGGGCCGTCCGGGAGCGGCGGCCCATGCGCCGGG
Source organism: Myxococcaceae bacterium (assembly GCA_052143535.1). Taxonomy (GTDB): domain Bacteria; phylum Myxococcota; class Myxococcia; order Myxococcales; family Myxococcaceae; genus JADGRA01. The sequence continues at coordinate 33,756 of JBKQSS010000038.1, read as the reverse complement.
TAGAGGGCCCGCACCGGCACGTCCCGCAGGCGCCGTAGCTGCCGCAGGTACTCGGCCATCTCTCCCTCGGGAGGGTCGATGAGGATGGTGCCGACGCCGGCCACCATGTCCCCCACCACCGCCGCGTGGCTCGCCTCGTCCAGAAGGCACAGGTGCCCACGGGCGTGGCCGGGAGTGTGCAGCACCCGCCAGCGCATGTCTGGCTCACCCTCCAGCGTCAGCACTTCCCCGTCGGCGAGAACGCGCCCGGGACGCAACTCCAGTCGCTCCGCGGTCTTCTCGTGGCACCACACTGGAAGCCCGAGTCGCTCTTTCAGCGCCCCCACGCCGCCGACGTGGTCGAGGTGGTGGTGGGTGAGAAACACCGCGCGCGCCCGCAGCCCCTCTTTCTCGAGCTGGGCGAGCCGCCCGACCAGGCGGTCCACCTCGGAGGGGTCCGAGGCGCCCGGGTCGACCAAAAGAAGCTCTCCGTTGCCGAGCAGCCAGCAATTGGTGTGCGTCGCGGGCAGCAGCGTCGGGGTGCGCAGGGCAAGCAGTCGCACCCCGCGCTGGAATTGCACCGGGTGTGCCGAGGGGCCTTCGGACGGGGGCGCTTGCAGCATGGCGGCGCGCGCGGCCTCCAGCGAAGGAGACGACAGCAGGGCCTGCAGCGCGAAGTGGTTGGGCGGGTGAAGCAGCGCGCGCCCCTCGGCCCAGGCCAAGAGTGCGTCGACCGGGCGCACCCAGGCCCCTTCGGCCAGCTCGCCCGGCCACACCTCGGCCACCACGTCTTCGTTCACCCGCACCAGGAAGAAACGCGCGTCGAAACGCACTGGCATGAAGCTGGGCGTCAGCCAGCGCCCGGCGCCCAGAAAGTCTGCGGCGTGCAGCCGCAACTGCAGCCGGCCGAGGACGTCCGCGAAGCAGAGCGTCCCCGAAAGAAGCTGGGCGCGAGCCTGGCGCAGCGCCTGCGGAGCGGCCGGTGGCCCGTGCGCCAGCAGCACCCCCGTCTCCTCGAAGAGCTCCCGGGCCGCAGCGACGCGAAAGGTGGCCTCCTCCCCCTGGGCGCCCTCCACGGCGAGGAGGCTGTCGCTTGCGTCCACCCGGCCGCCCGGAAAGGCGTAGAAGCCGGCGGCAAAGGAAAGCGTCGTCTCGCGGCGGAGCCAGAAGAGCTCCGGCCCGTCCGCGCCGGGCCGCACCAGCACCACCACCGCGGCGTCCTTGGGCGGGCTCGGAGGCGGCGGCTCGGGCATGCCGGGGAATGCCTCGCTCATCCCGCCCCCTGCGCCAAGAGCGCCACCGCCGAGCGCGCGGTGGCAAGCTGCTCGGGCCGGACGTAGGCGCGACTCAGGCGCACCGCGCCGGCGTAGCGCTGGTAGAGCGAGGTGTAGCGGGCCACCGGCGTCAGTCGTCCGGTGGACTCGTCGAGAATGTAGAGGCTGGGGCCGGCCGTCCCGTCGAAGTACTTGGAGAGGGCGCTCTCGGACTCCACCTCGAAGTGCTCCACCTGGGCTTTGTCCAAGGCCTCCGCCAGCTTGTGCAAGTCATAGCCCTCGTCGCGCTCGGTGAATTGGGCGAGCAGCTTAAATCCCGCACGGGCCACAATGCGCTTCGCCCAGCGGTTGCTCGAGCGCCGCAGGGCGGACATGAGAGCGACGTCGTCGCAGTAGAGGAAGGCCACCGGGTCCGAGGGAATCTCGAATTCCCCCCGGCTCTCCCGGTAGAAGGCGGCCAGCATCCAGTCGAAGGCCACCGCAGTGTGGTGCAGGTAGACGCTCAGAAACATGTGGTAGCGGCTGAGCAGAAAGTCCTCGAAGGCGAAGGCCGCGCTGCGGCTGAGCGCGAGCTCCACCCGGTTTTCGATGCGGGCCGGGTGCAGATTCTGAATTAACCAGTCGAGGTCAAAGCGCCCGTAGTTGACGCCGGTGTAAAACGAGTCGCGCAGCAGGTAGTCCATGCGGTCGGCGTCTAGCTCCCCGGAGACCAGCGAGCGAAGCAGCGGCGTCCAGTCCGCGCCTTGGTGGGTGAAGTCCAGCCCGCCAGGCGGCGTCCGGCCGGCCACCAGCGCGGCCAGCGCCTCGGGACCGAGCCCCTGCGGGGCCAGCCGACTGCGCAACAAGTCCGCCAGGCTGCTCTGCAAGAGGAGCTGCGCGGTGAAGTCCTCGTGGGTGGCCTGGCCACTGGGCTCGGCCACCCAGGCCGGAAGCTGCAAGCTGGCCCGCGCCGGGGCAATGCGTTCCGACGCATGGGAGAGGGGCATGTGGCCGAGGTCATGGCAGAGGGTGGCCAACCGCACCGCACTGCGAAAGCGGGCCCTCGGCGCCTCGGGCAGCCCAGCCCGGGCAGCAATGCCGTCGAAGAGGCGCCCCACCACGTGCATCGCGCCGAGGCCATGCGCATGCCGGGTGTGCGTCGCTCCAGGAAAGGCCAGCTCGCCGAAGCCAAGCTGCCGCACGTGGCGGAGCCGCTGGTAGTAGGGGCTGTCCACCACCGCCGCCTCGTCGTCCGAGACGGGCAACGTGCCGTGGATGGGGTCGCGGATGCGCATGCTTCGGGAGTCGCCGCTTCTGGCCAGCGGGAAGCCCCCTTGTGGGCCAGGGTGGAGTGCTTTGGGCCCCCCACCGGAGCGGGACTCTCGCACGAGCGCGTCTCGTCGGCGACGGCGGAGCCGAGGGGGGGACACCCGGCGCTTGCGGACGGCGCCTCGCAGCTGACGGGTGACCGTGGTAACGTTCTCCGTTGCGTCCCTGCGCATGCTCATCGCCCTTCTCCACAACGCCGACCACGACGCATTGGAGGACGACCCAGGACGCGAAGCCCGGAAGGACGTGCTGCACGTTGCTGCCGCTCTTGCCGAAGCGCTGACCCGCGGCAAGCAGGTGGCGGTGCCGGTGGTGGTGGGCGAGGCGCCGCTCGCTGCCTTCCAGTCGCTCGGCCACCACCCTCCGGACGTGGTGGTCAACCTGTGCGAGTCCGTCTCCGGAGACAGCCGCGGCGAGATGGCCGCCAGCGCGGTGCTGGAGCTGTTGAAGATTCCCTTCACCGGCTCCGGGCCCCTGGCGCTAGGCCTCGCTTTGCACAAGGACAAGGCCAAGGAGTTGCTGCTGGCCCGCGGCGTCCCCACCCCCGCCTTCGCGGTCGTCTCCTCGCCGGCCGAGTTGAGCCGGGTGCAGCTCCCCTTCCCCCTCATCGTCAAGCCGGTGCGCGAGGACGCCTCGGCCGGCGTCACCTTTGACTCGGTGGTGCACGACGCCGCCGCCTTACGCGACGCGGTGGAACTGGTGCTGCGCACCTTCCACCAGCCCGCCCTGGTGGAGCGCTTCATCGCCGGGCGCGAGGTGTACGTCTCCCTTCTCGGCAACACCCCCCGGGTGGTGCTCCCGCTGAGCGAGATTCACTTCGGGAAGGCCTTCGAGGGTCGGCCCCGCATTGTCAGCTACCGGGCGAAGTGGGAGACGGCGAGCCCGGAGTGCCAGGACAGCCCCTCCGGACCGTGCAGCTTGCCCGCTGCGGTGGAAGCCAAAGTGGTGGGCGCGGCGCTGGCCGCCTTCGAGGCGCTCGGCTGCCGCGACTACGGCCGGGTCGACTTGCGGTTGTCTGTCGACGGGGAGCCCTACGTCATTGACATCAACCCGAACTGCGATTTGCATCCGCAGGCGGGCTACGCGCGCGCTGCTGCCGCCGCGGGCATGGATTACGCCGCCCTCGGCTCCCGCCTGGTGGACGTCGCGCTCGAAAGGACTCATGGACATCCGTCCCATCGCTCCAGCCGACCGGGCAGCTCTCGCCGCGTTGCTGGACCGAGTCGAGAACTTCTCGCCCGAAGAGGTGCGGTGCGCGCTCGAGGTCATCGACCTGGCGTTGCAGCCGAGTAGCCCGGACTACCTCGTCCTGGTGGCGCTAATGAATGGAGAACTGGCGGGCTACGTGGCCTACGGCCCGACGCCGATGACCGAGGGCACCTTCGACTTGTACTGGATTGCGTCGGAGCCGGCGCAGCGAGGCAAGGGTATTGGCGCCGGACTCATCGCCTCCATGGAGGCGGACTTGCGACGGCGCAAAGCACGGCTGGTGCGGGTGGAGACGTCGGCCACCGAGGACTACGGCCCAGCGCGCGGCTTCTACCAGTCCATGCGCTACCTCGAGGAGTCTCGCTTCCGAGATTTCTACCGCCCAGGCGATGACCTCATTCTCTTGAAGAAGAAGCTCTAGCGTGACCCGTCGCGGGACGTCGCCCAGCACCCGAGCCCGGGGTGTTTTGCTTCTCGGCTTCGGGCTCGTGCTCTTGGCCCAGGCCCACGCCGCCGGAGCGGCTCCGCTCAGCGACGCGCTGCGCGTCCAGCGTCCGGCCGGAGGGGAATGGTTCGGGGTGTACCTCGTGGATAAGAAGGTGGGCTGGTACTTCACCGACTTGGCCCTTTTGCCCGGCAACCGCAGCCGCGCTCGCTACGTGGCGGAGCTGGCCTTCAACGTGAAAGCGGGCCAGGCCAGCATCGACCGTCACCACCGCGAGGAGCGCGTGTACGAGTCACGCCCCTCAGGGCGGCTGCTCTCCTTCGTCTTCGAAGACAGCGGCGACGGAGGCACGCAGACGCTGGTTGGGAAGGCCACCCCGGGCGGCATCGAGGTACTTCGCCGGCGTCCGGGGCACCCGGAGGAGAAGCTCAGCTTTCCGCCCAGCACCGAAACGGTGGAGGACACCGACCAAGTGCGGGTGTCCCTTCTGCGCAACGCCCCGGTCTCCGGAATCTGGCTGGATGCGACGGACCTGGTCGCGTCCAAAGTCACCACCACTCCAGGCGACTCCGAGGTCCGCAGCGTCAGTGGCGTCCGGGTGTCCTTGCGCCACGCCACCACCATCTCCGAGAAGGACAAGGTGCCGGGCGTCTCCGCGGTGACGGCCCACGGCACAATTCTCGAAACAGTTTTCGGCGGAAATTCCGCCTTTCGTGCCGAGCCCAAGTCGGTCGCGCAGCGGCTCGACCGGGTGGAGATTTTTGGACTGGCCCGGCTGGTGCTCCCCAAGCCCATACCGGACGGTGCCCGTGGGGTGCCGGGGGAGATGACGCTCGTTTTGGACGGCCTCGGGCCCGACTTCCGGCGCTCCCCGGAGCGGCAGAGTTACCGCCCCCTCGAAGGTGGCAAAACCGAGGTGCGCATCCGCGCCGCGCCCCCAGAGGTGTCCCAACTCGGGACGAGGCCCCTCAAGGCCCCCGGAGGCGAGGAGTACCTGAAGGCCACCCTGGCGGTGGAGTCCGAGGCCCCGGAAATTGTCTCCAAGGCACGGGAAATTGCCGGTGCCGAGACGGACGCCTACGCCACGGCGAAGAAGGTGGTGGCCTGGGTGGGGGCGCACATGAAGAAGGAGTACGGGGCCAGTGCGGACCGTGCCACCGACGTGCTCCGCCAGATGCGGGGCGACTGCACCGAGCATTCGCTGCTCTCGGTGGCACTGTTGCGGGCCCTGGGCATCCCCGCTCGGCGAGTGGACGGCGTGGTGTACGTGGGCAGCGGGGACGGCGTCCCGGCCCTCTACTGGCACGAATGGGTGGAGGCCTACGTCGGCTCCACCTGGACGCAGCTCGACCCCACCCTCGGCCAGAGCGTGGCCGACGCCACCCACCTCGCTCTCGGCGAGGAAAGCCAGTCAGACATCATGACGCTGCTTGGAAAGCTGAAGGTGCTGGATGTCTCGTCCCGGCAGTGACGTCCGGCCCCCAACCGGGCCGCGCCGGCTAACGGCGCCGGCTGATGGCGTACAGCAGCAGCAGTGAGCCGAGGATGGAGAAAATCCACCCCGCGGGGCGGATGGTAGCGCCGGACAATCCGCCGCTGACGATGGAGCCGACCAGGCCCCCCAACAGCGAGCCCCCCATTCCGAGCAGCGCGGTGGCTCCCAGCCCCATCGGCTGCTTACCGGGGAAGAGGGCGCGAGCGATGGCGCCACACACCAAGCCGACGACGATGAACCACAACAGGGACATGAGCATGGTGGCGCTCCTCCAAAAGGGGGCACGGCCCAACGGCCGCTGACTTTGCACCCGTCCGCGGGCGGCTGTCACGATGCAACGTCGGCGCCTCGAGGGGGCTGCTGACCGCGGCCGACGCCGGTGCTTCGCGACACTGCGGCGCGGACTGCCCGCGCGCCCGCGCCGCCCAGGCGGCGACTGCTCGACCCCTCTCAGCCCATGGGACAGCCGGCCAAGGCGGCGCAACACGAGGGCACTGCCTCCCTCTAGAGGGTTCGACCTTCGGCCAAGGAGGGTTTCCTCCTCACCGCCCGCTTTTGCCCCCACCGACAGCCCTCAGCAGAGCCACCAGCGCGCCCGCGTCCGTCACCGGCGGGGCGCAGGAGAAGTCTCGGCACAGGTAGGCCGTCGGCAGCCCGCCCACGCGCTCTCGCCCCAGGGCCAGGGGCCCCAGCACCGGAGGCACTCGGCCCGGCTCCACTTGGGCAAGGGCCACCGTCGGGGCCCAGGTGCTGTCCACTGCACGGCGCAGCCCCTCCACCTCCGCAGGGGCGCCCACCAGAAGGACCTCCGCCGCCCCATCCAGGGCCGCGTCTGCGGCCAGCCACAGGTGGCTGTAGCCGAAGGGGTTCGCCACCATCGCCTCGCGCATGCGCCGCAGGTAGCGCCAGGCTTGCTCGAGGTGCCGGGGCTCGGCAGTCAGCGCCGAGAGAGCCACCTGCGCCTCGGTGAGGGTGCTCGCTCCGGAAGGAAAGGCGTTGTCATGCAAGGCATAAGTCGGGACGAGCAGCTGCGAGGGCCCCGCCGACGTCCGGTAAGCCGCCTGCTCCTCGTCCCAAAACCGTCGCACCGCGGCGTCGGCAATGTCGCGGGCTGGCTCGAGCCAAGAAGGGTCGAGCGTGGCTTGAAAGAGCGCCACCAGTCCCGCGGCGAAGTCCCCATAGTCCTCGACGAAGCCCTCCTCACTCGGTTTACCCGCGAGCCGCTCCAGCCGCCCACCCCGCCACTGCTCGGCGAGCACGGCCGACGCAGCGCGCCCGGCCAGCTCGGCCCACTCCGGCCGCCCGAAGGCGCGCGCCGCCGCGGCGAGGCCTCGAATGACGAGCCCATTCCAACCCGCAAGCACTTTGTCATCGCGCCCGGGTCTCACCCGGCCTTCCCGGGCAGCGAAGAGGCGAGCCCGCACCTCAGCCAGCTGGCCCTCCACCTCCTCGAGCGGCTCACCCAGCCGCTCGGCCAGCGTGGCCGCAGGCAGCAGTACCTCGAGGACGTTGCGCCCGTGCTCGAAGTTGCCGTCGAGCGTCGCGCCGAAATGCAGCCCGGCCAAGTCCGCCAGCGGCTGGCCGAGGAGCCTCCGGAAATCCTCCACCGTCCAGGTGAAGAAGCGGCCCTCCTCGCCCTCGCTGTCGGCGTCCTGGCTGGCGTAGAAGGCGCCCGAGGCCGAGCGCATCTCCCGCTCGAGCCAGGCCGCCGTCCCGCTGGCCACCGAGCGCCACAGTGGGCGCGGGTCGAGCAGCTGCGCCTCGGCGTAGAGGTTGAGCAACTGGGCGTTGTCGTACAGCATTTTCTCGAAGTGCGGCACTCGCCAGCCGGCGTCGACGCTGTAGCGGTGAAAGCCACCGCCGAGCTGGTCAAAAATTCCCCCCACCGCCATGCGCTCTGCTGCAAAGAGGGCTCCTTGGCGCAGCGCTTCGCCGCCGCCGCGTCGGGCTGAGCGCAGCAAGAGCGCGACACTCATCGGGTTGGGAAACTTCGGCGCCGAGCCAAAGCCCCCGTGCACAGTGTCGAGGTCCTCCGCCAGCGCCGCCCCGGCCACCCGGACGTCCTCGGCGGTGACGTCCGCCGGCGCCGACTTCAGTCCCCAAGTGGAGAGGTGCCGGAGCCCACTGGTGAATTGTTCGGCCTGCACCCGTACTTCGGAAGGCCGCAGCCGGAAGGCCTCGGCCAGGGCTCGGAGCAGCTTCGGGAATGCCGGCAGCCCATGGCGGTCCACCGGCGGGAAGTAGGTGCCTCCGTAGAAGGGCTCCAGGGCGGGGGTGAGGAAGACGGTGAGCGGCCAGCCGCCGCCACGCCCCATCAGCTGCACCACGCCCTGGTACAGCTGGTCCAAATCCGGGCGCTCCTCGCGGTCCACCTTCACGTTGATGTAGGCCTCATTCATCAGCCGGGCCGTCTCTTGGTCCTCGAAGGACTCGTGCGCCATGACGTGACACCAGTGGCAGGCCGAGTAGCCGATGCTCACCAGGAGGGGCCGGTTTTCGGCCCGGGCCCTGGCCAGGGCCTCTTCGCCCCAGGGGTACCAGTCCACCGGGTTGTGCGCGTGCTGGCGCAGGTAGGGGGACGTCTCAGCGGCGAGTCGGTTGGGAGTTTCCAATTGCCCTGTCCTCCTTGAGCTAATGCCGCCCTGTCCAGCTGCACAAGGCCGTCCCCTCCTTCGGGAAGGGTGGACGCGGGCCAGCCCAGGCGGGCAGGCTGCGCCGCCTTTTTCACCCATGGCCCTGGACCTCGAGCACTTCGCCCAGCTGCAGAGACTGCTGCGTCTCGAGCAGGCTGCTGCGCGCCGGCGCGAAGCTGAGGAGCGGGCCGGACTGACGCAAGCGCAGCGCGAGGCGCGGGGGCTGTCCCTGTCGGGCCTTCTGGCGGTGGAGGAGTCGGTGGGACTGGGCGGGCGCTTCGTGGTGGCGCTGGAGCGGCCGGGCGGCGCCCAACTGCCCGCCCGGCTGTCGCCCGGCGACGTGGTGGAGGCCCTCCCACGCGCCTCTCAGGGCGTCGCGGCGGAGCGCGGGGTGGTGCTGCGCACCACGCGCACCCGGGTGGAGGTGGCCTTCGACGCACCGCCGCCGGCCTTCGTCCGCACCGGGCGCGTCGTACTGGACGTGGTGCCCGACGACGTCACCTTTGGCCGGGGCGCGGCGGCGGTGGCGGAGGTGGCCGCCCTAGAGCACGGCAGCGGGCGACGGCTGCGGGAGCTGCTGCTCGGCGGGCGCGCTCCGGAATTCGAACCGCCGAGGCCCTCCTCGGCCGTTGGCCTCAATGCCGAGCAGGCCGAGGCACAGGCGCTGGCCTTGGCGGCCCGCGACGTCTTCTGCGTGCAAGGCCCACCGGGCACCGGAAAAAGCACCGTCCTCGCCGAGGTGGCCGCCGAGTCCGTGCGGCTCGGGCAAGGGCCGCTGCTGTGCACCGCCGCCAGCAATGCGGCCGTCGACCACCTGCTGTCCTTGTGTTTGCAAGCGGGCCTGCGGGCCGTGCGCATTGGCCATCCGGCGCGCGTCGGCGAGGGCTTGCAGCACGCGGTGTTGGACGTTCTGGTCGAGGCCCACCCGGACCGCCAGCTGGCCAAGGGCCTCTTCAACGAGGCCTACGCCCTCCTTGGACAGGCGCGCAAACAGCGCGCCCGCGGCCGGAGCCGCGAGCGCTTTGCCAATGCGCGCTCTGCCCAGGCCGAGGCGAAAGGACTCTTGGCCGACGCCCGGGCGCTCGAGCGGAAGGCGGTGGACGCGGTGCTGGGCCGGGCCCAGGTGCTGTGCGCCACCCTCACCGCGCTCGGCGCGCCCCCGCTGTCGCGCATGCGCTTTCCCTTGGCACTGGTGGACGAGGCCACACAGGCCATTGAGCCGCTCACGCTTTTGGCCTTCCTCCGGGCGGACCGCGTCCTTTTGGCGGGCGACCACCGGCAGCTTCCCCCCACGGTGCTGTCCGAGGAGGCGGCGCAGGGTGGCCTCGGCCGGAGCCTCTTCGAGAGGCTGGTGGACACCTATGGAGAGGGGGTGCACCGCATGCTGGCCGAGCAATACCGGATGAATGACGCACTCATGTCACTCATCTCCGGGCCCTTCTACCGGGGGGCGCTGCGCGCCCACCCAAGCGTCGCCCAAAGGACGCTGGCCGACGCGCTGGCGAGCGGCGCCCCGGTGGACGCGCCGCCCTTCCTCTTTCTCGACACCGCCGGCAAAGGTTACGAGGAGGCGCAAGAGGCGCGCTCGGAGAGTTACGACAACCCTGGGGAAGCCGGACTGGTGGCCGCCCGGGCGCGGGCGTTGCTTGAGGCCGGGCTTTCCCCAAAAGCCCTGGCCGTCATTACGCCCTACCGTGGCCAGGCGAGCCTTCTCCAGGCGGCCCTGATCGGCACTGGCGTCGAGGTGGACACGGTGGACGCGTTTCAAGGCCGCGAAGCCGACGCGGTGTTGGTGAGTTGCGTGCGCAGTAACCCCGAGGGCCGCTTGGGCTTTCTTCAGGATTTGCGGCGGATGAATGTCGCGCTCTCCCGGGCGCGGCGTCACCTCTTCCTGGTGGGGGACTCGGCCACCCTCGGACGCCACCCCTTTTACGCATCGCTGGTGGAGCGAGCGCAGGCCACTGGCGGCTACCGCAGTGCGTGGGAGTGGCCGGAGCCTTAACCGCCGAGCAGCGCCGGAGTTTGCCCTTTTCGTAGAGGGCGTCGGGGGTGCGCTGGGGCCGCGAAAGCGCCGCCACACCAAGGCACTACTTGCCGACCACCGTCAGCCCTGGTTGTCGGAACTGAGGCCGGAGGTTCCCGAAGAGCACCCGAGGCTTTGGGCGAGAACGAGAAAGACAACCCCACCAAGTCGCATCGAGGCGTCTGCCCCCCGCAAGCGGTGCTGCCCGGGGTGACGCGTCCCACCGGCCCGCATCCACCCCGCAGCCAGGGCGCCCCTTGGACGTCTTGGACACCCCCCACACGGGGAGGGGCGAGCCGGTCGCAATGCAATTTTTGCATAGCAAGGCTTTGCGAGGTCTCCGCCAGCGGGTTTCCATCCCCCCGAAATTCCTCACGGCGAGCCCAGCTGAGTTTCCGGCATGTTCAGTGCTTCCGCATTTAGGGGCCTGGGGGGAGTCCCCGCACGCCATGGCCAGCCCGCCAGCAGTCATTCGACAGGAAGAGGACGTCTGGGTGCTGCGCATCGAGCAGCCGAATGGCCGCGTCCAGGAGTACCGCTGTCTCTCCGAGCTTCAAGCCAAGCAACTCGCCGCCATGTTGCTTACGCCGCGCGAGCAGCCGAGCCCCTGACTTTCTTCTTCCGTGGAAGGGCGCTGGCGCGGCCGTGGAGCCAGCGTGGGTGTTTGGCAACTGGGAAGACGAGGTAGCGCAAGAGGAAGAGCTGTCCGAGGCCGAAAACTGCCAAGTCGGCGATGAGTTTGGCGAGCACCACCGGAACGGTGAAGAGGTCCGCCAGCACGTGCACCAGCGAGGCGTGCAGGGCCATGCCGATGGTGATGGTGGCAATGAAGCGCACCAGCTGCGGCCCCATCTCCGGTTCGCAGTCTGGAAAGGCAAAGGTGCGGTTTCCGAAAAAGGCCACCGTCGAGCCCACCGCGACGCCGACGGCCGCTCCCAAGGGGTTGGGGAAGCCGAGCCATTTGACGCAGACCAGCAGCACACAGACGTCCACCAGCGTGGCCACCGCGCCCACGGCCAGGCTTTTACTGGCCCACCCGCGGGCGAGGCGGCCTAGGGCATGCGTGAACGGCTTTGGCGTCGACGTCCACATGGCGAAGCGGCCCCTCCCCCAAGCAGTTTGCATCTTGGGGGTGTCCCGCGGCACCTCATAACAGCATGGGGCTGTGGATTGCGACGGGGGAACCCTCGCCAGAAAGGCTGCTAACCCACCGCCAGTGTGAGTCCGAGGAGTGCCCGGTAGCCGAGCGGGGGGGCAGCGGTGAAGCGCTCCGCGCGGAAAACATCCCGCAACAGCGTCGGGCCCTCGGGCAGCTGGGCCAGTCCCAACAGCCCGCGCTGCAACCGCACTCCGTCCGCCGGGGCGAGCGAAGGCGCGGCAGCGATGGCGTCGAGCGGCCCCCGGCCAGTGACGAGGAGCGCGCGGACTTCCCGGCCGCTGCCGGGAGCCACCTCCTCGACCCCCATCAGCACGTCGTCTCCGGACAGCGGGGCAAACATTGCGGCCACGTCGGCTTCGCCGGCGAGGAGCGCGTCCAGCGCGGCGCGAAAGCTTCCGTAAAACGTCTGCTGGAAAAACGTCCGCTCCGGCAAGTGGCCGGCTGCGCGCAGCGCCGCCGCCGGGAGCAAGTACCCGGCCAAGGAAGCGCGGTCCACCCAAGCCACTCGGGTGCCGGGCAGGGCACTCAGCTCCTCGGGGCCGTCGGTGCGGGTGACGAGAACGGCTCGGCTGTCCAGCGCTCCATGGCGGACGGCGCGCGCCAACACCCGTGCCCCAAGCGCCTCCAGCCGGGCACAGGCCAACGGGGGAGCCCAGACGGCGTCCACCCGGCCGCTGCGCGCCGCCTCCACCAGGCGCTCATCGTCGGGAGCGGCCACCAGTTCCACCGCCCGACCGAGTGCCCCGGACAGCACTCGCCTCAGCCGTGCCAAGCCGCCCGGCGGTGCCGCCAGCGGCAACGACGGAGGTAACCCGAGCCTGACATCCATGCTGCCTGCGTCCAAGACGGCCACTCCCCCCTGTTTACGTCAAGCGCTCTCGAGGCGGAGCGTCTCCACCTCATCATCGGCCAGGCCGAAGGTGGCCTGCAGCAAATTCAACACCCGTCGTTCCGCGGCCGACGGCTGGCCTTTGGACTGGGCCACCTTCAACGCCAGGCGGAACGCTCGGCGGCGCTGGGCATGGGTGGAAATGCCCTGGGCCAGCGCCCCAAGCCGGGCCGACAAGCCGTGGCTGGCGAGCGTGCCCACCGCCTCTTTGATGAAGGCCTGGGCCCGGTCGGCGCTGACATCATGGAAGAGCGGGTCGCTGGCGAAACTCTCCACCATCGCCCGGGCCTCCTCCTCATCGAGCTTCCCGTCGGCCGCGGACACCAGCACCATCACCTCCGCATAGAGGCGCTCCAGCGGGTCCCCCAGCGCCTCGTCCAGGGAGCCGCCGGCTTCGAGGACGTCGATGATGCGCGCCACCTCATCCTCGGCGATGCCCAGGGCGGCCTGAAACGTCTTGAGCAGCCCGAGCTCGGCCCGCGTCGCTCGGTGGTCGGCCAGGGCCACCGCCGCCGCCAGCCCAAAGGCCAGCATGCGGTGCTGGTGGGTGGGCAGCCGCATCCGCAAGGAGCCGAGAATGGCCTCCAAGTCCTCCGCCGAGGCCAGCGTCTTGGCGCTTTTTTGCACCAGCTCGGTCAGCTCCTCGGCCTTGGTCCCATCGAATTCCGGCCGCTCCAGCACGCGCTCCACCAGCGCCTGCATGCCGACGTCCGAGGGCGGTCCATCGGCCATGGAGGCGAGCAGCATCACCTCCACCAGGGCCGCGTTTCGTTCGGTGCGGGTTACTGCGGACTGGTCGCGAGCCATGCGCTCTCTCCTGACCGCCCGATGGCCGCCGGGCGCTGGGCCTCTGGCCTGGACAGCCCTTTGTCGATGAGGTGCGAGGGCCGCACGTTTCCCATCGCCGAGAGGACGCTGGCGCGGATGTGCGGGTAGTCCCCTTCCAGCTCGTCCAGCATCCGCTTCATCCTTTTGCGCTGCAGGTTCTCCTGACTGCCACAGAGGTCGCAGGGGATGATGGGGAATTTGCGCAGAGAGGCGTAGGCCGCAATCTCCGCCTCGGGAGCGTAGGCCAGCGGGCGGATGACGGTGTTGCGTCCGTCGTCGCTGTGCAGAAGCGGGGGCATGGCCTTGAGCGAGCCGGCGAAGAAGAGATTCAACAAAAGCGTCTCCACCAGGTCGTCCCGGTGGTGTCCCAGCGCGATTTTGTTGCAGCCGAGCTCCACCGCGGCGTTGTACAGAATCCCCCGCCGGAGCCGCGAGCAGACGGCACAGTGGGTTTTTCCGGGTGGCGTCTTCTCCAGCACCACTCGGTAGGTGTCCTCCCGCAGAATGCGAAAGTCGTGCCCCTGCGAGCGGAAGAAGGCCTCCAACGTCTGCGCCGGGAAGCCAGGATGGCCCTGGTCGAGCGTCACCGCCAAAAGCTCGAAGCGCACTGGCGCCCTCGCCCGCAGCTTGGACAACAGGTGCAACAGGGTGTGCGAGTCCTTACCGCCTGACACACCGACCAGAATTCGGTCTCCGTCTTCAATCAGGCCAAATTCGGCAATGGCCCGGCCCATGTGGCCGAGCAAGGACTTCTCCAGTCGGGCTTCGTCGTCGCGGCTCATCAAGGCGGCGCATCCTAGCGGCGCCCGAGGAAAAAACGACTAGGGTGGGGCCCCTGGTGAGCCCGTTTCAGCAGCCCGCCCATGACGTGCGCACCCCGGCCGACGTGGCCAGCGTGGCCGACGCCTTGAGCGCGGTACCCCTGTTGGCTGTGGATGTCGAGGCGGACGCGCTGCATGCCTTCCGGCCACGTCTGTGCTTCGTCCAGTTGGGAACAGACGACGACATCTGGCTTCTGGACACCCTGGAGACGCCAGGGCTGGCCCCGCTGGCGCCGGTCTTTCACGACCCGTCGGTGGTGAAAGTCTTCCACGCCGCGGGGGGCGACCTGCAGTTTCTCGCCGAGGGCGGTGTCCGGGTCCGGGGCCTCTTCGACACCCACCGGGCGGCGACGCTGCTTGGCTGGCCCAAGGTGGGGCTCGCGGACTTGGTGGCTGAGCAGCTGGGCGTGACCCTGCAGAAGGAGCACCAGCAGGCCGACTTCGCCCAGCGTCCGTTGCCACCCCCGTTGCGCACCTACATCGCCGATGACGTCCGCTACCTCAGCGAGGTGGGGCGAAGGGTGCGGGTGGCCTGCGAGACGGCCGACATTCTCGAGGAGGTGCTGCTCGACTGCGAGCGCCTGGCCGACGAAGCGGCGGTCCGGCCCGAGGTGGCGCGTTTCGAGCCGAAAGTGTCCCGCACCCTGCCGCCCAATGACCAGGCCTTCCTGGCCGCCGCCGGCGCTGCGCTCCACGCGCTGCGGCTCGCCTGGGCCGAGGCCGCGGACGTGCCGATGGGCAAAATGTTGTCCAACGCCGCCATCTCCGAGCTGGTGAGCAAGCCCCCGAAGGACCTCCGCAGCCTGCAGCGCACTCCCGGGGTGCGAGGACAGGTGGTGCGCGAGCATGGAGAAGAGGTGCTGGCACTGCTGGCCCGCCTGCGCGCCCAGGCGGACAGAGGGGAATTGCCCATTCCAGTCCCGGCGGCGCGTGACCCGGCCCGCAAAAAGCGCGAGGAGGCCCTCAAGGCCTGGCGGTCCGAGGCGGCCACCGCGCGCAAGGTGACGCCCTCGGTGGTGCTGACCAACCCTCTGGTAGAAGCACTGGCGCGCGAGCCGCCGGCCTCGCGGGAGGCGTTGGCGGCGGTCCCCTACCTCGGGGAAAAGCGCGTGCGGCTCTACGGCGATGCGCTGCTTCGGCTGTTGCGCTAGCGGGGCGGGGTTGCGCCTCCTGATTACCTCCTCAAATTGCGCGGCCGCTGAGGGCGCCGTATTTCCGGCGGAGGTAGGCCACGAAGTCCCTGTCGGTGAGGCCCTCTCCGGTGACCTTCCGCACCAGGTCTTCGGCGTCCAAGCGCGCTCCTTCGGCATGGACGTGGGTGCGTAGCCAGGTGCGCAACGGAACAAAGTCTCCCGCGGCGATGGCCTCCCACAGGCCCGGGAGCGCCCGCTCGGCGGCGCTCATCAGCGAGGCGGCGTACAGGTTTCCGAGCGTGTAGGTGGGAAAGTAGCCGAGCTCACCCCAGGCCCAGTGGATGTCCTGCAGCACGCCCTTCACGTCATCCGCCGGCTCGACGCCCAACAGCGCACGACTGCGTGCATTCCAGGCGCTGGGGAGCTCCGCCGCAGGCAGGTTTCCCCGCAGCAGCTCGAGTTCGAGCTCAGTCCGCAGGACAATGTGCAGGTTGTACGTCACCTCGTCCGCCTCGACGCGGATGGCCGAGCGCGACACCCGGTTGAGGGCTTGGTGAAAGGCCGGAAGCGGCACCGCCCCAAGCTGTGCCGGGAAGCTTGCCTGGAGCCGCGGGTAGAGGGCCTGCCAGAAAGGGAGGCTGCGGCCGACCAGGTTTTCCCACAGCCGGGACTGGGACTCGTGCAGCCCCATGGAAGGCGCTGCGGCCAGCACGGTGCGATGGTCCAGCGGCTGGAAGCCCTGCTCGTAGAGGCCGTGGCCGCACTCGTGGATGGTGCCAAACAGCGCGGCCGAGAGGTTCTCCTCGGAGATGCGGGTGGTGAGGCGAACGTCGGTGGGGTGGGTGCCCCCGGTAAAGGGGTGGACACTCTTGTCCTGACGGCCCGCCTCGAGGTCAAAGCCGAGGCGGCCGAGAAGCTCCACGGTGAAGCGCCACTGGGCGTCGGCTGGAAAGCGCACGCCGGCGAAAATGTCCGGTCCGGGCGGCCATCCGGCCAGTGCCGACACCAGCGGGACAAGCTGGTCGCGCAAGGCATGTAGCACTGGCATCAGCCGCTCGGTGCGCATGCCCGGCTCGAAGCCGGCAAGCAGGGCGTCATAGCGCTCGCCGTCATGTCCGATGGCGTCAGCTTGCTCCCGGCGCAGCGCCAAAAGCCGGTCGAGGGCCGGCGCGAAGGCAGCGAAGGCGCGGCCTTCCCGGGCCACCCGCCAGGCGGTCAGCGCTGCCCCTTGTGCCTCGGCCAAAGCGCGCACCAAGTCCACCGGGACGCGCACCGCGCGGTCCCGCTCGCGAAACAGCAGCCGCACCATCGCCCGCTCGTCGTCCGCAAGCGGGGCCTCCGCCAGACTGGCGAGCCACCCCCCCACCTCCGGAGCCACCAGGCGCTCGTGGTAGAGGCCCTGCAGGGTGGAGAGCTGGCTGGCGCGCGCCGCCTCGGCCTTCGTCGGCAGGTACGTCTCTTGGTCCCAGGTGGCCAGGCCGATGATGCCGGAGAGGTCCTTGAGCTCCCGCATCCGGCCTAACAGCGCCTCGCGTGACTCGTCCATGGCTAACCAGGAAGCTTACCTCGCGAATGCTGCCCCGGGGCCTTGCGCCCGGGGTGTGCCCTCGCGCACCCTCCTTCTCCCACATGGCCCAGCGGCTCCCCTGTTTCTTGGCCCCCGAGGACGAACGGGCCTTTCTTCGCTTCCTCGCCCCCTACCGACTGGAGGTGTACCCGCGCCGTGTCCCCCCCGGCTGGAAGCCCTTCCTGGCCAGCCCGGACACGCAAGGCCAGCTTCCGCCGGAGGTGTACTTGGCTGCGCCGGAACTCGGTCCGGTGCTGGTGGACCGGGTGAAGCGAGGCCCTGACAAGGGCGCTTTCCGAGTCGACGAGGTGCGCTCGCCAGTCATTTTCTGGGAGCGCTCCAGCCGCAACGAGGAAGGCGAGCTCATCTCCGGGCAGCTGTGGGCCGAGCTGGACGTCACCCCGCAAACCGGACGGCGCACTGCCGCCCCCGAGCGCTTCCGCCAACTCTTCGAGCAGGCGGAGGGCTGGCTGAAGAAGAATTGCCGACGCAGTGACCCGGTGGGCTTTCTCGTCGGCCCGGCGGCGGCCCGCGCCTTCAAGGAGGGGCTGGTGCTGCGGGAGGCCGGCCACCGCGGGGAAACCGTCCGGCCTGGCCGTTAGCTGCTGAGGGGAGGGTGGAGAAGCTTCCAAATGGCGTTAAGACTGGCGACCGGCGCAGTGGTGCTGTTGCACCTGCTCTTCATCGCCACGGTGGTGGCCGGCGGGTTGCTTGTCGCCCGCTGGCCGCGGCTGGCCTGGGTGCAAATTCCCGTCTTCCTCTGGGGCGCCGTCGTCAACCTCGCCGGCTGGCCATGCCCGCTCACCACCCTGGAAAACGGGCTCCGGGCGCGCGCCGGGGCGACTCGCTACGCAGGCAGCTTCGTCAGCCACTACCTGTGGCCTCAAGGCCAACCCTCCCTGGCCGGGCTGCCAGCCGAAGTGGCCATTGGCATCTTGGTGCTAGTGCTGAATTCGGCGGTGTATGCCTACCTGCTCCTGCGCCGGCGGCGAGGCCCAAGCGTCTGAAGCAGGCCGCCATGGAGAGTTTGCCCCGCTGACACCTGGACGAGCCCCTCGTCCCCCATGCTGGCTTCCCGACCCAGCTTGTCGCACGCCGTTTCCCCTCCCCAAGGCGTGCTGGGCAGACGAGGCCGGATGGCGACCATCGGACTGCTGTTGCTCCTCGCCGCGGTGCTTGGCGTGGCCATGGTAGCAGCCATGGTGCTGCTCACCGTGCTGCACCTGCGCAAAGTGGCGCCGGTGGCCCAGTCCTGGCCCGGTATCTCGGTGCTCAAGCCGCTGTGCGGCGCCGATGACGCCCTGGCCGAAAACCTGGCCAGCTTCGTCGCACTCCCCTACCCGGGACAGTACGAGGTGCTGCTCGGGGTCCGCTCGGAGCGGGACGCTGCCTACCCGCTGGCCTGCGAAGCCGTCCGCCGCTGGCCGGACCGCGTCCGGCTCGTCCTCCAACAGGGCGAGGCCGGCTTCAATCCCAAGGTGAACCAGCTCGTCTGCCTGGCGCGCGCTGCGCGGTATGACCTCTTCGTCGTCAGTGACTCCAACATCCGCGTGCCCTCCGGCTACCTCGCCGACATCGCCGGGCACCTGGGCCGACCCGGCGTGGGGTGCGTGACGCATCCGGTGGCGGGCAGTGGGCACAAGTCGCTCGGGGCGTTGCTCGACAACCTCCACCTGGGGGGCAGCATCGCCCCGGGGATGGTGTGCGCCCAGAGAGTGCTGAAGAAGGACTTGGTGGTGGGCAAGTCCATGGCCCTCTGGCGGCACGACCTGGACTTGCTCGGCGGCTTCGCCTCGGTGGCCAACGTCCTGGCCGAGGACCATGTGCTGGGAAACCGGCTGGTGCGAGAACTCGGCGCCGGGGTGGCGGTCAGTAGCCTCCCGGTGTGGAACATCGCCGTGGAGAAAAGCGTGGGCGCCTTCTTCCAGCGCTATTTGCGCTGGAGCATCACCCACCGCACCGCCATGACGTTTCCAGCCTACCTGGCCGAGTCGCTGCTCAACCCCATCCCCCTGGCCGTCATCGGCTTTGCGCTCCGGCCCGGACCGGGCGCCGCCGCGACACTGGCGGCCTGCGCGGTGCTCAAGCCGGCGCTCGACTCGGTGGCCTTCAGCCGCCTGCGGCAGGAGCTCTTCTCCTGGCGCGCCTTTGGGGCGGGCTGGGTGAAGGACGCTCTGCTCTTCGTCACTTGGGTGCACGGCCTCTTTGCCCGCACCGTCCAGTGGCGGGGAAACCGCCTCCGGGTACTGCCCGGCGGGACACTGGCCGCGCCCCGCGGACAGCCGCCCATCCAAGTCGCTGAGAGTTTTCCTGCGCTTCATGGGAGCGCCCCCAGCGCCTGGTCGAATGTTCAGGCATGAGTTTTCAGACGCTCGCCCACCTGTCGGACTTGCACCTCGGACGTAGCCCCGCCGACGAGGCTGCTGCGCGCGCTCTGGTGGAGACGCTGCAGGAAGCCCAAGTGGACCAAGTGGCGGTGACCGGCGACGTCACCCACCGCGGCCGCGATGAGGAGATGTCCCTCTTCTTCGACGTCTTCGCCCCACTGACGCGGTCGCACCGGCTGACGGTGGTTCCTGGCAACCACGACCGGACGACGGACGACGCCGGACAGGCCCTCATGGCCGGAAGGCGAGTCGCAGTCGAGGAGAAGCCGGGGCTGTGTCTCATCCGCATCGACTCCACCGCGGCGCACAACCGCTCCTTCATCGCCTCGCACGGCGAAGTTACTCAAGCCATGGTGGAGGACGTCGACGCCGCCCTCCAGCAGGCCCCGAAAAACGCGCTCCGCGTCCTTCTGCTCCACCATCACCCCTTGGCGCTTCCCGAAGAGACGTGGCTCGAGCGCTGGAGCGAACGGCTTCGGCTTCCCTACTGTTCTGAGCTGCCGCTCGGCCGCGCATTGCTTCGGCGTGCACGGGGCGAGGCAGACTTGGTGCTCCACGGCCACCGCCACGTGCCCCGGGAAATTCACCTGGGCGCTCCCGGCCAGCGTCCCTTGGCCCTGTACAACGCGGGGAGCTCCACCCAGCTGCGCCGGGCACGGCTTTTCTCCCACGCCGACGGGCTCTTGCAGGCGCCGCCGCGCTGGCTGTGGGCAGACCCTTCAGACGTCCGGGACGCCAAGCGGCTTCCGGTGATGGTGCCCGCCCCAGCGCGCGACGTGGAGCGCGCCGCGCTGGCCGTCACCGCGGGAGGCTGAAAGCGAAGCACGCCGTTACCCACTGCTGCACGGCGGGGCCCAGAAAGCCTTGCCCCTGCAGGACGTGCTAGGCCCTTTGGCCGATGGCTTTTCCGGCGCATGCGCTGCCTTTCGCCGGAGCGCTCTTCCTCCTCATTACGCTTTTGGCCATGAATGTCACCCGGCTGCGCGTCGGTGTGCGCGTCACGCTCGGCGACGGCGGCGACCAGCGCCTGGGGCGCGCCATCCGTGCCCACGGCAACGCCCTCGAGCACGGCCTGCTGCTTTCGGTGGCGCTGGTTCTGGCTGAGGCAACGGGCCTCTCCGCGGCTCGGGTGGTGGGCCTCGGCTGGGCCATTCTCATCGCGCGCCTTGTCCATGCCGCCGGCTTTTTGCGCCTCGGCACCCGAGTGGTGCAGGCGGCCATGGTAGTGACGTACGCCATGGAGCTGTGGCTGAGCGTTTACCTGTTGTCGCGCGCCTTTCATTCGGGGCCTTGACGCCTTTTCGGGACCTTTCGGCAATCGACGGCCCGCTCGCGCCGTTGGGCTCTACTGGATGGGTCTTCCGCCGGCACCGCTGCTTCTACTCGCCGCCACCGTGGCCGGCTGCACCGCCAAACCGGAGACGCTCCAGCTCACCAGCACCGAGTGGCGTGAGGACTTGCACTTCTTCGCGCGCGAGCTGCCGCGGCGCCACCACAACGCCTTCCACCATCTTTCACAGGAGCGCTTTCTGGCCGAGGTGGCAGCGCTCGACAAGAAGCTGGAAACGCTCGACGCGGACGCCACCTATGTCGGCCTGTCGCGCCTCTCTAACCTCATCGGCGACGCCCATACCTACCTGCGCGTCCCCCAGGACGACGCCAATCTGCCCTTCGACTTCTGGCGCTTCGGTGATGCCTACCGCGTGACCAGCGCGGTGGTTGGTCAGGAGCGCTCGCTGGGGGCCCGGGTGTTGGAGGTGGAAGGCGTCCCCATCGCCATGGCCATCGAGCTTGCGCGAGAGCAGACCCCGGACGACGAGAACCCCAACTACCGGGAGGGCCTGGCCTCGATGCGGCTGACCACCGGCATCTTCTTGCACGGCATGGGCTTCACCAAGGACCGCGAGACGGCCCACTACACCCTGTCCGACGACCAGGGCCAATTCACGCTGACCGTCCGGGTGCCGCCCAAAGGGGCCCCGGCGGCGGCGGAAATCTCCTTGCCCAAGGAGCGGCCGCTCTTCCGGCAGCGACCGGACGAGCCATTTCGCGTCGTCTGGCTGGCCAATGCCAAAACCGTCTATTGCAACTTCCGCAGCTACCAAAACCTGGGCGCCAATGCCCAGACTCTCTTCGACGTCATCCGTCGCCAGCGCCCCGACAAGCTGGTGGTCGACTTGCGGGGGAACAGCGGCGGCGACTACACTGAGGGGCTGAAGCACCTGGTGGAGCCCCTTCGGCAGGATGGCGAGCTCAACCGTCCGGGACATCTCTTCGTCCTCATCGGGCCCTTCACCTTCTCGGCGGCGATGGCCAACGCAGCGCAATTCCGCCAGCGGACGGCCGCGTTGCTGGTGGGCCAGCCCATCGGCGAGAAACCCAACAGCTACCAGGAGCCCGAGGCGGTGACGCTGCCCAACTCCCACCTCACCTTGCGCTACTCCACCCGCTACTACGCGTTCGCGCCGGGGGGCGACAACGTCATCCGCCCGGACCACGAGCTGGTGCCCAGCTGGGAGGACTTCGCCGCCGGGCGCGACCCAGTCCTGGACTGGGTGCTGGCCTACCGCGCGCCTTGATTGGAGCTGGCCGCGTCACCCTTGGCCGCCGCCGCTCCGAGCGGGGGCGCCGCCGCCAGAAAACGCAGCTCGGGATGCTTCTCCACGGTGTGCTGGAGTGACCAGTCATCGCGGAAAAGCACCAGCGGCTGCCCGTCGCGGTCCTGCACCGTCTGGCGGTTCCCGCCCCAGTCGAAGCTCTTCGGGTCGAAGTCGCCCACCACCCAGCGGGCATGGCCGTAGGGAAGCTTGTCGAGGAGTATGTCCGCGCCGTACTCGTGCTCGATGCGGTACTGCAGCACCTCCAGCTGCAGAGGGCCCACCACGCCCACAATCGGGTCGCGCATTCCCATTTGCAGCTGCTCAAATATTTGGATGGTGCCTTCCTCGCTCAGCTGCTCCAGCCCCTTCTGCATCTGCTTGCGCCTCATCGGGTCACGCGCGCGCACCACAGCGAAGTGTTCCGGCGAGAAGCGGGGAACGCCTTCGAATTCAAAGTTGTCCCCTTCCAGCAGGGTATCGCCGATGCGGTACAGCCCAGGGTCAAAGAGGCCGATGACGTCTCCCGGCCATGCCTCCTCGATGGCCGTCCTTTCAGCCGCCATGAATTGCGTGGGGTTGGCGAGCCGCACCGTTTTCTGCAGTCGCACGTGAAAGGCGTCCATCCCCTTTTTGTACTGGCCGGACACCACCCGGACGAAGGCCACTCGGTCCCGGTGGGCAGGGTCCATGTTGGCCTGGATTTTGAAAACGAAGCCGCTGAACTTGGAGTCGGTGGGCTCCTGGTAGCCGTGGCTGGTGCTTCGCGGCGCCGGCGGCGGAGCCAGCTCGAGGAATGCGTCGAGGAAGGGCCGGACCCCGAAGTTGGTCATCGCGCTGCCGAAAAACATGGGGGTAATTTGTCCCCGGTCGCTCTTGTCTCGGGCAAAGGCGTCTCCCCCAATGTCGAGCAGCTCGATGTCCTCGCGCAACTGCGACAGCTCAGAGGGGCTGAGCAGCTGGGCGGCCTCGGCTGACTCGAGCGGCACCACCCGCTCGGCAGCCGCCGATTCGCCGTGGCTGCCCTCGGCCGAGAAAACATGCAGCGCACGGGACGTCCGGTTGTAGACGCCCCGAAACTCGGGCCCCATCCCGATGGGCCAATTCATCGGGTAGGCGCGGATGCCGAGGACTTGTTCGAGCTCGTCCATCAGCTCGAGGGGAGCCCTTCCGTAGCGGTCCAGCTTATTGACGAAGGTGAAGATGGGGATGGCCCGCAGCCGGCACACTTGGAAGAGCTTCTTGGTCTGGGGCTCCACGCCCTTGGCGGCGTCGATGAGCATCACGGCGCTGTCGGCCGCGGACAGCGTCCGGTAGGTGTCCTCCGAGAAGTCCTGGTGGCCGGGCGTGTCGAGCAGATTGACCGCGTGGCCCTGGTATTCGAATTGGAGCACCGAGGAGGTGACGGAGATGCCGCGCTCCTTCTCCAGCTCCATCCAGTCACTGGTGGCGTGCCGGCGCGCGCGGCGCGCCTTGACGCTGCCGGCCAGGTGGATGGCCCCTCCGTAGAGGAGCAGCTTCTCGGTGAGCGTCGTCTTGCCGGCGTCGGGGTGACTGATGATGGCGAAGGTGCGCCGGCGGGCGACTTCGCGCTCGAGCTCCGTGGGCATGGACGCGTGTCTGGTGCGGGTGGCCTCCTACCACGAAGCGTCCCGCCAAGGCGCCAGGGGCGGCTGGCGTCCTGGGGAGACCAAACGGCAGGAGCCGAGCGCCCGGAAAGCCCGGCCGCTCGGCCCCTTCTTTTTCACTCCCGCCCTGGGGGCGTCTTTAGCTGGGGTTGTCGAAGCTGGGCATGGCGCTGAGCGGCACCACCGACGGGTCCGGGGCGCCCGGTTCGAGGGCTGTGCTCATCCCGTCGCTGGGCGCCTCCGGCGTGTCGTCCTGGAGGTCGACTGCGCAGGCCATGACGTTGCCCTGCTCGCTCTCGACGGTGCACGCCCCGGGGGCGGTGCAGGCCCACACTTTCCGCCAGCTCAAATTCTCGTTCACGTCCCAGCACTCGGCGCCGTAGATGAGCTCGCCGTTGGGCAGGTTGCCTCCCGAGACGAGCGCATCGGCACGGCCGCCCACGCCGGGGTTGAAGCGGGCTCGGCCCAGCAGCTCCTCGGCGAGGTTGGGGTTGCCGCCGAATTCGGGCATTTCGCCGTAGTACAGCACCCGGGCATCACGCACCCCGGCCAGCGTCTTGTGCCCAACGAAGGCGGCGGAGATGGGCGGGTGTACCGAGGTGTCGATGGAGAAGTCTTGCAGCACGTACACCAGCGTCTTGGCATCGCCCGCCACTGCGCTCGAGGTCGAGCTTCCGGCGTCGGACGCGCCTGCCGCTCCGGGCGTCGCGATGAGCTGGTAATTGCTGTAGGCGCAGTACAGCTTCCCCTGGCCCATGAATCCCGGACTGACAGTCTTGAAGGCGTCGAAGTCGAAGCCAATTTGTCCGCGGCCGCGGTGCACCATGTCATTGTCGGCGTGGAAGAGCGTCCCCACGGCGAGGTTGGTGAAGGCGACGGTGGCCGCCGCGCCGGTGGTCTTCCCCTGGAGCTGCCAGGCATAGCGGTGGGGGGCGAAGCGCTTCACGGTGAGCAGGTAAGTGACACCGCCCTGGTCCAACGGCCCGTAGCTCTTGGACTGGCCAACCACAATGTCGCTCCCTTGTGTGGCGATGAGCTGCGCGATGGGCGCGAAGTCCTGCTGCACGGCCTGATTCAAGTCATGAATGCCCTGGCGGATGACGGGCAGAAACTCGAGGCCACTGGGGGCGCCGGCGTCAGAAGGTGAAGCAGGGGCCGTGGCATCGGACGACAAGGTCGCGTCTTCGGACGCGGCCCCGGTGGCCTCCAGCGAAATGCCAGGGACGTCGGGAACCGCCGCTGCCAGCGGGTCAGTGGAGTTGGTGCCGCTGCTACACGCGGAGGCAAGCAAGCTGGCTGCGGCAAAGAGTGAAAGCTTGTGGAGTTGCATGTTGCCCTTCCTCGAAATTTGCAAAACGGGAAAGCCCGTGTGTCCGGGGCCCAACCCCGGCGTCAGCGGCTTCAACCCAAGGCCCCCTGGGTTGGTTGCGGGCTAACTGCTGGCCGAGGTGTAGCGGGCAAGCGAGCCCAGCCAGACCCGGCGCGAAAGCCAAGCGAAGACGCCCGCTCCGGCCACCGAGCCGACCAGCGCCGCCCCGGAGAGCCGTCCCAGCAGCGCTTCGGCCGGGTACGTCGTCATCAGCGCCAACGGCACCACCAGGGTGAAAACCCACCGCAGCACGCCTCGAAAAATTTGCACTGGCCACCGCGCGGCGTCGAAGACCGAGCCAAACAGGTTGGTGAGGTTGTCCACCTTCACCACGTAGAAAGCCGCGCTGACGGTGAGAATCCACAGTGAGTAAAGGAGCAGGGTGGCGCTCCCAAGCAGCACCAGCGCGGCCAGCACGCCTAAAGGCGATGGTCCCCGCCCGAGCCGGATGAAGGCCACCGTCCAAATGGCCAGCGCCGTCAGGATGTTGGTGCTGCGCCAGGGCTCGAACCGCGCGGTAGAGACGAGAAACTGGGCGTCGGCGGGCTTGAGCAGCACGAAGTCCAAGGTGCCCTTGCGGATGTGCTCGACCACTGCGGTGAGGCTGGGGTTGATGGCACCCTCGAGGATGGCCTCGAGCAAGGTAAACCAGCCCACCACCACCAACGCTTCGGCAAAATTCCAGCCGCCAATCACCTGACGGTCATGGAAAACGACAAAGAGGGGCACCAGTGCGGTGGCCGTCCAACAGAGCGAGATGGCGCCGTCGATGAGGAAGTCCGCACGGTACTGGAGCCCGAGCAGCACCGAGCTCCGGACCTGCACCCGGAAGAGGCGCAGGTAGCGGCGCAACTTCCGCATCAGCCGCCGTACGCGGCAAAGCGTCGAAGCCCGCGCCTCCAGATGGCCAGGGCCGTGAGGAAGAGGCCGAGGACGAAAGCCCACTGCCGCGCGAGCATGCCCAAGGCCGCCGGGAGCGCGTAGGCGCCCGTCATCACCTCCACCGGGAAGCCAATCTGGTAGCGGAACGGCAAAAAGGCAACCAACGCCCGCAGCGCGCCAGGGAAGAGCTCGACCGGCACCAGGTAGCCGCTGAAGACCATGAAGGCCACCAGCCACACGTCCATCACCTTGATGCTGCTCCCAGTCCACAGCGCCAGACAGCCGATGATGAAGTTGGCGAGGAAGGTGATGAGCCACCCGCCCAGCACCGCCACCAACCACAGCGCCCAAATGAGCGGCCCCCGGGGAAGCGTCTTGGTCCCCACGAGGATGAGGGCCAGCAGCGCCACTGGCAGGGCCACCACCAGACGCAGCGGCAGAGCGGCGATGTTTTCCACGGCGTAGCTCACCATCGGGTGAACCGGCCGAAGCAGGCGCATGGAGAGGGCGCCGGTACGGACTTCGAAGCTCATCTGCCAGGCCACCCAGGCCCCGGTCAGCTGCCGGACGATGAAGGTGGCCAGGAAATAGGCCACGAAGCCGCGCTGGTTGAAGCGGCCGACTGGGCCGTCGGCCGCCACCGCCGACCACAGCCCGAGCATGATGAGCGGCATGGTGGTGGAGAGCACCCACACCAGCATCTCGGCCCGGTAGGCCACGGCCTCGGCAAACCCCACCCTCATGAGAGTGGGGAGCGCCCGCACGGTGGACCGCGCACTCATGCCGCGCTCTCAGAACGAACGCGGTTCTGGTTGAAGAGCTCGCTCATCACCTCTTCCAGCGGCGGGTCCTCCACGGTGAGGTCGCGCACGCTGAGCGTCGCTAGGGCCCGAGCCACCGTCAGGCTCACCGCATCCTGGCGGACTTGCAGCACCACCTGGGCCGAGTCCGCCGAAACCACTTTCCCCAAACCCTCCAGGGCCAAGGCTGGCGCCGGGCGGTCCAGCCGCAGCACCACCCGCTTCTCCGGCCGCATCCGGCGCACCAGCGCCTCCAACCCCCCATCGTAGGAGAGCGTGCCCTTGTCGATGACAATGACGCGTGGGCACAGGGCCGCCACGTCGTCCATGTAGTGGCTGGTGAGAAGCAAGGTGGCGCCGGTCTCTTCGTTGTAGCGACGGATGAAGCTGCGAATGGTGGCCTGCATCGAGACGTCCAGGCCGATGGTGGGCTCGTCGAGGAAGAGCACCTTGGGGCCGTGGACGAGAGCCGCGGCCAGCTCGCACTTCATCCGCTCGCCCAAGGACAGAGAGCGAGTCGGCTTGTTCACCAAGTCCCCCAGCTCGAGCAACTCGGTGAGCTCCGCCATCCGGACTCGAAACTCTCGCTCCGGGACCTCGTAGATGGCCCGGTTGAGGGCAAACGTCTCCGAGGGAGGCAAGTCCCACAGCAGCTGCTGCTTCTGGCCCGTCACCAGCATGATTTTCTTCAGAAAAGCGTCTTCCCGACGCTGGGGCACGTGGCCGTCGACGCGCACCTCCCCACTCGAGGGGTAGAGCAGCCCGGAGAGGACTTTGAGGGTGGTGGTTTTCCCGGCCCCGTTGGGGCCGAGGAACCCCACCCGCTCCCCGGCCGCAACCTCGAAGGAGATGCCGTCCACCGCCTTCACCAGCGTGGGCACCCGCCGGAAGAGTGAGCGAAATGCGGCCCGCAGGCCGGGCGGACGCTTGTGGACGGTGTAGTGCTTGCGCAGCGCGCGGACGGAAACCATTGGGGGAGCTTTCCCATCTAACGCCGCGCGGGGGGAAGCGCGAGGCCCACCGGCCAAAACCGTGCACCCCAGCCCAGGATGCTAGCCTTGCGAGGAGCGTGGCGACTCTCGGCCTCATCCTGACCGGCGGCGGCGCCCGCGCGGCGTACCAAGTGGGGGCCTTGCGCGCCATCGCCGACGTGGTGGGGGACGGGCGCAACCCGTTTCCGGTTATCACCGGCGTCTCGGCGGGCGCCATCAACGGTGCGGCGCTGGCGGCCAGCGCGGACGACTTCTCCGGCGGCGTGCGACGCCTCGCGGCAACCTGGCTTTCCCTCAGCCCGGAGCGGGTGTACCGCACGGACATGCTCAGCGTTGCTTCCATTGGAAGCCGCTGGATTCGCAACCTCACCTCGGGCGGCCTGGTGACGCTGCGGCAGGTGAACCACCTGTTGGACACCACGCCGCTTCGGAAGCTCCTCGCCGAGCGCATCCCTTTGGACACGGTCCCCGGTCACATCGCCGCCGGAAGGCTCCGGGCGCTCGGAGTGACCGCCACCAGCTACCTCACCGGCACGGCTGTCACCTTTTTCGATGGTCGGCCGGGGTTGACTGACTGGGCGCGCAGCCGGAGGCTCGGACGCCGCGAGACGCTCACCATCGACCACGTGATGGCCTCCGCCGCCATCCCCGTCTTCTTTCCAGCGGTGCGCCTTGCGGACACCTACTACGGCGACGGCCAAATCCGCCTCACCGAGCCCCTCAGCCCGGCCATCCACCTCGGCGCAGACCGACTGGTGGCAGTCGGCGTGCGTTATTTGCGCACGGCTGAGGAAACCCAAAGCCTCAACACCGAGCAAGGTACTCAGCGGGTGCTGCCGGTCTCGCAGGTTGCGGGCGTCTTGCTCAACGCCCTCTTCCTTGACCACCTGGACTCCGACACCGAGCGGCTCGAGCGCATCAACCACTCGCTTGGCATGGCCACCCCGCCGGGCGTCCAGCAGGACGAGTCGCCCTTCCGCGTCATCCCGGTGCTCACCTTGCGCCCCTCCCGGGACTTGGGCGGACTGGCGGCCGACCAGATGGACCACTTCCCGCGGGTGGTGCGCTACCTCCTAAGGGGCATGGGCGCCGGGCGCCGCGGCGGATCAGACCTGGTCAGCTACCTCGCGTTCGAGCGGAGCTACGTCGACCGCCTGCAAACGCTCGGTTACGAGGACACTCTCGCTCGCCGGGGGGAGCTAGAGGGATTTTTCGCGGCCCAAGGGCCGCGGTAGCGCTTGACCGCCCGGCTTTAAACTGAAGTCAAAGGACACGGCGCCGCTGCCGAAGTATGAGCGGCAACGCTAGCAGGGCCAGGTGAGGAAACGTGTCTCCTCCGGTGGTGGCGCACCCGCCGCCGCTCACCGTCACCATCGCTGTTGCGGAGTCGCCGACGGAATCGGTGACCTGCACGGTGTCGGTGACACCCCCCGTAGACCCGGCAGTATAGGCGCCTGTTGGGCTGATGCTTCCGGACGAGTGGTTTGCGCGCAAGGCCCAGGTGTAGCCGGCCCCACTTCCGCCTGATGCTGTGAAGGCCTGGCTCCCTTTGGGAACGAGGGTCACGCTGGGAGGCGAAATATTTATTTCCGGCTCGTACACTGCTGCTTCGGCGACGGCATGCTCGCAGCCGTAATAGTCGTCGCGGCCCCCCGAGACCAGCACCTCGCCGGACGCGAGCCGCGTCGCGGCTTGATAGGAGCTGATGAGCGACGCCGTCGCACTCCAGGTTGCCGTTGCTGGGTCATACAGCTGCACGTGCATATCGGCCTGTCCATGCGGATACATAACCTCCCCCACCAGAAGCACTTGTCCGGAGAGGAGTAGCGTTGCTGTTTCGACGTAGGCTTGGCCAAAGCTCGGGCCGGTCATCGTCCACGTCCCGGTTTCCTCGTCATAGAGTTCGGCAGTACCCGCGACGTCTCCGTCCGCGACCAGCACCTCTCCGGAAAGAAGCAGGGTGGCCGTGTGGCCGGAGCGCGCGTTCAGCATGGACTGGGTGGCGCTCCAAGCTCCCAGCGTGGGGTCAAACAGCTCCGCGCTGGCGAGCGCTCCACTGGAGCCGACGCCCCCTGCGACAAGCACCTTCCCCGACGGAAGCAGCGTCGCGGTGTGGCCGGAGCGCGCGTTCAGCATGGACTGGGTGGCGCTCCAAACCCCCACTGTCGGGTCATACAGCTCCGCGCTGGCGAGCGTTCCACTGGAGCCGAGGCCTCCCGCAACGAGCACCTTTCCCGTCGGAAGGAAGGTCGCGGTGTGGCCCGACCGCGCCTCGGCCAGCGAGCCAGTCAGACTAAAGGTACCCGTGGCGACGTCATACAGCTCGGCACTGCTAAGTACGATCGGATCCACCACTCCCCCGTCGGGGCCGGCACCCTCTCCTCCGGCAACCAGTACGTTTTCCGAGGGAAGCCACGTCGCGGTGTGGGAAATGCGCGGCCCCGCCATCGAGCCAGCGCTACTCCACGTCCCCGAACTTGGGTCAAACAATTCGGCGCTGGCCAAGTCCGGCGGGCAAATACAGATGAGGCAGTCGGCTCCGCCCGCGACGAGCACTTCTCCTGACGAGAGCAGCGTCGCGCTGTGCCCGTAGCGCGGCGTTGCCATCTGTTGCAGCCCCCGCCAGGCTGGGTCTGAAAGAGCCAGCCCAGGCGAAACGAGCACCGCCAGCGCTGTGGCAAGCATTGGCCGGCGCCGCCATCGAGGGCCTTGGCCAGCCGTGATGTGCGAGGTCCGCCTGCCTCTGGCACCTGCCACCAACGCATCGGCAAAACGGATTGCGCTGAGCATTGGCTAACCCCCCAGTTAGCGAATGAGTGGCTTGCCAACAGCCCCTCAAGCGCAACGCCCTACGCCTACCGAGTTGTAGAAGTCAAAGCCCCGACTCGGAACCACGCCTCCCGGGACGGCAGCGGTCAACACCCCCGGGGAGAGCTCACCGAAGGGGACGTCTTCGCTCTGGCATCGTCCCTGAAGGCTGGCCGTGCAGCGGCGAGGGCGACTGAGCGGGGCAGGAGCACTGGCCTCGGGCGAGGTGAAGTGGAGAGGTTGAGTCAGCCCTGTGGTGAAGGGCTCGGCGGCGCGCCTGTCAGCGTTTGAGCGCTACCGTCATCCCATCGCGCACGGTGAGCAGCACTTTGTCCACCCGGGAGTCCTTTGCCACCGCGTCGTTGAAGGTACAGATGGCATGGTCAGAGGCACTCTTGGGAGCAAGGACGCGACCACTCCACAGCGTGTTGTCTGCGACCAAGAGGCCGCCTGCGCGTAACATTGGGAGCACCGCCTCGTAGTACGCCAGGTAATTCTCCTTGTCGGCGTCGAGAAACACGAAGTCGAGCGGGCCTTGGAGTGTTTTCAGTGTCTGCAGGGCCGGTCCCATGCGGATTTGGATTTTCCGTCCTACCGGACTCCGGGCGAAGGCCCGTCGGGCAATGGCCTCCGCCTTGGGGTCGACGTCGCAGGTGATGAGGGTGCCGTCCTCGGGAAGCCCCGAGGCAATCATCAACCCGGAGTAGCCGGTGAACATCCCAATCTCCAGGGCATGCCGCGCCCCCGACAGCTTCACCAGGAGTCGGAGCAAATTCCCCTCGAGGCGGCCCACCTGCATCTGCGGGTCGTGCATGGAGGCGTAGGTTTCCTCCCGGAGAGTGTCGAAGAGCGGGCTGATCGGTTCCGAATGCTCGGTGGCATAGGCTTCGATGGCGTCGGGAACGAGTGTCATGGACATGGCCCCGTTCTACCCTTAAGGCTCCCTGCGGCGCAGCGCGCATGGACAAGTACGCCGAAGGTTTGGCCCGTTGGATGCCGCGGCTGGTGGCCGTGTGGCGACGTGCGCGCAAACTTCCCGAGGGTCCGCCCACCTTGACGGCCAAGGAGCTGAAGGAGGTCGCGGCCGCCATCCGGACGTTGTCGCTCGGCCTGACGCGGGACCGGCAGCTGGCGGGGGCGCGCTATATGGACGACCCGCGGCTGCTCGGGGCGTACCTCCTCTTCTACTGGCCCGTCTCCTACGCCCAAGGCCGACAAGTCCTGGGCGAGCTCCCGGCGCGCTCGCGCACCGTGCTGGACTTGGGAAGCGGGCC
This sequence comes from Myxococcaceae bacterium, assembly GCA_052143535.1. Taxonomy (GTDB): domain Bacteria; phylum Myxococcota; class Myxococcia; order Myxococcales; family Myxococcaceae; genus JADGRA01. The sequence goes on along the minus strand of JBKQSS010000038.1, from coordinate 2,256 downwards.
GGGGCCGCTTGGCTTCGCCGCCCTCGACGCCGGGGCGGGCGAAGTCACCTGCGCCGACCGGAGTCGACCGGCGCTTGCTTTGGCGCGGGAGCTTGCCGCCGAGGCGGGGGAGGCACTCGCCGTCCGGGAGTGGGACCCGCGCCGAGCAACCGAGCTGCCGGTGGCTCGGGCGGACGCCATTCTCATGGGCCACTTCCTCAATGAGCTGTTTGGGACGGGGCAGCCAGCCCTCAGTGGGCGGGCCGCGCTGGTGGAGCGGGCGCTCGCCGCGCTGCGACCGGGAGGCTCTGTGGTGCTCATCGAGCCCGCGCTGCGGGACACCTCCCGGGAGCTCCTTCAGCTTCGAGATATTTTGGTGCGTCGGGGCTTCGCGGTACGCGCTCCGTGCTTGTTTCGCGGCGACTGCCCGGCGCTCGCGAGGCCCAGCGACTGGTGTCACGCCGAGCGCGCCTGGAGCATGCCGCCGCTGCTCGAGAGTCTGGCCCGGACGGCCGGCCTGCACAAAGAGGCGCTGAAAATGAGCTACCTCGTCCTGGCGCCCCAGGGCGAAGGGTGGCCCGAGCCCCCGGCCGGCAGGACGTTCCGCATCGTCTCCGAGCCCCTCGAGGGCAAGGGCCGGCAGCGCTTCATGGGGTGCGGCCCAGAGGGGCGGTTGGGCCTAGCACTCCAGGAGAAGCACCGCACTGCGGCCAATGGCCCTTTCTTCCAGCTCGAGCGAGGCGACGTGGTGCGCCTCACCGAGACGGAGCCACGCGGCGATGGGTTGGCCCTCTCCGAGCGCTCGGTGGTGCAGGTGCTGTCCGAGGCTGGCCGGCCTACCCCGAGCGGGTGAAAGAGAGCTCCCGCGCTGGCCCTTCCGAAGGAGTAAGCTGGCCAACGCAAAGAGGGACGGCTTATGCACAAATTCCTGCCGGCTGCAGTCCTCGCATTTCTCGGTTTGGGCGCCTCGGACGTCTTCGCGCAGCAGGCCGCCGCTCCTTCCTGGAGCTACAACGGCGCCACAGGGCCAACGCACTGGGCCGGGCTGAACGCGGACTACCAAGTCTGCAAGCTGGGCAAGTTCCAGTCCCCCATCGACATTCGGGGCGCGAAAGCAGCGCCGCTGCCCCCCATCGAGTTCAGCTACCAGGCGGCACCGCTGCACATCATCAACAACGGCCACTCCATCCAGGTAAACGTGCCTTCTGGAAGCTTCATCACCGTGGGCGGAACGCGGTACGAGCTGGTGCAGCTCCACTTCCACCATCCATCCGAAAACGAGCTCAACGGGCGCAAGTTCCCGATGGAGCTGCACCTGGTGCACAAGGACGCCGGGGGCAAGCTGGCCGTGGTTGGGGTGCTGCTCGCCAACGGCAAGGCCAACAGCGTCATCGCCGAGCTCTGGAAGTACATCCCCAAGGAGAAGGAAAAGGAGAGCGCGCCCGACGGTGTGACGGTGGACCCAAGTGGCCTGTTGCCCACCAACCGCGCGTACTACAGCTTCCCTGGCTCATTCACCACGCCGCCCTGCAGCGAGGAGGTGACCTGGCTCCTTTTGCGGACGCCCGGCACGGCCTCCAAGCAGGAAGTAGCAACCTTCGCCGCCGACTACCCGGACAACGCGCGTCCGGTGCAGCCCCTCCACGGGCGCACCGTGCAAATGTCTCAGTAGACGGCCGTCTTTAGTAGCGCACAGCACGCGCCCAATCCAGGTACGTCGCGCTCTGCCCGTTCCGGCGCAGCGTCTTACTTTGGAGCTCGATGCGGTAGCTGCGGACGCTCGGGTCCACCCACTGGCCCTCGGGGCTGGTGGGAAACAGCATCCGCAGCCCGACGGCCGAGGGAGACGTCAAAAGGTAGGTTTCCTCGACGAAGCTTCCGAGCGACGGTCCGTCCACCAATGCCTCCTCGAGGATGCGTCCTTCGGCAGCCGGAAGCTTGAGCCCGAAGAGCCTGGCCACGGTGGGGGCGAGGTCCACATTCCCGCTGGGCAGCGTGTCGTGAAAGCCGCGGCGAAAATGCGGGCCGGCGGCAATGAGGGTGGTGTGCACGTCGCGGGGACTGAAGGTGCCGTGCATGCCGCGGTTGCCGGAAGGGCTAGACAGCTCGGTCCCCGGCATTTCCAGGACCGCAGCCTCGGCGTTCCAGCTGAAGGAGACCACCAAGTCCGGCGTCCGCTCGCCGGAGGGCGTTTCTACCCGGATGACGTCGAGCGTGAGCGTCCCTGGAAGCGCGCCGTAGCGGCGAGCGACGAAGATGGGGCCATACTCTTCGCGG
>JBKQSS010000037.1:0-24935 GCA_052143535.1 Myxococcaceae bacterium | reverse complement strand
GCCGATTTGCAGCGCCACCCGCATAATGGCTGGGCGCTCTTTGGGCTGGCGATGAGCCTCCAGGCCCAGGCCAAGACGGAGCAGGCGGCCCTGGCGCGGCGAGAATTCACCGAGGCCTGGAAGCGCGCTGACGTCCAGCTTCGCGCCTCGGCCTTCTAGCCTCTGGCTTCCAACGGAAAGAGGCACCCCCGTCAGGGCCGCCCGCTAGGACGGAAGCCATGGCCAAGCAGCGCACCCACTTCTCGTGTCAGGCCTGCGGCTTTCAGACGCCGAAGTGGCTGGGCCGCTGTACGGACTGCGGAGGGTGGAACACGCTCGTCGAGGAGGCGGCGCCGAGCGAGCACCGACGGGCCGCCTGGGGCGCCGCCGGCGGCGCGGCCAGGCCTGTCCGGCTGGTGGACGTCGAGTCCGAAGCAGAGCCACGCCGTCGCACCGGCCTCGGTGAGCTGGACCGCGTCCTCGGGGGCGGTTTGGTGCCGGGCTCGCTGGTGCTGCTCGGCGGGGACCCAGGTATCGGCAAGTCGACGCTGCTGTTGCAGGCGGTCGAGCACCTGGCCGCCAGCGGACCGGTGCTGTACGTCTCCGGCGAGGAGTCTCTCGGCCAGACCAAGCTGCGGGCCGAGCGGCTGGGAGTGCATGCTCCGGCGCTTCACCTCTTCGCCGAGACAGACGCTGACAAGGTGCTGGCCAGCGCCGAGGCCTTGCGGCCTTTGGCCCTGGTGGTGGACTCGATTCAAACCATGTACCTGGCCGAGCTCGGAAGCGCGCCCGGCACGCTGAGTCAGGTGCGCGAGGTGGCCGGCCGGCTGATGGCCTATGCCAAGCGCTCGGGCGTCCCCACTTTCCTCATCGGCCACGTCACCAAGGACGGAAGCATCGCCGGACCCCGCGTGCTGGAGCACATGGTGGACACCGTCCTGTACTTCGAAGGCGAGCGTGGCCACGCCTTCCGCATTCTCCGGGCACACAAGAACCGGTTTGGCAGCACCGACGAGATTGGCGTCTTCGAGATGAAGGGCTCGGGCCTCACCGAGGTGGCCGACCCCTCGGCCCTCTTCTTGGCCGAGCGACCGGCGGGACAGGCTGGCTCCACCGTGACGGCCACCCTCTCCGGGACGCGGCCCTTGCTGGTAGAGGTGCAGGCCCTGGTGGCGCCCACCGGCTATGGCACCGCCCGCCGCACCGCCATTGGCGTCGACAGTAACCGGGTGGCCCTCCTGGCCGCGGTGCTGGAGAAGAAAGAGGACGTGCAGCTCACCGGGTGCGACCTCTTCGTCAACGTCGCCGGCGGGCTGACGCTGTCCGAGCCGGCCTCGGACCTCGCCGTCTGCGCCTCACTGGTGTCGTCGCTCAGAAACCTGCCGCTCGACTCGCGCACCCTGGTGCTGGGGGAGGTGGGACTCGCCGGCGAGGTGCGTGCCGTCGCCCAGGCTGAAGCACGACTGGCCGAAGCGGCCAAGCGCGGCTTCACCCGGGTGGTGCTTCCGGCGGCAACGGCCCGACGCCTGGAGACGCGCCGGCTCGACGTGGTGGGCGTGGAGACGCTGGGCGAAGCGCTCGAGGCGCTGTTCGGCGCGCCACCGCTGGCCCGGGTGGCCGCCACCGCCCGCGGTTGAAGGGTCCCACGCCGTCCATTGTCGCTCCCAAAGCAACACTCCGGGGCGCCTCATGGCGCAACCCCGCGCTGCGCCGGCACCCAAGCAAAGCGCCCCGCACCCCCCCGGGGAAACCCTCACTGGCTGTGGCGCATCCATTGGGCAATGTTTGGAGAGAGGTTGGAACGAAAAAAATGATGAACATCCGCCGAGCAGAGGACAGGGGCCATGCCCAGCATGGCTGGCTGGACAGCCAGCACACTTTCTCCTTTGCCGACTACTACAGCCCGGCGCACATGGGCTTCCGCGCCTTGCGCGTCCTCAACGAGGACCGCGTTCAACCCGGAGAGGGCTTTCCCACCCACCCGCACCGGGACATGGAGATTCTCTCCTATGTCCTCGAGGGCGGCCTGGCCCACAAGGACTCGCTCGGGACGGGCTCCACCATCCTTCCCGGCGACGTGCAGAGGATGAGCGCCGGGACAGGGGTGACGCACAGCGAATTCAACGCCTCGAGCGTCGAGCCGGTGCACTTCCTCCAAATCTGGCTCCTCCCCGAGCGCTCGGGCCTCAAGCCCGGCTACGAGCAGAAGCACTTCGACGCAAGTGCCCGGCAGGGGCGGTTGAAGCTGGTCGCCTCGCAGGCCGGGGACAACGACAGCCTCACCATCCACCAGGACGTCCGGGTGTACAGCGGGCTCCTCGACGCTGGGCAAAAGGCCGAGCTCGCGCTCGCCAAGGGCCGCCACGCCTGGGTACAGGTGGCTCGCGGGACGCTCAAGGTGAATGCACAGACGCTGCGGGCGGGCGACGGTGCGGCGCTCAGCGAGGAGTCGCGCCTCGTCCTGGAAGGCGCACCGCAGGGCGAGGTGCTGGTGTTTGACCTGGCCTAGAGGGGACTTCCTTCGGGCGGTGCTGCGCCGGTGCGGGCCAAGCAGGCCATGGCTTTGTGCAACAGCCGGCGAAGGCTCGCGTCGTCGGCCTGTGCCAGCGCCTGCGCGAAGCTGAACCAGCGCACCTCGGAGACTTCCGAGGCCTGCCTCACCAGCGGCGCCGAGGCGTCCGCCACGGCGAGGAAACGCACGTCCAGATGGAGGTGGGCTGGGGCCTCGGGGCGCGCGGGAATGCGGTGGACGTCGACGTCCAACGGCCGCGGCGCCTTGGGGTGAAGCTGCACGACGAGCCCGGTCTCCTCGCGTGCTTCGCGCAAAGCAGTGCTGGACAGCTCGCCCCCGTCATCGGGCTCGGGGTGGCCTCCGGGCTGAAGCCAGCGCCCAAGCTTCCGGTGAAACACCAGCGCCACCCGGACTCCGTCGGTAACCAGCGCGCTTCCGGTGAAGTGGGCACCGGGCTGCTGACTCGAGAAGGGCTCGGACAGCTCGGCCCCGTATGCGCGCAACAGGGCCAGGTCCCCGCGCTCCTTGTCGTCGCCGGGCTGCACCGCGTCGAGCAATCGCTCGAGCTGGAGGGGAATAGACATCGGGCCTTGCGGTGTACCCTTGGAGTCCTCTAGGGAGGAAGCCTCTTGATGAGACACGCCCTCGTCCTTCTGCTGCTTTCCGCCGCCCCGCCCCCGGAAAACCAGGTACTGCAAAAAGAGTTGCAGTCCCGCTACGACGCCTATGCGGCGGCCTGCGTCCAGCGGGACTTGTCGGCGGTGATGGCGCTGCTCGCCCCGGACGTCCAGTGGACGCTGGTCGATGGCTCGAAGCTGGACCGCGCCGGGGTGGAGGGCGCGGTGCGCGACTTCCTCAAAACCCTCGAGCCGGGGAGCTCAGCCAAATACACAATTCGGTCGGTGAAGCACCAGGGAGACGACGTGCTGGTGGACGTCCACCTCACCGTCACCATTGTGCAACCGGACCCCGAGCACGCTGGAAAGACGGTGAAGCACATCGGGCGTTCAGGCTGGCACGACGTCTGGGTGAAGGGTGCTGGTGGGTGGCTGCTGAAGTCGGGTGAGGAGTACGAGCTTCCAGCCAAGAAACCGAGCTGAGGACAGCCTACCGTTCCCCCCGGGGGCCGGTGGGGAAGAAACCCCTTCAGCCTGAGCCGCCTCTGCCTTGCCGCGCGCGCTTCCAGGCGTGAAGTCGCGCGTCGGCTGCGGACAATAAGTCCTCCACCGGCGGGCGGTGCACTACATCGAAGCAGGCCGCTCCGACGCCCATCGAGAGTCGCCAGGCCCGTGCTGGACGGGCATTGAGCGACGCCACGGCACGGCTCAGCCGCTCCAGTGTCTCCGCCTGCTGCGCTTCGGCGACGTCCATGGCCAAGACTGCGAATTCGTCCCCCCCAAGGCGACCCAACACGTCCGACTCGCGGAAAGCCAGGCGGAGCAAACCGCCAACCTCCTCCAGCGCCTTGTCGCCGGCCGTGTGCCCGAGGCGCTGGTTGATGGTTCGGGTGCCCTCCACGTCGATGCAGAAGAGGCTGGCCGCCCGGCCCTCTTGTGCGGCGCGACGAAGCCGCCGGCTGGCCTGGGCCAGGAAGCCGCGCCGGTTGGGCAGCCCAGTGAGCTCGTCCACCAGACTGACGGTGTGCAGCGGCTCCAGCTCCGCGGCCGGCCCCGGCGACGCAGTCACGTCCCGAAGGAGAACCAGCACCCCATGCGCCTCTCCTTCCCCGACCGGGAGGAGCTCCCGGCTGAGGACGCGCCCGTCCGCGAGCTGGAGACGTCGGCCGCCTTGAAGCAGGCCCTGCCGGACGAAGGCAGCCGGGTCCGCGAAGCGGTCGCTCAGCACCCGCGCCACGGCGGAGCCGGGTTGGCCAACCAGCTCTCCGGCGGAGGCCACGCCGAGCATCCGGCACAGCGCATGGTTCACGAGGTCTACCCGGCCCTCCCGTCCCACAAACAGCACTCCGGCCGCGACGCCGTGCAACAGCGCCTCCAGGCGTGCATGCGCACCACAGGCCGTTTGCCGCAGCACCTCAAGCGCCTCCGGGCAAACGTCGGGCATGTGCCCGGTGGGCTGGCTCGCCGGCGCCTCGGCACGCCCCACCTCCGAGGCCAAGACGCTGTCATTGGGGGTCCCCATATTTCCCCCCTTCCCAAAGCACAGGGCGCGCCACGAGAAGCGCCTGGAGTTTCAGGGGGATGCAGCGCTGGGTGAGGGTGCCATCCGGCTCCTCCGGGTCGCCGGCCACCCCGGGGCGGCTGTCGTCCACCGCTCCGCCCAGCGAAGGCCCGTCGCGGGGTACCGCCGCCCAGGTAGCCTCTTGGGCCAAGTGGCTCCACTTTCCCTCGCCCTGGGTTTCGCTTTGGCCGCCCTGCCGCCTGCAACCGACGGCGGGCTGGCGCAACTGGAGTCGCTGTTGGCCGCCCCTCTGGCCAAGGACGGGGGCGGCGTGGTGCGAGTCACTCAGCTGGACCAAGTGCTTTTCGAGCGGGCCTATGGCGGGTACCGGCTCGATGACGCCGTTCCGCTGGCTTCCGGCACCCAGCTCTTGAGCACGGTGGTGCTGCTCGAGCTGGTGGACGCCCGAAAGCTCTCGCTCGACACACGGGTGGCCTCGGTGCTGCACGACTGGCCCTTAGACAAGGCCGCCGTCACCCTGCGCATGCTGCTCGCGCACACCTCCGGGCTCCCGACTTCCACCCCCTGCTTGGACGACCGCGACACGACGCTCGAAGTTTGCGTCCAGCAAATCGCCGGGACACCCCTGCGGAAGGACCCCGGGAGCGCAGTCATTTACGGCGGCACGGGCTTTCAAGTCGCCGGTCGGATGGCAGAGGTGGTGAGCGGCAAGAGCTGGGCGGAGCTCTTCCGGGAGGGCCTCACTCAGCCATTGGGGCTGCGCGCCACCGGGTTCGGACGCACCGCCAACCCTCGCATCGCAGGCGGAGCACAGTCGAGCGCCGAAGACTACGGCGCGGTGCTGGACTTGCTGCTCCAGGGCGGTACGCGCCAGGGGGTGCGACTGCTCACCCCCGACTTGGTGGAGGCGATGTTTCAGGACCAAAGCGGCGGCGCGCCCCTGGTGCATTCGCCCTACGCGCTGTTTGCTGGACGTGAAGCCAGCCGTCCTGGGCTCGGCGTTTGGCTGGAGCGCACCGACGGCCATGGCCGGGGGCTGGAGGCCGTCTGCCAGGGGATTTTTGGCTTCACCGCGTGGATGGACCGTGAGCGCAGGCTGGGCGGCGTGCTGCTGGTTCATGGCGATTTACGGCGCACCGTTCCCCTCGAGCAGGAGCTCCGCGCCTGGTTCCGCCAGGCTGTTGCGCCCAACCAGCACTAGGAAGCCGGGGCGGGTAACTCCGCCAGCAACTCGGTGACTTCCTCGGCTAGCGAGGGGTGCTTCTGCTCCAGCGCCCGGGCCCGCGCGACTTCCCACGTCGCCCGCGCTTCCTGCAGCTGCCCGTGGCCTCGCAAAGCCTCCCCCAAGGCCACCAGCGCGGCTGCGTACGCTGGGTCAAGCCGGGTGGCCAGCGTCAGGCTGGCCACCGCTTCGGAGTAGCGGCGCTGTTCGAGGAGCAGTTTGCCCAACGAGAAATGTCCCATCGGCGACTCGGGGAACAGTTCCACCAATTTCCGGAATTGCGCCTCGCGCTCGGCAGTCATAGCTTGTAGAGGCAGCATCTCACGTTCGACAGGCCTTTTGCCCAAGCCCACCAGACCTCGCAATGCCGTCGCCCGAAAGCGCCCGCCACGGCGCTCGACGGTGCCAGTGGAGGCGCGCCGCCCACCAGTCGATGACCCGCGGGCACGGGCCCTGGCCCGTCGGGCGGCGGAGTTGATGGTCGACAAGAAGGCGTTGGAGGTGGTGCTGCTCGACGTCCGGGGGATGACGTCCTACGCCGACTGGTTTGTCCTCGGTTCGGGAGAATCCGAGCGCCAAGTGAGCGCCACGGCCGAATACCTGCGCGAGAAGCTGCGCGAGGAGGGCTTTCGCACCATCGGCGCCGAAGGCTTTGAAACGGGACACTGGGTGCTGCTCGACTATGGCGAGGTGGTGGTGCACCTCTTCAGCACCGAGGTGCGCGCCTTTTACGACCTCGACGGACTGTGGGTGGACGCGCCCAAGGAGAAGGTGGCCTGAGGGTTCGCGTGCTGTCGGTGGGCCGCGACCGCTCGGGTTGGTTCGAACCCGCGGTCCAAGGCTACGCCGAGCGGTTGAAGCACTACACCCGGCTAGAGCTGACCGAGCTGGCGGTCCCCGCGGGCAAGCGTTCGGCCGAGGCCTCTCGGGCAGCCGAGGCGAAGCGACTCCTCGCCCAGTGTCGGCCCGGAGAGCGGGTGCTGGCGCTCGACGAGCGGGGTGAACGACTGGACACACCCGGATTCGCGCGCTTGTTGAGCGAGGCTCAGGTGCACAGCCAGGACTTGCTCTTCGTGGTGGGGGGCGATGACGGACTGGACGCCACGGTGCGTGCCGCGGCGTCCAGGGTGCTCTCGCTATCCTCTCTGACACTCCCCCACCGGCTGGCGCGCCTGGTGTTGGTGGAGCAGCTGTACCGCGGCTTCACGCTGCTCAAGGGCGAGCCCTACCACCGCTGAAATCCGGCGCAGGGCTGAGCTGCGGCCACCGGCAGGCCCGGTTAAAGTTGGGGCATGGTGACCATTACCTACTGCACCTCCTGAGGCTACCTTCCCCACGCCACCCGTGCGGCGGCTGCGCTGAAGAAGGAGCTCGACCTCGAGGCGGCCCTAGTGAAGGGGCATTCCGGCATTTTCGAGGTTGCGGTCGCTGGAAAAGTCGTCTCCTCCAAGGGCCCGCAGGGCTTCCCCTCGGACCAAGAGGTGGTGGATGCCGTCTCCCGCGCGCTGGGCTCCACACCGGGCTGACAGGCGCCTCCGGCAATGTTGCTCGGTACACGTTCCGCTGTCCGAAGGGAGGGGGTGCGACGACCCCCCCTCAATCGCTCTCCTGTGCAACGGCGTGGCGCGCGCTACAGGGCCGCGCTCCGTGCCAATCACCATCTTCTACTGCGTCACCTGCAACTACCTCTCTCAAGCAACCCACGCGGCGGAGGCCCTGCGCGAGGCGCTCGGCGTCGAAGTCGTCCTGGTGCGCGGGCACTCGGGGCGTTTTGATGTGGAAGTGGACGGCCACGTCGTCCTTGCCAAGGGCACAGCTGGCTTGCCCACCCCGCGGGACGTGGTGGAGGCCGTGGCTCGGGCCCTCGGCCGCCTTCAGTCCGTCGCCCACTGAGGGTTTTCACCCGCCCGGCTGGGGAGGCGGAAGCGCCACCGCAGGCAGGTGCGTCCGGTTGTCCAGGGCCCGGTACACTCGGTCGGTCAAGGCGGTCAGCACCGCGGTCACGCCGATGACGCACACGGTGAGCGCGGCGTACGCCCACCAGCCGCAGCGTCGGCCGAAAAGCACGTCCAGCGAGACTCCGCGCACTTGGTAAAAGAGCAGCATCTCGTGAAAGAAGTAGGCCGCCAGAGACGAGGTGCCGAAGAGCTCCACAAACCGCACCGGCGCGCGGACTCGCCAGCGTTCGGGGATGCGCGCCTCGAGCGCCAGCAGTCCGAGAAGAAGCGCTGCCACCACCGTCCAGCGCTGGGCGGAGTTGGACGGGTCGGTCACCCAGAACTCGTGGGGCGGGTAAACGGCCAGCCAGACGGGGGTGAGCAGCGCAATGAGCAGGCCGACGCCAGCCAGCGCCAAGAGCAGCCAGCGCACCTGGGGCAACTCTCCGGCGGCGAGCAAAGCCCCCAGGGCTGCCCCGAGGAAGATGTAGCCCGACCAGGGCACGAGCGGGAACACCGTCGACCAGGGTCCTTCGCGCCTGAGCAGCTGCGTGGCGACGCTGCCGGTGACCCACGCGGTATAGGGGGCGAGAAAGAAAATGGCGCCGGCCACCACCAGGCATACCGAGGCCAGCAGCGAGGGGCGGCGCGCCAGGAGGAAAAGCAGCGGCAAGGCGAGCAGCAGCGACAGGCCAATGCATTGGAGGATGTCGATGCGCGTGAGCCAGCGCGGCTCGACCGAGATGGGAAACCAGACCACGTTCACCAGAGTGGCCACCGCCAGGACTTCTCCAATCCGCCGAAGCGTGCGCCACAGTCGTGCTGACTGACCCCCTCGCCCTAAGGCCGCCGCCCTCACCTGGAGGAGCCCGAGGGAGAACCCCGCGGCGAGGATGAACGAGGGGGCGACCAGTCCGTTCACCCAGTTCAACCGTGCCATGGCTCGGGTGAGGTGGAGCTCGGGCCGGAGGAAGACGAGGGCGTGGGTCTCCACCATCACCAGGACCGCCAGTCCTCGCAGCCAGTCAAAGGCCCGAATGCGTCCCGAGGTGGCGGCCATCCCAGCCCGCCGCCCTACCAGGAGCGTCCCCCGGACGAAAGGACTGAAACGTCGGCGGCGGACGCGGTTCCCGGGTGTGAGCGCCCGGGCGCTGAGGTTAGAGTCCTCGGCGACATGAAACCCGCGCACCGGGTCGTTCTCGCCATCCTCGACGGCTGGGGCATCCGCGCGGAGCGGGCCGACAATGCCATTCTTCTGCAGGGCACGCCCGCTCTGGACCGGATGCTCCAGGGCATGCCCCGCACCCAGCTCGAGACTTCTGGGCTCTCAGTCGGCCTCCCCGAGGGACAGATGGGAAACTCGGAGGTCGGCCACACCAACATCGGAGCCGGGCGCATCGTCTATCAGGACCTGGTCCGCATCAACCGCGCCTGCACTTCGGGTGAGCTGGCCAACCACCCGGTGCTGCGCGCGGCCCTGGAGGCGACGAAGCGGGAAGGCAAATCGCTGCACCTGCTCGGGCTGCTTGGGCCGGGCGGCGTGCACGCCTCGCAGGCCCATCTGGAATGCTTGCTGCGGGCGGCCAAGGCACAGGGGCTGCGCTCGGTCTACGTGCACGCCTTCCTCGACGGTCGAGACACGCCTCCCCAGAGCGCGCTCGGCGACCTGGAGAATTTCGAGCGCTTCCTGCGCGAGACCGGCACCGGTCGAATCGCCACCGTGTCCGGCCGGTATTACGCCATGGACCGCGACCAGCGCTGGGACCGAATCGCCCTCGCCTACAAGGCCATGGTCCGCGCAGAGGGCCCCCGTGCGCCGAGCGCGGTGGAGGCGGTGCGAGCTGCCTACGCCGAGAAAGTGACGGATGAATTCGTTCATCCCACGGTGCTCGTCTCAGAAGGCCACCCCGTCGCCAGCATCCGCGACGGGGACACCGTCGTCTTCTTCAACTTTCGCGCGGACCGAGCTCGTGAAATTACCCGGGCTCTCGCCTTCCCGGACTTCAAGGAGTTCGACCGCGGCGGCCTCCGGCTCGGCCGCTTCATCTGTCTCACCGAGTACGACGGTACCTTTGAACTGCCGGTGATTTTTCCTCCGAGCCAGCCGCGCCACATTTTACCCGAGGTGGTGGCCGACGCCGGCTGGCGGCAATTCCGCATCGCCGAGACTGAGAAATACGCGCACGTCACGTTTTTCTTTAACGGCGGCCGGGAGGTGGTTTTCCCCGGCGAGGAGCGAGTGCTGATTCCGTCGCCCCGCGACGTGAAGACGTATGACTTGAAGCCAGAAATGAGCGCCGTTCCGGTGACCCAGCAACTGGTGAGGCGCATTGGCGCTGGCCTCCACGACTTCCTGCTGGTGAACTACGCCAACCCGGACATGGTGGGCCATACCGGGGTGCTCAGCGCCGCGATGCGCGCCGTGGAGACGGTGGACAGCTGCCTCGGAGCGCTGGGGGATGCGTGCGCGCGCAGCGGGCATGCGCTGGTCATCACCGCCGACCACGGAAACTGCGAGCAGATGCGCGACATGGCGACCGGCGAGCCTCACACCTCGCACACCCTCAACCCGGTTCCTTTCTACCTCATCCATCCCGATGTCCGCGGGGCGGCTCTCCGGCCGGGGGTGCTCGCCGACGTTGCTCCAACCCTGCTCCGGCTGATGGGCCTCCCCCAGCCCAGTGAGATGGACCGCCTCGGGCTCTTCAGCTGAGCCCCCCCAGGGCGGCCCCGGGGGCGGAGCGGGAGAAGCCGTCCCCCTTCACCTTGCTGGGGCGAAAAACGCCTGAGGTGCAACAGCCCCAGGGGAAGAGACGGCCCTCGCCGCGCGTTGTTTAGGCGTGGGGCGGCTTCCTTGGATATGAAAGAGCCGTAGCCCTCAGGATGACCGTTCTCCCACTCACCTTGCTGCTCCCGCTGCTCGCGGCCACGCCGGCAGCGGCAGACCCCGTCGCCCGAGCCGTCACCGAGCGTACGACTCAGGCGCTGGCCAGCGCTCCGTCGCCGACGGGGACGGCGGCGCTGCTTCGACTGGACGAGACCCGCGAATTCATCACGGACCCGGGCGAGCTCGACCGTACCTACCAGCGAGTGGCCCACAGCCCGGGAACGGATGCGTTTACGCGCACCAGCGCGCGCTTGCTGCTTTTGCAATCCTCCCGCGACCGAGCCGACCTGGTCGCCGCACGCGCGCAAGCGGCGGCGCTGGGCTTCATTCAGTCGGTCTACGTGCTCGGCAGTTTCGACAATGAGGGCAAGTCCGGGTGCGACACCGACTTCGGGCCAGAAGCCTCGCTGGACATGAAGGCCTCCTACCCGGCCAAGAGCCAGCCGGCGCAGTGGCGGCCGATGACAGTCGGCGCGCTCGACGGTGCGGTGGACCTCGCTGCGGTGCTCCGCCCTAACCGCTCGGTGGTGGCCTATGCGCTGGCGTTGCTCGACGAGCCTGTGGCGCGGCGGGTGACGCTCGGACTTGGGACTTCCGGGGCCTTCCGCCTCTGGGTCAACGGAGAGAAAGTCGCTGCCGACGACGCCTACCACCCGGCGCGGGTGGACCAGACCCGGCTCTCGGTCCAGTTGCGGCGGGGCGTCAACCGGCTGCTTCTTAAAATCTGCCAGGACGGCTCGGTTCCGCTCGGCTTCTTCCTCCGCGATGAGGCCGGGCGCGCTCATGCCATCCAGCCGGCGGTGCTCCCGCCGCTGCCAGCTGGGCCCGCGGCAAGGCCGGTGCGCCTGCCCACCCTCACCTCGCGACTCGAAGCGCTGGTGGCCGCCCATCCAGACGACGCCAAACTGCTGGGAGACGCCGCAGCGGTGTTCGCCGCGGCCCGCGGCTTCGATGAGCTGCAGCACGTCGCCGCCCGGCTCGCCGAGAAGGCCGCCGCGCTCTCGGCACAGCAGGGCAAACCGAGCGCGCCCTTGGAGCTCCTTGCTGCCCGGCTGAACGCGGATGACGGCAGCGCGCAGCGCCGTCACCTCGAGGCCGCCGTGGCGGCTGCTCCGGATGACCCGGAAGCCTACTTGGCGCTTGCGCAACACGAGCTTTCGGCGGGCTATCCGGGACGGGCCCGCGACTTGCTGGCGCGCTGGGACCAGGACGACCCGGACTTTGCGCCGGCACAGCTTCTCCTGGCCCGGGTCGACGAGGAGGCGGGCGACCCGGCGGCCGCCACCCTCCGCGTCGAGCGGCTGTACCAGAAAATGCCCGACGTTCTGGGCGTGGCACGGGAGGCGGTGCGCTCCGCCCGCCGCCTCGAGCGCAGCGATGAGGCGGCAACCCGAATGCAGAGACTGCTCAGCCGGCGGCCTGGCGACACCTCCACGTTGCTGACCCTTTCCGCTCTCTTGGCGGACCTTGGGCGGGTGCCGGAAGCTGAAAAGTTGCTGGAGCGCGCGCTGGCGGTGGAACCGGCCGACAATGTGACCCGGTTGAGACTGGCGGAGCTGCTGTCGGCCAACGGAGCGGTGGAGCGCGGGCTCGCTCGTTTCGAGGAAGCCGCAGCCCTCGCCCCCACCGACGCGGAGGTGAGCGAGCGGATGGGCTATGCGCTGCTCCAGGCCGGCCGGAGGGACGCAGCCCTCGCCGCCTTCGAGCACTCGCTGGCCTTACATCCGCAGAACCCGGGGCTCCAGGAAGCGCTGAGGACGCTGCGGGACGAGCTTCGCTCCCTCCCGGTCGGCTTCGCCATCGACCCGGCTCCCCTGGTCGCGGAGGCGGACAGTTACAGCGAGGATGCCATCACGCTCGTGGACAACACGCTGGTCCGGGTCCAGCCGAGCGGCCAGTCGACCCGCTTCGAGCAGCGTGTGGTGAAGGTGTACTCGCAGCGCGGGGTGGATGCCTTTCGCACCTTCCAATTGGCGACCTACAGCCCAGGTAGCCAAGAGGTGCGCGTCGTCCGCGCGCGCCTCACCCGGCCAGATGGCTCGGTGGTGGACACCTTCGGAGACAGCGACGTCAGCGTCAATGAGCCGTGGGCCGGCATGTATTACGACGTGCGCGCGCGGGTCCTTAGCTTTCCCAACCTGGCTCCAGGTGACCTTCTGGAGGTGCAGTTTCAGGTGGATGACGTTGCTGCTGAGAACCTGCTCTCCGACTACTGGGGGGACTTGGTGGCGGTCGAGGGCGGTACGCCCAAGCTCCGCTGGCAGTACGCCGTGGAGATGCCTCCCGGACGGCCCCTCTACTTTAATGAGAAGACGCTCGGGGCGGGGGTCAGGGTGACGCAGGCCCCGGCCGCCGACGGCCGCACCGTGCATGGTTTTTCGGCCTCGCACGTGCCTCGTCTCACCTCCGAGCCGGCCATGCCAGGGTGGTCCGAGGTTGCGTCGGCGCTGAGTGTCTCCACCTACCGCACCTGGGAAGAGGTGGGGCGCTACTACTGGCGTCTCATCCGCGACCAGCTCCGCCCGGACGCCTCCGTTCGGGCCGCCGTCGAGGAGGCACTGCAGGGCGTGGACCGGAACGACCGCCGGGCGGTGGTGCGGGCCCTTTACGGTTACGTCGTCTCTAGGACGCGCTACGTCGCGCTCGAGTTCGGCATCCACGGCTACCAGCCCTACCGCGTCGACCGGGTGCTGGCCCGGCGCTTCGGAGACTGCAAGGACAAGGCCTCTCTGCTGCATGCCATGCTGGAGGCGGCCGGAGTGGACAGTCGCATCATCCTGCTGCGAATGCGTTCTCTCGGCACAGTGCCCGCAGAGCCGGCCTCTCTGGCGGTCTTCAACCACGCCATACTCTGGGTACCGTCGTTGGACTGGTACCTGGACGGGACGGCGGAATTCCACGGCGCGAGCGAGCTGCCGGGTGCGGACCGGCAAGCGAGCATCCTGGTGGTGGAGCCCGACGGCAAAAGCCGCTTCACCACCACCCCTGCCGCCGCGGCGGACGGCAACGTCACGGACTTGCACCTCGAGCTGGCGCTCCTGCCGGCTGGAACAGCAGACGTCACTGCGGAAACCCGCATCCGGGGCACGGAAGCGCCGGCCTACCGACGCAGCTACCAAACGCTGGCCACCCGTCGCACCAACCTCGAGCGTGCTTGGTCGCACGCCTTCCCGGGCCTGTCGGTGGGCGCCGTCAGCGCCGACGGGCTGTCGCAGCTCGACCGGGACGTCACCTTGGATTTCAAAATGCACGTCCCACGCTACGCCGAAGTCAGCGCAGCGGGCCTGCGGTTCCGCCCCTTCCCAGGAGCGAGCGGCTATTTGCAGGGCCTGGCCCCTCTGGCCGAGCGCACGCGAGACCTTCTGCTGGATGGCCCCACGGTGAGTCGCTTTCATTTCCTCTACCAGCTGCCTCGGGGCTACGTGGTGGATGAGCTCCCTGACGCGGTGACCACGGAAACCCCCTTTGGGCATGCTCAGTTCGGCTGCCATGCCGAAGCCGAGGCCCTCGATTGCTCGGGAGAGGTTGCGGTGACGACGGCCCGGGTGTCAGCCAAGGACTACCCGGCGTTTCGAGCCTTCCTCGCCGGGGTGGACCAAGTCTTCGCACGCAAGGTGCTGGTACGTCCCACCAGCTCGGCCGTTCGCTAAACAGCCGGCTTGCTCTCAGCCGTCACCACTCAGGCCAGGTAGGGAATCGTCATCGGTCCTTCGGGAAGGACGGCGACCGCGGCGTCGGTTCCTAGCCGGTGGAGCTCGGCGGAAATGCGCTCGCTCGGGTTGTCGACCGGCTCGAGGAATGCCCGGCGCACCTCCTGCGGCGGCAGAGCACTGTGAAGGCCGACCCGGGCCTTGAGAGTAATGATGGCGTGCAGCTGAGCCTCCCACTGGTCATAGAGCGAGAAGCCCGGGGTGAGGATGGTGTCCAGAAGAGCCCGCGGGCTGGCGTGGTCGAACAGCAGCTTCTTGTAATTGCCGTGCGTCGGAAACCCGTCGTTACAGCGCGCTGCGGTGAGGATGAAGCCGCCCTCCTCCACCACCTGGGCACCGGCCGACATTCCTTTCACCGTTTGGTAGAGGTTTTGGTCCAGGGGGTACCCAGCGTTGGTGGTGACCACCACCGGGAACCTGCGGTCGCAGGCCGCCATTGCCGTCTCGCGGGCGAAGGCGCAGCCGCGCGCGTGGGCCGCCAGCACGTCGCCACAGAAGAAGGCTGTAATTTCTCGACGCCGGTTGAGCGTCAGGTTGACCAAGAAGTCGACCGGCAGCAGCGAACCGGCATGGCGGATTTGCTCCTGGGTTGGGTTGGCGTCGAGGTTTCCCCAGGTGCTGCGCGCGTCGCCAATCACCGCGGCGCGGTGATAGTGCATGATGCTGGCGATGTCGGCGACCGCCGGGAAGACGCCCTTGTAACCGCCGGAGAAGCCGGCCATGAAGTGCGGCTCGATAAAGCCGAGCACGATGCGCCGATCGGCCTCCACGTAGGCGCGGGCCATCCGGACCGGGTGGCCATCCAGGCTCTTTCCCACTTCCACCAGCGACGAGGCGTCGTGGGCGTCGTGGTTCACCACCCGGTAGCGCCGGGCGACGTCGGCGCCCACCATCTGCGCCAGCTCGGCCGGCGTCTGCACGCGGTGGCTGCCCGTTCCATTCACCACGGTGATGTGGTCGGCCGGCACATGACTGAGCTCTGCGAAAATCCAGGGCAACAAACGCTCGCTCGGAAGCGGCCGGGTGATGTCGGCAATCACCACCGCCACGCGCTCTCCGGCGCGCACTGTCTCTCGCAGCGGCTTCCCACCGATGGGGTCGCGAACCGAGGCCCGAAAGGCTGCCCACTCGTCGGGGAGGCCGGGGACGAAGCGGGGGGTGATGACCTGCACGTGGGGCGAGGGGACGTCCAACTCCAAGCCCTCGGTGCCGTATTCCAAATGGATTTTCACCGCTTCACCCCGGGCCGGCGCAGCCGCTCAAGAGCCGCGGCCGGCGAGACTACCTCCCGTCGAAGAAGGGGCACCAGTCCGGACCGCTCGGGCGTCTCTGCCGCCATCGTCAGTCAGGGAGGGGCCGCTGCCGCCAATGCCGCCACCTCGGATTGGACCAGCGTGAGCAGCCGCTCCAACTCGAAGGGTTTCTGCAGAAGGCCCACCACACCAGGAGCGCCACGGAGCTCCGGGGCGAGCTCGCTCGCCGACATGAGCACCAGCCGGTGGTGCCTCAACCACGGCCGGGCGCGGAACTGGCGCATGAACTCCACGCCGTCCATCACCGGCATGCGCACGTCGAGCACCACCAGACAGGCATCAACCAGTCCCTCGAGAATGCTCAACGCCTGCTCGCCGTCGTTGGCCGACAGCACCGAGTAGCCTTCGTCCTCGAGGTAGTCCTGGATGGCGTCCCGCACCCCTCGGTCATCTTCGACGAGCAGCAGCTGCGGACGCTTCAGCGAAAGCGAGTCGGTCACCGGGGCCCCCCCCAAAGGGCGACGAAGAGTAGAAATCTCCACACCCAACGGCTTGGATGCAAGCAGTGACTCGTGACATTCGCCCTGTAGGGAAGCTGAACACGTTCTGCGCGGATGAGCGCCCAGGGAGAAAGGACTCCCTTCTCGGTTGCCTCGAGGACGCGCAACGCGACAAAGGACAAGCATGAACGGCCCTGGCATCGAGCCAATCGCGGCGGCCCCCCCGTTGCTCCTCCTCGGCCTCGCCGCCTACCTGGTGGCCGTCGCCGGCACCGCCCTGACTGGACTGGCGGCCGGCCTGAGACGGGCCGGCATTGCAGAGGAGCGTCGACTCCGCATTGGCCGGCTCGCCGGAGCCGGCCTGGCCGCGTGGTTTCTGCTATTGGCGATGACGGCGGTCAGCGGCCTTTACCTCGAGGAGCCGGCACGCCCCCGCTTCCTCTGGTACCTCGTCCCGGCGTTTCTCGTTGTGGTGGTCCTCTTCCGCGCACGCTGGTTGCGGACGGCCGTTAGGGCCATGCCCACCTGGTGGATTCCGGCGTTTCAGACGTTTCGCCTCGGGGGAGGCCTGACGCTCTTCGCAGCGTGGGCCGTTGGCCTCACGCCCTGGGGCCTGGCCCGAACGGGGGGCAGCTTTGACCTGCTGGTCGGCGCCGCTGCGGCTGCGGTGGCCCTCGCGCTCGCCCGCGGCGTCAACGGCTCGCTCGGAATGGGCCTCCTCTGGAATGGCCTCGGGCTCGGGGACATTCTCCATACCCTCTTCCGTGCGGTGGCCTCGGCACCCGGCCCCCAGCGGCTCTTTTTTGACGAACCGGCAAACCGAATTGCGGCCGTCTTCCCCTTCATCTACTTGCCGGGCTTCATCGTCCCGTTGACAGTCCTTCTGCACCTGTTGTCTCTGCGCCAGCTGCTCTCAACCGGGGTCCGCCGCTGAGCGCCGCTCAGCCCGCCCCCGCTGCGCCTTGCCCTCTCACGCCACAGCCACCGCGAGCAGCCGCGCCGCTTCGCCCACCTGACCGACGACCACCGCCAACTGGCCAAAGCGGCGCGCCAGCGCCACCGCTCCGGCGGCCTCAAGACCGAGCACGCATACGCTCTCCTCGCGCCACCCACCGCCATCGGCCCTCCCTTCAGCGGGCCAGCTCTCCAGCCCGAGCCCCCCAACCACTTCCACCAGCTCCGCTTGGGCGAGGGCGTTTTGTTCCGCGCTTCGGGGAAGCGAGCCCGGATTCCAAGCGGTGATGAAGGCCCAAGTGCTGGCCCCAGCCGAGGACAGCAGAGCGTCAAAGGCGGGATGAAGCGCGCCGATGCGCAGAGCGTGCACCCCCTGTGGCGCACGCACCAGGTAGGCCGTCTGCAGGTAGGCCTTTCGCAGTCCTGGCGTCACGTGGAGCGCAGCGCCTCCAGGAGTGCGCGGCGCACGCTGTGCGGCGTCAGCGAAGCGCCCCCTTTCCAAGGTTGCCGGGCCATTCCGTAGCAAGCAACGCTTGGGCGCCGAGGCCATTGCCCGCGCTGGGAAGGCGGGACGGCTACTCCGAGCGCATCGCATCCACCGGGTCCAGGTTGGCCGCCCGTGACGCCGGGTAAATGCCGAAGACGAGGCCCACGGCCGAGGACATGGCTAAGGCCAGCGCGACGGCCCAGCTCGGAACGGCAGTGGGAAACCCCAACGCCCAGCGACCGAGGAACGCCACGAAGAAGCCGAGGGCCACTCCGGCAAGTCCACCGAGCAGCGAGAGCATCACCGCTTCAGTGGCGAACTGGCCGAGGATGCGGCCCCGCCGCGCACCGAGGGCCTTGCGGACCCCAATCTCGTGCGTCCGCTCGGTGACAGACACGAGCATGATGTTGAGGATGCCGATTCCCCCGACCACCAGCGACAGCAAGCAGACGCCAAAACTCGCCGCCGTCACCACTGCGGAGATTTGGTTGAACGTCGCGGTTGCCGACTCGTTCGAATAGAGGGTGAAGTCGCTCTCCTCGTCGGGTCGCAGGTTGTGGCGGTGGCGCATCAGCAGCTCCACCCCATCCTGCGCCCGCTGGATGCTGGCGGTGTCCCAGGCCTGCATGCTGACGTTGAGCGAACGATTCTTCCCGAAGAGCTCGAAAAAGACGGGCACCGGGATGACCGCGGTGTTGTCGTAGCCCGGACCGGCGAAGCCGCCCTTCTTGGTCATCACCCCAATTACCTCAAAGCTTCGGCCCTTCAGGCGGACCTCCTGGCCGAGCGGCTCGAGGTCCGAAAAGAGCGTGTCGGCAAGGTCCGGACCGATGACCATCACCTGCGCGCCTTCCTGAATCTCAGCTTCGCTGAAGCTTCTTCCTTTGGACAATCCCATGGCGTTGGTGTCGAAGAAATTCAGCGTCCCGCCGGCCAGCTGGACGTTGGGCTGCGTCTCGCGCAAGGCCGTCGACAGCTTCTTGCCACCGTCCCAGGCTTCGGCCGTCACCTTGGCCACATCCGGGACATGCTTCTGGATGGCGAGAAAATCCTCGAACGTAATGTTGGGGCGGCGGTTGATTTTGTCGCTATCAAAGTGACCGAAGCCCTGCGGCCACTTCTGCAGCTGAAAGCCGTTGGCGCCAAGCCCGGCTAGGTCCGCGTCCACCCGCCGGCGCAACCCCTCGAGCAACGCCATCATCGAAACGACGGTCGCCACCCCAATGACGATGCCGAGGAGCGTCAATGCGCTGCGCAGCCGGTGACCCCAGAACGTCCCCAGCGCCAGCCGGAAGTTGTCCCCGAACGCTCTCGTCCCTTCAAGCCATCCGCGACCAAACGCCATGCGCCTTCTCCAGGGGCTACGCGCTGAGCGGCGTAGCCGGGAGCGGAGTGGGCTGCTCCCGCACCGGGCTGCCATCCTCCCACGGCACGACTGGGTAACCCAAGCGCGTCCAGCCCGCGTAGCCGCCTTCCAGGGGGTGCACCCGGTGAATTCCCCGACGCTTCAGCTGCAGCGCCACCCGGGCGCTGGTCCATTCGCTGGGTCAACTACAGTAAAGCACCAGCTCGCGGTCCCGCGGGATTTCCAAATGCCGCCGCGGGAGCTCGCTGGGCGAGACGTGAAGCGCTCCGGGCAGGGTGTGCGGGTCCTCGACCAGCTCGTGGCGGTGCCGGAGGTCGAGCACCAGTGGGGGACTGGGCTTCGCCAGCATCTCGCTGAGCTGCGCTGGGACAATCCGTTCGACACGCAACTTGCGGCGCACCCACTCGCGCTGCAACAACTTGTACAGCAGCCACAAGCAAAAACCCGCCAGCGCCAGCCCGAGGATGGAGGAGCCGTACATCAGCGCCCCGCGGAGCGCCCAGCTCACCTGGTCTCCAAAACCGTACCCTAGACCGACGAAGGTGCCTGCCCAGAGCAGGTCACCGAGGATGTCCAACGAGAGGTAGCGCCACAGCGCCATACCGGACAAGCCAGCCAGCGGGGGGGCGACCGTGGTCAACCCGGGAATGAAGGGCGCCACCATCAGCGCGCGGGCACCGAAGCGGTCGAAGGTGCCCTGGGTCCGCTGCACGCACGTGTCCGGCTCGATGCTGATGCGGCAAAGCACCCGCAACACCCCGTAGCCCCACCGTCGGCCGGCGAAGAACCAGACAAGGTGGCCCATCGCCGCAGCCAGCACCGCCAAGCCAATGACTGCCCCCAGCGAGGGCCGCCCGGAACGGGCCAGCGCGCCGGCGGCGAGCAGCCATGGGGTGCAGGGAATGGGAAGCCCCATCTGCTCGGCCAGCACAGCCAAAAACACCACCGTGGTGCCGTTGTCCCGGAGAAATTCGATGGAGCCGTTCACAGCGAGGGGACCCTCAAAGGCCGTTAGATGCTCGAGCAACGCCCCGGTTGCTCAAAACACGTCGCGTCGCTGGGCCGGCCCGGAGGGCGGCCTGACGCCGCACCGTCAGTCGATGCTGTTGCGCTGACGGATGCGGGCGACCACCTGCTGGCGTTGGTCTGGGGTGAGGATGGGAGTCAGCGCACGGGCAAACGCGACGAGGCGCGTCGACTTCGCCTGAAGGTCCCAGGCGGCGGTGACGTTTTCCACCGCCGGCTCGAAGTAAATGCCGCCGAAGCCTTTGCACAGGCCGCCCAGCTCCTTCCGCCGACGCTCGGCCTCCTCCTGGAGGTCGGGCGCGTAGGTGTGAAAGCTGTCGGTGATGGTCGAGCGGATTTGGGTGCTCTGGGCTTCCGTCAACCCAATCCCGGCAGTCAGCGAGTCCACGCGCTGCTGGAGCTGCTGGCGTTCGCTGGTCGGCTGGGCGGACTGACCGTAGACCCCTTGGTTGACGGTGCTCGAGACCGTCTGTCGCTCGGTTGGGGTGAGGCCCTGGTGGAGTTGGGTGAGTGCCTGGACGACGGCTGGACCACGTGCCTCCGCCGCGGCGACGACCTTTTGGATTTGCGCTGCGATGCGCACCTCGTCGAAGGCTCCGGACGAGATTCCCTCCAAAATGAGCCCCAGCAACTCGCGCCGGGCCACTTGCACTGGCTCCGACTGGGCGCGCAGCGTTTGCCCCAGTTTCAGCAGTAGCGCCTGCTGGTCATAGGAGAGGGTCAGCGCAGACGTTGCGTCGAAGAACCAGGCGGCGCTGCCCTCGTCCAGCTCCTGGCGAAGGCTCGGAGAGGGCACACTTGTCCCCACCGGCGTCGTTGCGCAGGCCGAGAGGACCAGGACGAAGGCCAGGCCGAGGAACTGCGAGCGCTTCGCTGCCATTTGCCCCTCCCATCACTCCCACTGCGGCTCCCGACGCCGCGGGGCGGCGCAGGCTAGCCGAGGCGGCGGCGCGGGTTTCGCTTTATTTTCCTGGACGGAGGCCTGCTGCCACTCGAACTGGGCGCCAGCGGCCGCCCCCAACGAGCCCCCCCGGAGGTGAAGCGGAGAGGCAGCCGTAGTACGAGGCAGTTGAGGGGGATTGCTCGGGTGACCACCGCACAGTCCGTCAAGGGCTTCGCCATCCGACGTCGACGCTGGCTGATTGTGGCCGCCAGTCTCCTCGCGGTGTACACCGCAGCGGGTTTCATCCTCCTCCCTTGGGTTTTGCACCGGCAGCTCGAACGCCGGCTCGGGGCGGCACTCCACCGCGAAGTCACCGCGCAGAGCGTGCGGGCCAACCCCTTCACCCTGTCAATCACCATCGATGGCTTCTTAGTGAAGGACCTGGACGGCGGCCCCTTCATCTCTTGGGACCGGCTCTTCGTGAAAGGCCGGCTCATTCCCATTCTCAAGCGAGAACTCGACCTCGCGACGCTTCAACTGGTGCGTCTGCGGGGCCGGGTGAGACTGGCCAAGGACGGCAGCCTCAATTTTTCCGACCTCCTGGCCCCACCGACGCAGACGCCAGCCGCCGACGCCGGCCCTCCGAGCGGCAAGCCCTTCGTCTTCGGTGTCGACCACCTCGCCCTCGAGGAGGCCCAGCTCGACTTCACCGACGTCTCCCACCCGCACCCCTTCCACACCACGGTGGGGCCGGTCACCATTCGTCTTGACGACTTCCGGACGCGCGCCGACGCGAGGAGCCCATATGCCTTCAGCGGGACGACCGAGGCGGGTGAGACGTTCTCCTGGAGTGGGTCCGTCCACATTGAACCCATCCGCTCCGAGGGAACTCTGACGCTGGAGGGAATTCGGCTCCCCAAGTACGCGCCCTACTACGAGCAGAGCGTCGACTTCGACTTGATGGACGGCACGGTGCGCGTGCAGGGCACCTACCAGCTCGAGTGGGGCCCTGAGAAGCGAGTTGCGCGCCTGTCCGATGGGGCTCTCGCCGTGCGCAAGTTGGTGTTGCGCCTACGCGGCGCGGCCGAGCCGGCCCTCGAGCTCCCCGAGTTCGACGTCAACGGCGTGCAAGCCGACTTGCTGGAGCAAGTCGCAACGGTGGACTCCGTTTCGCTGCGTGGGCTGAGCCTCCACGTCGGTCGCGGGACCGACGGCAGCATCGACCTGGCCCGCTTGGCCCCGCACCAGGCCGAGCCCCCCCCCGCCGTCGGCGGTAAAAAATCGGCCAAGGCCGCTAAGCCGTTCCGCTGGACTGTCCACAAAGTGCAGCTGAGCGAAGGGCGGGCCGTCTTCACCGACCAACTACCCGAGCGCCCGGTCAAGCTCGTGCTGGCCCCGCTCACCGCCACTCTCGGCAACCTGTCGAGCGACCGCGCCGCCCTCTCCACTCTCGCTTTCAGCGCTGGGTGGAACGGCGCCGGCCAGCTGAAAGCGGAGGGCAGCTTCTCGCTGTGGCGACCAGCGGCGGACCTCGCCCTCCGGGTGCAGGGCCTCACCCTGCCACCCATCGACGCCTACTTGCCCCTCTACGGCGGCCTCGACGCGCGGCTCGGCGATGGTCGGCTCAACATCGACGGGCGTATCCGGATCGACCTCGCAACCGAACCGGTCGTCTATGGCTTTGACGGCGATGCGTCCATCGATGCGCTCCTGCTGCTCGACTCCAAGCGGAGTCAAGAGCTGGTTCGCTGGAAGGCTCTCCAAGTCCTCGGCATCCACGTAATTCCTGAGCCGCAAGCCATTTCCGCTCGCTCGGTGCGATGGATGGAGCCGCGGGTGAAGGTTCAAATCTCCGAGGATGGGTCTTCTAATGTCCGGCGCATGTCTCGGTCCGCCGCCGCTCCCTCAGGCGTTTCAGCGGCCGCAGCTCCCCCCAAGCCAGCACCGTCCGCCGCAGCCGCACCGACGCCGGTCTCCATTGCGAGCTTCCAAATCGTTCGAGGAAACGTCGCCCTGGTGGACCGCTCCGTTCAGCCAGTCGCGCTGTTCGAGGTGTCGGACCTTGACTTGCGCGTCCGAGGTCTCTCCAACGACCTGGCGGCGCGTGCCAACGTGGAATTGCAGGCCACCGTCGGTGGCGGCCCCTTCAAGATGAGCGGCACGCTCAGCCCGCGAATGAAGAACGACGCGACGGACCTCAAAATCACCGCGAATGGAATCGACCTCACGCCGCTCGCCCCCTACTTCGGGAAATACGTGGGCTTCTCTCTGGAGAAGGGCAAGCTCGACCTGGACCTCGGGTACAAAGTTGCCCAGCGTCACTTGGATGCACAAAACGTGGTGCGGGTGGACCAGCTCACCTTGGGCGAAGAAACCCACAGCCCAGATGCCACCAAGCTCCCAGTCAAGCTCGGCCTGGCGGTGTTGCAGGACCGCGATGGCGTCATCGAGCTCGACGTTCCAGTCGAAGGCAACGTCGACGACCCGGACTTCCGGTTGGGCAAGCTCATCTGGCATGCCGTCGGAAACATCTTCACCAAAATTGTGACCGCTCCCTTCGCCGCGCTGGGAGCCCTCTTCGGAGGAGGAAACGAACGACTGGACTTGGTGGACTTCGCCGTAGGCACGGCCGAGGTGGACGCCCGGGGCGAGAAGACACTGCAGAGCCTGTCCAAGGCCCTCTATTCGCGACCCGCGCTCAAGCTCGACATCCAAGGGACGGTGGACGCCGCTGCCGATGGCACGGTGCTCCGCCGACAGGCGCTGCGCCGGCGGGCACGCGAGGAGAAGTGGAAGGCCGAGCAGGGCCGGCGGGGCAGCGCCACCTCTGTGGACGGCGTGGAGCTGCTCGAAGATGAGTACCTGAAATTCATCGAAGCCGAATACCTGCGGACGTTTCCGAAGGAGGCAAAGCGGACGCCGCCTCCCACCGAAACGGAGAAGGAAGAGCGGCTGCTCGCTTTGGTTGACCTCGGGCCGGAGGTGCTTCCGGCGCTTGAGCGACGACGGGCCGAGGTGGCGCGCGACCGAATTCTCCAGTCAGCCCAGGTGGAGCCGGAGCGCCTCTTTATTGTCGAGGGCGGCGAACGGGCCACCAAGGAGAAGGGGGCGCACGTCTATTTCACCCTGAAGTGACTCCCCAGCCAGGGGCGCGGGCGCCTAGAAGACGTAGGCCAGCGCAAAGAGGAGGCTGACCGTCTGAAGGGTGAGCGGCTGGGGAAAGTTGATGGGCGCCATCCCAGGGATGGCCACTTGAAGGGGAACGGTGGTGCTTCCCCGCTCGTAGCCCAAACCCACCGAGCCAGACAGGTGCGAGGTGTCGAAGGCGACGCCTGCGCGGCCCCCATAGAAAGCAATGCGCTGAAAAACGTTGGACTGAACGCTGCCCGGCGCTTGGTCGGTGTAGAAGCCAGCCAGCAGTTTGATGAGTTTGCTGAGTCGGAAGCTGCCCCCGAGGTTGATGTCGACCACGTTGCGCGTCCCCCACACCTGGCTAGGGAAGGGACTAACCACCTTCTGGGGCGGGGCTCCTGCCACCGCGTTGACCGCCGTGACGGGGGAAGTCGAGCTCACCAGGTTGTAGGGGCCCGTCGCGACATACCAATGCACGTCCAACTCGAACTCGACCGGGAGGAGCTTGAAGGCGACGCCGCCGCTGACTTCCGCGGGAATGACGTAGTTGAAGGTGGCGCTGGTATCGCGAAACGTCAGCTGCCGCGTGAGCGCGGGGCTGGTCGCAGTTTCCGAATCGAGCCCCTGAATCGTCAGTTTGCCACCGGAGAGCAGGCGGACAGCTGGCGGCTGAACCACCGCCCCCACCCCGAGCCACGGCAGCGCGTCCCACTGGAAGCTCACCGAAGGGACGATGTGAAAGTTGTAGGCGTAGAAGGCAACGGTGCGCGTCGTGCTGGCCAACGCCGCGTTGGTACCGACTGAGCCGCTCAGCTGGCCGGTGTTGTTGAGCTGGGTGTAGGGAGTCGAGAGCTCGAAGCCGAGCCGGAATGTTTCGCTGACGGCCCAAGCCACCGCCGCATCCGGTTGGTATTGGGTGAAAGACGAATTCGTTGCGTTAAGGGCGGT
>JBKQSS010000036.1:0-46062 GCA_052143535.1 Myxococcaceae bacterium | reverse complement strand
GCCGGCTGGATACGGCGCACTCCCCATGCCCCACGGAGCATCGAGCTTCTTGTCGAGCCGGAGCGACTCCCCATCCTCCGCCCCGCCCGAAATCAATCGATCAACACCTCTGTGCAGAGGTACTAGGAGACTCCCCGGGCATGGGCCTCACCGAGCTATTTGTCGCGCTTTCCCTCGCCGCCAGCGTCTCGAGCGGGCCCGCCGGCGCAGAGCGCCTCACGCTTCACTCCCAGGCGCTCGGCGAGGAACGGGTGTCGGCAGTGGTGATGCCGGCCTCCTACGGCCGTGGGCAGCAGCGCTACCCCGTCTTGTACCTCACCGACGCCGAGGCGCAGCTCGGGCACACCAGGACGACGGCCGACTTCCTCGCCCGCAACGGGCTGATGCCGGAAGTCATTGTGGTTGGCATCCTCAACACCCAGCGCACGCGCGACTTGACGCCCACCGCCGGGACCGCCGCCGAGCACGCCGACTACCCCACAGCGGGCGGGGGCGAGCGCTTCCTCGACTTCCTCGAGCACGAGCTCGTCCCGGCCGTCGAGGCGCGTTACCGCACCGTCCCCTTGCGGCTTTATGCCGGCCACTCCTTCGGCGGGCTGCTCGGCGTCCACGCACTCCTCAGCCGAGCTGGACTCTTCCAGGCGGTCGTCGCCGCCAGCCCGAGCCTCGGGTGGGACGACGGCCTCGTCCTCCGCGAGGCCCGTTCGCTCAAGGCCGGTCGCCCCCCGCTGCCGCGTGGCCTCTACGTGACGCTTGGAGGACGGGAGGCGTCGCCTGAGGTGCTCGAGGACTTCGAGAGTTTCGCCAAGGCCATGCAGCACGTCCCCTGGCCAAACTTCGACTGGGCCTGGCAGCTCGTGCCGGATGAAGACCACGGCTCCACCGTTCTGCTCGGCTACTACGCCGGGCTGCGGCACCTGTTTGCCGGCTGGAGAATGCCGCTGGAGGCGCCGGCAGCGACGGCCCCCCCCTCACTGGCCCAGCTGCTGGCCCATTTCCAGGGACTGTCCGAGAGGTGGGGCTACTCCGTCGAGCCGCCCGAAGCCCTGGTCGACTTGCTCGGTTACGTGGCCCTGAAGCAAAAGGCCCTGGGGGAGGCCTTGGATCTCTTCAGATACAACGTCGCCGCCCATCCAGAGTCGGCTGTCGCCCAAGAGAGCCTCGGCCAGGCGCTCGCACGGGCTGGGCAACTGGACGCAGCTCGGGAGTGCTACCGGCAAGCCGTGGAGCTTGCGGAGAAGAGCGGCGACCCGCAGCTTGCGCCCCTGCGTGCCCGCCTCGACGCACTCGACGAGCGCCTGCAGACGCCGCCGCCCTCAGGCCCCTAAGGCAAACCCCGGAGCAGGCGGCGAGGTGCTGGCAGCGCCATCCCAATTGCACCCGTCCCGCGCCGTCCCTATTGTTTCCCCCCCATCGCTTCCGCCCTCCGACTGGTCGTTCTCGCCGCGCTTCTCCTCCCTGTCGTGGCCCGCGCGGCGGATGACATTCCGCGCGCGCTTCCCGTGGAGTCCCAGCCGGCACTGGATTCGCCCGAGACGCAGCGGATGGCCGCCGTCCTGTCCGGGCAGTACTTCCACGCGAGGCTCTGGTACTACGGCTGGTCTGCCTTCTACGGCACCGTCATCTTCGCCGAGACCGTCATCAACGCCACCTCCACCGGCGGCTCCCGGCTGGTGGCCCAAGTCAACATCGCCACCGCCTGGGTGGGGCTCCTGCAGACGCTGGTGCTACCGCCGCCGGTGGCCTTCGGATGGGAAGCCGTTGAAAGAATGCCGGACACAAACCCGGCGGAGCATGCCGCAAAGTCGGCGGCCGTCCGGGTGCTCTTCGAGCAAGAGAAGAAGAATGAAGTCTTCTACCATTCCGCGCTGAACCACATTGTCGGGCTGGCCGTGAATGCCGGCGTCTGCGCCTTCGTTTTTTGGGGACAGCACCAGGGGACCCGCGCCCTCATCAACCTCGTGGGGGGAACCCTCGTCTGGGAAGCCAACATCTACACCTACCCCAACGCCTCGATGCGGTTGGCAGACGAGCCAGGGACGAGCTCGCTGCACCTGCAAGTGGTTCCCGTGGCGTTCGGCACGGACGGGGGCGGCGCGGTGGTGGTGGGCCACTTCTAAACACCCAGCCCGCAAGAAAGCCGCTTCCGGGTTTTTGGGGAGACGCTTACGCCCGGGAGCGCCTGGAGCGGGCGGCCAGCGCTGCGGAGCGGATGCGCGCCATGCGTGCCGCGCGCTCCGGCGACATGGGAGCGCACCGGGCGCAGTGCGCCACCAGCGGGCCCCCAGGACGCATCCATTGGTTCACCGGCTCGCGGCACACCGCGCACCGGACGACTTTCCACCCATCAGGGACGGCATTCATTGGCGACAGCACCTCCTGCCGTGGCGGAGGTGCCGCGGGGAGGCTCGACCCTACTCCTCTGCCCACTTCTGTGCGCGGCAGCCCCCCCTCTTGGTCTCTGGGCGGGCAGCCCACCGCCTAACAGGCGCTAGAAATGCAGCTCCGGACCGACGAGCAGCTGGATGGTGGAAACGTAATTGCTGCCAAGCCACCCTGCTTCCAAGACGACGTCCATTCCGAGGCCCACCTTGGACGTGGGGAACAGCGACGCACCGAAACCGGCGCGAAAGGCGCCGCCCACCGCGTTGTACTGAAGGTTTTGTCCGGTGGTGTTGAGGCCGTGGGCCTCGGCAAGGTAGAGGCCGAAGCCGAAGCGCAGTCGCTCCTTCAGTCGGTTGTTGCCAGGGTCCGGCGCCAACAGCACGTCCAGATGGGGCTCCCAGGTGGTGCTGTAGACGCTGTTGGCGGGCAGGCCCACGACGCTCGGGGTGTAGGCGCCCCACAGGAGATTGGCCCCCACGGTGAGACCCAGCGTTGGCGCGAACCAGACGTCGACGTCGAGGTTTACATCCGGCTGAGCCGTCGCATACCCACCGCCGCAGGCGTAAGCCGAGACGTAGTAGGCGTAGAAGTACCCGCAATAGTACCCCGCGCTCAGGAACGCGACGCCACCGGAGGCGCGGAGGGTGACGTGGGTTTTCCCGTCATCCTCGCTCGCCGGCGGCCCGTACGACGCGGGCTGGGGGTAGTACTGAAGCGGAGGAGGCTGGGAGGTGGGCGTTGGTGAGGGGGGCGGCGGAGGTGCGGCCGGCGGGGCTTCCGGAATGAATGCCGGCGGTGGCGGGGGAGGCGGCTCCGCCGCTGGCGTCGAGGCCTGTGCCAGGGCCGACGCTGCGAAGAGCAGCACGCCCACGACGAGGACAGCGCCCGCTTCGGCCTTCTGCACGCCTAGCTCCTGCCGCGACGCCAACCGCCACGGCGAGGCCTCACCCGGCTGTGGCCATGCGCTTCGCTTGTAGCCCTGCTCAAGCTCCGAGCAGGGCCGCCCGACGGGGGGCTCGCGCCAACAGAAGGGCCTTAGAAGAAGTGCAGCTCGGGGCCGATGAGCAACTGGACGGTCGAGACGTAGTTGCTGCCAATCCACCCGGCCTCAAAAATGGCGTCAATGCCGATGCCCACCTTGGACTTGGGCAAGAACGACGCGCCAAACCCGAGCCGGAAGGCTCCGCCCACGCCGTTGAAGTTGTAGGGCGTGGTGCCAGCCGGTGGAGTGCCGTTGTTGATGTTGGCGATGTAGAGGCCGAAGCCCAGGCGCACGCGTCCCTTCACTTGGCTGCTGTAGGGGGGCGCGATGAGGAAGTCGACGTGGGGCTCCCAAATGGTGCTGTAGGTCGTGGCGAGGGCATTGTTCGTATAGTAGGGCGTGTAGGTGCCCCACATGACGTTGGCGCCGAGCGTCACGCCGAGCGTGGGACGAAGCCAAACGTCGAGGTCCAGGTTGACGTCCGGGAAGGCGGTGCTGTAGCCCGCGCTGCAGGAATAGACCGGGTAGTACGCGTAGTAATAGCCGCAGTAATACCCGGCGCCCACGAAGGCGACGCCACCGGAGGCGCGGAGGGTGTAGCTCGTCTTGCCGTCATCCATCGGCGGCGGCTGGTAATACACCGGCTGCGGCGGTGGGTAGTACTGCGGCGGCGGCGGTGGTGGCGGGTAGTACTGGGGCGGTGGCGGAGGCGGCGGCGCCGGAGTGTTGGGGTAGTACTGGGCCAGGGCCGGCCCAGCAACGAGCAGCGTGCCGGCGAAGAGAATAGCTCCAGCGACAGTCTTCATTTTTCTCACCCCTCTTGAGCGAGGCCCCCAAGCCGGGCCTGGCCAGACGTTGCGCTGCGGTTTACCCGAAGGCGGTGCGCGGCGACAGTGTCATCTCACTGGTCATTTGAAAACCAGCCCAAAGGCCCAGCTCCTTGGGGCGGCTTGCAGACGGCACCCGCAGCCCGCAAATTCAACGGCACACCAGCCAACGGAGCGAGCAAGCCATGAATGACCAGGACCAAGCGGCTATCGCCACCATCGCCCTCATGGCAGCGGCTGTCGACGGCACCCAGTCCGCCAAAGAGCGCTCCGAGCTAGAAACCCTCGTCGCGGGCGGCGCGGGCGTCAAACTCGACGCCCTGAGCAAGGAAATTGCGGCCGGCCAGCTCAATCTCGCGCAGGTGGCTCAACAACTCTCCGATGGTGCTGCGCGCCATCGCGCTTACGAGGCGGCCCTCCTGGTGTGCAACGCGGACGGGGCCGCCAACCTGGCCGAGCAGACGTTTCTGGCAGAGCTCCGGGCGACGCTCGGGCTCACCACCTCGGCCCTTCAACCGCTCGAGGACAAAACGCGGGCGCTGGCCACCGCAGCGGCGGCCACTGGCGCGGCGTCGGGCGGACCGCCAGCCGCGGCTTCCTTGGACGACAGTATTCTCCAGCAAGCGATGCTCACCGGCGCGCTCGAAATTCTGCCCGACCGGCTGGCCAGCCTCGCCATCCTCCCACTCCAACTGCGGCTGGTTTACCAGGTGGGCCAAAGCTACGGCCAGGCGCTCGACGCCAACCAGGTGAAGGACCTGGCCGGCACCCTGGGCATTGGTGCTGCCGCCCAGCTGGTGGAGGGCGTGGTGCGCAAGGTGCTGGGCGGGCTGGCTTCGGGCCTCCTCGGAGGCATGCTGGGGGGCGCCACCGGCTTCGCTGCCGGAGCGGCCGTCTCCTTCGCCTCCACCTACGCGCTCGGCCACGTCGCCAAGCAGTACTACGCCCAGGGCCGCAACCTGAGCGCGGAGGACTTGCGCGCCCTCTTCACCCGCTTCCAAGGGGAGGCCAAGGGGCTACTGCCGAAAGTCCAGGCGCAGATTCAAGGCCTGGCCAGCACCTTGAATGTCCAGGACGTGCTGAAGCAGCTGGGGCTTGGCTAAGCAGCGTCCCACCAAAGGGGCCCAAGTGGCGACGGCCCCTCAACTCAATAAACGCATGACCTCGTCCAGCACTGCTCGCGACGGCCGCACGCTCTCCTCTGGAAGCGTCGCCAGAGGCGCCTCCACCAGGCCGAGCCGGTCGAGGAAAGTGGGCGCTTCCGGGTCGACGTAGAGGACGCCCGTCAGCACCTCCCCACGCATCTGCGCCTCGAGAATGCGCTGCACGGCTTGCGGCTTCTGGCGCGGGTCGTAGCTTTCTTCCAGCTTGTGCAGCTGCAGATGCGAGCCGTCGTGCAGCCGGACGTCCACCGTGGTGCCGGCGTCGTACTCGACGCCGATGTCATCAAACACCGGCACGAAAGAGAGCTCGTGCAGGGGCTCGTCGTGGTCCTTGGTATAGGCGTAAGACTTGGTGGAGCCCTCGTGGTCATTGAAGGCCACGCAGGGTGAGATGACGTCCAGCACCACCGTGCCGCGGTGGGCGAAGGCCGCCTTCAGCATGGTGGTCAGCTGCTGTTTGTCCCCGGAGAAGCTGCGCCCGACGAAAGTGGCGCCAAGCTCGATGGCCAAAAGACAGGTGTCGATGGGTGGCAGCTCATTGACGACCCCGGTCTTGAGCACCGAGCCGACATCCGCCGTGGCGCTGAACTGGCCCTTGGTGAGGCCGTACACGCCGTTGTCTTCGATGACGTAAACCAGCGGCAGGTTCCTGCGCACCAAGTGGACGAATTGTCCGATGCCGATGGAAGCCGTGTCGCCATCGCCCGAGACACCCAAGGCGATGAGGGTGCGGTTGGCGAGCAGCGCGCCAGTGGCCACCGAGGGCATCCGGCCGTGCACGGTGTTGAAGCTGTGCGCTCGACTCATGAAGTACGCCGGGCTCTTCGAGGAGCAGCCGATGCCAGACAGTTTCGCCACCCGTTCCGGCTCGATGCCGAGCTCGAACATGGTCTGCAACAGGCGCTCGCTGATGGCGTTGTGGCCACACCCTGCACAGAGCGTGGACTTGCCGCCCTGGTAGTCAGGCAGCGTCAGCCCGATTCGGTTTGTCTTCGGTTCTGCCATGCTCAGCGTCCCTCCCGGGCCGCGACTTCCTCGGTGACGCTCCGCGCATCGAGCGGGAGCCCTGGAATATGGGCCACCGAACGAAGCCGGGGGACGAGCTCGGCCGTGAAATCCATCCGCATCAGCGCCGCGAGCTGGCCATCTCGGTTTTGCTCCACCACGTACACGCGCTCATGGCTCTGGACGAAGGTCTCGACCTCGCGACTCATCGGGTAGGCGCGCACCCGGAGGTAATCCGTCTCGATGCCCTTCTCGCGCCGCAACTGCTCGCGCGCCTCGAGCACCGCGTGGTGGCTCGAGCCGTAGGCGACGATGCCCACCGGAGCCCCCTGCCCCTCCAACACCGGGGCCGGAAGGACTGAGCGGGCGCCGTCCACCTTCCGGGCGAGCCGGGCGAGGTTGCGCTCCCAGTCGTCCGAGCGCTCCGAGTACTGGGCTTTCTCGTTGTGTCCGGTCCCGCGAGTGAAGTAGGCCGCGGCCGGATGGAGGGTACCGGGCAGCGTCCGGTAGCCAATCCCATCCCCGTCCACGTCCCGGTACCGCTCGAAGCCGCCGAGCCGGTCCAGGTCTTCCTTGGAGAGCACTTTGCCCCGGCGGACCGGCTTGTCCGGGTAGCGGAAGGGCTCGGCCATCCAGTTGTTCATCCCGAGGTCGAGGTCCGACAAGACGAAGACCGGCGTTTGGAAATGCTCGGCAATGTCAAACGCCTCCCAGCCGAAGTGAAAGCACTCCTCCACCGTCGCCGGCAGCAGCAGCAGGTGCCTGGTGTCCCCGTGCGAGAGGAATGCCGTCGAGAGCACGTCGCCCTGGGAAGTGCGGGTGGGCAGTCCGGTGGAAGGCCCGACGCGCTGAACGTCCCAGATGACCGCCGGCACCTCGGCGAAGTAGCCGAGCCCGGCGAACTCACTCATCAACGAGATGCCCGGACCAGCCGTGGCAGTCATGGCGCGCGCCCCGGCCCAGCCGGCGCCCATCACCATCCCGATGGCCGCCAGCTCATCCTCGGCCTGGACAATGGCAAAGGTGGCCTTACCGTCGGGTGCCAGCCGGTACCGCTTCATGTAGCCGATGAGGGCTTCGACCAGCGACGAGGAAGGCGTAATGGGGTACCAGGTGACGACCGTCACGCCCCCGAACATGGAGCCCAGGGCGGCGGCGGAGTTCCCGTCGATGATGATTTTGCCTCGGTTGGCGTCCATCCGGCGCACGACGAAGGGGTCGGTCTTCTTGAACTTGGCCTTCGCAAACTCGAAACCGGCACGGGCTGCAGCGAGATTGAGCTCGAGCGCCTTTGCCTTCTTGGCGAAGTGCTTGCCGATGGCGCGTTCGACCTCGGCCATTTCCAGCTCCAGCAGCTGCGCCACCACGCCCACATAGGCCATGTTGCGCAACAGCTTCTTCGTCTTGGCCTCGGTGGTGATGGGGTGCACCACCTTGTCAAAAGGCACTGGGTAGAAGGCGACGTCTGAGCGCAGCGAGGAGAGTCCGAGCGGCTCGTCGTAGACCACCGCGGAGCCCGCTCGGAGGCTGGCCACGTCCTCCTTGGCGGACTCGGCATTCATCGCCACCAGGACGTCGATTTCCTTCTTCCGGCCGACCCAACCGTCCTTGTTGGCCCGGATGGTGTACCAGGTGGGCAAGCCGGCGATGTTGGACGGAAAAAGATTCTTCCCGGACACCGGCACGCCCATTTGGAAAATCGCGCGCAGTAGCACCGTGTTCGCGCTTTGCGAACCGGAGCCATTTACCGTCGCCACCTGGAGGCTGACGTCGTTCACCACAGTCGTCATGGTTTCCCTTCGGCCCCGCCTAGCCGAGCGTCGCACCAACGCCCCTGCGCGGCAACAAAAGTCGCCGGGAGGAGAAAAGCGTCGCGCGCTGCGGATGTAGCGCCACTTGGGTACCTGCCCACCGCGCAGGGCCACCACTCAGAAAGCGTAGCCGAGTCCAATCAGCACATTCTGCTCTCCTAAGAAGCCCACCTCGATGAACGCCTCCAGGTGCGAAGGAAGGCTGAAGCTCGACCCCACAGTGAGGCGGAAATGGTGCTGGTCTGTCCCGGTGAGGGACTGGCCCTGCGGCGCAAAGAAAACTGGGCCGCCAAAGACGGCGACACCACCGTAGGGCAGCCAAAAGCCAAACAAACGCTTGCCGATGACGGCCGAGAGACGGAAGTCCAGCGCCGTGAGTTGTGGACGGTCAGTCGCGTCGGCCTCGTTGTAGGTGGAGGCGCTCGCCGCGCCAGCCGTCAGGCTGGCGGCCACGAAGGGCAACGCCCCTACCCCGTCCAGGAAGGTGTAGGCCACCGAAGCGCTCCCGAGAATTCCCGGCTGGAGGCGGTAATTGCCAAGCGGTCCGTCGAGACTGCCAGAAATCACCATCCCCAAAGACGCCTGCACCGACCATCGTGAGAAGCGGTAGGTGAAGGCCACCGCGCTGCTGACTTCGTCGAGTCGCTGGTCCACGCCGCTGAAAATGAGGTCCGTCCGGAGTCCGCCTGCACTCACGGAGAGCTGAAAGGGCCTCTCCGGTTCGAGGTTCTCACCGCAGGTGCCCGTGAGACCCACGGGCGGGGCAACGCCTCAGGCCCGGGCGATACTTGGTGCGAAGAGACCCAAGGCGAGGCTCGCGCTCACGACAAGCGTTGGAAAGCAGCGTCCGCGTTGTCTCACGTTTTGCCCCTCACCCGGTCTTCTCTAACCCTCTGCACACCTCGACGCGACTGGAGCCCACTGCCGTTGAGCACGCCGCATGCCTACCTTGACCTTCCAGA
Organism: Myxococcaceae bacterium; assembly: GCA_052143535.1. Classification (GTDB taxonomy): domain Bacteria; phylum Myxococcota; class Myxococcia; order Myxococcales; family Myxococcaceae; genus JADGRA01. The sequence continues at coordinate 36,927 of JBKQSS010000036.1, read as the reverse complement.
TGACCCAGAAAAAGCACCTGGCCGCAGGCAGCCACCGCCAGGGTTGGACGCGCCGAAAGTGGCTCGCCGGCTTGGGGGTCCTGTGCCTCGTCGTGGTGCTGGGGCTTTTCGGGCTGGCACGCCCCGTTGCGCGTTGGCAGACACGGCGTTGGCTGCAAAATTTGCCGGGCTTTGAGGGCGACTTCCTCGACGCCCGCCTCAGCGTTTTCCCGTTGGTGTACGGCGTGACACACCTCAAGTTGAGCCAGCCGGGACGGCACAGCGGAGAGCCGCTTCTTTACGCCGACGACCTTTCCTTGCAGTTGCTCTGGGGACCGCTCTTGAGGGGCCATCTCGTCGCTCGCGCTCAGGCCAGCGGCGTCAAGGTTGTCCTCGAGCAGCCCCCTCCAGGAACACCGGCGAGACTTCCGGAGTTCTCCCAGCTGATTCCGGTACCCATTCTTTTGGACCGGGCGCAGGTGAGGCGGGGCGAGGTCCTCTATGTCTGGGTGTACCAAGAGGGCCGCCCGACAATGTGGTTCCATGCCATCGAGGCGACGCTGGAAAACGTCGCCTCTCGAGCGCAGCTTGCCCCGGGCCCGATGACGCTCGCCGCGACTGGCACCGTTCAGCGAAGCGGAACCATGTCCGTCGCCGTCGAAGCAGCTCCTTACGCAAGTCCCCTGTCTTTCCGCGGAGGGGCCTCGATGGAGGCATTCGACGTTGCGCAAATGAACGGGCTCATCGCCAGCCAAAAAGGCGTCAAGCTTTCTCCTGGCCTCTTCTCCATGCGAATGACTTTCGACTCGAAGGCGGGAATTCTCAACGGACGCGTCGAGCCCTCTCTGCAGGGCTCCGCTGTCATCGCTCGGGATGCGCAACTGGGCAGCGCGCTCACCGCCCTCGTGGGCCGCATCTCGATGGTGCTCTCGCAACCAGCGGACGGGACGACCGCCAGCGGCGCCATTCTCGTCCGAGATGAGCTGACTGAGCCGGACCGCCAGTTGCTGCCGAGCATGGAGAAGGTGGTCGAGAACGGTTTCTTGCTTGGCCTCCAAGAGAGCTTGCGGCGGGTGTACGCGGGCGGCCCTAGTCCCTCGACCGGTCAAGCCGAAAAGAGGCCCACCGAGCTCAAAACCGGTGGTTGAAAAGCAGTTGCCCACTCTTCCCGCCAAACGCCGTCTCGAGCTGCCATTCTCACTGGCCATGGACCTCCGCTCGCCACCGACGCGCTTCCTCGCGCTCGCAGCCTCCGCTGTCGTCACCCTCCTTTTGCCGGCGCTGGCGCACGCGCAAGCCGCTGCCGAGGCAGTCCCCGGCATTGACGTGGCGGCGATGGACCCTGCCCTCAAGCCGGGCAACGACTTCTACGGCTACGCCAACGGCGGCTGGATGAAGGCCACGGAGATTCCAGCGGACCGCGCGCGCTGGGGCGTCTTTTCAGCCCTGGCGGAAGAAGTGGGCCGGCAGACGCGTGCCCTTCTCGACGACGCTGTCGCGCAGAAAGCGCCCGCGGGTTCCGACGTCCGGAAGGCCGCCGATTACTACGCCAGCTACCTCGACCAGAGGGCCATCGACGCCAAGGGGCTCGCGCCCCTCAAGCCCGCTTTGGCGCAAATTTCGTCCCTGAAAAACCGCACCGCCTTGGCGCGTCTTCTCGGCGAGCAGATGCGCACCGACGTCGACCCGCTCAACAACACCGACCTCTGGACCACGCGACTGTTTGGGCTCTGGGTGTCCCCCGACTTCAGTGAGCCCACGCATGACGTCCCCTACTTGCTGCAGGGCGGCCTCGGGCTCCCGGACCGCGCCTACTACCTCGAGACGTCGCCCCGCATGGTGGACATCCGCACCAAGTACCAAGCCTATGTCGCTTTGGTGTTGAAGCTGGCCGGCGTTGCAGACGCGGAGGCAAAAGCCGGCCGCGTCGTCGAGTTGGAACGGAAGATGGCGCAGGTCCACGTCAGCCGCGAAGACTCCGAGGACGTGCTCAAAGCGAACAACCCCTGGAAGCGCTCCGAGTTCGACAGCCGCGCCCCCGGCCTCGACTGGGCGAGCTTCTTTGTCGGCGCCGGCTTGGACAAACAGCCGATGCTGATGGTCTGGCAGCCCCCCGCTGTGGTCGGCCTGGCAGCGCTGGTCAAGAGCGAGCCACTGGCCACCTGGAAGGAGTACCTGACGTTCCATGCCATCAGCCGGAAAGCTTCCGTCTTGCCCCAGGCCTTCGTCGACGCGCGCTTTGACTTCTACGGAAAGACGCTGACCGGGACCCCCAAGCCGCTCGAACGGTGGAAGCGTGCCGTGGCGGCAACCAATGCTGCCCTGGGAGACGCCGTCGGGCAGCTCTATGTGAAGCGCTACTTCCCGCCGGAGGCGAAGGCGCAAGTTCAGGCCATGGTGAAGAATATTATTGCTGCCTTCGACCAGAGAATTGACCGCCTCGACTGGATGGCTGCCGAAACCAAGCGCACCGCCAAGGAGAAGCTCGCCACCCTCTATGTCGGCGTTGGCTACCCAGAACGGTGGATTGATTATGCCTCGCTCAGCGTCGTCCCCGGAGACGCACTCGGGAACGACGAGCGCGCTGAGCTCTTCGCCTACCGGCGGCGTCTGGCGCAGCTGGGCAAGCCGGTGGACTTGACCGAGTGGTGGATGGCACCCCAGACGGTCAATGCGGTCAACCTGCCGCTTCAGAATGCGTTGAATTTTCCGGCCGCCATTCTCCAACCTCCGTTCTTCGACCCGGCGGCGAGCCCGGCCGCCAACTACGGGGCCATTGGCGCGACCATTGGCCACGAAATCAGCCACAGCTTCGACAACCAGGGCGCTCAGTTCGACGCGCACGGGCGCCTTGCCAATTGGTGGACGCCGGCGGACCTCGCACACTTTCAGGCCTCCAGCGCCGAGTTGGCAGCGCAATACAGCGCCTACCACCCCTTCGCCGACCTCGCCGTCAACGGCAAGCAGACGCTGGGCGAGAACATCGCCGACTTGGCTGGTTTGTCCGCCACCCACGACGCATGGCTCTTCTCGCTGGGTGGCCTTTCGCCGCCCGTGGCCCAGGGCTTCACCGGCGAGCAGCAGTTCTTCTTAAGCTTCGGTCAGCTGTGGCGGAGCAAAACGCGTGAGCCGGCGTTGCGGCAACAAGTCATCACCGACGGCCACGCCCCCGCCGAGTACCGGGCAGACACGGTCCGCAACATTGACGCGTGGTACCAAGCCTTTGACGTCCAGCCTGGAGAGACGCTCTATCTCACTCCCAAGGAGCGGGTCCGAGTCTGGTGAGTCCCCACGGGTGGGCCCCGAGGGCAGCAGCCGCCCACCGAGGCCGCCTCGCCAGGGCGGGGTGCCGGGCGCGGCGGAAATTGCTCCGGCAGCCCTCGGAACGCATGGCCGAAGGACGTCTGCTGGAGTAAGTCGAGCGCTCTGCTTCAGGGAGGTTTCACCATGCACAACGCCACAGCCACCCTTGCCGTCGCTGCGTTTTTGCTGGCCACCAGCGCGGGCTCTCAGGCGCCCGTCAAACCGTCCTCCACCGAGGATGCTCAAGTCGTGCATCTCCAGGACGTCAAGTGGGCGGCCCCGAAGCTGAAGGAGTTTCCGCCGGGCGCTCTGGCCGCGGTCATTGCCGTGGACCCGCAGACCGGCGGCTCGTTGAGCTACGGAAAATTTCCCGCCGGCTACAAACTGCCCACGCACTGGCATTCCTTCACTGAGTACACCGTCCTCCTGAGCGGGAACGCCACCTTCACCGTCGACGGGAAGGCGATCGCGCTTTCCGCCGGCGATTACATTGTCATCCCGGCCAAGGTGCACCACAGCCTCACCTGTGACGGCTCGGCCCCCTGCGTCCTGCTTACCCGGCGCGCCGGCCCGACGGACTACCACTTCGAGGGCTAACCGGCGGCCTGCAACACCCATTTCAACCGGCCCATGGTGCGTCGAGCAGCAGCGGGGCGCTACTGTCGCTAGCTGCTCACCGTTGGACAGTCCTGTCCGCCTTGTTTCCGAGGGGGCTCTGGCGCACTTTGCGGCCCGCACCTAGCTTGGTGCGCAGTTCCCCGGGGGGAAGCACCCAACCCTCCCCGGGCCGAAGGCGCCACGCCGAGGCTCGACGTCGGTCGCCATAAAAGGAGCCTCACCCGTGGCCAGATTGGACACTGAAGCCCGTGACGAAATGACGAGTCAAGGCTTTGCCTTTCCGAAGCAGCGCAAGGAGCCCCTGGAAGACGCCTCGCATGTACGAAATGCCATCGCTCGTTTCGACCAAGTGCAAGGTGTCACAGACGAGGACCGCGACGAGGCCTGGAGGCGCATTAAAGCGGCCGCTGCGAAATTCGGCGTGGAAGTCAAGGAAGGCAGCTGGCGCGAGCTTGGGAAACGGAAGTAGTCCCACCCGCTGGCGCATTGGCCGGCGAAACGCCCCCGGGGTGAGCGTCTAGACTTCACAAGACTGTCCAGCCGTCTCCGGACAAGGCCCTCATGGATTCGCTCTTCCTTCAGCACCCCCTGCGGTGGTGGGCCGGGCTTGACCTGGAGGCCCGGATTGCCTTGCTTGCCGTGCTCTTCGGGCTCTGCACCGTCTTGGTCGCAACGTGGCTGGGGGTGTACCGGTGGTGGCGACGCTGGAAGCAAGCGCCGGACGACGAGTTATAGGGCCCGGAAGACGACTGCGCCCGTGACCTGAAAGCCCAGACCAAGGCCCGTGTCGCCGTGCCTCTCCTGCCGCTTTCCCGTCGGCCTCAGCCGGTTGGTGTAGGGTGAGCGAGCGATGTCGCCCCGCGCTGACTATGGGCTCGATGCGCCGGGCGTGGTTCGCAATCTCGCCCTGGTCAGCGTCGCCGGGCTCGCCACCTTCGTCAGCATTGCCGCCGGCCTGTGGCCCGGGCAGGTGCCGGTGGGCGGCGGCATCGTACTCGAGGTCTCCTCGATGGCGCTCAGCCTCGGGCTGGCCTGTGGGGCGATGGCGGCGTACATGGCGTGGGCGAGCAAGTTCGGGAAGGTTTCCGAACGGGAGCGGCTGCTTGACAGACTCGCGCTGAAGGGAAGCGAACGGGTGTTGGATGTGGGTTGCGGCCGCGGGTTGATGCTGATTGGCGCGGCACGGCGCCTCTCCACCGGCAGCGCTACCGGCGTCGATATTTGGCAGACCGAGGATTTGTCCGGGAACCGGCCCGAGGCCACGCTCGAAAATGCCCGTCGCGAGGGCGTCGAGGCGCGTGTGCGCGTCGAGACGGCGGACGTGCGAGCTTTGCCGTTCGCGGATCACTCTTTCGACGTCATTGTCTCCAAAGCCGCCATTCACAACCTCTACCGACGAGCAGACCGCAAGCAAGCGCTGGCAGAAATCACCCGCGTGCTGGCCCCGGGGGGCCAGCTGCTCATCGACGACATTCGTCACCTCCGCGAATACGAGGGCGAGCTACGCGGCCAGAAACTCACCGACATCCGCCGCGTCGGGAACCGCTTCCTCGCCGCTTTCCTGGCCATTCTCACCTGGGGCAGCCTGAGACCAGGCCTGCTATTGGCGCGAAAGACGCCAGCCGAGCCTCAGCAAGAGCGCGTCTAGGAGCGACAAGCCGTCCTTCGGGGGCCTCATCAGGCCGGTCACGACGGCCTGCGCTGAGCGGACCTGCCGGCCTCTCCGGAGGGCTCAACGAGGGCGGGTACCCTCTTGAAGAGCCGGCCAGTTTTTCGCGGCGCGAGCTCGCCTGAAGCAAACTCGGAGTCAGCCCCGCGGGAAGCTGCGGCGAGTATGCGGCTGAAAGCCACACCCGAGGGTGGCCGACTGACGTGTCCCTTCCCTGTCCCCACTGCGGTTTCACCGGACCGAGCCTCGACAAAGGTACGTGCGGCCGCTGCGGCGTCGTCTTCTCCCGCATCCACCCCACGCCGAAGCCTCTGCCGCCTGAGGCCTCGGTGGCCCACGGACCTCCGGAGGAGGCCCCACCGCCTGCGGAAAAGCTCCGACCCCCGCCCTCGAGCTCCCCGACCGAGAACCGCTGGGCGCTGCCGCTGGCCTTCGGCGTCGCCTTTGTGCTCAACAGCAACGGCTGTGGTCGGCTAGTCGTCTTCTCGACCGCATCCAACTGGTCGCACGAGTTGGGCCACGCGAGCTGGCGATGGCTCAACGGTCGCAGTGCGGTGCCGGCTCTTTTCTTCACCTTCTACTCAGAGCCGGGGCGCTCCGTCGTCTTCTCGCTGCTGGTCCTCGGTGGGTTGGTCGCCCTCCTCCTCTGGGCGCGAAAGGCCGAGTGTCCGGGGCTGATGTCGCTCGCAGCGCTCTTTCTGTGCATCTTCATTGCCTTCGCCATCGCCATGCCGTCGGCCAAGGAACACCTGCTCGAGAGCTTCGCTGGCCTCTTCGGCGAGTTTTGGATTTCGACCTTGTGGGTCGTTCTTTTCTATTACCGGTTCCCCTCGGCGGTCCGTTGGAAGCAGCTGCGCTGGGTTTTCCTCTTCCTCGGCGCCGCCGCATACACCCGCATTCTCGCCATCTTCCTTGCCTCGCGCGCCGACATCAGTCGGCTCCCCTGGGGTTCTTTTTATGGCGGTGACGGCGACCTCGACCGATTGCTCGCGGCCGGATGGCTGGTGCCTTTCATTCGCGAGGTTTACTTCAGGACCGCGGCCATCTGCGGTGCTGTGATGGCCCTTCACTACGCGTACTTTCTCCTTCACCGCGAGACGCCCGATGGAAACCAGGGCGGCCAAGAAGTCGACGGCAACTGAGCTCCCACCGCGGGGCTTGCCCAGCGGGCTTGTTTGCAGAAACCTCCCGGGCGGGGTCCGGCGACTCGCACTTGAGAGAAAAAACAGAACCCGAAGCCGAGCGCGGGACTACAGTCCGACGACTGCCGAAGGAGGAAGCCATGGGCAAGCGCATTGCAGTTGTCACAGGCGGAACGGGTGGGCTGGGAGCATCCATCAGCACCAAGCTTCACGACCGAGGCTACGTCGTCGTCATCACGCACTCGCCCAGGAACACCAACATCGAAGAGACCCTTTCCGAGTTCAAGACGCGGGGTTACCACTTCCACTCCTATGGCGTCGATGTCGCCGATTTCGACTCCTGTCAGGGGTGCGTGGAGCGGGTTCAAAAGGAGGTCGGCCCAGTCGACATTCTCATCAACAACGCTGGCATCACGCGCGACATGACCTTCAGAAAGATGAGCAAAGTGGACTGGGACGCGGTGCTGGATACGAATCTCGACAGCATCTTCAACATGACGAAGCCAGTCTGCGACGGCATGGTCGAACGCGGTTGGGGTCGAATCGTCAACGTGAGCTCCGTCAACGGCTCTAAGGGGGCCTTCGGTCAAACCAACTACGCTGCGGCGAAGGCCGGCATGCACGGCTTCACCAAAGCGCTCGCTCTCGAAGTCGCACGCAAGGGTGTCACGGTGAACACCATCAGCCCCGGATACATCGGGACCAAGATGGTGACGGCCATTCCGAAGGAAGTCTTGGACACGAAAATACTTCCGCAAATCCCAGTCGGCCGACTTGGCAAGCCGGAGGAGGTGGCCGGCCTCATCATCTACCTCTGCTCAGATGAGGCGGCTTTCGTCACCGGAGCCAACATCGCCATCAACGGCGGGCAACACATGCAGTGATTCACCTCCCGTGGGCTGGCAAACGCGACTCGCGCACCAGCCCGCGGCGTCCTGATGACCGCCCAGCGAGCGCCGGCCTTCGAGCCTGAGCCCCTGACGGCTGAGGTGACACTGAGCCCGCCGATGGGAGGCCACGAAGCGCGTTCGCTCGGCAGAGATGGGCGTATTTCGAGCCGCCCCGGTTGTGCGTCGCCATCTGCTTGCTAAGGTGCCTGCCGCTCCAGCGCCCACGGCTGGTGGGGTCGCCGCAGCTTTTCCAACACCGGCTGTTCCACTGAAAACTCGCAGGCCTCTTCAACGGGCGTTGAGTGTGTCGTGACGCTGATGAACCACGAGGACGCTGCGATCCGCGTGGTCCGTCACTTTTGACGCGTTCGTGCCGAGAACGCGATCCCAGCCACTGTGGCCGTGGCTCCCGATGACGATGAGGTCGGCCTGGACTTTAGCTGCGGCGGCGATGATGGCCCGCCACGGCTGGGCCGCCGTTACATCCAGTTCTTCGATGTGCACCCGGGCATGGTTAGCCGCGAGTTCCGAGAGCGACTGGCGCGCCTGGTCCTCAAGAATCTCGGGGAGCCGGTCGCGAGGCATGGGCGCAGCTGCAGCAAACTCCGGCGGTATGGCCACCGAGCGGAACAAATGGAGGCGCGCGTCGAACCGCTCGGCAATCTCAAGGGCAGCCTCGAAGACGCCGCGCGCGCGGGCTGAGCCATCGACAGCGGCTAGGACGACTGAGTACATGGGTAAGTCTCCCAGTGAACAAGTTGTCTCGACCGCCGTTAGGTTGGCCGCGTCTGGGCGACAGAGCAACCCACACTCGCCGCCATGCCGGCGCTTTCGACCCGTCTAGTTTGCCGCTCGGGTCGGCAACGCCCGCTCCTCGCGTCATGGCATCACTGCTCCATTCGTCATCTATGGCGCCTTCGGCCAAAAACCTCTTCGGCTACTTCGAGGCATCGCGGGCGGCTTCCTTGAGCCACAGACCTGCGGGCGGTGCGGCCACCGCATTCTTCGGCTTGCCTTGCCATTTCTGTATCGCCTTCGGTGCCGTCACGATCTATTTCCTACTAAGTCAAAGCGTACCCTTTCTGGTTCGGCGCCCAATTGCAGCAGGCGCCTTCTAAAAAGAGTGTGATTTTTTTTGTTTATGCAGCGAACCATCCCCCCCCCCGAGAGCGATGAAGCACAGCTTCTTCTTTGAAATAATGATTATTGCCATTCACATTTGTTGGGTCGCCCTGACAATTTTTCTTGCGCGCCGCTGACGGCATTCGGTCGTTGATTCGAAGCAACTAGGCCTCGCAGCCTAGACGCCGTGCTCGGCCCTGGGCCTCTCAAGCGTGCGATGGCGGCATCCACGAGCACTGCAGCTCCAGCCTGTGCGTTCGCTCTCCGCGGGTCTCATACTCAGCCAAGGAGACCCGCACCCCCTATCAGACCAAGCACTTGCCTACAGCGCTCGTGGAACAGTGGCAAGGACCGGGAAGTGGACGCCTCAGTCCGCCGCGGAACTGCTTCGAAGCCCGGCGACTGCCTCCGGGCCGGATTAGTCCTCGGAACCCCCGAGCTCTACAGCTCCACCGGTTGGGCGTGTATGGGTGAACCCGGGAGAGAGAAGGCGCGCTCGCGAGGAAGGCCGTCCAGCGCAAATTCCAACAAACGCGCAAGATTCAAACAATTCTTAGATCAGCTGACGTTAACAGCAATTGATACTTCTTGACATCGCTTCAGCGAGCGAAGCGGCCCCAGGGTTGCAGAGCAATCCCAGCACGAACAGACGCGTCGCGTCTTGAGTTCGAGCCAGCGTGAGCGCAAAACGTGCGCCCTCGTGGCCGTCACCGCCTCAGTTAGGTGGAGGCCTAAAAGAATGAAGATGCCTCACTTGGAGACCAAATGAAAACCTGCTGCCAGACTTTGCTGTTGGTGTTAGCGCTTGGATTTCCGCTTTCCGCCGGAGCCCATGGGCATTACCGACCCGACCCGGCGATGGTCGCCGCTCGCTCGAAGATTTTCGGCCCAGAAAACGTTAACCAGAAGAATGGCGAGGTGAATTCCAGCCGCGTCATCTTCTCCTGGCTGTCGAACGCTTCGTTCGCTGCCGCCGCGAACGGCCACGTGATGTTGCTCGATTCGTATGTCACCCGCCTCGAGGTCACGCCGGGCCGGACCCCATTCGTAATCCAGGACCTGCTCGATCTGATGCCAGAGGCGATTCTCCTCGGGCACGGCCATTTCGATCACGCTGACAACGCGGCCTACATCGCGCAGGAGACGGGCGCGACCATCTACGCCTCGCCAGAGACCTGCGACAACATGGCCATCGACGCCAACAACAACTTCATGGCGGGCTATACGTCGGTCCCTACCGTCACCTGCGTGCCGCTTACCGACCGCGGCTCGCTGCCGGGCGCGCAGATGGTCAGGATCGACCAGTTCGAGCCGGATATCCGCATCGAGGTGTTCAAGCACCTGCACTCGACCAACACTGGGGCGAATGACCCCGACGCGGTGCCGGTCGCGGCGACAGTCAGTGGCGTCTGCACGCCCACGGCGACCCAGGGCAACACCTTCCCCTGCAATCTGCAAGATCCGCGAGACCCGCTGCTCTTCCCCCACGGTACGCTACTCGAGCCAACGACCTTGAACATCGCCACTTCGCGACAAGGCCCAGGCGGACCGATCGCCCTCTTCTACGTCTTCACCGTGCGAGGGCCGCACGACTTCAAGTTCGTCTGGCACAACAGCACCGGCGATATTGTGGATAGCTGCGCGCTCCCGAACAACGACGCCGCCGACGGCGGCACTCCCTGGGAGCCGCCCCAGACGACGACCGGCTGTTTCCCGGGCGTGACCGTCAACGGCACGACCGTGGGCGCCAATCTCGCCTCCATCATGGACGGGCTCGGCCCGGTCGACGTCGAGCTCGGGTCGGTCGTGAGCCTCGGCTACAACCAAAATGGCGAACGCGACATCATCAGTTACATCTCCCACGTCAAACCGAAGGTTTTCATCCCCAACCATGTTACGGCGGTGGCCGTGGAAGGTTCGTCGCTAGAGTGGAAGGTGGGTTTCTACGACGCGCTGAGGGCGCCTTCGGGATTCGCCACCAGCAGCCCGACTGGCGCCACCTACTCCGCCATTCCGGAGGCGCAGTGGCCGGAGGTGACCTGGCTGGTCGACCCCAACGACTACCTTCGCCCGATAGTTTACACACCGGCTGACCACCGCTGGGCGAAGTAAGCCATCCGCCTCCCCGTAAATGGGGGCGATTGGGACCACGGCCGCAGCGAATTGACCGCAATCCGCCTTTGTAACGAAGGGGTCGGCGACTGATGAAGTCGCCGACCCTGCGGTTTGGGCTCTGACACCTTCCACAATGGCGTAGGCAAGCGCCATTGAGTCGTAGGAGGCGAGCAGCACGGGCATCCTGGAAACCCCCTTCACCTCGAGCTGCACGAGCGGGGAGGAAAGCTCTGGGGAGGCTCAGCATCGACCTGGCTTCAACCGTGGACCTGTTGGGCGTCGCCTAAAGCGATGACGTCTTAACGGCCAGGCTCTTCGCAAAGAAACCGAGCAACTCCGCATTTTGCTCAATCCGACTGCTCTTGGTAGTACCACCGCCGTGGCCCGACTGGGTCTCCACCCGGAGCAGGATAGGCGCCGGTCCCGCCTGCGCTGCCTGGAGGGTGGCTGCAAATTTATACGAGTGCAGCGGCGCCACCCGTACGTCGTGGTCCGCTGTCACGATAAGGGTCGCCGGGTAGCGCGTCCCTGGCCGAACGTTATGCAGGGGCGAGTAACGGTAGAGCGCCGCGAACTCGGTCGGATCGTCCGGCGAGCCAAACTCCCCTTCCCACCCCTCGCCTTGCCCAAAGAGCGAAAAGCGCACCATGTCGAATACGCCGGCGAGCGGCGCCGCAGCGCCAAAGAGTTCCGGCCTTTGCGTTAGGACCGCCCCAACCAGCAGTCCCCCTCCGGACCGTCCGTAAATTCCGAGTAGGTCGACAGAGGTGACCTTGCTCGCGACCAGCCACTCGGCAGCAGAGATGAAATCGTCGAACGCCACTTGTCGCTTGGTGCGGACGGCCGCCTGGTGCCAGGCCTCGCCATACTCGCCACCACCGCGGATATTGGCCACGACCGACACCCCGCCACGCTCGAGCCACGGTACCGACATCGGGTCGAAGAAGGGCGTCCACGACCAGCCACCGCCTCCATATGCGGTGAGCAGGGTTGGGTTCCGGCCGTCTCGGACTAACCCCTTCTTCGAGGTCAAGAAAAGGGGAACCCTCGTGCCATCCTTACTGCGATAGAACAGCTGTACTGTCTCGAATCGCGAAGCGTCGAAAGCAACGGATGGGATGCGCCAAGGCGTGCTCAGACCACTCGCCAGATCGTACCTATAGACGGACCCGGGGACGGTGAAGCTGGTGAACAGGTAAAACGCCGTCCTGTCGTCAGGACGGCCTTCGAAGCCGAACGCCGTGCCGATTCCCGGAAGTGCAATCTCGTTGAGCTTCTTGCCCGCAAGGTTGTAACTCGTCGCCGCGCTGTGCGCGTCCCGCAGCGTGGTCACGATGAGTTGATGTCCAACCAGCGAAGCGGCTTGGATCGCATCGCTTCCAGCCGCCACGACCGTCTTCCATGCGCTCCTTCCAGGCGAGCGCGTGTCAATAGCCACGATGCGTTTGTTCGGAGCGTCGAGCGTCGTCTCGAAGTAGAAGATAGGACCTTCGTTGCCCAGGAAAATGTATTCCGCTTCGAAGACGTCAATCAGCGTGACCGGCTTCGAGCCCGGCTTCTTGAGATCGAAGTAGACGAGCAGCTCCTGGTTCCGGTCCCCGACCTCTCCGTCACCGATTTCCAAGACGAGATAGTGCCCATCGGCAGTTGCGGTTGGTTCGAATTGCCAGCTCGGGTGGTCGGGCCTGGCGTAGACGACGACGTCCTGCGAGGTGGGCGTTCCGAGGGTATGGTAATAGACGCGACAGCCGTGATCCGTCTCGGAGAGCTCTTTCCCTACCGGCGGCTGCGGAAAGCGACTGTAATAAAGCCCCTTGCCATCGCTCGAAAAAGAGGGTTCGTAGTATTTAATGTACTCGAGTTCCTCACCCTCAATCTGTGACGTGGCAGAGTTGTCGACGGGCTGGACGCGCCACTTCTGCCAGTCGCCGCCGCCAATAGACAATCCATAGGCGACGCGCCGCCCGTCGTTACTGACGGTGTAGCCGACGAAGGCCAGCTTCCCGTCGGGCGCAAGGGCGTTCGGATCGACGAGTACGGTGGCGTCCTGGTCGAGCTGGGGAGCGGTAACTAGGACACTCTGCTGCTGCTTCCCATCGTTGTGGACCCAGAAGTAGCGGTTCCCGCGACGAACGGGAAGGCCGTACCTCTCGTAGCTCGACACCTGGGCGAGACGTGTGCGGAGTGACGGCAACTCGGAGATGCCGGCCAAATACGCGTCGGTGAGTCGGTTCTCAGCGGAGACCCAGCTCAGGGTTTGGCTCGCGTTGAGGTCCTCGAGCAGCCGAAAAGGGTCGGCGACTTGGACACCGTGATGCGTTTCGACAACTGAGGCGCTTGGAGCCGCCGGATACGGAGACGGCGCAGGCGCTGGCTCAGCGTCTGCAGCCGCCGTCGCGCGATTGCAGCCAACACAGAGGACGGTCACGAAGAGAAGCGCCCTTCGGGAAAACAGAACTTCAACAACCCCAAGCCGGATGAACGCCTCCACCGCCTTTGGGACGGTTCTCATGCACCGAGCCTAGTCCCCACTCCTGTGAACCAGTCAAGAACTGGCGCAAAAGCTGAGCAGCGCCCGCGCAACCGTGGCGTCAAATGTCATCCATCGCTTCAATGAGGCGATAACACTTGGAGCCGGCTACTACTCCCTACTGCGGAGGGGCTCAACCACTATGAATTCCTTCCATGTCTTTCATCGACAGACTTCTCACCTCGCCAGGTGAAGCGCCGCTTTTCGGAAATAATGCCACAAGAATGAGACCCCATAGTGAGAGGCGATGACGAGAAACCCTTGGAGCAAGAGGTGAGCGGCCGGGTCGAACTGGGAGCGCAAGGTGTGCAATGAGCATTCCCGACCCTAAAAGAACGGCGTCCAGGCGGTGAGCCCCGTGATCACGGGAACGAGACTGTCCCCGTGGTGGCCCTCCTGCAGGCGGCTAAAATCCACACTGCCAGCCCTACCACCGCAGCGAGTAGCCCGAATCCTCTTCGCATCTAAATCGCTCTCCTCGAAGTCAGGCATCTCTCGCTGCTCGGCTGACAGTGCCGCGTGCGTCTAGCTGAGGCCAGCCGGACGGTGGCTAGAGTGGCTTCACGGTTTGCTGCGGCCCCAACCGGGAGGAAGGCACGTATACGTCACCTCCTGGCCGGCAGTGGCAGCCAGAGCCCGGACGGCTCCGTCAGTGAGCGCGGGCCTGCCGTCGTCCGGGCGAAAAGTGCCGTCGGGTTGGAGGAGGAAGGTGGTCTGTCTGCCAGAAACGGTGGCGCGAGCCACTAAGTCGCATTCGGTCGCGCCCGGTCCGACCAGTTTCGAAACAAACGGGGTGGAGGCCCGAGCGATGAATAGGTCGATGCGCGGGCCGACGCTTGGAGAGTTGTCGGCTCGCAGGGTGACTTGCTGTCCCACGATCGGCGCAAGGTCGCTGTCGAACGCCAGAAGGTATTGCTCTAGGGCCTGCCGTTGCGTGTCGCCATTTGCAAACCCAACCAAACCCCCGTTGCTGACGTTGAAGACGTCCGCCTGAAGAAAGCGAAAAAGAGTGTCCACGCTGCCATCGTTCGTGAAGCCGGTTCCACGGACCTGTGGGCCCGTCGGCCCGTTGTTGCCGGGATTCTCCTTAAGGTTCGGAGGAGCACCAAACATACCAACCTTGTCGTAAAGATTTCGAAGCTGCGGAATCTTCACGGTCTGCGGAAGCGACTCGAAGCTGCTCTCCCCGTCGGTGCCAAAGAAGCCCATACCGGGATTCAACACATGGCAGCCCTCGCACGTGAACCCGAGCATATCGATGGCGATTCCGTCCGCTAGGTGGCCCCCCATGCCCGGTGGCCCGCCGTCAGGGCACGTCACCGGCTCGCCGGAGAAGCTGTCTTTCCCGTCGCACCCAAGAAAGTAGGCCTGGCCCGCGGCCTGAACCGCACTGAGTGAATTGTCCAACGCCCGCACCGGGTTTGGAGGCATGGCGATGGCCAGGGCGAAATCCGCGAAGGTCTGCATGTCGGTGGACGAGAAGGCGGGGCCAAGGCCAACCAGGGTGTTGAAAGCGACGATGAAGTTCTTGAAGGCGAGCATCGAGTCGAAGGGCGGGATGGTACTCGAGTCGGTGCCGAAGAAGCCCACCGCGCGGTCGCCGCGCCAATGCATCGGACCGTGGTTGACAAGACCACGGAGCGTTTGGGTCGCCATCGGCCCCTTCAAGGGGTGGAGAGTGGCGACGCCGCCGCCGCCATTGATCGACGCCGGCGCGCCAGCCTCGAGTTTGATGGGGAGCGGGGTCACCACCGGATCGGCATCCGGGTTGCCCAGGTCCCAGACCAGATTGTCTTTGTCGCCGAAGAGGTGGCAGCTGGCGCAAGAGGCCTCACCGTTCGACGAAGTCCGGGTCGCGTCATAGAGGAACGGCCGACCAGCCGTGACCGCAGTCGGTTCGGGATTCGCAAGGGACAGGTGGACGCTCTCGACGCCCGAGGTCAGGTCGATCACCGAGAGGCCATCATCGAAGCGGGTCGTGACGTAGAGCCGGTTGCGGTTCTCATCGAGCGCGAGGCCACCTGGGCCACCCCCGGAGACAGTGAGGTACGCGTTGCTCTGAGTGAGTGGATCGAAAGTGTCGTTCTCGATGGCCGCGGTTGGAAACACGCCAATTTTCGACGAGCCGAAGGCAGCGACGTATAGCGTGGCGCCATCGGAACTCACCGCAATCTGAAGCGGCGTGGAGAGGCTGTGGCTGAGCGTCGCTGCCGGAGCTGGCCGGATCGAGTAGTTGATGTGCCTATTTAGGTAACGGGGCTGTACTCCTCCGTCAGTCAGTACGGTGATGCGAGCTTCTGCGAGGTCTCCTTGGAGCGTCTGCCCGGCGTAGGTGCCGGGGCCCTCGAACCGCAGGTCATTGCGCGCCTCGGTATTTGAGACGTAGACGTTGCCGCTCACCGGGTTCACGGCCAGGTTGAAGAGTGTCGTGCCAACATGGACGAAGGTCGCTGCCGTGGTTAGCGTGGACGTGTCGATGGCGAAGACATCCTGATCTGGTAACGTGAAGACAGTCGCGCTGGTCCAATCGCGGCCAAACACGTCGCGCCAAACCCCGTTCGCGTCGGTCTTAAGAATCATCGCCACCTGCGGCGCGGGGAGACCGGCATAGTTGGTCGCCGGCCCCGGGGGCGCGCCGGGCACGGTGACGCCGTAGACGGTGCAAGGGTGTCCCGCATCGGAGGTGTCGAACCCGGGGCAGGTGAGCTCCGACGATTCCGCCATCGTCTGATTGCCCGACTTGAAGACGGCAGCGTAGACAGTCGTTCCGTCAGGGGTGACCGCGAGTCCGCGCGGCGTGTCGCCGAAGAGGCTAAGGATCGCGACGGGCGTTCCTCCCACCGAAGTTCCGAGATTGTTAGCGTCGAAGACCCATACATCCGCGCGGCCGACGCCAGCGGTCGTCAGCTCCGGATCGCCTGCGCCCGGAACCTGTGCAAGCGACGGATCGGTACGCTGCTGGCCGCGGTGGGCCGTCGCAATAAAGGCCAAGTTGCCGCTCGGACCTCCGAAAACGATGTCGCTCGGCTCGTCGCCGACGAGGAGCGTCTGGCTGACATGGGGCGGGGTGTTGCTCAAGTCGACGATGCTCACGCTGTCCGAGACCTGGTTGACGACCCAGACCTCGGTGCTGGTTCGAACGGCCACCGCGACTGGATCGATCCCCACCAGAACCGAGCTCGCCGGCGAAAGCCCAGCGTCCGTGATGCTGAATACATCAAGCGACGCGTTCGAAGTGTTGGCAACGAAGAGTCGGGTACCGTCTGGGGAAAGAGCCAGCGGCCGGACTGGACCGCTCTCGAATGTGAAAGTGGGCACGATGCCTTGGGGTGGGGGCGGCAATCCGCCTCCGTCGGCGCCAGAGTTCGAGCTGGGGCAGCCGAGGAGAGCTGCTGACAGCAATAGGACCGAGGCCCTCGGTGCACGGAGCAAGACGCGTTTCACCCAGACGGCCAGCTTCAGACGCTGCACATGCCGCAGGTCTTCTACCACCGAACATCCCTTGCCGTGAGCCTGACGTACACCAGTGAGTCGGAGCTGCAGGAGGCGGGGACGCACCAGGTGGCCAGCATTCTCCTAGATAGCAAGCCACGAATGAATCGAGAGGTCTACAGGCATGCTGAGCCTCAGGGCGCGACGGAAGCCGGCGAGTTGCTCCCCTGAATCCGGACAGGCGTGATTGTCAGCTATGTCGAAAACACTTCTTCAGGTCGATGAGGAAATGCTCAAGAGCAGAAAAGCCCTCGTCGGGGGGACACTGCTTGGTCCACCGCTTCCGCTGGACGAGGCCAGTGCTCGCCCTATTCACTCTCTTCCAGTCTCTAGCGCGCTATTCGCCGCAGCTTGACGTAGGAGGCTCCGCGGGCGTCCAGGTAGAAAGCGTCGGTGGTCCTCACCAACCGGAGCACGACCCCCAGACATCCCGGACAGCGCAGAACCACTCCGGGCGCATTGGTGAAGGCCAGCAGCGTGGCCACTGCGCCAACTGAACCGCAATGCGCACATTGACATGGGCATGCCGTCATCTCGCAGCCGAACACCTCACCCAGGAGGCCAGCCACCGCGTTTCCGTCGAGCATCAACTCCTGGGTGATATCATTCATATGGCGTGTCCTTGCCCGTCGGTCCGAAGCGCTCGGTCCGGATTCGCTCCGGTGCCATGCCAAGCTCAACCAACGCATTCGCTGTACCCTCGACCATCAACGTCGGGCCGCAGACGTAAGCGAGAAACGTCGAACCCAGAGGTGCGCTCACCGCGGCCAGCATCGCGCGGTCAATCCGTCGCGCATAGCCTGTCCACGCTGGAGGCCGGATGCGGGTGAAGGTATAGGCCACCGCCATGCCATCCTGAGCCGCCTGCAACGCGGCGAGTTCGTCTCGATAGATGACGCTCGCGGGACCCGAAACGCTGTACAGGAGCTGAACCGGCGTCATCGCCCGGACCGCCGCCCGGTGGCGAAGTATGGCCATCAGCGGGACGATGCCCGACCCACCCGCGACGAGAAGCAGCGGGCCGCCCATCGGCACCTCCCAGACGAAGTAACCGCCGATGGGTCCCCGCACTTCGACTTCGTCACCGACAACGAGCACCTCAGTCAGGTAGGTCGAAACCTCACCGTCGTTGAGCCGTTCGACGGTCAACTCAATCTCTCCCGACTGCTCGGGTGCCGAGGCAATCGAGTAGCTGCGTTGCGCCTCGTAACCGTCCGGAGCGACGAGACGCACATCGTAGTGCTGGCCTGCCCGGTGTCGGGTCCACCGTGGCACCTTGAGCGTCAGGGTTTTGACTGTTGGCGTCTCCGCTCGGAGCGCGCTAACGCGCGCGATTTGCCATTCCAGGGCGCTCATCGAGGGGGGAGATTCGGTGGGCTCAGCTGTACCGCTCTTCTCGCCAGGGATCGCCATGGTTGTTGTAACCGAGCGACTCCCAGAAACCTGGTATGTCGTTTTCGGTCAGCCTAAGGCCACGCACCCACTTCGCGCTCTTCCAGAAGTAAAGGCGAGGGACTACTAGCCGCGCTGGTCCTCCATGCTCGGCCGTCAGTGGCTGGCCTTCGTAGGTGTGGGCGACGAAGGCTTGCCCAACCATGATCTCGGCCACCGGTATGTTGGTGGTGTAGCCCCCGTCACACAGGGCAGTGAGGAACAGCGCGTTTGGCTCGACGTGAACACGCTCTAAGAGCGTGTCCAGGCTGACGCCTCCCCAGCGGGTGTCCAGTTTGCTCCATTTGGTGACGCAGTGGATGTCGACCACGAACGTCTCGGTCGGCAGCTTGAGAAACTCCTCCCAACTCCAGCGCGAGGGATTGGCTACGAGGCCTTCGATTGAAAAGCTCCAGCGGTCGAGCGGGGTCTTCGGCGTCGGTCCCGCGGAGAGCACCGGAAAGTCAGTCGTCACATACTGTCCCGGAGGAACGCGGCCCGCGAGGCCTGGCTCGCGCCGCTTGCCGACGAACCCTCGCGAGACGAACGGCTTAGCCATTTCTCCTCAGAAGACGTCGGTCACGCTCGCCGTGCCGACACGTCAGTTGGTGCCTGAGCTGCCACTGGCGCTACCTTTGGTGATTCCTCCGCGCGTCGTAGTGCGCTAGGACTCATGGCTGCCGAGATTGACCCAACAGATTACCCGTACGCATAGCTAGTGTGCGGTTTTCCAAGGCCGCGGCACTTCAAGGGGCTTTCCATGAGAAGCCAATCCGCCCGAAGGCGCAATTCACGGGCGACGCTTGAGCGTTTTTTGAGGCCCGTGCCGGCCATCGCCGAACGGTTCGCCGCCGGCAAGGCGATTCGCATCGAGGTCCCGAGGGCGAGCCTCGCTGCGTTGCAGGCGCCACCACGACGGAAGGACCCGGTGGCCATCCTCGAAGCCCAAGCCAAGACTCGGATCTCGCAGCTCATCCCCGTGCGGTACGCCAGGATGTTGACGTCGCCCTTCGCTTTCCTGCGCGGCTCGGCCGCCGTCATGTCACAGGACCTGAGCCGCTCGCCCCTCACAGGCATCACCGTCCAGGCCTGCGGCGACATGCACCTATCCAACTTTGGTGTCTTCGCCTCGGCGGAGCGGAATCTCGTCTTTGGAATTAATGACTTCGACGAAACCCACCCAGGTCCCTGGGAATGGGACATCAAGCGCCTCGTGGCCAGCATTGTGGTGGCCGTCCGTTTCCTCGGAGGAGACCGCGTGGTGGCCGAGACGGCCGCCCGAAGTGCGGTGAGCTCCTACCGCGAGCGACTGCGTGAGTACGCCGAGATGGGACACCTTCAACTCTGGTACGCGACCATCAAAGACAAGGACATCCTCGATGCCTTGTCCCCAGACGTCAGAAAAAAAGCCGAGCAACTGTTTGCGAAGGCGAAGAAGCGGGGCCACCTACAGGTCCTGGAGAAGCTGACTTCGCTGGTTGACGAAAAACAGCGAATCATCGAAGAAGCTCCCCTCATCGTCCGGGAGACGCGCACGCAGAAAGGGACGCCGATTGCAGCAGCGGTAGGAGTGCTCCTCGAGCGATACCTCTCCAACCTTGCGCAGGACCGGCAGGTCCTCATTTCCAAGTACCGGGTCGTCGACGTGGCTAGAAAAGTGGTCGGGGTGGGGAGTGTGGGGACGCGCTGTTGGGTGCTTCTCTTACAAGGAGCCAGCCAGGCCGACCCGCTCTTTCTGCAGTTCAAGGAGGCACAAGCCTCCGTGCTGGCCCCCTACTTTAAGGCGCAAACCTTCAAGAACGAAGGGCGACGCGTCGTAGAGGGACAAAGGCTAATTCAAGGTGCGCCGGACATCTTCCTCGGTTGGGGCGAAATCGAAGGGCACGACTTCTACATGCGCCAGCTGCGCGACATGAAGGGCAGCGTGGAATTCGACCCGGAGAATTGGCGCGCCGAGGGCGTACAGGAATACTCGATGCTTTGCGGGTGGGCGTTGGCTTTGGCGCACGCCAAGTCCGGGGACGCTGCGATGATTGCGGGTTACGCGGGGAAGAGCGATGCACTGGACGACGCCCTGGCCACGTTCGCGTTCGCCTATGCAGACCAAACAGAGAGGGACTTCGAAGCCCTCAAGAAGGCGGCCCGCGAAAAGCGCATCCCGGTGGCCAGCAAATTCTAAAACCGACTGGCTCCAGAGCTAGCTCGAGGGGGTGAATAGCTACAGCTTGTCGGGAAATTAGGCCAGTCAACTGGCGCCGCGACCGAGACGCGGCGGTGATTCCTCAGGAGAAGCGCGTGCGTGCCAGGGGGATCGACAGCGATCGCAAGGCCTGCTCTCCTTGCTTCGTGGGCCTGGAGGGCATCGAGCATGAGCAGACGCGCGCGCGGCGGCCGCCGCCAGCCAGAGCTGTTTCCGAGGTCAAAGAGTCCGACGATTCCCATCGAGGAAAACCACCGGCTGGTCGTGCTCACCGACGAGACCGACTGGAGCGAGTTGGAGGAGCGGGTCGAGACCATCCGGATGAGCAAGCTAAAGAGTGCCGCCGGCCGTCCGCCGCGATTGCGGGCTCTAATTGGTGCGCTGATGCTCAAGGCCACCCGAGACATGACGTGGCGGGAGGCGGAAGACCAGATTCGGCACTACGCGCCGGCCCGGTACCTTTGCGCGCTGACCGAGACAGATTGGACACCGGACCACACCACGCTCCACGACTTCGCGGTTCTGTTGGGCGAGGACGGGGTGAAGCTCATCAACGAATACGCGGTGGAGTGGGCAGTGGACGAGAAACTCGCGGACCCGAGCGTGGCGGTAGGGGACACAACAGCGCAGGAGGCGGCCATCCCCTACCCGAACGAGATGGGATTGATGGCCGCCTTCATGACGTCGGTAGCAGGAGCGAGCAGGAAAGCCGGACGTGTGCTGAAGGAGTTCGCGGTGAAGGCAGCGGCGAAGTTCCATGCCGCCAAGAAGAAGGTGCGGGAGTACCGACTGTTCGCCAAGACCAAAGCAGCCAAGGACCAGATGGTCGCGCAGATGGCAGCGATCGTGGAGAGTCTCCAGAAGGAGCTCGGTCAGGCTCTGCTGGCAGCCGCGCCCAGACGGGACCGGCTTACGGGGTACGACAAGGTCTCCATGGCCAAAATCGGCCGCCTCCACGAGACGATGAAGAAGCTCGTGCCGCAAATCAGGTACTGGCTAAAGACCGGCTGGGTCGCGAAGGACAAGGTCATCAGCCTGCATGTTCCCGAGTTGTATTCGGTCGTCAGGGGCAAGGTCGGGAAGACGGTCGAATTCGGCCTCAGCTGGGGAATCACACGGCTCCGTGGTGGATTTCTGCTCGCGACGCTTGCGAAGGACCGGCGCGAGTTGCAGGACCACCGGTTCGCTGTGACTTCCGTGGAACACCACATCGGCTTATTCGGGAAGGCGCCCCGGGCCTACGCCTACGACCGCGGAGGTTACAGCCAAAGCAACGTCGTGACCTTGAAGCAGCTCGGTGTCAAAGAGATCGGGCTGGCCCCCCAGGGCCGAGCGCGTTGGGAAGTCAGCAGCGAGCGCATCCGGGAGAAGTTGGTGAGGGAGCGGGCGATGGTGGAGGGTGGCATCGGGGCGGTGAAGAGCACCCGCGACAACTTCCACCGCCCGACACTCGGTCCGAATGATGGGCGCCAGTGGCCAAATGGCCGTCCTCGGATTCAACCTCAACAAACTGGTCCGGGAGCTGGCGGCGCGGAGAGCCGTCGAGGTTGTCGGATGACCCCAGCACCGTACCACCGTGGACGTGGAGCTTGGTGGCTCACCCGACGGCAGGCGGTACCCGACCGAAGTCGGCGGAGCCCTTTTTCAAATCTCAATTTCCAGACAAGCTGTAGCTAGTCCGCCGCGCAGAGATACAGACGGGCACGTGCGGTGATTTTGCACCTTGCGGCCCTCGAGTTCTGAGACGCGAGGTATCCACGGCACTCGGGGCCGCGCTAATGGTCCCCCCGCCTCCCCCGTGAACGAATCGCTATCGCAGGTGACTATACAGCTGCAGTTGCTGTTGCCGCATGCGGCTGCTCTGCCCAACGGGAGAGAGGCGATGACACCGGCCGCGGTAGTCGGCGTCGCTGACTTCCTCATTTGGTCCGCCATGTAAACACAAGTGCGCCTCGCTCGCCGACACTCGGCACCAACCCGTGGCTTGAGCTTCGCCTCGGTTTCTCGCGAGCGACTCACCGAGTACCATCATCAGTGTGCGACTTTCGGGTGAAACGGTGAGCCTGGGGCTTTCCCTGTGCCTCCTTACCGCTGGATGCACAGCGCTCATCAGCGGACGGTCGGACGGCGGAAATTCCTCGGGGTCAGCAACGGACGGCGGCACCGGCAACTGCAAGCGCGGCCTGGCTTATGGAAGCGCGGCTCCGGCCGATCAAGCGGCTCTCGTTCCGGGAATCGGTTGGTGGTATAATTGGAGTCCGACCCCCGAAAGCGCGGTTGAATCGACGTACGCCGAGCTTGGACTGGAATTTGTGCCGATGCAGTGGGGCGGCACCATCGACACCACAAAGCTCGCGGCTGAGATCCCGGTTGGCGCGAAGTACCTGCTCGGCTTTAACGAGCCAAATTTTGTGGAGCAGTCCGACCTGACACCACAGCAAGCGGCGGCTCTCTGGCCCCAACTCGAGGCGGTCGCCCAGGCGAGGGGCTTGAAACTTGTGTCTCCTGCGGTGAACTTTTGCGGGCCCGCGTCGGCTTGCATCAACCAAGACACGAGTCCGTTCGACTGGCTCGACGCCTTCTTAGCGGCCTGCACTGGCTGCCAAGTCGATTACATCGCGGTGCATATCTATTTGCAGGACGGCAGCGGACTGCAGAGCGTCCTCTCTCAGTACGAAGCGAAATATAGCCAACAACTTTGGGTGACGGAGTGGGCGAATCTGGGCACAACCGTTTCTGCTGCCGACGAGCTCGAGCTGATGCAACAGGCCTTGCCGATTCTTGAAGCCGACCCGCACGTTTTTCGCTACGCCTGGTTCACTGGCCGCTCACCAGCCCAACCTAGCCTCGACCTCCTGGCTCCGGACGCAGGAGTCCTCACGCCTCTGGGCGAAGCCTACGTGACCGGAATCGGCTCCTGCGTTCATTAGAGTGTCGCTTGTGGCGAGGTAGAGGCTGCCTCATCACGCGCCACGTCCGCGACCACGTCGACGGAACATCACTTGGTGGCTCCAAGGGCGATGAGGGCCTGACGCCGAAGTTGCCCACTGATGATGCCTGTCGATTTGCGTACCCAAAAGCGAGACCAGTCGTCTGGGCCGACGCAGGAGATCGAGATTCACTGAGAGCCCGACGGCGCCTCGGGCGCTGTCACGGGCCCCGCATTTCTATGAGGCTAGGCGTGTCGTGCGTGCCAAATCCTCGGCCAAGAAGCTGTGAATCTGCGCGACCACCGCGGCGCCCTCGCCTACCGCGGCAGCAACTCGCTTGGTCGAACCTGCCCGAACGTCCCCAATCGCAAAAACACCAGGGCGAGAGGTTTCAAGCGGGAGGGCTGGGCGTCCGGACTCCGGTGGAACGCTGAGTGAGGCGCCCGTCACCACAAAGCCATTTTTGTCCAATTCCACGCAGCCCTTCAACCAATCAGCGTTTGGGTCAGCGCCAATGAACAGGAACAGGTGTCGAAGCGCGTAACTGCGCGTGGCCCCGTTCGAGCGGTTGCGGAAGACGGCGGCTACTAGGCCTTGCGCCCTGTCGCCTTCCAGAGCCACGATCTCCTTGTTCGTGTGCAGCTCGACATTGGGAAGCTCCGAGATGCGCTGGACCAGATAACGAGACATCGAGGCTTCAATTCCTCCGGTACGCACGACGAGGTGAAGACGCTTAACTCTAGGCGCCAAAAAAACGACCGCCTGACCCGCAGAGTTGCCGCCTCCAACGAGCGCGATCTCCTCCCCCTCGCAGAGTTTGGCCTCAACCGGCGATGCCCAGTACGAGACTCCGGCGCTTTCGAACGTCGCGAGGTTGCCAATGTCCGGGCGCCGGTAGTTCGCTCCCGAGGCGACGACAACAGTCCTCGAGCGCACGACGGATCCATTTGTGAGGTCTAGTAACCAAGACTCGCCAGATGGCCGCTGCAGCTCGCCGCAGTCGAGTCGCGCCACCTCAAGTGGGATGGCGAGTTCGGCACCGAACTTCTGAGCTTGGCTGGAGGCTCGCCCAGCGAGTGCCTGACCAGAGATGCCCGTGGGAAAACCTAGGTAATTCTCAATGCGTGCTGACGCGCCCGCCTGTCCGCCGACTGCGCGCTTGTCGAGTACGAGTACAGAAAGGCCCTCCGAGGCAGCGTAAACCGCCGTCGCCAAGCCTGCTGGTCCGGCTCCGATGACAGCGACGTCGTACACCTTATTAGGGTCTAGCTCTGGGGTAATGCCCAGACAGACGCCAGCCTCGGCATCGGTCGGTCGCCGTAGGACCGTTCCGCTCGGGCAGACCAGCAACGGTAGCTCGTCCGCCTGCACACCGAGTCGCTCCACGAGCGCGTGTCCTTCGGCGCCGTCGGAAGCATCGAGCACCTTATTGGGGTAGCCGTTCCGCGCGAGGAATCCCTGGAGTCGGACCACGTCCGGATCCCCCGGCCGCCCCACCAGCACGGAGCCGGAGCCGCCGTCCTCGAGCAGGCCGACGCGTCGGAGAATCAGGGCACGCATCACGATCTCGCCCAGCTCAGCTGAACCGATGAGGAGGGCGCGCAAATGTGGGGCATCGACCGGCAGAGCGGTGCAGCCTTCGGGTCCTGCACGACCGGCAGCGATTGAACCGCGACCCGAAAGTTGACTGACCTCACCGCTGAACTGGCCTGCGCCCTCGATAGCGATCGGCACCTCACGCCCCAAACCATCGCGACGGACGGCCTCAATGGACCCTTCGAGGATTAGCCAGGTGGGCACGTGCCGCTCTCCGACGTCGAAGACGACTTCGCCCGGTCTGAACGTTCGAGCCGGTCCGCTAGCAAAGCGTTTGGCTGTCTCCATCTGATGCGCATCGAGTACGGGAAACATCTGGTGACGGCGGGTGTCGATGACGGGCATGTTGGTTTACCCTGAAAGGCTCGCTTGCGACGTAGCACTACGGGACTCAGCTGGCTCCCAGCTGGCCTCTACCGTTCGATGGCCTTAGCCCGGCTGAGTTTGCCCAACGCTGCCTCGAGGTCCCGGAGCTTTCGTTCCACACGGACGAGATCTTCCGAGCTCGTCCTGTTCTTCAAGGACTCGTCCTTCAACCTCTCGCGTTCATGGCGAATTGCCGTTTCGAGCACGTCTTTCGTCGCGTCGAGCTCGTCGGGCATGAAATCGAATTGATGGGACATAAGTCGGTGGCTCCGGCGAGGCTGAATACCCCAGTTGACGCCCGGCTTACACCGAGGTCTACGCGCATCGACCTCGCCCGGCGCCCTTCGGCGGTTAGTTGAATGCGTATGCGCGTCGACAGTCTCGCCCAGAATGTCGAGAGCCGCGGAACGAAAAGGGCCGTCAAAAAAACGCAACAACTACGGGGCCTTCGCGGACCTGGAAAACGGATTCTAACGCTCGGAAAAGCTCAAAACTATCCCAGCGGGTTCGGCGGGCCCTCTTCAAGTCCGCTACCCTGTCGAGCCCCTCGTACCGGGCTAGCCAAAAGGGCTCCGCAGGGAATAACGCAAGAACAGCACAGGAAACCCGCCTCGTATTGGAGCCCGGATTAGAAGGTGACACTAACCTCGACTTTCCCGGTCATGCAGTTTCCGCCTGGGAGACCGACCGGCTCCGCGGGCGAACAGCAACTAGACAGCGCATGAAAACACCTGCAACCCGCATGCTCCTTGTGCGTCGTTGGGCGTTGGCCGAACCCTCTGACAACACGTGCGCTCTTGGCCCATGCGAGCAAACTCCCGCTCGAACGAGCCTTGGACCTACCCCTAAGTCCCATCGATTTCCCCACGGAGCGGCGCATCAAACGAAGGATAGTGCAAGAAGGTGCCCGAATGGATTCACGTTTGTTGATGACTTTGCAGGTCGCCGTCATCGGGGCCCAGAAGATCGGTGCTGTGCCTTGCGGCACCCGGATCATAGCGCCAATAGGTAGCGGCCACTTCGAGGGGCCGCGGCTACGTGGACAGGTCTTGCCAGGTGGGGGTGACTGGACGCTCCTCCGATCAGACGGCGTCCTCGAACTCGATTTGCGCCTCACACTCGAGACCGACGACGGCGGCCTTATTAACATGAGGTCGTTTGGGTTTCGTCACGGGCCGCCAGACGTGATCGCCGCACTGGCACGCGGTGAGAGCGTAGACCCCTCGGCCTACTACTTCCGAACCACGCCGCGTTTTGAGACTGGGCATGCGAAGTATGCGTTCTTGAATCGCCTTCTCGCTGTGTCCAGCGGCGACCGACGGCCCGAAGGTCCCGTTTACACCATTGACGAGATTCTTTGAGGCGCCCGCGCGAACACTCGTCCGTTGCCAAGCCGCTTGGCGCCAAACCCAGAACGTACCGAAGGCCTCCGAGCCTTGCATTCCTCCGAAGCAGCAACTGGCCCAAGCGCGGCTTGCACGCGCGAACTCTCGGGACCGCAAAGGTCTCACAACGACGGCTGGGCGGGCGTTCAGGCGTCTACGCTGCGGGACGCTTGCATCGGCGCGGCATCAAACCGTGGCGCGCGTGAAACGGCCGCCGCAGCGCAGCAATGGCCTCCAAAACAGGAGGCTCGGAGCCAAGGAAGTCGGAGATGCCCCTCTGCAAATGCTTCGCTGAGGCCACGGATGGTTTCGTCGAGCACGGCCACACTCAGTACGGCCGCGACGACGGGCAACGCGCCGATTGCTAGCAAACGCTGTACCGACGAGCGCCGAGGACAGGGACAGGGAATGACTGCAAACGCTGGGACCGCTTGACCTGATCGATCGCGGCTTCACGAGATGAAGTACCATCGTCAGGCGATGTCTTACGCCGGCGGAGTCGCAGCCTTGCGCCACTTGAGCCTTCTGTGTTGGCTCGTTGTCTTTGGCTCGGTGCCCTTGCTCATCGTCGGCGGACTCTGGTCCCAATCCAACCCTCCGAAAGAGGGCTGGAGGGTAAGCGTTCCGCCCAACACCATCTTGATGACAGACAGCGAGTACCAGCAAACGCGACCGGTCAGCAAAACTAACGTCGCCTACGCGCTCCATCAGGGCTACACGCGCGCGACGCCCGAGCAAGCAACGGAATGGCTCCGAGACCAAGCATTCACTCCGAGGTCGGGCCCTTTGGAGTTCACGCCGATGGGCCTGGTCAAACTTGGAGCAATGGGCCTCGTCCTGGGCCTCGTTTCAACGCTGCTGTTTCATTGGCTCCGTTCACTTCTGGAGCGCCGGCTGACCGCAACGGCGACCGCAAACGCCTACGCCACCGCGGCACGAATTGCTCCTCGCCGCGTCTACCGGACAGGCCCAGGGCCCTTTGCGGTGCGGGTCGAGGTGGTGGACGGTGAAGTCGTTGAAAGGTCTCCACAACCACCGCCTCCTCTTCCTCCATCGACGAAATGATGCAGACCGCTGGCCGTAGGCTATGGCCTCATACGGGTTAGTCATCTCCCGCTCCTCAATCAGAGCCGGAACTACCGCGGGCGGAAACTCGTGAGGTCATCAGCAAGGTCCTTTGCGCAGGGATTCAGCGGAGCCTTCTAAACGCTGTCCACGCCGTTGGATGACCGCCGCTGACCCCAGCTGACTCCTGGGAGCGCGGGGACACAATGACGCCCGTTGGACACATTGGCACGGCTTGCCGGCGAGGAGGTCGGTTTGTCGCGATCACGAAAGGGAGCGCGCGCGACTCGGCCTTGCGCCACACTGCTCGAACGTCGTCGCACCTAGGGTCCAGAAGGGCGCCGTGCTTAGGGGTGGAACTTCTCTTGCCTCGACAGCATCGCGATGAACTTCTCGATGCGCAAGGCTCGCGTCACCGGCTTCTTCGCCGTGTGGATGCGGAACAGGATGGCATAGCGATTATACGACTCCAAGGTTTCGAAGAAACGCGCGGCGTGGGGATTGGCTGCCAAAGCGTTCGCCAGGTCGACCGGCACAGTCGCTCGGCTCTGGGAGTCGTAAGCGGCCTTCCAGCGCCCGTCCCGCTTGGCGCACTCGACCGCCAAAAATCCCGGCGGCCGCATGTCGCCCGAATCGATGAGAGCCATCGCCTTTTCGCGATTGATCTTCGACCAGATGCTCTTCGGTCCTCGCGGTGTGAACTTCTGGAGCCACCAGCTTTCGTCTAGCTTACCCTTCTGCCCATCGATCCAGCCCCAGATGAGTGCGCCTTGCAGAGCTTCGGCGTACGTGATCGATGTCGCACTCGATGCCTTTTTTGCGATTTTCAGCCAGACGCCGCGTGATGACGCGTGATTCGCGCTGAGCCAAGCGGACCAGGCGTGGGGCGTTGCGAACGAGAGCGTCGACAGTTCCTCGCCTCTCGCCCTATCCCGCAAGGCACTTCGAGCTCCGACGCCCACCTTCCTGGTGTTTTTCATTCGCCCCCCTGTCGTCAGAGCATGTCAACGTGGGACCGTAAGCTGTGCCCTGAACGCTCAAGCCGCGGAATACGTTCACGTCCATCCGGGCGAGCTTAGAGCGTTCATCGGCGCTTCTCTGAGGACGTCAATGCGCCGTTGAGAGTCCGGCCGCAAGTCCCGATGCACTTTGTCTCTCAGCTACACGACGGTCGGTCGCCCATCTCGAAGAAAGGTGCATGAGCCCGCCAGGCGATTGTATGGTCCGGACCTCATGACCCCAGCAACATTTCGCCCGGTCCCTCGGCGCTTCGGACAGTCGATCCGTCGGGACGCCTGGTGGGCGTGGCCCTCGGTGGTGTTCGTGCTGCTGTCGTCGTTCATCGTGTACGCCACCTGGGCCGCGTTCCAGAACCGTAACTATACCTTCGGTCCCTACATCTCACCGTTCTATTCGCCCGAACTCTTCGGGAACTCGCCCCACGCCTGGTTCGGTCCAAAACCTGCCGCGTGGCCCGGCTGGCTGCCATTCTCTCCGGCCCTTCTCATTCTCGCCATCCCGGCCGGCTTCCGTTTCACCTGCTATTACTACCGCGGCGCGTACTACAAAGCATTCTGGGCTGACCCACCTGGTTGTGCGGTGGGTGAGCCGCGCAAAAGCTACATCGGCGAGAGCACTTTCCCCCTCATCCTCCAAAACATCCACCGCTACTTCCTCTTCCTCGCGCTGGTTTTCCTCATCATCCTCGTTTGTGACGTGTGGAAGGCGCTTTGGTTCACCGACCCGGGCACGGGGCATGCGGCCTTCGGCATCGGCCTCGGCAGTCTGCTGCTAGGGGTGAATGTCGTGTTGCTCGGCGGGTACACTCTGGGCTGCCACTCGCTGCGGCACCTCGTCGGCGGTCGTCTTGACCGGCTTTCGGAGCATCCGCTCCGGCAGAAGAGCTTCGCTTGCGTGACCTGCCTCAACAGTCGCCACATGCGCTGGGCCTGGCCAAGCCTGTTCTCGGTAGCGTTCTGCGATGTCTACATCCGGCTTTGCTCAATGGGTATCTGGCACGACCTGAGGCTCTACTGATGGCCGAGTACCAAACCTTCGAGCACGACGTGCTGGTAATCGGAGCAGGCGGAGCCGGGTTGCGCGCGGCAATCGAGGCCGCCGCCAGCGGAGCGAAGGTGGGACTGGTGTGCAAGTCGCTCCTCGGGAAGGCGCACACAGTCATGGCCGAGGGCGGCATTGCCGCGGCGCTGGCCAACGTTGACGACCGCGACAGTTGGAAGGTGCACTTCGCCGACACCATGCGTGGCGGCCAGTACGTTAACAACTGGCGGATGGCGGAACTCCACGCACGCGAGGCACCCGAACGCGTCCGCGAGCTCGAAGCCTGGGGAGCCCTCTTCGACCGCACCCCAGATGGCCGAATCCTTCAGCGCAACTTCGGCGGCCACAAGTACCCGCGCCTCGCGCACGTCGGGGACCGCACCGGACTGGAGATGATCCGCACCCTCCAAGACCACGCCATCCATCAGGGAATCGACGTGCATATGGAGTGCACTGTGATCGGCCTGCTCACGTCTGGGGAGCGGGTGGCCGGCGCAGTCGCCTATGACCGCGAGCGAGGACGGTTCCGTGTTTACTCCGCGCGGGCGATAATCATCGCCACCGGCGGCATCGGGCGCGCTTACCGCATCACCAGCAATAGCTGGGAATACACCGGCGACGGGCAGGCGCTGGCCTACAACGTCGGGGCGGATCTGATGGACATGGAGTTCGTCCAGTTTCACCCTACCGGAATGGTGTGGCCACCGTCGGTGCAGGGCATCCTTGTCACCGAGGGCGTTCGCGGCGAGGGCGGCGTCCTCCGGAATAAGGACGGGAAGCGATTCATGTTCTCCGACATCCCGGAGAATTACCGGAGTCAAACCGCGGATAACGAGGAGGAGGGATGGCGCTATACCCAGGGCGACAGGAACGCTCGCAGGCCGCCTGAACTTCTCACGCGTGACCACGTCGCCCGCTGCATCATGCGGGAGGTTCGCGAGGGCCGCGGCAGCCCGCATGGAGGCGTCTATCTGGACATCTCCTGGATTAAGGGGCGGCTCCCCAACGCCGCCGAGCACATCCGCAAGAAGCTCCCCAGCATGTACCATCAGTTCAAACAGCTTGCCGATATCGACATCACGACAGCGCCAATGGAGGTGGGGCCGACCACCCACTACATCATGGGCGGAATCCGAGTGAACGCAGACACGCAAATGAGCACTGTCCCCGGTCTCTTCGCCGCGGGCGAGTGCGCCGCCGGGCTCCACGGAGCGAACCGGCTCGGAGGAAACTCGCTTTCCGACCTACTGGTGTTCGGTAAGCGCGCCGGAGAGTTCGCCGCACGCTTCGCCCGAGAAAACAGTCCCGGGCGGATTGACGCTGCCGTGGTGGAAGCGGCGAGTTCCAGTGCGCTCGAGCCGTTCGGACGTCCGACGGGTGGCGAGGGGCCCTACCAGGTGCAGCACGATCTTCAGGCCGTGATGCAGGACCTCGTGGGCATCGTGCGCCGGGAGGAGGAGATGAAACGGGCGCTCGACGGCCTCGCTCGCCTGCGGGAGCGCGCACGCCGCGTCGGTATCTCTAGCAACCGCGAGTACAATCCGGGCTGGCACACCGAGCTCGATTTGAACAACCTGCTGACCATCTCGGAGGCCATTACCCGCGCCGCCATCGAACGGAAGGAAAGCCGGGGCGGGCATTTCCGGGAAGACTTCCCGGACAAGGATCCCGCCTTCGCAGCAGTCAACGTGGTGGTGCGGAAAGGACCGAATGGCGCGATGCAGGTGCTCCAACAGCCCGTCCCGATAATGCCGCCAGCGCTAAAGCAGGTCATTGAGGAGATGACGTAGCGGCGTTCGCAAAATAAAGGAGAACCGATGCCCACAGCCACCTTCCGGATCTGGCGCGGCGACGCTCAGGGCGGAAAGCTGGAGGAGTACACCACCGCAGTCTCGGAGGGCATGGTGGTGCTCGATGCCGTCCATCAGATCCAGGCCGAGAGGGCAAACGACCTTGCCGTGCGCTGGAACTGCAAGGCCGGCAAATGTGGATCGTGCTCTGCTGAAGTCAACGGCATGCCCCGGCTGATGTGCATGACTCGGCTCAACGAGCTGCCGCTCGAAGACCCGGTGACAGTCGAGCCGATGCGCTGCTTCCGACCGATCAAAGACCTAGTGACCGACGTCTCCTGGAACTATGACGTAAAAAAGCGGATCAAACCCTTCAAGCCGCGGCCGCCGGATGCGCCGGATGGGACCTGGCGCATGGCCCAGTCCGACGTTGACCGGGTGCAGGAGTTTCGAAAGTGCATCGAATGCTTCCTCTGCCAGGACGTGTGTCACGTGCTGCGCGACCATGGGAAGCAGGACCAATTCATCGGCCCCCGTTTCCTCCTCTACACTGCCGCACTGGAAATGCATCCGCTCGACGTTGAGAACAGACTGCCCGATCTCCAGCAGACTGATGGCATCGGTTACTGCAACATCACAAAGTGCTGTACGAAGGTCTGTCCGGAGAAAATCGCCATTACCGACAACGCGATCATCCCGCTGAAGGAGCGCGTGGTCGATTCAGCCTATGATCCGTTGCGGAGGCTGTTGCAGTTATTCCGTAAGTGAGGGCCTATGCTGCGGCTCAAGAAAATCTCTAAGGGTGCCGTACCGGCTGCTCTTCAGAAAGCAGAGCGCTACCGTCTGATCAACCAACCCTGGGCAGCGGAGAGCATCTGCCTCGACGCGCTCGAGGTCGAACCGGACAACGAGGAAGCGCGGGTCACACTCCTGCTAGCGATCACTGACCAATTCGATGGACTCGCCGCTGACGATGTGGATCGGGCTCGGAAACTCCTGCCCCGCCTCGGCGACGAGTACAAGCGTGCCTACTACGCCGGGATCATCTGCGAGCGTCGGGGAAAGGCCCAGCTCGACCATGGTGGCACTGGCTCGAGCAGCATCGCCTACCACTCCCTGACCGAGGCGATGACCTGGTACGAGCTTGCAGAGACCAAGCGCAGTCCCGGCGACGACGAGGCCCTTCTCCGCTGGAATACCTGTGCTCGCCTCCTCCAGCGCTACCCGCAGCTCAAGCCAGTGACCGAGGAACGACCGGCGCCCAACTTCGGGGAGTAGCGTTGCTGAGTCAGCCCCGCGGCGGGTCGGCGAGGCATCTGAAATTGCCACGCCTATCTGTACTTGACGGCAGATCCGTCCATCAAGAGTCGGGCGGTTTGTCGTCGACGGAGGCGGGATGCTCCTCTACCGGCTTGGTTCTTGCGCGTCTCACTCATCAACCGGCAGATTCCGTGGCACGCGGCGCCGTGTTGCTGTCGCCGCGCGCACTTTAGAAAACCCACCACCACCACCTGAGATGACGACTTTAAGCTCATCCAGCGAATTGCGGATGTGATGCGACAGGGCTCCTGACTTTGCATCGTCGATCCAACGATCGAAAGCGATCTTGAAGACCGCGATCCCTGCTTCGGCGGCTAGGCTCGCCGCCGGTTCGAGGACGGAACGCTCGCGCAGCGCTTCGGCAGCGACCGATGCGAGCAATGTCAGCTTGATCAGTTCGCGCTCTCGAAGCTCAGGGTGAGCGGCAATGAGGGCCCGCCGTGCTTTCGCATATTCTCGACGCTGCTGGAATATGGGCGCAACGGCTTCGAAGGCGATCACGACGGCCTCCAGTGGCGGAGTCGTCTTCGGCACGGCTGCAACGCCTTCCGCAACGAGCTTCTTCAGGGCCTCCGCGCCCCAGAACAAGACCTCCCGCTTGTCGGTGAAGTACCGA
The DNA here is from genome assembly GCA_052143535.1 of Myxococcaceae bacterium. Lineage (GTDB taxonomy): Bacteria > Myxococcota > Myxococcia > Myxococcales > Myxococcaceae > JADGRA01. The sequence goes on along the minus strand of JBKQSS010000036.1, from coordinate 3,307 downwards.
AAGAAGGTGCGCTCGGTGAGCCCCGCCCTCGTGGCGATCTCCTGCACCGTGGTGTCGGTGTAGCCGCGCGCCCGGAAGAGTTCCATTGCGGCCCGTTCGAGGCGTTCGCGAGCGTTGGGCTCCCATCGGCTCATGGCGCAAGCTTAATTGATTGCAGCCACTGACATCACTGTTTATACGTGATGTCAGACACTGACGTCAACTCATCGGAGGGCTGTCATGCGCGTGTTCGTCACTGGTGCATCTGGCTTTATTGGTTCTGCGGTCGTCCCCGAGCTCATCCAGTCGGGCCATTCAGTCGTCGGGCTCGCTCGTTCCGACGCTTCGGCGTTAGCCCTACGTGCCATGGGGGCAGAGGTGCATCGCGGCGATCTGAACGCGCCCGAGAGCCTACGAGCGGGCGCGGCCGATTCCGAGGGCGTCATTCATCTCGGGTTCATACACGACTTCAACAATTTCGAGGCTTCGGTGCGAACCGACCTCCACGCGATCCAGACGATGGGTCGAGTTCTAGAGGGCTCCGGCCGCCCCTTCGTTGTCGCATCCGGAACGTTGGGGTTGGCGCCCGGCCGCATAGCGACCGAGGAGATTCCGTTCGATGCCAAGATGCACCCACGGATAGCAAACGCGGTGGTAGCCCTCGGGTTGGCGCATCGCGGGGTGCGCGTGTCGTTCGTCAGGCTCTCGCCTACCGTCCATGGCAAGGGAGACCACGGCTTCGTGAAGACACTTGTCGACATCGCTAAGCAGAAGGGCGTCTCCGGTTTCATCGGCGATGGGGCCAGTCGCTGGAACGCCGTCCACAGGCTGGATGCCGCTCGCCTGTTCCGGTTGGCGTTAGAAAAGGCTCCAGCCGGAGCCGTGCTTCACGCGGTGGCGGATGAGGGCCTGCCAAGCCAGAAGATCGCGGACATCATCGGAGTGAAGCTTGGGCTCCCGGTGAGCTCCATCTCTCCTGAGGCTGCTGCCGCACACTTCGGCTGGCTCGCCCGCTTCTTCGCCATCGATCAGCCGGCGTCGAGCGCGATCACCCGCGAGCGGATGGGCTGGATTCCGACGCGCCCGGGGCTGATCGAGGATCTCGAGGCAGGCCACTACTTCCAGTAACCGTCGACTCACGCCACCGCTCGGCTTAGCTTGGATGAAGGGCCTCTTCCTCAAGCGGGGACCCTTCAGGAGCCGCAAGTCGTTGTACAGACCCCTTGCGCGTTGCAGAAGGTACTGTTCACGGGCGGGGGCGAGCAAGTCGTTGAACCGGCGGTGTGTGGGTTGTCCGTGGAGACTCCGGGACACCAGTTCCAGTAGCTGATGGGGCTCGTGTTGTTCGTGACGAGCGAATCGTCAAGAATGAGCTTGGCGGTGGACCCATCGGCAGTCAGGAACACGGCCGCACCAAACTCATTCGCTGAGTTGTTTCGAATCTGGGTTCCACAGATGGTGAGGTTGACGCCGTCCGCGCCGTCTTTGTAGATACCGCCGCCGTTCCCGCCGGAGCCAATCTCATTTTGTCCGTTGTTCAGGCAGGTGCACTGCGTGGGGTCATTGTTGTTCGCGCCCGTCCCGACCGCACTATTGCCTTCGAAGAGACTGTTGAAGATGAAGGCCCCAGCCCACAACATGCCCATAGCACCAGCGTTGCTCGCAGTGTTGTTTTGGAAGCTACTCTGCACGATGTAGGCCGGCTGCCCGGTCCCATACAAGTAAAGAGCGCCGCCACCGGTGTCCGGCCCGAGAAGCGCGGCCTGGTTGTGAGCGAAGGTGACATCAATCACTCGGAGCTGACCGTCCTGCAGGTACAGGGCCCCGCCTTGACCATCGTCCCAGCCTTGGGAGCACTGGGTATTCGAAACACCGCCATCGGGCGCACAGGGCGGAATGGCGACGCTGGGGATAGCCATTCCATTAATGAGTTGGAGGTGTTGCAGCGTTAGGGTGTCGTCGTTGACGCGCCAGCTTCCCGGATGAATCCAAGTGATGAGACGGACGGCATTCCCACCGTCCAGCGTAATTCTGTTTCCCCCGTCGATGACGGTGCTGACGGGGCCTTGATTAGCGTAGGCATTGGAAGTCGGCGGCGTCAGCGACGCCGTCACTGGAATAGTCACCAGTCCCGGACCACAGTTGAAAGTAATGATGCCGCCCTGCTTTACGGCGGCGTCTAGCGCAGCGAAGCTGCAACTCGCGGGCGTCCCCGTCCCCACTACGATCGTGGGATGCGAGGTGTCCACCGGCTGGGCCTCGCCTGGAAGCGCCATGGTCGTGCAGGAACCATCCGGGTTCCCCGCTCGGGGCAATGTGGCCCCTCCAGCGTCCGTGATCCCACCGTCCGGGCTTACAGACTGCTCGTCCACCAACCCCACGGCGCATGCGTTGGCTAAACTAAGAAGCAACGCCGATGTGAAGCAGCGGACGAGTGCGCGCACGGCAGCAATTGTCGCCCTTCTTTGGATTAGCCCGCTAGCCTGTGGTCCCCCGCCTAACGGTACGTGCATGCGGGGAAAGGTAGCTTGGCCACCATTGAAGTGCGCCATGACGTTCATCAGAGGAAAATAATGACCGCGGCAGCTAGCACCGGCCAATCCACCCCGCGCAGCTGGCCCGAGCGCGCGGGCTCCAGTGCCAGCCACCGGCCTTCTCACCGCAAAGCCCGTCTTCCAACGGAATACCTCTTCGCGATCGGCCCCCACGGCGAACGAGCATCAGGCCGAGCGAGGCCGCCTGGATAAGGATCCGCGTGATCAGCCCGGTGCTCCGAAAGACTTCAGCAGCACCGAGCCCGTGTGTCACGGTCGTGCTCAGCTGGACGCTCTTCCCACGGTCGGCCCGGTCGGGCCGAAGACGAGAGCCACAACCAGGCACAGCACAAACAGGGGACGTCCCCAGAGTTCACCAAGGAATGGAGGCTGAGATTCGGACTTCTCGGACTCTCTCTTTTGAGCGCAAAGGACAGAGAGCATGGTCTGCTATCACGACGCTGCTCGCGTAATGCGGTACCCGGCCCCACGCGCGCTGGTGGCGACGGTGCTGTGACAAGCCGTCCCACGGCGAAAGCGTTTTGTATCGCCTCGCCGGTGGCCTAAGGCTCGCGCGGGTAGGCCAAATGGACTGAGTAGAGCGTCGTGATGTTGTGCACGGCTTGCACGGAGAATGTTGTGCCACTTCCATGGCACACATCGCAGGTCTCGATGGGCTGACCACCTGTCGGCGTGTAGGTGTTCAGAGCGGCGTGGGCAAAATCGTCAGCGCCGTCATGGCAGGTGATGCATGCCCGTGCGGTGGGGCTGAGCCACGCCACGTTGGTACAGGT
>JBKQSS010000035.1:0-4650 GCA_052143535.1 Myxococcaceae bacterium | reverse complement strand
GGGCCTGCAGCTGCTCGGCCGAGGGCGGCGGACGCGCCGCACGCTCGAGGTCGAACTCCTGGGCGGCTCCAAGGAACTCGCGCAGGTTCTCGGCGCGGGTCTCGGACTCCATGGAACCCTCGCCGAGTAGCGCCTCCACCAGCTTCGTCTCGGAGAGCATCAGCTCGACGGCGCTGGCGGCGCTGGGAGCCTCGGGCCCAAAGGCGACCAGGACCTCCAGCAGTTCGCGAAAGCTGCGCAGTCGCTTCTGGGCGGTCGCATTCAAGCTCGCAACGCGCTCGACCTCCGCCAGCGCCTCGAACAGGCTCACCCCGTGCTCGGCGGCCCAGGCGGTAAGGCGGTCCTGGGTGGTGTCACCGATGGCGCGGGCCGGAGTGTTGATGATGCGCAGCAGGTCCGCGTCGGACTTCGGGTTCACCATCAGCCGTAGGTAGGCGGCGGCGTCTTTGACCTCGGCCCGCTCATAGAAGCTCCGGCCGCTCACCAAGCTGTATGGGACTCGGGCCAGACGCAGCGCCTCCTCCAATACCCGGCTCTGCGCATTCACCCGGAAGAAGACGGCCACATCGACGTAGCTGCAGGTGCCCTCCCGGACGAGCGCATGGATGCGCCGGGCAATTTCATGGGCCTCCTCGCGTTCGTCTCGGCTGATGAGCAGCGCCAGCGGTTCGCCGCGCTGACGCTCCGTCCAGAGCCGCTTCGGCATCCGGTGCTCGTTCTTGGCGATGACGGCGTTGGCGGCATCCAGAATCATCTGGTCACTGCGGTAGTTCTGCTCCAGCTTGACGATGGTCGCACCGGTGTACTCCTCGGGGAACCGCAGAATGTTGCCCACGTCCGCGCCGCGCCAACGGTAGATGGACTGGTCGTCGTCGCCCACCACCACCAGGTTGGCCGCGGGAGGCGGCGCGAGCTGGTGCAGCAGCTCCATCTGCACGGCGTTGGTGTCCTGGAACTCGTCGACCAACACGTGCTGGAAACGCCCCGCATAGTGGGCCCGCGTGGTCTCGTTCTGCCGGAAGAGCTGGACCAAGAGCAGGAGCAAATCGCCAAAGTCCACCGCGTTGGCCGCCCGCAGCAGCCGCTGGTAAGCGCGGTAGGCGCGCTGCACCGCCAGCCCGCGGTAGTCGCTCGGGTCCACCGTCTCGACCGCCGGGAGACGACCCGCATTCTTCTCGACATCAATGCGGTGAAGCACCTCGCGAGGGTTGATGACTGGGTCAATGCGCTCCTCGCGCATCGCTCGCTTCACCAGAGACAGCTGGTCGGCGTCGTCATAGATGACGAAAGACCGGGTGAGGCCCACCTGTTCGGCCTCCCGCCTGAGGATGGCCGCCGCCGAGGCATGAAACGTGGACACCGTCAGGTCCGACGCCCACGGGCCGAGAAGCCCAAAGAGACGCTCGCGCATTTCTCGAGCGGCCTTGTTGGTGAAGGTGACGGCGAGGATGCGCCAGGGCTGTACCCGCCGGGCGAGGACCAGGTGCGCCACCCGACGGGTGATGACGCGCGTTTTTCCGGAGCCGGCCCCGGCGAGCACGAGCAGGGGCCCCTCCGGCGCCAGCACCGCCTCCCGCTGCGGGGGGTTGAGGTCGACCAGCAATTCGTCGGGACTGGAAACCGGAGACGTCACGCTACTTGGACTTCTGCGCACATTGGACAGTGCCGCGCAACCCGCGGGGTACAGTCATGGGCGCCATGCCCACCTCCCCCACGCTGGAAGACCTCGCTCAGGCAGCCGAGCGTCTCAACCGGAGCCCCCCGCTGGCCCATGCCGGAGTCCGAGTTTTCTTTCCCAGCCTAGACTTGGTGGTGGCGGAGGTTCCCGAGGTGCGCGCCGAGCACCGGGGCGGCCTCGGGACGGATGCCGTCAACGGCGGCGTTCTCGCCGCCGTTTTCGACTTGGTGACGGGCTGCACCGCTCTTCTGGTCGACCCGCGGCGGCCGAGCGCGACGGTGCAGCTCTCGATGAGCTTCGAGCGCCCAGTGCTTGGCAACTCATTCCGGGCCGAAGGGCGAATCGACACTCAGGGCCGCCGGACACTCTTTGCCAGCGCGCGCATCCTCGACGCACGAGGGCAGCTGTGCGCACGATGTCAGGCCGTGGTGGCGCTGGCGCGCTCAGGCGCACGCCCGGTCGCGCCTTGAAGGAGGCCCTCGGGGGGCGAGCGTCCAGGGACGGGAAGGGATGAGCCGCCAGCTCGCGCTGGGTGGACAGCCGGTGCTCGTCGCCCGCTGGGCCGAGGCGCTGTCGGTGGTGCAACAGCACCCACACTTCAATCGGCTGCTGCTCGTGGAGGCCCACCTCGACGAGCCAGCACTCGCCCTGCTGGTCCGGGCGTTGGTTCTACGCGGCTGCGCGCTCGTGGTCCTCTTGGGGCATGACGCCGAAAACGTCCGTCACGCGGTGGACGCGGTGTGCGAGACGCAGGGCCAGCTTCTCGCCACCTCCTGGCACGACCCGGGGAAGGAGCCGGAAGCAGCGCTGGACGCCTTCTTCCTCTTCAGCACCTGGGTGGGCGGCGCTCCCGGGCTCTCTCTTCTGGTGACGGAGGACGAGGGGCTGGACAGCATTCTCGATGCCGCCCGGAAGCTTCACCTTAGAAACCGGACGCGCTGACACCTCCGAGGCCCAGGTGCCCCGTACCCCGGGGCTTCATCCGCTCGGAGGAAAGTGCGCTACTGTCCCGAGCGGCGCGGTGAAGGTCGACCTCCGGATAGCTACGCCTCGCGACGGAGAGGCGCTGTGGGGCCTCTTCTCGGTGATTTTGGCCGAGGGGACGACGTACGTCCCCGACGAGAAGACGAGCCAGAGTAGCTTCCTCAGCGACTGGTTTGGCCGGGGCGGCGAGCAGTGGGTGGCCGAGTCGCACGGGCAGCCGGTGGGAGCCTACACCCTTCGCCCCAACCAGCCTGGCCGCGGCGCCCACGTCGCCACCGCCGGCTACGGCGTCGGCGCGGCGGCCAGGGGACTGGGAGTCGGCCTGGCCCTGGGCGCGCACTCGATTGAGAGAGCTCGGGCGCTGGGCTATGCGGCCATCCAATTCAACTTGGTGGTGAGTACCAACACCTCGGCCGTCCGCCTCTGGAAGCGTCTCGGCTTCGAGGTGCTGGCAACGCTGCCCGGGGCCTACCAGCACGCCGTCCTCGGGCCGGTGGACGCCTACGTCATGTGGCGAAGCCTGCGCTGAGGGGCGACTTCCCCCGCAGCCGAGCGCGGCCGCCGCGGAACGCTGCCTTTTCAAGCGTGGCCGGCGGAGCGGCGCCTGCAAGAAGCGCCGAGAGCCAGGAGGAGGGCAGCCGGCGAAGGGGAAACGCCGCTCGAGCTGCAACCCGCACTGGAGGTGTTGGCCACGCTGACGGTGACCGATGCCGAGCCACCAGCGCCATCCGCGTCGTAGGTCCGCACCTGCACGGTGTGGCTTCCATTGGCCACCTGCTCGGTGTTCCAGAGGAAGGTGGAGGCCGAGCCGATGGAGAGTTCCACGTCGTCGTCGAGCGTAAAGTCGATGTAGCGGAGGGACGAATTCGAACCGGGGTTGGCCACCACACTGACCAGTTGGTAGTTGGCCACTGTGGCCCCGCCCGTCGGGCTGATGATGGAGATGGTGGGGGGGTTGTCCACCTGTATGGAAGCGAGGCAGTCGTGGCCACCCGGCTGGGAAGCACTGACCCCTCGTACCGCGAATGCGGTGAGAGGAACGCCGGGCGCGTCTGGGGACGCGCTTAAAGTCACGAGGGCAGTCGAAGCGCCCGGGGTCAGCGTCAGGGTGCTGAAAGTGGCATTCACCCCTGGCGGCAGTCCGTCTACTGCGGCCGACAGCGACACAGGCTCGGCGGTGCCAGCCGTCACGTTGCCATCAATGGTGAAGGTCTGGGAGCCCCCCGGAAAAAGCAACGCCGTGGCGGGAGACAGGACGAGGTTCCACGCGTTCTGCGGCAACAAGTGCACCAGAAGGGCCGCCGAGTGCACCGCCGTCCCGGTGGCCCGGACCACCAGGACGCCGTCCTGGACAAGGGGGGCATCGGCGTCCGACGAAACCGTCAGGTTGACCGCCCCGCCTACCATTGGAGTGGGGTTGTCGAAGCTGGCGTGCAGGCCGAGCGGTGCCTCGGCGCTGAGCGCAAGCGGCTGCGGGTTGCCGTTGGTGAGTGTGGTCACGACGGGGACGACGGCGGTGGCGACGCCACGCACCAGGGTGAGCGCGTTGGGGCTGAGGGCGATGGAGTAGTCATCCGCGTCGAAGCGGCTCGCGACGCAGGCCGCCACATTGGGCTGGTCGGCTGGGTCCGAGTCCCACACCAGCCGGGAGAACACTTGCTGCACCGTGTAACAGCCGGCGTCGGCGGCTCCGCAACCCGGCACTCCATTCACGTCGAGCGTGTCGTTTTGCTGGTCGCAGACGTCAGCAAGCTCGCCCTGGCTGTTGGCCTCGTTGTCGTACCAGGCGAGCGGGTAGTCGGTTGGGGCCGTCGCATTATTCATGGCGTCGGTGATGGACTCCGCCACCTCGTGCGAGGCTGCGCTGCAGGTGTTTTCGAAAATTGTCCCCGTGCCACAGCCTCCGAACTGGCAGCCGTCGCTTCCGAGGTCTGGAATGACAGCATAATAGAGAAGCACTCCGCCCAGTCGGTGGGTTTGTAAACTGC
>JBKQSS010000034.1:0-6487 GCA_052143535.1 Myxococcaceae bacterium | reverse complement strand
GGGCCTGCAGCTGCTCGGCCGAGGGCGGCGGACGCGCCGCACGCTCGAGGTCGAACTCCTGGGCGGCTCCAAGGAACTCGCGCAGGTTCTCGGCGCGGGTCTCGGACTCCATGGAACCCTCGCCGAGGAGCGCCTCCACCAACTTCGTTTCGGAGAGCATCAGCTCGACTGCGCTGGCTGCGCTCGGAGCTTCTGGCCCAAAGGCGACCAGCACCTCCAACAGCTCGCGAAAGCTGCGCAGTCGCTTCTGGGCGGTCGCATTCAAGCTCCCCACGCGCTCCGCCTCCGCCAGGGCCTCGTACAGGCTCACCTCATGCTCGGCGGCCCAGGCGGTAAGGCGGTCCTGGGTGGTGTCACCGATGGCGCGGGCCGGAGTGTTGATGATGCGCAGCAGGTCTGCGTCTGACTTGGGATTGACCATCAGCCGCAGGTAAGCGGCGGCGTCTTTGACCTCGGCCCGCTCATAGAAGCTCCGGCCACTGACTAGCGTGTACGGCACTCGGGCCAAGCGCAGCGCCTCCTCCAGGACCCGGCTCTGCGCATTTACCCGGAAGAAGACAGCCACGTCGACGTAGCTGCAGGCGCCCTCGCGCACCAACGCGTGGATGCGCCGGGCAATCTCATGCGCCTCTTCGCGCTCGTCTCGGCTGATGAGCAGCGCCAGCGGTTCGCCTCGCTGACGCTCCGTCCAGAGCCGCTTCGGCATCCGGTGCTCGTTCTTAGCGATGACGGCGTTGGCGGCGTCGAGAATTATCTGGTCACTGCGGTAGTTCTGCTCCAGCTTGACGATGGTCGCGCCGGTGTACTCCTCGGGGAACCGCAGGATGTTGCCCACGTCTGCGCCGCGCCAACGGTAGATGGACTGGTCGTCGTCGCCCACCACCACCAGGTTGGCCGAGGGCGGCGGCGCGAGCTGGTGCAGCAGCTCCATCTGCACCGCGTTGGTGTCCTGGAACTCGTCTACCAGCACGTGCTGGAAACGCCCCGCATAGTGGGCCCGGGTGGTCTCGTTCTGGCGGAAAAGTTGGACCAAGAGCAGGAGCAAATCGCCAAAGTCCACCGCGTTGGCCGTCCGCAGCAGGCGCTGGTAAGCGCGGTAGGCGCGCTGCACTGCCAGCCCGCGGTAGTCGCTCGGGTCCACCGACTCGACCGCCGGGAGACGGCCGGCATTTTTCTCGACATCAATGCGGTGAAGCACCTCGCGAGGGTTGATGACTGGGTCAATGCGCTCCTCGCGCATTGCTCGCTTCACCAGCGATAGCTGGTCGGCGTCGTCATAGATGACGAAGGACCGTGTGAGGCCCACCTGCTCTGCCTCCCGCCTCAGGATGGCAGCCGCCGAGGCATGAAAGGTGGACACCGTCAGGTCCGACGCCCATGGGCCGAGCAACCCGAAGAGACGCTCGCGCATTTCTCGAGCGGCCTTGTTGGTGAAGGTGACGGCGAGAATGCGCCAGGGCTGCACCCGACGGGCGAGGACAAGGTGCGCCACCCGGCGGGTGATGACGCGTGTCTTTCCGGAGCCGGCTCCGGCAAGCACCAGCAGAGGTCCTTCCGGAGCCAGCACCGCCTCCCGCTGCGGGGGGTTGAGGTCGACCAGCAATTCGTCGGGACTGGAAACCGGAGACGTCACGCTGCTTGGACTTCTGCGCACATTGGACAGTGCAGCGCAACCCGCGAGGTAGAGTCATCGGCGCCATGCCTACCTCGCCCACGCTGGAAGACCTCGCTCAGGCCGCCGAGCGCCTCAACCGGAGTCCCCCGCTGGCCCATGCCGGAGTCCGGGTCTTCTTTCCCAGCCTGGACTTGGTGGTGGCGGAGCTGCCCGAGGTGCGCGCCGAGCACCGGGGCGGCCTCGGGACGGATGCCGTCAACGGCGGCGTTCTCGCAGCGGTGTTCGACTTGGTGACGGGCTGCACTGCTCTGCTGGTCGACCCGCGGCGGCCGAGCGCGACGGTGCAGCTGTCGATGAGCTTCGAGCGCCCAGTGCTTGGCGACTCACTCCGGGCCGAGGGGCGAATCGACACCCAGGGCCGTCGAACACTCTTTGCCAGCGCGCGCATTCTCGACGCACGAGGCCAGCTGTGCGCACGATGTCAGGCGGTGGTGGCGCTGGCCCGCTCCAGCTCCCGCTCCTGAAGAGGCCTTCCGGGGTACTAGCCTGCAGGGACGGAGAAGGGATGAGCCGCCAGCTCGCGCCTTGGGTTGGCAGCCGTGCTCGTCGCCCGCTTGGGCCGAGGTGCTGTCGACTGGCGCAACGGCACCCAGCCTTCAATCGCCTCGCTGGAAAAGTGGGCTACAGTCCAGCAGCTGCGCGGTGAAGGTCGACCTCCGGATAGCCACGCCTCGCGACGAAGAGGCCCTGTGGGGCCTCTTCTCGGTGATTTTGGCCGAGGGCACAACGTACGCCGCGGACGAGAAGACGAGCCCGACCAGCTTCCTCACCGACTGGTTTGGCCGGGGCGGCGAGCAGTGGGTTGCCGAGTCGCAAGGGCGCCTGGTGGGGGCGTACACCCTTCGCTCCAACCAGCCTGGCCACGGCGCCCACATCGCCACCGCTGGCTACGGCGTGAGCGCGGCCGCCCGCGGACTGGGAGTCGGCCTTGCCCTCGGCACGCACTCGATTGAGAGAGCTCGGGCGCTGGGCTATGCGGCCATTCAATTCAACCTGGTGGTGAGCACCAACACCTCGGCCGTCCGCCTCTGGAAGCGCCTCGGCTTCGAGGTGATGGCGACGCTGCCCGGGGCCTACCAGCACGCCGTGTTGGGGGCGGTGGACGCCTACGTCATGTGGCGAAGCTTGCGCTGAGAAGCCTTTCAGCTCGGCCGAGTCCGGCCGCCGGCGGAAGCTGCCTTCTCGGCCCTGGCCGGCAAGCGGCGTCTGCCAAAAGCGCCGAGAGCCAATAGGAGGGCGACTGTCGAGGGGGACGGGCCGCTCGAGCTGCAGCCCCCACCCGAGGCGTTAGCCACCGTGACGGTAACCGAGGCCGAGCTGCCAGCCCCATCCGCATCGAATGTCCGCACGTGGACGGTGTGGCTTCCATTGGCCACCTCCAGGGTGTTCCAGAGAAAGGTGGAGGCCGAGCCAATGGAGAGTTCCACCTCGTCGTCGAGGGTGAAGTTGATGTAGCGGAGGGACGAATTCGAGCCCGGATTGGCCACGACACTAACCAATTGGTAGCTGTCCACCGTGGCGCCGGCCGTCGGGCTGGTGATGGTCATGCCGGGGGGGGTGTCCACCTGAATGGAAGCACCACCGCCGTGCCCAAGCGGCTGGGAGGCGCTGACCCCTCGCACCCCGAAGGCGGTAAGAGGAACGCCCGGCGCATCAGGGGAGGCGCTTAAGGTGACCTGGGCCGTCGAGGCGCCCGGTGTCAGCGTCAAAGAATTGAATGAGGCGGTCACCCCGGGCGGAAGTCCTGTCACGGTGGAGGACAGCGCAACGGGTTCTCCGGTGCCGGCCATCACGTTGCCGGTGATGGTGAACGTCTGCGAGCCCCCGCGAAGAAGCAGTGCGGTGGCGGGAGAAATTACGAGGTTCCACGCATTCTGCGGCAGGAGGTGCACCAGGAGCGCCGCCGAGTGCGTCGCTGCCCCGCTGGCCTGGACGACCAGGACGCCGTCCTTGACGATGGTGGCATCCGGGTCGGAGGAAACCGTGAGGTTGGCCGCTTCACCCACCACCGAGGAGGCTTCATCGAAGCTCGCATGTAGGCCCGGCGGCAGTCCGGTGACGCTGAGTGTGAGTGGCTGCGGGGTGCCGTTGGTGAGGGTCGTCACAACCGGCACAACGGCCGTCTCGACACCGCGGACCAGCGTCAGCGTATTGGGGCTGAAGGCGATGAAGTAGTCGTCGGCGTCGAAGCGGCTCGAGACACAGGCCGCAACATTGGGCTGGTCCGCCGGGTCAGCATTCCACACCACACGGGAGAACACTTGCTGCACCGTGTAGCAGCCTGCGTCGCCGGCGGCGCAGCCGGGGACTCCATTCTCGCCCAGCGTGTCGGTTTGCTGGTCGCACATGTCCGCGATTTCCCCCTGGCCAGAGTCGTACCAGCCCAACGGGAAGTCCACGGTTGTCCCGGTGACCAGACCCACCATGGCGTCGGTGGAGGCTTCCGCCAACTCGTGTGAGGCGGCGCTGCAGGTGTTCTCGAAGAGGGAGCCCGTGCCACATCCGTCCTGACATCCATTGTTGGCGAGGTCGGGAAGGACGCCGTAGACAACAGTGACACCCGGCAGTCGGGGGTCCTGAAAGCTGTTGTGGTAGGCGCAAAACTCAACACAGGACGTAAGAGACGGGTTGGTCAGGTTAATCTGCACGCTGGGCGGGAAGTGCACCATGTACAAGGTGTTGTTGTCGGGGGCGGGCAGGTGATGGTTGAGAATCTGAAAGACGAGCTCGTTCTGAAGGTCCGAGTCGGCGACGCAGGTGAGGCCCGTGGTGGAAAGGCTGCTGCAGCCCCCGTAGTACTGTTGGGACAATTGGCCGAGCGTGTAGCTCCCGGCGAACGTCCCGCGGCCGATGACTTGCTGTGTGCCCGGCTGGCCCGCGTGGCTACCGGCCTCGACAATGATGGTGGTGGTGTACTCGGTGCGCCAGTCCATCCACTGGCTGTTGGTGAGCGTCTGGTAGAAACCGGCCATGCCCTGGAAGACGTCGGGATTCACCGTGTTGTCCCAGAAGACGGCGTACACCTTGACGTTGGAGAGGACGGAGCCGCCGTAGTACTGCACGTCTAGCGTGCAGGGGGTGGAGAAGCCGAAGAGCCCGCTGCAGGTCGGCGCCGTCGCGTCGCTTCGGACAAGCGCGCCTGAAACCCTCTCGGGAAGCCGACGAGAAACGCGATGGCTATCGGCGCCGGCTGAAGTGGCGCACAGCAAGAGCACCCCGGTCGCGCATCGACTCAACATCGAGCTCCGCTCCTGCGCGCTCGCCCCCACGCTCCACCCCTTTGAAAAGGCAGCGACGGCGTGAGGCTACAGCGCTCTCACCCTCTAGCACCATGAGTGGTGGGCGCGGTGGACGCCGACTCCTGTGGGGAGCTGGCGTTGAGTCGGCTCGGGGCCGTTTGGTTTCCGCGTGAGGAGCAGCGCCTTGCCCACACCAGCATGCCGAGCAGCAACGAGAGCCCGGGAGCTGGCCGAGCAGCGTTGCTCGAGGCGCAGCCGCCGCTGGAGGCGTTGGCCACGGTAACGGTGACCAACGCCGAGCCGCCAGCGCCATCGGCGTCGAATGTCCGCACGTGCAGGGTGTGGCTTCCATTGGCCGCCTCCTCGGTGTTCCAGAGGAAGGTGAAGGCCGAACCGATGGAAAGTTCCACGTCGTCGTCGAGGGTGATGTTGATGGTGCGGACCGATGAATTCACACCTGGGTTGGCCACCACGCTTACCAGCTGGTAGTTGCTCACCGTGGCCCCGGCCGCCGGGGTGACGATGGAGATGTTGGGGGGGTTGTCCACCTGAATGGAAGCGAGGGAGTGGTGGCCTTCCGGCTGGGAAGCGCTGACGCCCGTCACCGAGAACGGAGTTGAAGGAGCCCCGGGCGCATCCGGGGAAACGCTCAAGGTGACGAGCGCAGTCGAGGCGCCGGGAGTCAGCGTCAGGGCGCTGAATGTGGCATTCACCCCTGGGGGCAGTCCGCTCACCGCGGCCGACAGCGACACAGGCTCGGCGCTGCCAGCCGTCACGTTGCCATCAATGGTGTACGTCTGAGAGCCCCCCGGAAAAAGCAGCGCGGTGGCCGGGGAGAGGACGAGGTTCCAAGCGTTCTGCGGCAGCAAATGCACGAGAAGGGCCGCCGAGTGCGTCGCTGTTCCGGTGGCCTGCACAGCCAGAACGCCGTCCTGGACAAGGGGGGCATCGACGTCCGACGAAATCGTCAGGTTGACCGCCCCGCCCACCATCGGAGTGGGGTTGTCGAAGCTCGCGTGCAGGCCCGGTGGTGCCTCGGCGCTGAGCGTCAGCGGCAGCGGGTTGCCGTTGGTAAGCGTTGTTACGACGGGGACCACGGCAGTGGCGACGCCCCGCACCAGGGTGAGCGTGTTGGGGCTAAGCGCGATGGAGTAGTCGTCCGCATCGAAGCGGCTCGCGACGCAGGCCGCCACATTGGGCTGGTCCGCCGGGTCCGCGTTCCACACCACACGGGAGAACACTTGCTGCACCGTGTAACACCCGGCGTCGGCCGCTCCGCAACCCGGCACTCCATTCACGTCGAGCGTGTCGTTTTGCTGGTCGCAGACGTCAGCCAGTTCGCCCTGGCTGTTGGCCTCGTTGTCGTACCAGGCGAGCGGGTAGTCGGTTGGGGCCGTCGCATTATTCATGGCGTCGGTGATGGACTCCGCCACCTCGTGCGAGGCGGCGCTGCAGGTGTTTTCGAAAATTGTCCCCGTGCCACAGCCTCCGAACTGGCAGCCGTCGCTTCCGAGGTCTGGAATGACAGCATAATAGAGAAGCACTCCGCCCAGTCGGTGGGTTTGTAAACTGC
>JBKQSS010000033.1:0-38825 GCA_052143535.1 Myxococcaceae bacterium | reverse complement strand
GAAGGAGACCACCAAGTCCGGCGTCCGCTCGCCGGAGGGCGTTTCTACCCGGATGACGTCGAGCGTGAGCGTCCCTGGAAGCGCGCCGTAGCGGCGAGCGACGAAGATGGGGCCATACTCTTCGCGGCTCTGGAGGAAGCGCACCAGCGACGCGACGACGGAGGGGTCGCGGCTCGGCAGGTAGAGGTACTCGCTGCCGCCGTTGGCTGCGACCACCACATCGCGCGGCCCCAGCACCGCCGGCACCTGAGGCACCAGCGTGGTGCCCGGTTTGTCGCCGCACCGAAGGCCGGGGTAGACGCTTTTACCCGAGACGGTGATGCCCGAGAGCACCGGAGAGTAGACGCAGCCGAGCGCGTCGAAGGCATGCAGCCCGAGGTTGGCGCGGTTGATGAGGTCCGCTGTCCGAACCTCGCCCGACACCGAGTAGCCCGCTGGGTCCTCCCCGGTAACACCTCCGTCGGCCAGTCCCCGCAGCGGGAAGAGGTCGAGTGGACCCGAGACGGTGGAGTGCGCGTGGTCCGAGGCGACGAGGAGGTCGGTGGTGGCCGAAAGGCCGAGCCGGTCGATGGCGGCCCGGAGCTCGCCGAGCAACTTGTCTTGGCTGCGCAGTGCGTCGCGGTAGGCGGCGCTTCCCGGCCCATAAGCGTGCTCGGCGGTGTCAGGGTTCCGCAGCCATACCACCGTCAGCCGGGGTCGAAAGTCGGGCAGCAGCACCTCGGTGAAAGCCCTCATTAGGTAGTCGTTATCTGCAGTCGAGGGCGAGACCAGGCCTCGGGTCGGGTCGCCGGTGACGCCGTCGGCGAGCCGCACCACCCGGCCCGGCGCGGTGGGGTCCGGACTGCCCGCGTCCACCGCTTCTCGGTAAGCGAGCGGCGAGAAATGGGGGAGCGGAAGCCCTGCGTCTTGCATGGCGTCCACCAGCGCACGGGGCCAAACCAGGCGCTCCTCGAGAATCCACCCACCCCGACGCCGGTCCTGCAAATAAGGCGCGCCCACCTTCCCCACCGCTGCCGTGGAGATGCCAGCGTCCTGCGCGGCTTCGAAGAGCGTTCCGACGAGCAGCAACCGGCCAGCGTAGATGCGGTCGACGGTGTCGAGGACGCCATAATCCTCGGTGAAGACGGGCTGCGCCAAGTCCACTGCTGCGCCCGTTCCGCTGCGCCCAGCGTCGATGGGCCCTTGGACCCAAACCGTGTTTCCGTAGAAACCGCTCGTGCCCGGGTAGGCGCCAGTCGCGAAGCTGGCCGCGTTCATCATCGTCAAAGTCGGGAAGGTGGCGTGCTGGTCCTCGAAGGACACGCCCTCGTCGCGGAGCCGAACTAGATTGGGCGTGTTGTCAGCGTCGACGCTGTCCGGGCGAAGTCCATCCCAGACGAAGACGACGACGCGTGTTTGCTCCGGGCTGGGCGGCTGCCCGCCGACGCCCTTCGGAGCGGAAGTGCAGCCGAACGTCAACAGCAGAAAAAGGCCCAACGCCCCCCTGCAGGGGGGCAGGAGGACTTCAACCTCGCGACGAGCCTGACGCAACGAGGGGACCTCTTGCGCTTTAGGCGCGGCGGGACGGCTTGCCCAGCGCCTCGGCCAGCTCGGCGTACAGGTGGATGGCGCTCTTGACGCTCTTTTCCCAGTCGCCGAGGTGAAGGCTCTCGTTCTCCGAGTGCGCGTTGGTGTACGGGTCCTCGACGCCAATCAGCAGCGCCGGGACACCGCCCAGTTCCCGAGCAAAGGGCTCGACGAAAGGGATGGAGCCGCCGGCACCGATGGCCACTGCCTCGGTACCGTAGCCCTTCTTCAGCGCCCGGAAGGCCGCCTGAAAAGCCGGGTGAGAGGAGTCCGTGTACCAAGCACCGACCGCCTGTTCGGAGTGCAAGTGCAACTCGAGGCCCCAGGGGACGCTCTTCGTCAACGCGGCCAGGAGCTTCTTCTGCACGTCGACTGGGTCGAGGTCGGGCACAATTCGGATGCCGACCCGGGCCCAGGCCGACTCGCAGATAATGTTGCGCGCATCCTTGCGAGAGCTGGCCTGGATGGCGTTGACGGCCAGCGACGGGTGGCGCCAGTTGGTTTCCCACGGGTGACGGCCCCCGAGCAGGTGCACCCCCTCGAGCAGCCCGGCCTGCTTGCGGAAATGTGCCTCGTCGCCGGGCAGCGCGGCGATGCTCTTGCGCTCTGGGCCGGTGAGGGGCTTCACCTTGTCCAGGATGCCCGGAATGGCGATGGACCCATCGGCATGGGTTAACGACGCGAGCATCTTGCAGAGCCCGCTTACCGGGTCCGGCACCGGCCCTCCCCACATTCCGGAATGCACGCTTTGCTTCAGCGCGCGGACTTCGACGTCCACCGTCACCAGGCCGCGAAGCGCGGTGGTGATGGAGGGAAGCCCGGTGTCGAAGTTGGCGGTGTCGGTGAGGATAATGGCGTCCGCCTTCAGCAGCTGGGCGTTCTTCTTGAGAAACTCCCCTAGGTGCGAGGAACCCACCTCCTCCTCGCCCTCCACAATCAATTTCACGTTGAGGGGGAGTCCGCCCGCTTTCAGCCAGGACTCGACCGCTGAGCTGTGGACGACGATGCCCGCCTTGTCGTCGGCCGCGCCGCGGCCATAGAGCCTCGGTGACTGGTCCGGCGGCCCGGAACGCTCCACCGGCTCGAAGGGCGGACTGGCCCAGGCCGACTCGTCTCCGGCGGGCTGGACGTCGTGGTGGGCGTAGAGGAGCACCGTCGGGCGCCCCGGCTGGTCCAGAATCTCGCCATAGACATAAGGGTGGGCGTCGCCCACCTCCAGCAGCTGCACGTTCTTGAAGCCCCGAGAACGGAGCAGCGTCGCGGTGGCCGCGGCGCTGGCACGCACCTTGGCCCGGTCAAAGCCAGCGAAGGAGACGGAAGGGACGCGGACCAGCGTCTTCAAGTCATCGAGGTAGTCGCGCTGGTGGGCGACGAAGTGGGCCAGGGCTCGTTCGGTGGACATGGGCTTTGGGCCTGCGGCATAGCGCCATCCCGCCGATGACTCCAGCCTTTGGCCCCCCCGAAGCGCGACGCGCGGCGCCATCCGGGCGCGGAGGCGCGGGTTTGGTTAGAGTCCGCGCTCCCCGCGCCGGGAAGTCGGGCGCAGGGGGCGTCTGCGCCCTTGCAGACGCCATCCGGAGAACATTTCCGATGAATCGTCGGCGCTTTCTGCATCTCACCACCGCAGCTGCCGCCACCCTCGCCCTCCCGGTGCCCAAGCTTGGCCGGGCTCTGGCCGCCGCGGGCCCGCGCTGGCGTGCCTTCGAGGTGACAACCCGCGTGGAAGTGTTGCGGCCGAAGGGTGTCTCGCGGGTTTGGGTGCCCCTGCCCCTCGCGGTGGAAACGGACTTCCAGAAAACGCTTGGCAACACCTGGGAGGCGCCCGGGGGCCACGCCAGCCTCGCCCACGACGCCCGCTATGGCGTCACCATGGTTTCGGCCGAGTGGCCCGAAGGCGTCAAGCCAGTCCTCGAGGTGAAGAGCAACGTCAGCACCCGTAACTGGAATGTGGACTTGGCCGCCAGGCCAGGTCCTCAAAAGCTCGACTCGGCCAGTCGGACGCTGTGGACGGCCCCCACCCAGCTTCTTCCCACCGATGGACTGGTACGCACCACCGCCTTAGAGGTGACCGCCGGGGTGAAGGGAGGGGACGTCGAGAAGGCCCGCGCCCTCTACAGTTGGGTCTGCGACAACAGCTACCGCGACCCCAAGGTGCGCGGCTGCGGGCTGGGCGACATCCACTCCATGCTTGCCGCTCACTCGCTGGGGGGCAAGTGCGCGGACATCAACGCGCTCTTCGTCGGCCTTGCCCGCTCGTTGGGCATTCCCGCGCGGGACGTCTATGGCGTGCGGGTGGCGGACTCGGAGCGCGGGTACAAGGCCCTCGGCAAGTCCGGAGACGTCACCAAGGCCCAGCACTGCCGGGCGGAATTTTTCGCCAACGGGTACGGGTGGATTCCAGTGGACCCAGGCGACGTGCGGAAAGTCATCCTCGAGGAGCCCCCCGGAAACCTCGCCGTCGACGACGCCAAGGTGGTTTCGGCACGCTCCTTCCTCTTTGGGGGCTGGGAAATGAATTGGATGGCCTACAACTATGGCCACGACGTTGCGCTCCCAGGCGCCCCTGGGACTTCGGTGCCCTTCCTCCTGTACCCCCAAGCGGAGACGGCCGGCGGGCTGCGCGACTGTCTGGATGCGCCGAATTTTCAGTACAGCCTCACCGCCCGCCAGGTGAGCGTCAGCTAGCCCCTCTCAGACGAGCTGGCCTCAGCGGAGGGGGTGGGCACGGAAGCTGAGCAGCGTCACGGAGATGCCGCCGTTGTTGAGGGCATGCGTCCCCGCCAGGGGCAGCCCCACGGCCCGCTCGAGCCGGCGTGGCTCGTCGGTGAGGAGCGCGGCTCGCCAGCCGGCGAAACGGGTGCGCAACGCCTCGCCCACCGCCTCGAAGACGACCTGAAGTCCGGGCCGGCTTCCCACCCGCTTCCCGTACGGGAGGTTGGCCAGGAGCAGTCCTGGAAGCAGCTGTCCCGGGTTGAGGGTGGCAATGTCAGCGCGGGCCAGCACCAGCGAGTCGAGAACGCCCGCCCGACGCGCATTTCGCCGCGCCGTCCCGAGCGCGCCGGCGTTGAGGTCGCTTCCATGAATGGGGGCAGGCGCTTTCCCGAGCGCTTCGCGCGCGGCGCGCGCACGGCGCGCGGCCCAGTCGGCCGCGTCCGTCCCGGGCCAGCCCTCGAAGGCGAACGGCCGGGCGAGGCCCGGGGCCATCCGTCGTCCTCGCAGCGCCGCTTCAATCACCAGCGTCCCCGAGCCACACAGCGGGTCCCAGAGGGGCTCCATCGGCCGCCAGCCAGCCAGAGACAGGAGGCCTGCGGCGAGTGTCTCGCGCATCGGAGCCCGGCCAACTTCCTGTCGGTAGCCTCGTCGGTAGAGCAATTCCCCGGAAGCATCCGCGCTCAGCGTCCCGGCTCCGTCGACCACCCGCAGCACCAGTCGCGTTCCCCGACTGGCGCGGTCCTCCCCTGCGGCCGGGTGGACACCCCGGCGCCAAGCACGTTGTAGCCAGGCGCGGAGAGCCGGCGCCGGCGGCGCGCCGGCATGGCGAACCGTTGATTCGAGCCACACCGGCGCACCTTCGGCGGCGACGCTGGAGAGGTCCACCCGGGCCAGCGCCGAAGCGATGCTGCCCCAGTCCGGCCCCGGGAGCTGGCCCACGCGAAGCAGCACCCGGTTGGCGGTGGAGAGCCGAAGGCAGGCCTCCTGGTGCAGTCCCGCCGGCCCACAGAGCTCGACCCCTCCCGGCACTTGCCGCGGACGACCGAGGCCCTGTGCCTCCTCGGCAAGCACGCCCTCCAGGCCGGGACTGGTGGCGGCAAAACAGAGCTGCTCAAAGGAAACCATCGGGCGCGGAGGTCTGTTATCAGGAACGCTCGAGGAGAGCCTTTCCCGTGCCCGAGCCCAAAGTCATCAAGCCCAAAGCCTTTGAGGTGGTCGTCAGCGAAGTCATCCAGGAAACCCCGGACACCGTGACGTTGGTCTTCGAAACCGACCAACCAGTGGACTACCGGGCGGGCCAGTTTGTCACCATCGACCCGCACCAATTCAAACAGCTGTCCTCGCACACCGCCTACCTCGAGGAGCTCAAAGGGAAGAAGGAATTGGTCCGGGCCTACTCGGTGTGCTCGGCGCCGGGAGAACCTTTGGCCATCACCATCAAGGAGGAGCCTTACCTCCGGAAAAATAGCCTGCATGCCCCGCTGCTCTCGCCCTACCTCACCTATGGCATCCACCCTGGGCTGCGAATGAAAGTGGTGGGGTTGACCGGCCCCTACACCCTGCCGCCGGACATTGAGCAGCGGGCCAAACACGTGCTGCACGTGGTGGCCGGCTCCGGGACAGTCCCCAATTTCAGCATTCTCAAGTACGCGCTGAAGCACCACCCTTCCGTCCGGCACACCATGGTGGACAGCAACAAGACGTGGGAGGACGTCATCTTCCGAGACGCACTGCTCAAACTCGAGGCGGACTACCCACAGCAGTTGAAGGTGGTGCACTTCCTCACCCGGCAGCCGGACATCTCAGGCCTTCCCGGTGACGTGCGCACCGGCCGAATCCCGCGGGAGGCTTTGGCCGAGCTGGCCCCCAACATCGAGGAGACCATTGCCTACGTGTGCGGGCCGGCCATCACCAGTTACGAGCGACGCGCCGCGCTGGAAAAGGGCGTCTCTGCCGAGCCGCGCTTTTTGGAAACCACCATCGGCCACTTGCAGGCCCTCGGCTTTCCAAATGAGCGCATCAAGCGCGAGTCCTTCGGCTGAAGGCGAGCCAGTGCGGTGAACGGCTTCCCGGGCTGCTGGCTTGCATCGGCGCGGAAGTCTGAAAGCTCCGCTTTACCGCCTCCGGGATAGGCCTCAGAGTGGGCTGCGGACGCACCGTCCGCAGCGCGTCGAGCATCTCGTCCACCCGCTGGTGGCCCACCGAGCGCACCGCCTGACCGTCCACGGGGTCCAAGTCCGCACTCCTCGTCGGGGCTGCAGCTGGGGGCTTTTGGAAGACGTTGGAGAGTCCGGGCACCGGCTCACGCCGTCGGCGTCCGCCGGGAAGCCAGCACCCGGGAAAGCTTCGGCGCCACGCCCGTCTCGGCCAACAGCTGCTGGAGCCGCTCGCGCGCCCGGGCGTCTTCCCGGCGCACCTTCTTACCCAAGAGGAGCTCGTTCTTCAGCGAGTGCTCCCAGCCGGTGAGCTCGGTGACGGTGACCGAGTAGCCCTCCGCCTCCAGCGCCAGCGCTCGAATGACGTTGGTGAGGTGAGAGCCAAACTCGCGCCGGTGCCAAGGGTGCTCGGCCAGGACGGCAAGCGCAGCCGAGGAGGGTGGCCGCTCCTTGAGCTGGCGCGCCACCTCCGCCTGACAGCACGGCACCACCGCGACGTAGTCCGCCTGGTGGCTGATGGCACCCAGCAGCGCGTCGTCGGTGGCCGTGTCACACGCGTGCAACGCCGCCAAGAGGTGAATTCGGTCCGGCCAGGGCGCTCCGTCGAGCGGCGCGGTGACGAAGCGCATCCGCTCATAGCCGAGCCGCTTGGCTCGCTCCTCGGCCTGGGCAGTCAGCTCTGGCCGGGACTCGATGCACAGGAGGGTGCCTTTGCCGGCCGGCTTGAGGAAGAGCTCGTAGAGGACGAAGCCGAGGTAGGCGTTGCCACTGCCAGCGTCCACCACCAGCGGGCTTCCGAAGCGGGACAGCACGTCCTCCAGGGCGGGCCGGAGCAGACCCACCAGGTGGTTGACTTGCTTCAGCTTCCGCAGCGCGTCGGCATTGAGGTGGCCGTCGCGGGTGAGGAGGTGGAGCTCCTGCAGCAACGCCGGGCTCTGCTCGGCGAGCAGCTCTCGCCGCACCTGCGGTGCTTTGACCTGCCGCCTCAGACGGGCATGACCTCGACCACTTCCGGCACCACTTCCCGGAGGCGGTTTTCGATGCCCATTTTTAGAGTCATGGTGGAGCTCGGACAGCCGCTGCACGAGCCGCGCATGTGGAGGTAGACAATCCCCGCCTCGAAGCGGTCGAGCGTAATGTCCCCGCCGTCCTGCATCACCGCCGGGCGAATCTCGAGGTCGAGAATCTCTCGTATTTTTCGCTCAACCTCGCCGTCGCTCGCACTGTGGCCATTGGCCGTCTCGGCCAGAGCGGCCTCGGTGAGCACCGCCTGGTTGGCTCCGAGGTGCGTGTCCAGGGTGGACATCACCAAGTCATTGAGCGAATCCCACTCTCCGGCTTCACCCTTGGTGACGGTGACGAAATTGCTGCCCAACATCACTCCGGTGACGCCTTCGATGGCCATCAGCTTGGAGGCCAGCGGCGAGCGCGCCTCCACCCCTTCCTTGCTGGTGAAATTCATCGCTCCCCGCGGCATCAAGGTGCGGTCCACCACGTACTTGAGGGTGCTGGGGTTGGGGGTCCACTCGAGATGGATGTTGACGGGCATAGGCGGTGCTCCTCTAACAGCTTCACATAAGCGGCCGGGCGACCAACTTCAAGGCGGCGTCGGGGAGGACTCCGGTACCTGGCCGAAGTCGAGCGCGGCCAGTTCGGCCTCGGAGAAGAGGACCGGCGGCGGGATGGCCAACGGCCGCACCGAGCGCTCAGGCCGGGCCAGAAGCAAGTCCGCCGCCCGCAGGTTACGCACCAGCTGCCGGGCCATGCCCTCCACCAGCTGGAAGGCAAAGCGGTTTCCCGAGGAGAAGAGCTGCTCGAAGTCCATCCGGGCCAGGCGGAAGAGGCGCGTCCGTCCCTGGGTGACGCAGCTCGCCGAGCGGGCCCCCCCGTCCATCAGCGCCACCATCCCAAATACTTCGCCCGGGCCGAGCCGGGCCAGCGCGTAGCCGCGGCGGACGACTCGCACCGCGCCGGAGGCGATGAAGTAGGCCGCATCGCCCTCTTCGCCTTCGGTGCACACCGTGGTGGCGCCGGCCACCTCGAGCCGTCCAAGCTTCCGGGCCAGCGCGAGCTTCACCACCCTCGGCAAGGTGCGGAAGGCGGGCAGCTCGTCGAGGTGCTCGGGCTCGCTCCGCTCGGGCGCGACGGGCGCTGCCGCTCGCGGCCTGCCGAGACCGGGCGCCACCAGGCGGTCCGAAGTCCCGCGCAGCCGCGCGCAGAGCTCGAGGCAGATGCTTCTGAGGAGTTGAAAGGCAGCCGGGTGGTAGGCGTCTCTCAGGGCGTAGAAGTCTCGGGCCGCCATGACAGCCGCCGGACCGCCCACCACCACCCGGGCGGTGCCGGAGCGCGGCCCTTCATCCACCAGAGCCATCTCCCCCACCGTGTCCCCAGCGCCGAGGTGCGCCACCACCGCTTGTCCGGGCGCCTCAGCTGCCTGCGTGACGGAGACTTCAGCCCCCTTGCCCAACACCCAAAGCCAGTCGCAGGGCTTGCCCTCCTCGAAGAGCACCTGAGCCGGCTCGAGCATGACGGGGTGAAACAGCTGCTCCAGCGCGCCGGCCTGGCCCGGCTCGACGAGTGCCAATAGCGGGGCAGAGGAGAGGTGAAAGGACATGTGCAACGGCTATTGCCGGGGAGAGGCAGAGGCAAGCCCCCACCAGGGGGGAAGTCTATCCGCCGCCCCCGGTGGCTCGCACAAACCGGCGCTTTTCGCAGCGCGGCCCACGGCGCCACCGACGGGGGCCCCTTTCTCCGGCCAGCAGGGCGAGCCGCTACTTGTGCTTTGGGAAGCTGAAGTGCTTTTTCACTGTCGCGCCCGGGCGCACATACACCGACCATTCGGTAATGACTCTCGTGTCGCTGGCCATGACTTCATGGTGGCCGGCCTTCAGCGTGAAGCGCTGCGTCCCCTCCACCTTCGGCTGCTCCTTGCCGTCGATGGTCACGTTGCCGCCGGGCGTCAGCGTCAGCTCGAGGAACCCCTCATCGGCGGCGGCCGGCGCCTCCGCCGGCGCGGCCACGCTTGGCGGCGGGGGGGGCAAGGCCGCCTCCACGGGCGCGGAGGGGGCCGCAGCGCTGGCGACCGCGGTCGCCTTCACCGCCGGCCGGCTGAAGAGGAGGATGAAGAGGACGAGCAGCGCGAGCGGGGTGGCGGCCACCGCCAACAGGACGGCCCGGGAGGGGGCGCGGCCGGTGAGCCTCGCCGCCACTCGGTGCGCTTTGGTCTCCAGGCCGGAAAGCAGTCTCTTCGTCCGCTCCGCCAGCGCCCGCCCGAGCTGGTTGAGGCGCACCGGCGCCCGAGCCCGCAGTGTTGGCACCTCATCGCCGCGCCCCCCACCGCCTTCGGTGGGCGTCCGGTCGGCAGGTTGCATCTCCGTGGCGGACGCTGCCGCGCTGTCGAAGAGCTCCGTCCTGTCACCAGGGAGGTCACGCGCCAGCCGGCCGGAAGCGTTTGGACGACGCCCCACCCGGGCGCGCCCCGCGCCTTTGTGGGCCGGGACGACGGTGGCTGCGCTCTCGTCGCGGGAATTCCACCCGCCGCCCTGCAGCTTCGTCACCGTCGACTCGGCAATTTCAGCCTCGAGCGGGAAGAGGCCGCGAATGAAGGCGCCCACGTCGGTGTCTTCCGGCACCTGGCTGTGGTGAAGCACATACTGCAAGAGGGCCCGCTCCAGCTCGGCCGCCGTCTGGTAGCGCTTGTCCGGGGTGCGCTCCAGCGCCTTCAACACCACCGTGCTCAGCTCCTCGTCCACGGCCGGGTTGAGCTCCAACGGCGGCACCACTGGGCGCTCCTGAACGGCGTTCAGCACCGCCACGTCGCTGTCTCCGTGGAAGAGTCGCGCCCCGGTGAGCAACTCCCACAAGGTAATGCCCAGCGCGAAGAGGTCCGTGCGAGCGTCGACGCTTTCCCCGCGAGCTTGTTCCGGCGCCATGTAGGCAAATTTTCCTTTGAGGGTGCCGATGGTGGTCGCCCGGCCGGCCGCTTTGGCGATGCCGAAGTCGGTCAGCTTCACTGCGCCGTCGTAGGAGAGCAGGACGTTGTGCGGTGTGACGTCGCGGTGGACGAGGTTGAGCGGCTTGCCGTGCTCGGTGAGTTTGTGGGCGTAACCGAGGCCGCGGGCGACCTCCACCCCAACGTGCGCCGCCAACACCGCGGGCACCGGCCGCCCCAACTCATTGGCCCGCTTGCGGGCCTCCACCAGGGCACGGCCACGGATGTACTCCATGGCCAGGTAATAGGTGTCCTCGTGCCGGTCGAAGTCGAAAATGTGCACCAGGTTGGGGTGGCTCAGGCGGCTCGCAAGGTGCGCCTCGGCAATAAACATCTCGACGAAGGAGGTGTCGTGAGCCAGCTCCGAGCGGATGCGCTTGATGACGACCGGCTTCTCGAAGCCCTCCGCGCCCTGCCTGGTCGCCAGGTAAACCTCCGCCATGCCGCCCTGGGCGAGTTGGCGCTGAACGCGGTATTTCCCAACGAGCGTTCCCGGCGGAAGCAGCACGTCTTAGAGACCCCCTGTTGCCGACGACACACTACCCTTGTCCCTCACCACCCCGGCAAGGCTCGCCTGGCCAAAGCGGCGCCGTTGTTTCGGCGCCTCGGGGGGCGGTTTTTAAAGCGCGGGGGGGAGGACGGGGGGCTACAGCACGTCGCAGGGGGTGCCGAGCGGCTCACCGGCGTAGACGCCAAGCTCGGAGTAGATGAGTCGCACGTTGTCCTCGAGCGGAAGAAGCTTGAGGGTGGTCCGCTGTTTGCCCTTCACCCAGGCGCTCTCCTTCTTGTCCAGCACCAGGCGCAGCTCGCCTGACTTGGTGGCGAAAATGTCCCCCTCCGAGTCGCTCACCACATTCGTCATGTGCAGGGGCTTGAGTTGGCCCCTCTGGCCCGCCCACAGCCGAAAGTCCAGCACGTCCTCCTGCCGCGCCCGGTCGACGTAGTAGTAGGTGCCGGACTCGTCCCGCGCCAGGGCATAAGCCCGGCGCGTCCAGCGAGGTGACTGGAAGGTTGCCGAGGCCAGAATGGACTGGGCGGTGGCCTCCTCGCTGGGGTGGAAAAGGGTGCTCCGCTCGCCACAGGAAAGCGTGTAGACGCCGGCCTGCAGCCCAAAGCTGGCCTGGCCGTGAGGGACGCGCGGCTCCCAGAAGTACTTGCTGAAGCCAACGTTTCCCTCACTGCCCCCGCCAAACACGCGCTGCGCCCAAAACGTCTTCCCATCGCCCCAGTAGAAGTGGCTCTCGATGTCCGCACCGAAGGGAATGAGGACGAGGTAATGGCCTTTTCCGTCGTCGAAGACGCGCAGCTGCGCCTTGATGGCGGAGACGTCCACCGGACTGGAGGCCGGGGGCGTGGAAACCAACAGGGAAAGAAGCGCGAGGACGGCCGGGGACGGCGCGAGGGCCAAGGAGCCTCCGTACGGTGAGGGCACTATAGCCGAGTGGGGCGCCCGGGCCCCCCGCCCTGGCGGACACTCGGCCAGCGCTGTCCTCCGCCCCCCCGGGCGAAGGTCCTCTTGGCAGGCGCCGACGCCTGCTAAACTGCGCCCGGCATGGCGACCCAAGACGCCCTTTCCGTCGGTGGTGTCGTCGCGGAGACGTACCGCATTACCCACCTGCTCGGCCGTGGCGGAATGGGCGCCGTCTGGGCGGCCGAGCACCTGCGGCTGCCCGGCCGCCAGGTGGCGGTGAAGGTGCTTCTGGCGCCGGGCGTCGCCTCCGGGGAAGCCTTCGCCCGCTTCCGCCGGGAAGCGGAGATTGCGTCCCGATTGGGCCACCCCCACATTGTGCAAGTCTTAGACTTCCACACCCTGCCCTCCGGCGAGCCGTACATCGTGCTCGAGCTGTTGCGGGGGGAGACGCTGGCGCAAAGGCTGCAGCACGGCCCGATGGAAATGGCGGAGGCGCTGGCCATCGCCCGACAGGTGGGCTCGGCGTTGCAGGCCGCCCACCGAGCGGGGGTGGTGCACCGGGACTTGAAGCCGGACAACGTCTTTCTCTGCGCCCAGCAGGACGAATTGCCGGGCCCCAATGTGAAGGTGCTGGACTTTGGCATTTCCAAAATCCGCGGCTCGCAGACGGTGGCCACTCAGGACGCGGTGCTCATCGGAACGCCACAGTACATGGCGCCGGAGCAAGCGCTGGGGCGCAACACCTCCATCGACGCGCGCACCGACGTCTTCGCCTTGGGCGCCATTGTCTACGAGATGCTGGGAGGAAGCCCGGCCTTCGGCGGCAATTCCCTGGCCGAGGTGGTTTACAAGGTGGTGCACGCGCAGCCCCAGCCGCTGGCCCAGCTCCGCTCGGGGCTGCCCCTCAACGTCCTGTCGGCGGTGGACCGCGCGCTGCAGAAGGACCCGGCCCTGCGGCCCACCGACATGAATGCTTTCGTCGGCGAGCTCACCGGACGGCCCTTGACGGTGCCCGTCACTCAGCCTGTGCCGAGCGGCATGGACGCCACCCTGGCCAGCCCGGCGGCGCAACCCATCCCGCTGAGCCAGGCCGTCACCGACGCCACCTTCACCCCGGCCACGCCAGTCCCCGTGCCGCGGCGCACCGAGGCGGTGGCGCCGAGGGCTCCCGCCCAGCCCTGGGCGACGCCCGCCCCGGAGCGCGCGCCGTCGGCCTGGCCGGCCCCTTTCGGGAGCGAGAGTGTCCCCAAGGCCGCGCTTCTGGGAGTGGCGGGGGGCCCTCCTTTGGTTGCGCCCCGGCCGGGGCGCCCGCCGCGGCGCGTCGGGCGTTTCCTGTTGGTGGCCGCGGTGGTGCTGGCCGGGCTGGGCGTCTTCCGCCGCGCCGCCCACCACGTCAACGTCCCGGCCGGCGTGCCCGCCGGCGGCTCGGCGAATGCCCCGGCCGAAACCACCAGCGCTGAGGACAACTCGGACGAGGTGAAACAACAGCTGAAGCAAGGCCTCGAGGAGGTGAAGAAGGGCATCCGCGAGGCGCTCAACGCCCAGAGTGACGGACTCAAAACGGCCAAGGCGGCCATGGAGAGGGCCCAGGCCCTCAAAGCGGGGGCCTCTCTAGGTAAGGGCCCAGCGGCGGCGGAGGCCGTTCCGCCTGGGACGCCGGCTGGGGTGAGCGAGCTGTTGGCGGACGCCGAGGAGGCCCTCGTGGACGAAGACCCGAAGCTGGCCCTGAGGCTCGCCGACCAGAGCTTCTTCACCAAGAAGACGAGCGCCGGCTGGGCCGTCAAAGCCCGAGCGCACTGTCAGCTGAAGGACTTGGGAAACGCCCGCGCCGCGCTGGCCAACGTCACCGGGAAGGCAGCGCGTGCGCAGGTGGTGGCCGACTGCAAGGAGCACGGCGTCGACCTGCGCTAGGGTGCAAGCCCCCATGCGCTACCCCCCCCGCCTCGCGCACCTGGCCACCCGCGCGGTGGTGGTGGCCAAGCTGCTTCCCACCTACGCCGCTGCCCACAGCATTGACGATGAGGAGGCGCGGACGCGGCTGGAGTCGGCCCTCACCGGGACGCTGCTCGAGGAGCTGTTGGCGGCCACCTGGAGCGCACTGCTGGGCGGGGCCAAGCGACTCACCGACGACGGCCTCTTGGAGAAGGTGGCCAAGTCGCTCCAGGACCGGCCGCTGCGTCCGGGCCGGAGTGTCGAGACAACCGCCGGGTGGAGCGCCTTTTTGGTGCTGGCGGACCTCTCGGCGGGGACGGCCAGCGAGTCCGCCCGCCGGCTGATGGAGACCGACGCCGGGCGGACGCGGGCCAGCGCGGGCCTCTCCGAGGTGGGCGCCTTTTTGGCCCGCGAGCTGACGCGCTAGAGGTGGTTTTTTTCGAAGTTGGGGGGCCCCAAGCCCCCTCGGATGCCTTGGCCCCTGGGCCGCTCGAAAGCGCGCCTGTCCCCTTCACGTCCCAAGGCTGCGCCCAGCGCTGGCAGCAACCCCCCCGCACCGTTATAGCGTTGCGGCTTCGCCCTGCCGCAGCGCCGTCGATGTCCGGAACACTCCCCACCCAGGTCAAGCTGCTCGAGTCCATTCGAGACGTGCCCCAGAGCGCCTGGGATGCGCTGGTGGACGCACCGGCCGCGCCCTTCTTGGAGTGGGGCTGGCTGGACGCGCTCGAGTCGAGCGGCAGCGTGCGGGCCGCGACGGGCTGGCGGCCGCGCCACCTCACCCTGTGGCGCGGGAACCACCTGGTGGCCGCAGCGCCGGCCTACCTGAAGGAGGACAGCCACGGCGAATTCGTCTTTGACTGGTCCTGGGCGACCGCCGCGGAGCGGGTCGGGCTGCGCTACTACCCGAAGTTAATACTCGCCGCTCCCCTCACCCCGGCCACTGGCCGGCGCGTCTTGGTGGCACCGGGCGAGGACCGCCCGGCACGCACCCGGGAGCTGATGCGGGCCGCCCTGGAGTATGCCCGAAGCGAAGGCCTCTCCTCGCTGCACGTGTTGTTTCCCACCGAGGAGGAGGCGCTTTTGCTCGAGCAGGAGGGCTTCGGAATCCGCCACGGCGTTCAGTACCATTTCCTCAACGAGGGGTACGGCAGCTTTGAGGAGGTGCTCGCTCGCTTCACCAGCAAGCGGCGAAACCAAATTCGCCGCGAGCGCCGCGCCACCTCTGAGCACCGCCTGCAGCTGAGCACGCTGCGGGGCGAGGGGCTTCTGGGCGTGGACCCGGAGGACGTGTACCGGCTGTATGCCAGCACCGTGGACAAGTTTGCCTGGGGACGGCGCTACCTCACGCCTGACTTTTTCGTGAGGGTGTTGAAGAGCTTCCGCCACCGGGTGGAGCTGGTGCAGGCGCTGCGCTCGGGGCAGCTGGTGGCCGGGGCCTTCAACGTGTCGGGGCCGGAGGCCCTCTACGGACGCTACTGGGGGTGCTTCGAGGAGGTGCCCTTCCTGCACTTCGACGTCTGCGTCTACCAGGGGATGGAGGAGACGGTGAGCCGGGGGCTGCAGCGTTTCGAGCCCGGAGCGGGGGGCGAGCACAAGTTGGTGCGGGGCTTTTTCCCCCGCCTCACCTATAGCGCGCACTGGATTTTTCACGGTCCGCTCGACCGGGCGGTGCGCGAGTTTCTGGGCCATGAGCGGACCGCCATCGCCCAGGGCCTGCCCGCCTGGCGCGCCGAGACGGGCTTCAAACAAGCCCCCGAGGTGGACGGTGGCTGAGCGCGCGCCTGGCACGATGGCCGTTCCGGAGGTGAAGACCGAGCGCCGGGTGAAGCGGCCACAGCTGTACCGGGTGCTGTTTCACAACGACAACTACACCACCCGGGACTTCGTGGTCGCGGTGCTGCGCCAAGTCTTCCACAAAAGCGAGTCTGACGCGGTGGCCATCATGCTGCACGTACACCAGCAAGGCATTGGCGTGGCCGGCGTATATACCTATGACGTGGCACGAACGAAAATCGAGATGGTGGAGAAGCTGGCCCGGGAGAACGAGTTCCCCTTGCGCCTGACCATGGAACCGACTGAAACGTCCGAGGAGATTTGACGTGGCCACTCCAATAATCGCCAAGGACCTGCAAGCCAGCTTCAAGCTGGCACTGCTAGACGCAAAGGCGATGCGCCACGAGTACCTCACGCTCGAGCACCTCCTGCTGGCGCTGAGCAAAGAGGCGAAAACCCAAAAAGTCCTGGCTGCCTGCGGCGCCTCGGTGAAGCGGCTCCGCCAGCGGCTGGAGACGTTTCTCAAGGACACCGTGGAGAAGCTCCCTGAGGGCGTCAGCGCGGAGCCCCAGCAAACCATCGGCATCGAGCGGGTGTTGCAGCGGGCAGCCATCCACGCGCTGTCGGCCGAGCAAAAGGTCATCGACAGCGGAGACGTCCTGGTGGCGATGTTCCGAGAGGACGAGAGCCACGCCCTGTACCTCTTGCAGCAGGAGGGCGTCACCCGGCTGGACCTCCTGAACTACCTCTCCCATGGAATTACCAAGGGGGCCGAGGGGGAGGAGGATGCGGAGGGGCAGCCGAGCGGTCCGGAGGAGGAGGGTGCGCCGGTCCGGGACCCACTCAAGTCCTTCGCCGTGAACCTCATGGTGGAGGCCGAGGAAGGCCGCATCGACCCGCTCATCGGCCGGCAGCGCGAGCTGGAACGGACGCTGCAGGTGCTCTGCCGCCGCCGGAAGAACAACCCCATCTACGTCGGCGACTCCGGCGTCGGCAAGACGGCCATCGCCGAAGGGTTGGCGCTGCGCATCCACGAGGGCAACGTCCCGGACGCGCTCAAGGGGGCCGTCATCTACTCGCTGGACATGGGCGCCGTTTTGGCCGGGACCAAGTTTCGGGGCCAATTCGAGGAGCGTCTGAAGGGCGTTCTCAAGGCGCTTCAAAAACACCCCAACGCCATCCTCTTCATCGACGAAATCCACACCATCGTCGGCGCCGGGGCCACCACCGGCGGGGGCAGCATCGAGGCCTCCAATATTCTGAAGCCAGTCCTCGCCTCAGGGCGGCTGCGCTGCATCGGCAGCACCACCTACCAGGAGTACAAGGCCAGCTTCGAGCGGGACCGCGCCCTCGGCCGGCGCTTTCAGAAGATTGAAATCGGCGAGCCCTCCTTGGAGGACAGCGTCCTCATCCTGAAGGGGCTCAAGTCGCGCTACGAGGAGCACCACGGCGTCACCTACGACGACGCAGCCATCCGCGGCGCGGTGGAGCTGGCGGCCAAGTACATCAACGAGCGTTTCTTGCCGGACAAGGCCATCGACGTCATCGACGAGGCCGGCGCGGCCGACCGCCTTCGCCCGGTGGAGCAGCGGACGGGGCGCGTCACCCTGCACGACGTCGAAGCGGTGGTGGCGAAAATGGCCAAGGTGCCGGAGAAGAGCGTCTCTGCCTCGGAGCGCGACTCCTTGGCCAACCTGGAGCCTCAGCTGCGCTCGGTCATCTACGGCCAGGACCCGGCCATCCATGAGCTGGTGGCGGCCATCAAGCTTGCCCGCTCTGGGCTTCGAAGTCCTGAGAAGCCCATCGGAAGCTTTCTCTTTTCAGGCCCCACCGGGGTGGGGAAAACCGAGTTGGCCAAGCAGCTGGCCCGGGTACTGGGCGTCGAGTTTTTGCGCTTTGACATGAGCGAATACTCCGAGCAACACACCATCAGCCGGCTGATTGGCGCACCGCCCGGGTATGTCGGCTTCGACCAGGGTGGGCTGCTCACCGACGCCATCCGCAAGCACCCCTACTCGGTGCTCCTTCTGGACGAGATTGAAAAGGCCCACCCAGAGCTCTTCAACGTGTTGCTTCAAGTGATGGACCACGCCACCCTCACCGACAACAACGGGAGGAAGGCGGACTTCCGCAACGTGGTGCTCATCCTCACCACCAACGCCGGTGCGCGCGAGATGAGCAGCAAGACAGTGGGCTTTGGAGACACGGTGGCCGGCCCCGACGCGACCAAGGCCAAGAAGGCCATCGAGCGCACCTTTACCCCGGAGTTCCGCAACCGGCTCGACGGGTGGATTCTCTTCGCCGGGTTAAGCGCTGAGACCATCCTCCAGGTGGTGGACAAGGAAGTGCGGCTGCTCCAGGACCAGCTCCGGGAGAAGCAGGTGGTACTGGAGCTGTCAGGGCCGGCGCGGGGCTGGCTGGCGGAACATGGCTATGACCCACACTTCGGCGCCCGTCCGATGGCGCGGCTGGTGGACCAACAGCTGAAGAAGGCGCTCGCCGAGTCGCTGCTCTTCGGCGAGCTGCGCTCCGGTGGCATCGCCCGCTTCGACCTCAACGAGACCGCGGACGGCCTTCGCTTCCAGGCGCTCCCGATGCTGGTTGCCTAACCGGCGTCCGCCGCTCCTCGAGCGGCTCGTCGGGACCCGCCTCGCGTGGCCCAAAGGGCTCGTCCGATTCGGGCCCCAGCGGCTGCTGGCTGGGCCAGGGGTCGAGTGGAGCTCGGCGCGGGGGAGGCATGCGGGGCGGTTGCTCGCTCAATGGATGCCCTCCAGGACGGAGCACCTTCCCCGCCAAGGCGACACGCCACTGGTGTTTACTACGACCCCCCCACTAGAGTCAACAGGTCGAGCAGAAATTTTCGTCCGGAGTAGAAGTGACGTCCAGGCAACACCGCAGCGAGACGAGCCCCTAGGAGGGAGGCTGCCCCCCCCCCCGCGTCCTCAGGGAGAGCCGGTGGGCGAGGAGGCCGCCTTAGAAATGCCCGGCCAAGGCGAAGGCCACGCCGCCCTTGGCCGTCGGCCCGACGCCGGCGACGACGTCGGTGTAGCGGTTCGGGTCCTTGCCGCTCACCCACAGCCAGATGGCGACTCCGGTGGCCGCGACGGCCACCACCGCCGTCCCGGCCGCCACCCATTGCAGGGTTTGCACGCTGTTTTTTCCGTTGTTTGCCTGGGTGGTGCAGTACTTCACGCCATTGGCCGTGCAGGCGTCCCAGTTGGCGCTGGCGGTGGGGTTGTTGGCCACGCTGGGGGGCTTGGTTTGCGAGCCTCCGGCGGCGCCCAAAAGCCACTGCTGGTAGGGGTAAAAGTCGTTGTTGTAGGTGTTGTGGAGGTCGACCTCGAGCCAGATGGTGGCGCCGATGGCCAGCACCGCCACCCCCGAGGCCACCCAGGCGGCGATGCGCAGCCGTCCATTCTTGTCGTGGTACGCGGCGGCGTAGTCCGGCGAGGGGACGAGGTCCACGTCCTCGACGCGCGTCTGGTTGGGCTCGATGCGCACCGCGCGCGTCTGGGCGATGAAGCCGTCTTTCCGAATCTGCAGGCGGTGCAGGCCGCGGGACAGCGGAATGGCAGCCTTTTGCGGCGTCGAGCCGATGAGGGTGTCGTCGACCAGCACCTCGGCGCCCTCCTCTTTGGTGCGCACCAAGAGGTAGCCCTGCTGGTCCTTGAGCAGCGGCGCCACCAACTCCTGGGCCAGCCCGGGCAGGGCCGACGCAATCTCCGTGACGCTGCCCACTGGCCCCAGCGTCTTCTGGTTCAGCACCCGCTGGGTGCGGACGTCCAGGAGGCGAATTTCCACCTGGTACTTGCCTCCGGCGCGCGTGACGCTTCCCACCACGGCATTGTTGGCCCCCAAGGCCTTCCCCAATTCGCCCAGCGCGCTCTCCCCCTTGGCGCCAGACAGCTGCCGCGTGCGCTCCAGCGCCAGAAGCTGGCGCACGTCATCGGCGCTCAGCACCTGGAAGACGTCCAGGTCTCGCAGGCCCCGGACGACGTTGATGGTGGCCGCTTGCGCCTCGGGGAGGCCGCCGCCGCGAGCCTCGAGGTCCAGCACCAGCAGCGGCGGTCGAGCCTGGACGGCCTGAGCGGCGGCGTCGGAGGCGGTGGTGCCCGGCTTGGGGGACGAGGGCGTGCTGCTCACCGTCGCCGGGGTGAGGGTGGTGGGCCCGGCTTTGGGCCCAGTGCTCTGGGCGCGCGCGGCGCCCGCAGCGAGGAGCGTCACGGCGAGGATGACTCGGAACGCATCCACGGCTTCCCCCTTCCCTGGCGCGCTCTAGCAAAGCGCGACAGGCCACGGCGCAGCGCAACCCTTCCAAGGACTCTACCCCCACGTCCGTTGGCCTTGCCACGACTCAAACGGCACAAAGGGGGGCCCCGTCTCTGGCCAGCGGGTCATCCCTGCCCCTTACTGGGCCAGCGGCCCCAGGGGCGCAGCTTGGGGAAGAGTGGCTTACTCCGCGGAGGGGTCGACCGGGGGGGCGCCCAGGGCGTGGTAGCCGCCGTCCACGTGGACCATCTCGCCAGTGGTGGAGGGGAACCAGTCCGACAGAAGGGCCACCGCCGTCTTGGCCACCGCCGCGTGGTCGTCCTTGGACGACCAGCCGAGCGGCGCCTGGGTACCCCAGCCGCGCTCCAGTTGCTTGAAACCGGGAATGCCCTTGGCCGCCACCGTGGCCAACGGCCCGGCGGCGAGCGCGTTGACACGAATTCGCTTCGGGCCGAGGTCCCGAGCCAGGTAGCGGACACAGGATTCGAGAGCGGCCTTGCAGACACCCATCCAGTCGTAGATGGGCCAGGCCACCCGGTTGTCGAAGTCCAGCGTGAGGATGCTGCCGCCGTCCGTCATCAGCGGGGCGACCGCCACCGCGAGCTCCTTCAAGGAGAAGGTGGAGACGCGAAAGGCCGTCTGGACGCTCTCCCAGGGGGTGTTGAGGAAATTCCCCCCGAGCGCATCGGCTGGGGCATAGGCCACGGCGTGCAGCGCGCCGTGCACCACACCCCATTTTTTGCGGAGCGTCTCGGTGAGGGCAGCAAAGTGGGCCGGGTTGGTGACGTCGAGCTCGAGCACCTCGGGCGAAGGCGAGAGCCGCCGGGCACTGCGCTCGGTGAGTGACAGCGCCCGGCCGAATCCGGTGAGCAGGACTTCGGCGCCTTCGGACTGGGCGAGCTCGGCGATGCCAAACGCCAGCGACTGCGGCGTCAGCACTCCGGTGATCACCAACCGCTTGCCAGAGAGGAGCATGGTGGGTGCCGGCAGCTTTACCACCGCCCGGGCCTCTGTAGGGGCGTATGCGGCGGGGCATCACCCGTGTAGCAGCTGCTCCCTGTTTGACGACTGCCGAGGGCAGTCTCTGGCGCCGGGCGGCCAGGAGTGGTGAATTTGCAACTGGAGCCCGCGGGGCCAACAGTGAGGGCGCGGCATGGAAGCCATGCGCTCTAAAAACTGGCTCTCGTCCCAACCTTCGGCGTTAAAGACTCTAGAACCCTTTTATGGCAACTCAGGACAGCTTCCTCACCGGGGCCAACATCGGCTTCATCGAGGGCCTCTACGGCCGGTGGCTCGAGGACCCGGACAGCGTTGACGCGAGCTGGCGCGAGTTCTTCCAGCGCTCGGGCGGCGGCGGGCGCCCCTTGACGTCCGACAGTCCGCGCACCAACGGGCACGCCGAAAAGCCGGCGGGGCGCTCCGGAAACGGCGCGACGGCACACGCCCTGGCCGTGCAGCCAGCGGCGGTCTCGTCGGCCGACATGGGGCTCCAGGCCCGCGTGGACCAAACCCTCTACGCCTTCCGGCTGCGCGGCCACCTGCTCGCCCAGCTCGACCCGCTTGGCCGTCCCCGGCCACCCTTGGAGCACGCCGCCGACTTGGCGATGGCCAGCGACCAGGTCTTCACGCCAGCGGAGCTGGAGCAGGTGGTCGATGGCAACGGGGTCTTTGCCGAAGGGCGCCGGGTGCGCCTGCGGGACTTGCTCGACCGGCTCCGTCACACCTACTGCGGGCGCATCGGCGTCGAGTTCATGACACTGCTCGACAGCGACCGCCGTCGCTGGCTGATGCCGCGCATGGAGCACACCGAGAACCGTGCCAACCTGTCCGCCGCGGAGCAGCGCCACATCCTCGAGAAGCTCACCGTCGCCGAGACTTTCGAGTCCTTCATCCACACCAAATACCAGGGGGCTAAGCGCTTCAGCATCGACGGTGGAGAGAGCCTCATCCCGATGCTCGACACCCTGCTCGAGGTGGGCGGCGAGCTCGGCCTGACCGAAGTCGTAATCGGGATGGCCCACCGGGGCCGTCTCAACGTCCTGGCCAACATTCTCGGCAAGAGCCCGGACCAGATTTTCAGCGAATTCAACGGGCCGGCCGACCCGCTCAGCTACGTGGCCAGGGGCGATGTGAAGTACCACATGGGCTTCTCGTCGGACTTTCTCACCCAACAGGGCAAGCGCATTCACCTCAGCTTGGCCTTCAACCCAAGCCACCTCGAGTTTGTCCACCCGGTGGTGGAGGGCCGGGTCCGGGCCAAGCAGACGCGGCTAGGGACAGCCGACCGGCGCCGCCAGGTGCTGCCGTTGGTTCTCCACGGGGATGCCTCGATGGCCGGCCAGGGGGTTGTCGCGGAGACACTCAACCTCTCGCGGCTGCGCGGCTACGACACCGGCGGCACGGTGCACCTGGTGGTGAACAACCAGCTTGGCTACACCACCACCCCCGAGGACGGACGCAGCAGCATCTACTGCACCGCGGTGGCGCAGATGCTGGACATCCCCATTTTCCACGTGAATGGCGACGACCCGGAGGCCTGCGTCCACGTCATGCGGCTGGCCACCGAATACCGCCAGCAGTTTCAGAGCGACGTGGTGGTGGACTTGGTCTGCTACCGGCGCTACGGCCACAACGAGGGCGACGAGCCGAGCTACACCCAGCCGCGGATGTACGAGCAAATCAGGAGCCGCCCCCCGGTGGGGCAGCTGTACGCCAGCGAACTGGAGAGCAAGAAGCGGCTCACCGCCCAGGACGCGCAGCACATTCGCGAGGAAGCCAAGGAGCACTTCCAGAGCGCCTACCTGCGGGCCAAGGAGAAGCCGCTCATCGCCGACCCTTCGGCCAACGAAGGCTGGTGGAAGGGCTTCCGCGGCGGTCCGTCCAAAGGGGTGCAGGAAGTGGCGACGGCCATTTCGCCCGAGCGGGCCACCGCCCTGTTGCAGCACCTCTCCCGGGTGCCGGCCGGTTTCACGCCCCTAAGGCAGATGACCAAAATCCTCGAGCGGCGGGAACAGATGGCCCGCGGCGAGCTGCCGCTCGATTGGGGAAGTGCCGAGAACCTCAGTTACGCCTCGCTGCTCACCCAACAGGTGCACGTCCGACTCACCGGGCAGGACACCGAGCGCGGCACCTTTGGCCACCGAAACGCGGTGCTTCATGATGCGCGCACCGGTGCCACCTTCACTGCCCTGTCGGCCATCGAGCCGGGACAGGCGGTGTTTGAAGTCTTCAACAGCCCGCTCTCCGAGACGGGCTGCATGGGCTACGAGTTCGGCTACTCGCTCGACTACCCGGACGCGCTGGTGCTGTGGGAGGCGCAGTTCGGCGACTTCGCCAACGGCGCGCAAGTCATCATCGACCAGTTCATCGTGGCCGCCGAGCAGAAGTGGCGACGGCTGTCGGGCCTGGTGCTGCTGCTCCCTCACGGCTACGAGGGCGCCGGACCGGAGCATTCGAGCGCGCGCTTGGAGCGCTTCTTGGACTTGGCAGCCGAGGACAACATCCAGGTTTGCTACCCCACCAGCGCGGCGCAGCTCTTTCACTTGCTGCGGCGGCAGGCACTCCTGTCCTGGCGCAAGCCCCTGGTGGTGATGACGCCCAAGAGCCTGCTCCGACGCGAGGAGGCGGCGAGCCCGCTCGAGGCCTTCACCGGCGGCGGCTGGCAGCGCGTCCTTCCCGACGCGCCGGGCCCAGACTCGGCCAGCGTCACCCGGCTTCTCCTCTGCAGCGGCAAGGTGGCCTTCGACTTGATGGCCCGCCGTGCCGGTACCAAGGACACCAGCGTCGCCATCGCCCGGGTGGAGCAGCTGTACCCGGTGCCCGTCGCCGAGTTGCAAGCGCTGGTGCAGCGCTACCCGGCCTTGCGCGAGCTCATCTGGGTGCAGGAGGAGCCCCGCAACATGGGCGCCTGGCGCTTCATGCGCTCCCACCTCGCCGAGCTGGCGGCCATCGCGGCGCAGCCGGTCAGGGTGCGGTACGTGGGCCGGGGGGAGAGCCCCAGCCCGGCGACGGGCTTCCTCAAGACGCACGAGCTCGAGCAACACCAGCTGGTGGACGAGGCGTTTGCGCGGGGGACTTCCGATGGCCGTTGAGCTCACCGTCCCGGCACTGGGCGAATCCATCACCGAGGCGGTGGTGGGGAAGTGGCACAAGAAGGTGGGCGAGGCGGTGAAGCTCGACGAGCCGGTGGTGGTGCTGGAGACGGACAAAGTGACCATCGACGTCGCTGCCCCCGCCGCCGGCGCCCTCTCCACCATCAGCCATGTCGAGGGAGACCGGGTCAAAATCGGTGACGTGCTGGGCACCATCTCCAGCGGGGCAGCCGCCGAAGTGGCCCCGGCCGCCGCGCCCCCCACCGCCCCAGCTCCGGCGTCCAAGCCGGCCGCGGTCCGCGCGGTTTCGGCCCTCGAGCCGGCCGTGTCTCCGTCCGGCAATGGGCGGCAGCCCCCGCTGTCTCCGGTGGCCCGCAAAATGGCCGAGGACGCCGGACTCGACCCGGGCTCGCTGCGCGGCAGCGGGGTGTCCGGCCGGGTGACGAAGGATGACGTCCTCACCGTGCTCGAGGGTGGAAAGTCCCTCGCC
Organism: Myxococcaceae bacterium; assembly: GCA_052143535.1. Classification (GTDB taxonomy): domain Bacteria; phylum Myxococcota; class Myxococcia; order Myxococcales; family Myxococcaceae; genus JADGRA01. The sequence continues at coordinate 14,434 of JBKQSS010000033.1, read as the reverse complement.
CCGGCCAGCGTGGCGCTTTCTCCCACTCAGGCTGCCGGCGTGCGCGCCAACGCCGCTCGCGAGGAGCGGGTGAAGATGACGCCCTTGCGCAAGCGCGTCGCCGAGCGGCTGCTTCAGGCCCAGTCCAGCGCGGCCATCCTCACCACCTTCAACGAGGTGGACATGGGCGCCGTGATGGCGCTGCGCAAGGCCTACGGCGAGCGCTTCCTCGCTCGGCATGGCACCAAGCTCGGCTTCATGGGCTTCTTCGTCCGCGCCGTGGTGGACGCGCTGAAGGCCTTTCCCCTGGTCAATTCAGAGATTGACGGGGACGAGGTTGTCCTCAAGCGCTACTACGACATCGGCGTGGCCGTCTCCGGCACCCGCGGGCTGGTGGTTCCCGTCCTTCGGGACGCCGACACGCTGAGCATGGGCGACATCGAAAAACGCATTGCCGAGCTCGGCACCCGCGCCCGCACCGACAAGCTCACCTTGGCGGAGCTCCAGGGCGGCACCTTCACCATCAGCAACGGGGGCATTTTTGGCTCGATGCTAAGCACCCCCATCCTCAACCCGCCCCAGACAGCCATCCTCGGGATGCACAACATTGTGGAGCGGCCAGTGGCGCGCGACGGGCAGGTCGTCATCCGCCCAGTCATGTACCTGGCCCTCTCCTATGACCATCGGCTGATTGATGGGCGAGAAGCGGTACAATTCCTGGTCCGCATCAAGGAGTGCATCGAGGACCCGGAGCGGCTGCTTCTCGAGGTATAGGCCCCCCTGGGGACAGCCGCCTGAGGGCCCACCTGCGTCAAGGGCGGCGCTGGAACGCCATCGGTTTGTCACGACGCAGCGCGCTGCGACTCTGACCGAGCCCCCGAGTGCACGGACGGACGTCGAGAGAGCTTTACTTCAACCTTATGTCTCCATAAAAAAGCGCGTCCTCCGACCGTGGAGACCACGCGGCGCTATCAGCCGTGGTGTTGAGAAGGAATAAGAGACACGAGATGGCAACCGGTACCGTGAAGTGGTTCAACGATGCGAAGGGGTTTGGTTTCATCACGCAGGATGGGGGCGGGGAGGACGTTTTCTGCCACCACACTGCCATCCAGTCAGAGGGCTTCCGCACCCTGGCTGAGGGTCAGAAGGTGGAGTTCGACGTGGCCCGAGGCCCAAAGGGGCTTCAGGCTCAAAACGTCAAGCCCATTTAAGGACCGACAGTCCTGAGGCAGTGCCTGGCGACCCCGGCTTCGCACCACAAGCGCGGAGCCGGGGACGTCCAACTGTCCGCTTTTCCGAACTTGGGGAGGCGGGCGCTGGGGTGCTGCCACGGGCGCTCGGCCCCCCTAGGCAAGGCGCCGCCTTGGGGAGGCGCCGAGCGGAGCCACACAAAGGGGCATGAGGCCCCCCGGGGTGGAGGCATGTCGTCCTTCCCTCGCCGTGGCGCCGGGGGAAGCCCTTGTCTTCTTTGGGGGTTTGGCTTCCCCCGCAACGTCCATTGGCGTTTGGGGTTGGTTGAGGGCAAAGGAGCACGCCCTTCCATGCGCAAGCTGAGACTCTCTGTCCTCGCCGCCACGCTGGCCTTCGCCACCTTCGGGTGCGCGACACAAGAGGCCGTCGCCGTCCGGCCGCCGCCCTGCCCCGGCGCTGCCTGGGTGGAGGGGCACTACGGCCCCTACGGGCACTGGCACGCTGGGCACTGGGTGTGCCCGGCGGTGGTGGTGGTGCCTCCCAGCCCGGCGCGCGCGCCAGCCGTCGTCGTCAACGGGCAGTAACCGGGCCCGCTACCGGTGTGGCGGGTGCGGCGAGGTGGGCTTTGAGGAAGTCCATGCGGAGCTGCAGCACCCGCTCCATCACCAGGGGGTCGGCCACCATGTGGGTGAAGCCGGACAAGGGCACGAATTGGAATTGCTCCCGCCCGGCCCGGAAGAAGGCGTTGGCCAGCTTCAACGAGTGGAAGAAATACACGTTGTCATCCGACGTCCCGTGCAGCAGCAGCAATGGCCGCTGCAGCTTGGCCGCCTCGCCCAGGAGGCCGTTGCGCGCGTAGACGGCGTCGGCGGCGGGAGGAATTCCGAGGTACCTCTCGGTGTAGTTGCTGTCGTAGTCCTGCCAGTCCACCACCGGCGCGCCGGACACCGAGGCATGGAAGACGTCCGGACGCTTCAGGACAGCCAGCGCCGCGAGGTAGCCGCCGAAGGACCAGCCGGCAATGCCCACCCTGGAGAGGTCCATCTCCGGGACGAGGGCGGCCAGGGCCTGCAGCGCGGCCACCTGGTCATCGAGGATGACGCCTGAGAAGTCTCCTTTGATGGCGCGCTCCCAAGCCCGGCCCCGCCGCGGCGTCCCCCGGCCGTCGAAGCCCACCACTAAAAAGCCTTGGTCGGCCTGCCACTGCTCGAGCAGGTACATGGACGGCATGGCCTGCACCACGTTGACGTGGGGGCCGCCATAGCAGTCCACCAGGACGGGAAGCTTCTGGCCGGGGACGGCGGTGCGGGGCCGGATGAGTGTCGTCCAGAAGCCGAGCTGGCCCACCTGGCGGTACTCGACACGGGGTGTGAAGGGGGGGGCGATGGCCAAAGAGGGAAGCACGCCATGCGTCTTGCCAGTCCGGTCCCTCACCTCGGTCACCGCGGCGCCGTTGGCGGAGAAGGTGGTGAGTAGCCGGATGCCGCCGTCGTCTGAAAGCTTGAGCAGCTGCGCGGTGCGCTCGGTTGGGCTCGGGGCGAAGCGCTCGGGCTGCCCCTGGGCCCGCACCCGCATGGCCACCGTGTCCGGCGCCTGCGGGGCGGCGACAAAGTAAAGCGTCTTCTCCGCAGCGTCGTAGCCAACCAGAGCCACCAGGTGGTCCGCGCCCTTCACCCAGATGTCCTTCAGCGCGCCGTCTGGCCCGTGGAATTCGGCTTCCCAGGCCCCGCTGCGCTCGCTGAGCCAGAAGAAGCCGGAACCGTCGTCCAGCCAGGTGGGCACCTTTTCGGCCGGGGGCAAGTTGAGCCAGGCCGCGTCGCGCTCGGTCAACAGCACTCTCGTCGCGCCAGTCGTGGCATCGACGGCCAGCAGCACCTCCTCGGTTTGAGGGCGGTTCTGCACCAGCACGGTGAGCGGCCCGTGCTTCGGCCACACCACGCGCGCCAGGTAGGGGTACTTCTCTGCGTCCCAGGCCACCCAGGTGGTGGGGCCGCCAGCGGAAGAGACGAGGCCGAGCCGCACCTTGGCGTTGGCTTTTCCGGGGCGCGGGTAGGGGAAGGTGTTGGCCGGCTGCTCCGGCCGGGCTGGGTCCTGAATGGTGAAGGTTTCCACCTCCCGGGTGTCCGACTCCTCGTAGGCAAGGTGCTTCCCGTCGGGAGACCACCAGAAACCGTCGAAGCGCCCCATCTCCTCTTCGGCGACGAATTCCGCCAGGCCGTGGCTCAGCCGCTCTGTCCCACCGGTGGAGAGTTGTCGCGAGTGGCCACTGGCTACGTCCAGGACGTGCAAGTCGTAGTCCTTCACGTACCCGAGCTGCGCGCCGTCTGCGGACAAGACGGGGCTCAGCACCCCCTCCACGCCGAGCGGCCGGGACGAGGCGGACAGTGGCTTCCCGGCGGTGAGGGCCGCCACGTCCACCCGGTAAACGCGACCGGAAAGCACCGTCACCAGCGTCTTGCCGTCCGTGGACAACTCAAAGCCGGTGAAGCCCCGGGCGCTGATGCGCTTGCGCTCGAGGGCGGCGCGCTCGGCCACGCTCAGCTGCTGGGTGGCTCCCTGAAGCAGCGCCTCGGCGGTGAGCACCTGCTCCGTCTTCCCAGTGGCGACGTCGAAGGCGTACAGCGACTGCACCGAGGAGGTGGCCTCCGAGCGCAGGAAGAGGACCCAGCGCCCGTCCGGAGTGGGCCGCGCCTGCTTGGGCAGCCCGTTGGTGAAGGCATGGGTTTGGGCGTACTGGCCGAGGAATGCGTCGTCCACAGGCACACCGGAAGCAGCGAGGAGGCTCAAGAGAATGGGGGCAAGCATGGTGGGGCCCGGGGGAATAGCCTGGTCCCCCCGGGCCAAGCCAGCCCGGAGTGAGGGAGCCTGTGCGCAATTCGACAGCCGCCCTGGTGCTACTGGCGGCGGCGGGGCTGGGCATCGCCGTGGGGGTAGTGCGCGTACGGCGCGAGCACCTCGAGCAAGCAGCCGAGGCCCGAGAACGCGCCGCTGAAGCCCACCTCGGCGACGTCGCCCGCTGCCTCACGCTTTTGCGCTGGACGCTCGACCCCACCCCGGAGGGCGGCGGAGTGGTGCGCACCGAAGTCCTCCCCGGGCGTGACGGGCGGGTGGCGCTGGACGCGCACGGCGGCCGGGGGGCCGAGGACGTCCTCGTCCCCGAGCTTCAAACCGAGCGTCTTCTGCCGACGGTGGTGCATGCCGGCGTGGCCGTCGTCCTCGAGCGTCGACTGCGCCGCGTCCGGACGGGCCAGGCGGAGGAGTTGGCGCTGCGCTTCAGCTGCCGCCCTCCGGGGCCAAAGGGCACCTTCGGCGTCATCGAGTACAACAGCACCGTCGCGTCCGAGGCCCCCGACGGGTACGGCGGGCTCCTCCGGCCGCTGCCGCCGGCGGCCCGCTGACGGCAACGGCCCCCGGTAGGCGACAACCTTCCCGCCCCGGGCCGACAGGCCTCGTCACGCTTGCCTCTGTGCGCAAACCGCTCGACGGACGCTCTCGGTCCTGCTCCAATTCGCCCCTCTCCCCACTCGAAGGAAGGTCCCATGGCCTGGAACGGCCGACTGGCAGCATGCGGTGCGGTTGCCATTGTCTGGTTGCTCGGCCTACCGGCGCACGCGGCGCCAGTGGTGGTGCGCGCCGGCTGGCTGGTGGACCCTGCCACCGGAACGGCGACCGCCAACCAAAGCCTCTTGGTGGAGGACGGCCACATTCAGGCGGTGGGGCCCCAGCTGGCGGTCCCGGCCGGGGCGCAGGTGATTGACCTCTCCAACCGTTACGTTCTGCCAGGACTCATCGACGTCCACACCCACCTGTGCCTGACGGTGAGAACGCAAGGCGGCCACGGGCTGAACGACCTCCTCAAGTCCCTCCTTTCCTCCACCCTGCTCGAAACCAACGGACGGCGCGCACTGATGGGGGTGGTGAACGCTCGGGAGATGCTCGCCTCAGGCTTCACCACGGTGCGGGACGTCGGCAATGCCGGCAACTACGCCGACACGGACTTGCGGCGTTCCATCGAGGAGGGATGGATTAGCGGCCCGACAGTAGTGAACGCCGGCCGTATTATCGCCCCGCTCGGCGGGCAGTACCACCACCTGCAGCCCGAGCGCCCGGACTTGGGCGAGCCGGAGTACCTCTACGCCGACACGCCTGAGGAGATGCGCCTGGCGGTGCGGAAAAACGTCCTCTTCGGAGCAAAAGTCATCAAAATTGTGGTCGACGACCAGCCCTACCTTTACTCGGTGGAGGACGTCCGGACGCTGGTGGCCGAGGCCGCACGGGCCGGGATGAAGGTGGCCGCGCACTGCGCCACAGACAGGGGCGCACGAATTGCCGCCGAGGGCGGGGTGGCCTCCGTCGAGCACGCCTACGACGCCACCACCGAGACGCTGGAGTTGATGAAGAAGAAGGGTGTTTTTCTGGTGGGCACGGACTTCACCAAGAGCGCGGCGCACGAGATGGGGATGGACGACTTCCACCCGCGGGTGGTGGCCCGGCTGAAGCGCGCTCGGGCGGTGGGCGTCCCCATCGCCTTCGGGACGGACGTTATTTTCCCGATGGCCGGCGAGACGCGCGGGACGCTCTCCATCGCTTTTGTGGAAAGCTACCAAGAGGCGGGCTTCCCGGCCCCGGCCATTCTCCGGATGATGACGGTGGATGCAGCCCGGCTGCTCGGGATGGAGAAGGAGCGGGGCAACCTGCAGCCCGGTGCCGCGGCCGACTTGGTGGCCACCGACGCAAACCCCCTGCTCGACGCGACGGCCCTCCGCCATGTCTCCTTCGTCATGAAGGGCGGCCAGGTGTTTCGCCCCTAGGCGCCTTCGGGCAAACCCTTGGGGGGCCGGAAGTCAGGCCACAGCTTCGGGCTTCTTCTTACGGGACGACGAGGGCATTCAACCCGGCAGCCCCGCCCGGCAAGAGGACGCGCACCAAAAGGGTGCGCCCGGGGCGGGCCGACTTCAGCGCCGCCGTCGCGTCTCGCGCGCTGCGCACCGGCGTCCCGGCGAGCTCGGTGATGACAAGGCCGACACTGAGGCCGGCCGTGTCCGCCGGCGAGCCGGGCACGACGGCCACCACCACCGCACCTTGCCCGTGGACTTGAAGACGAGCCGCCAGCTCCCGGGTGAGGTCGGTCAGCTCGAGGCCGAGGCCCGGCTCCGCGGACGAAGGACGGCTGTCCGGCTCCGGCCGGGCCAGAGGCCCGGTGCCCTCGAGGTCGGTGCGCGTGCCGAGCGTCACCTGGACGTCCTGGGCCTTCCCGCTGCGCACCAACGTCAGCTTTACCCGAGAGGCAGGGGGGTGCAGCGCCACGCTGTGAATGAGCTCTCTCTGAGAGGCCACCGGCTCACCGTCCAGCGCCACCACCACGTCGTCCCTCAACAGGCCGGCGCGCTGGGCGGCCGAATTTGCGGTGAAGCCACTCAACAAAGCGCCCTGGCCGGAGCTCACCCCGAGCGCTCGGGCCAACGCCGGCGTCATGTCCTGGAAGAAGGCGCCGAGCGCGCCCCGCGTCACTCCGCCCTCCTTCTCCAGTTGGGGAAGCAGCTCCAGGACGACGGCGGAGGGCACGGCGAAGCCGATTCCGGCTGCTCCCGGCATGGCGGTGGCAATGCCCACCACCTCCCCCCGCAAGTCGAAGAGCGGCCCTCCGGAATTTCCCGGGTTGATGGCGGCATCCGTCTGGAGAAAGTCGGCGTACGGGCTCCCCAAGTGCCGACCCTGCGCGCTGACGATGCCCAACGAGACGCTGGACGAGAGGCCGAAGGGGTTCCCCACCGCGAGCACCCAGTCACCGGTATGGAGGCGCTTCGAGTCGCCAAGCTGCGCCACCGGCAGGCTCTTCGGCGCGTTGCGTAGCCGCAAAAGCGCGAGGTCGGTGGGCGCGTCGCGGCCCACCAGCTCGGCCTCGTAGGCCCGGCCGTCGGCCAGGTGCACCAACAGGCCAGACGCGTCGCGGAGGAGGTGGAAGCTGGTGAGGACGAGGCCGCGGCTGGCGAGCAGCACTCCAGCGCCGGCGTGCTCTCGCGCGACGCGACGCCCTTGGACCGGTGGGTGCCCCTCCGGAAGCGGTGGCGCGGACTCCTCCTCGTCCTCCTCGGCCTCCCCCTCCCCGGAGGCAGAGGGGTTACCGGGGTCCACCTCGACGCTGACAACGGTGGGCAGGATGCGGTCGACCAATGGCGCCAGTGAGGCGAGCTCCACCGGGACGGGCGCGCCGGGGGGCGAGGTGGGCGCGGTGGGAGGTAACAGTCGGGCCGTCTCCGCAGGCGCAGAGGAGGCGGCGCGCGCAGGGCTTTCCCGACAGCCCGAGAGGGCCAGCAGAAGCACCACTCCGGCGACTGTCAGTGCTGGCCGCATGGTGGGCATACGCAATAAGCACATAGCGAATTGCCGGTCCGGCGCACGGCAAAGCGACAGCCTAGGCTGGCGGCTCAAAGCCTACACACCCCCCGAGGGGGCCCGAAGGTTTCCACCCCCCCTCCGAAGGGGAGGGCCTCCACAACCCCAGGGAGGCCCCAAGCTCGGCTTGACACCCCGTCGGCCATTCCTGACAGTCGACGGCCAGGTGGACTCCGCTTTCCAGAGAAGCTTTGCCCAGGCTTTCTCGCCCAAGGCCCGGCTGGGCCTAGCCCGCCTTCACGCGCCGCACTTGGGCCCTTGGGTGGCCGAGCCAACATGGGGCGCTTGAGCCGCCAGCTGCAGGCGGCGCTCCCGGTACTGGCGGCGGCAGCGTTGTTGGCCTTTCTGTTGGTGCCCCTTGTGGCCTTGTGGCTTTCCACCAGTCCCGAGGACGCGGCGGCCGGGCTGCGCAGCCCCCTGGCCTTGGCGGCGCTCGGGCTGAGCCTCTTCACCACCTGTTGCTCGCTGGCGCTGGTGCTTCTGCTCGGCACACCTCTCGCCTGGCTGTTGGCACGGCGCACCGGGCGGTGGCCGCGGGCGGTGGCCACCCTGGTGCAACTTCCCATTGTCATCCCCCCGGCCGTCTCGGGGCTGGCGCTGCTTTTGGCCTTCGGCCGCCGGGGCCTTCTCGGGCCGTGGCTCGAGCGCTTCGGCATTGGCCTGCCCTTCACCACCGCAGCGGTGGTGCTGGCCGAGCTCTTCGTCTCAGCTCCCTTCTACGTGCAGGCGGCCGCTGCCGCCTTTCGCCGGCTCGACCCGGCAATGCTGCTCGTCGCCCGCTCGCTCGGGGCCAGCCCGGGGCGGACGTTTTTCCGCGTGGCGCTGCCGCTGTCGCTGCCCGGACTCACCACCGGCGCCGCGCTGAGTTGGTCCCGGGCCCTCGGCGAGTTTGGGGCGACGTTGATGTTTGCCGGAAACCTTCCGGGCCGCACCCAAACGCTGCCCCTGGCCATTTACACGGCCATGGAAGGCGACCTCCGGCCGGCCAAGGCCATGTCACTGGTGCTGGTGGTGGTGGCGTTCGGCCTTTTGCTGCTGGTGGGCCGTCGGTCGGAAAGCTTCCTCGGAGGCGAGGGTGCTCGACGCACGACTTGAGCTCCGCCGGGGCGCCTTCCACCTCTCTGTCGAGCTGGCCGCCGGGCCCGGCCCGCTCCTCGTCACCGGGCCCAACGGTGCCGGTAAAACGACGCTGCTGCTGGCGGTCCTCGGGGCCATTCGCCCCACCGCCGGGCGGCTGGTGCTTGGCCGGGACGTCCTCTTCGACGCCGCCTCGGGTTTCTCTCTGCCCACCGAGGAGCGCCGCGTCGCCTACGTCCCGCAGGACTCTGGCCTCTTTCCGCACCTCTCGGTGCGCGACAACGTGGGCTTCAGCCTCTTCCGCCTCGCGCCGCCCGCCCGGGTGGCTCGGGTGGAAGAGGCCCTACAAAAGCTACAGGCGGCACCTTTGGCCGAGCGCCTACCGGGGGCGCTCTCTGCAGGCGAGCGGCAGCGCGTCGCCCTGGCCCGGGCGGTGGCCATGGAGCCGCGAGCCCTGCTTCTGGACGAGCCGCTGGCGGCGCTCGACGCCCCGAGCCGCGTCCGCTTCCGCGACTTTCTGGCCGAGCACCTGCGTCGGCTGGACATCCCGGCGCTCGTCGTCACCCACGAGGCCGACGACGCCCGTGCGCTGGGCGGAGACATGCTTGTCCTGGAGGCCGGCCGGGTGACGCAGCACGGGCCGGTGGACGCATTGCGCGCCGCACCAGCCTCGGCCTTCGCTCGGGCCTTTTGGGCGCAAAGCTGAGGGAGACACTCTTTTCGCGCAAACGAGCGCCCTTTCCTTCTGGAGTTACAGCAAGCTATCGAAGGCGAGCCCTCGCCGAGCGAGGAGCTCCTCGGCGGCGCGGATACCGTGGTACTGCGCCTCTTCCATCAGCGGGAGTCCAGAGAGGTCGGTGTGGGCGAAGTGGACGTCGCCCAGGGGCTTTGGGGCCCCGCGCCGCTCAGGGCCGAAGACGAAGCCAGGGCGCGGGCGCACCATGGCGTGTCCCCAGCGCCAGACGTCGAGCCGCTCGATGCAGGACTCAATGTCCGGGTGAGCGCGCCGTAAGTCAGCGACCACCAGCTCGGCCGCCTCGCGCCAGGAGAGGGCCGAAAGCCAGCGGTGCGCCGCGCCGGTGTCAGCTTGCGTCAGCGACAGGTACCAGGTGAAGACGGTGGCACCTGGGGCGCCGCCGTGACGGTCGGACTGGTGCGTCGCCACCACGTAGCCAAGGCTGCCGGAGCCATAGAGGACATTGTCCCAAGCCTCAGGAAAGCCACGGGACAGCGGGCGCCGGCGCAGCGTGGCGTTGGCCACCAGCCAAGGGCCGGCGTGGAAGGCGCTGGCCTCCGCCACCAGTCGCGGGTGGGGAAGCACTCGGGCCGCAGCCACCCGCGGAATGGCCAGCACCACTTGTTCCGCCACCACCCCCTCACAGCGGCCGCTTTCGGTATGGAAGGCCACCACCTCGGCCCCCCGCTCGCGGGGACGCACCTCGGTGGTGAGTACGTTCGTCTCCAGACGCCGTCCGGCCAGACGCGAGAGGTGAGCCACAATTCGGGCGTTCCCCTCGGGCCAGGTGAGCACGTCCTCCGGGCCCCCGCGCTCGGAGCGGGAGGCGTGGTAATGCAAGCCAGCCCAGGCGCTCGTCCCCTCAAGAGTCGTCCCATAGTCGTCGCGGCAGCCGTACTCCGCATACCAGCGGATTCGCTCGCCTTTCAGCCCGCGGGATTCGAGCCACTCGGCCATGGAGAGGCGGTCCAGGGCCACAATGTCCGCGTCGTCAGAGCCGTGCTCCATCGGTACCGCGAAGGCGCGCCGGCCTTGGCCGTCCTTGAGCCCGCACAGACGCCGCACCTCGGCCTGGAAGTTTCCAAACTCCTCCACGTCGCGCGCCGTCGCTCCGGCGCGCGGGTACAGCCCCTCGTACCAGCGGTCGGCGACGAAGAGTCTCTCCTGAGGCGAGCGGCAAAGCTGCGCCTCGTCGAAGACGAGCTGCCCCTCCGGGCCCCTGCTGGCAGCGCCCATCTCCAAGGCCAGCAACTCGACCGACCGGGCATGCGGCTGGGGACAGGGAAGGTAGTGGGCCCCCCAGGGGAAGGCGGTGATGGCGTTGCGGCCGCCCCGCGCCGTGCCGCCCGGCTCCGTGTCGAGCTCGAGGATGCGGTAATCCTCGAAGCCGGCCCGTGACAGACGCCACGCCGCCGAGAGGCCGGCGACGCCGCCGCCCACGATGAGGACAGCCGAGCGCGTCTGCACCTGTGGCTCTGGCCGGAAGCCCGACCGCAAAAGGTGGCCGACGCGGTCGTTGGCTCCCAGGATGGCCCCCTCAAAACGCAAGGAGGGAGGCTTGGCGCTTCGACAAGCGCTGGCCACCGCCGGGCCCAGAAAGGTGAGGAGCAAGTCGCGCCGGGTGAGGCGCCTCATTCGAAGCGGCTCCACTCGGCTTCGTAATATTGGACGAGAATTTGGTTGTCTAAGCGGTTCACCTCGGCCGGGACGCGCGCCACGTCCGGGCCGAACTGGAAAAGCCCCGGCAGGACGCCGTCCGAGAGGAAGCGAAGCCCAGCGGGGACGTGCGTGGGAACCTTGAAAGGCCCCTCCCGCACCAGGGCGAAGCCCCACTCGCCGAAGGAGGGCACGGCGACGTGCATCGGACGGACAAACAGGCCGGCTGCCTCCAGGGTGGTGGCGATGCACCAGAAAGAGGTGCGCGCCAAAAGGGGCGAGGTGCTTTGGATGGCGGCGGCGCCGCCTTGGGCAAGGTGGGCCCGAAGCAGCCGGTAGAAGCGAGTGGTGTACAGCTTTCCGAGCGAGAAGTTGTTCGGGTCGGGAAAGTCCACAATCACCACATCGAAGCGCTCCTCAGCCGGGAGGTCGGCCAGCCAGGCCAAAGCGTCCTCGTGCACCACCGTCACGCGCGAATCGAAGAAGGCACCGTTGTTGAGTGCGCGCACCATGGGCAGGTTGACGGCGAGCGAAGTCATCGCCGGGTCGATGTCCACCAGCGTCACCCGGCGTACCTCGGGGTATTTGAGAATCTCCCGGAGGGCGAGCCCATCGCCGCCACCGAGCACCAGCGCGTTTTCGCGGCGAGCGGCGGCGGCGAAGGCCGGATGCACCAGGGCTTCGTGGTAGCGGTATTCGTCGGCCGAGGAAAACTGGAGGTTCCCATCCAGGAAGAGCTGGAAGCTGCCGCGCCCGGCGGTGATGACGATGCGCTGGTAGGCCGATTGGCGCGAATAGATGATGGGGTCGGCAAAGAGTGCCTCCTCGGCCAGGGACGTCATCCAGTTGGCGCCAGCCAAGCCAGTGGCGCAGGCCAGGATGACGAGCGCGCACCGCACCCGCATCCAGCCGAGCGCCGGCAGCTCCTCGGCCAGCAGCCAGGTGCTCCACAGCCCCACCAGGGCATTCAACAGGCCCATCGCCAGCGAGGTGCGCACCAGCCCCAGACGGGGCACGAGAAGCAGTGGGAAGAGCAGCGACGCCACCAGCGCGCCGAGGTAGTCCACACTGAGCACATTGGCGACCAAGTCTTTGAATTCCAGCCGCTGGCGGAGGATGCGGAGAAACAGAGGAATCTCCACGCCAACCAGCGTCCCCACCAGCGCCACCACCCCGAAGAGGATGGGGCGGAAATGGCTCATCCGACCGAAAGACAGAAAGAGCAGCGGCACCGAGAAGCCACCGACCAAGGCCACCGCCAGCTCCAGCTCGACGAAGCGCCGCGCCAGCCCCTTTTCCAAATAGCGGGAGAAGTGGGCCCCCAGGCCCATGGCGGAGAGGTAAATCCCGATGACCAGGGAGAACTGCGTCACCGAGTCGCCGAGGACGTAGGAGGCAAGTGCCCCGGCGGCCAGCTCGTAGACCAGGCCGCACGTCGAGACCAGGAGCACCGCGGCGAAGAGGGCCGTGGTCCGCGCCCTCACGGCCGTCGTCTCGGTTTGGCTTTTGGCCATTCGCTCTTTAATGGATGGCGGCGGCGATGATGATGGCGAGGCCAATCATCACCGAGCCCACCACGACGCCCACCGCCGTGTTTTGGTCCTCGGCCAGCTCCTTGTCGACGTTGAAAGGCAAAAAGCGCTCCATCAGCTTGTAGGCGACGAGGAAGATGACCACGCCCACCGCCGAGTAGATGATGCTCGCCACCAGCGCCTTCACGTTTAGAAAGTCCATCACTTGCCTCCTCGGAAACCGCCGCCTCCCCAGAAGCGGTACGTGCGATAGCCACCCGGCGCGCCTCGGACCGACGACGGAACACTGACGTGGTGCGACTCAGGAAGGAGATTCACGCCCCGCACCTCCATGACCAGCAGGGCGCCTGCAAGCACCAGACAATAGATGGCGTAGGGCCCGACCCTCATGCGCCTTCCCTCCAGCCCAGGGCGCTCACGAGCCACCACCCCAGGGATGGTCGCTCTCTTGCCAGCGCCGCCGTTCGAAGCCCGTCACCCGGAAAAGAAGGACGAGCGGCCAGGCCAAAAGCAGCACCAGGGCAAACACCAGGGGCGTCCACAGAAACACCCCGCGCAAGACGCGCAGGTGTGCCGTATCGGGCACTCGGCCCTGGCCACGCTCGATTTGGGGCTCCACCCGCAGGAGGTATCGCCCGGCTTGGACCGAGCCGATGACGGCGCTGCCAGTGCGCGAACCCTCGGACCAGGACTCGCCGTCCTCGACGCCAAAAAAGGAGGACAGCTCCAACGCCACCGTCTCACTCTCGCCCGTCCCCTCCTCGATGAGGGCCACATCCAGCCCGACCCAGGCCTGCGACACCTCGGCCTCGGCAGTGATTTCCACCGCCTGGGGCCCACCGAAAAGCTCAAACGGCTCCGAGAGGGTGACGTCCCCGGGGGTGAGGGGGACGTCCAGGGCCAGCACCTCCTGGCGTGGCGCTCGCGCGGTCAGCACCGCTGACAACAGCAGCAAGGCCGCGAGGGCAATTCCGGCCAGCTTCCAGGTAGCTCCCAGCCGGGCCAGGTACGGGTTGGGCTGCGCCGCGCCTACGCCCACCACCGCTGGAGGCACTCCGGGAAGCTTGAAGGCCTTCCAGACTTCCTCGCCCGTCACCGACTGGCCCCGAGTCCAGGAGACTTCGGTTGGGGTGCGCTCGACCGAAAGCAGCCACGGGGGCGCCACGAAGTCGTCCGTCTTCACCGTGTCGTCGGCCCGAATCTCCCAGTAGAACTCTCCTTGAATTTGCGCGTAGCGCGCCTCTCCACCTTGGAAGTGCCGGAAGGAGCGGTGCTCGTAGAAGGCCGAGCGCGCCGTTGCGCCTGCCTCCACTTTGCCGGCGGCAATGGGCTGCAAGAAGAGCCAGTGCCCGTTGAAAACCGATAGCCAGCGGTACCCGCCGGCTCCGTGCAGCAGGAACTCCTCCCAGCTGTAAAGCTGGTCGTCCACGACGGTGCTCCGCACCAGGTACCCCAGCACCTCCAGACTCTCGCCGAGCAGCGTCCCTTTGGCCCCCAGCGGAATCGGCGGCTTGGACCGGGACTCAAGGACGCCTAGCACCTGGAACGCCCCTCGACTTACGTCGAGCAGGCTGCCGCAGCTGGGGCAGGCGAAGGCCTTGCTGTCCGGACGCCGGAGCTCGATGGGACCACCGCAGGTGGGACAGCTCAGCGCCCGCACCGGCTCGACGCCAGGAGCCGCCAAAGGTGCGGCGTCCGCCAGGCCGGCCTCGGCGTAACTCTCCTCGCGTCCGGCATAGAGAACCGGTTCGCCCCCGGCGCCGTAGTCGAGAGTCGCGAAGCCGCCGCCCTCGGTGCTGCAGTCGGCGTAGTGCCACTGCTCGCCCAGTTCCGGCCTCACCGGTAGCTCGCCCTCGAAGGAGACGAG